>NZ_JBQFMI010000002.1:0-650930 GCF_056531755.1 Ruegeria sp. L11
AAATCTGACTCTGACGCGGGATGGAGCAGCCCGGTAGCTCGTCAGGCTCATAACCTGAAGGTCGCAGGTTCAAATCCTGCTCCCGCAACCACTTCGGTCGAACAGAGTCTCGAACAAGCCGCCTCAGGGCGGCTTTGTTCATTCTGGGCCAACCCAATCATCGCTGCCAGGACACCCTCCAGTTCGATCTGGACGCCATCCCGTTCATGTTTGATCGTAACACGTTCAATCAGGCCCCGGATAATCTCCAAGGCCCCGGTGCGGATCGACGGATCCGATAGCGCCTGTGCCAGATCTGCTGAGCAGCCTCATCTGACTGGTCCAAGTTGATTGTTAGTGCATCATCGGCCTGTGATCCATCGGGATGATGGTTTCAGGTGCCGGCGGGTGATAGCCCAGTGCACTGTGGGGGCGTTTTGTATTGTAGTGCCTCCTCCATTGTTCGATCAGGATTTGTGCTTCGCGCAGGCTGTAGAAGATTTCGCCGTTGAGTAGTTCGTCCCTGAACCGGCCATTGAAACTTTCACAGTATCCGTTCTCCCACGGGCTGCCAGGTTCGATGTAAGCCGTCTTGGCGCCGACGGCGGCGATCCAGTCTCGGACGGCCTGGGCGACAAATTCCGGCCCGTTATCCGAACGTATGAAACCGGGTGCGCCACGAAGGATGAACAGATCCGTCAGGGCGTCGATCACGTCGACCGAGTTCAGCTTGCGCTTCACTCTAATCGCCAGGCACTCCCGGCTGTGCTCATCAAGGATGTTCAGCGTCCGAAAAGCTTTGCCATCGTCGGTTCGACAATGGACGAAATCATAGCTCCATACATGATTGCGATACTCCGGCCTCAGCCGAACACACGACCCATCCACTGCCCGGCAGTCGATACGCAGTATCGATGAGAAGGGTTCAGCCAAAGCCGTCCTTTCTTCGGTTGTTTCACTGGCACTTTCAGCCCCTCTCGTCGCCAAAGCCGTTCAATTCGCCCATCGCTAACAGACCACCCAGCCTCTCTCAGCTGCGCTGCGATCCTGCGATAGCCATATCGCCCGTATTGACGGGTCAGCTCGATCATGTCGGCCACCAGCCGGTCTTCGTCTGCGCGACCTTGTGGGACACGCCGTTGCGTGGACCGGTGTTGTCCAAGCACGCGGCAGGCGCGTCTCTCGGAAACGTTCAGTTGGTTGCGAACATGGTCAATACAAGCACGACGACGAGCGGGGCTCAGTAGTTTCCCTTTGCGGCTTCCGTCAGGATCAGTTTGTCCAACGTCAGATCTGAAACTGCGCGTCTAAGCCGCTCGTTCTCTTTCTGAAGCCGTTTCAGTTCTTTCAACTGATCTACGCCCATTCCGCCGTACTTTTTGCGCCAGCGGTAATAGGTCTGTTCAACAATTCCGATCTGCCTGATCGCATCAAGACGGGACATGCCTTGTCCCATCAGAACTTCAACCTGCCGTAACTTCGAGACAATCTCTTCGGGCTTCGGTCGCTTGTTTGCCATTCGTGGTCCTCCGTTTCCTAAACATAGCGGTGGACCAGTTCAGTTGGGGAGGCTCACTCATTCTAGCTGGATGTGGAGGGATGGTAGCTGGAGCAACACCTATCGCGCATTTGGTGCCGATGAAGAGTTGTCTGAGTTAAACGCCAATCTCACAAAGTTGGCGGATGAAATAACTCAGCAGGTATTGTTGATTGACCAGTTGGAGGAAAGGGTAAGAACGCAAACTGGAACTGAAAATGCAATGCAAACCCTCCTCGAAGAGTTTGAATGCTCCCTCGAATAGGATGCTAGATTTACTGCTTTGGCGTTAGTGCTCATTCTCCGGCCAAGTCCGATCCCTGGCAACAGCGCCAGTCGCTGCGTTATAGTAACCCGAAAGCAGATATCCGTCGGGTCAGCAAACCGGATTGTTCGTCAAGTTCAGACGCGCGCACAGCCTACCACTAGGCGTATCATTCTTTCCGCCAGCGACTTATCACATCCCCAAAAGTAAATTCGCGCCAAGGTTCCTGCCATTCTTTGTGGAAGCGAACGCCTTGGGATTGTGGCTCGGGATTCTGCATCGGCATCTGCACAATCGCTGGCAGCAACACAGCATCTCCGACAACGACACATTCACCAGGGGCAAGATTGGGTAAGATGTCCGTAATGCCGCTGGAGTTGTCCGGAAAGAGCCGCTTCACATAGTTTTGGTCGGTATTGTTGGTCAGCCGAAGCGCCAAAAAATTGTTGCATTGCGCGAAGATAGTCTCCGAAACCTCTGACGGTCGCTTGCTCACAACCATCAAACTGAGCCCGTACTTTCTTCCTTCTTTTGCAATGCGCTCCAACGATTTTCTAGAAGAACGATATGCAGCGTCGTCTCTCTGAGGGATGTAGTTATGAGCTTCCTCGCAGACAAGCATGACTGGTACATCATTCAGTAATTCTTGTCTTTGTAGCAGCTTCGAGTAGTGAAAACAGAAATCGAAGATCAGTCGAGAAACTAGGCTCACCGTAATACTCAACACCTCAAATGGTATGCCACTTAGGTCGACAATGGTGACATTGGATCGATTGAGGTAACCGATGAATTGCTTCATGATTTGTTCAAAGTCATCAGTCTGGAAACACTTCCCATCATCTTTCTTGGCTTGTAGCAAGAAGCGTAGGCGCTTGTCGGAGAGTTTGGTTTCAAGACGTGAGAGGAAGCGATTGAATTCTCCATAAAACGGACCGCTGGTTGCCTTATCCGCTTTGGCCGTGGATGTCGGGACGAAAGTACATGAGTTTTCGAAGTAATGAAGTTTTCGATCTTCTATTAGTGTTCCATCAGAAAGCTTGGGTTTGTTCTCGCCGTCCAGTCGACCGATGACCTCACGGTTCATGTTGTCGATGTACCGGTGTACCTCCGTGATCGAAAAGTAGACCGGTGTGTCGTAGGGTCAGGATTCATAACCAATAGATGACGGTTGCGTTGCTTTCGACCTGGGATGCAGGCGCTTATTCCTTTGTCTTTCAACGCGTCTCGGAACCGGTCTGCATCATAGCCGCGATCCCCGAGCAGCCAGTCGACTTCTGGTATGCTGCTCATTAGCGCTCGCGCACCGATGTAGTCACTGACTTGGCCAGCGGTGACAAAAAGGCTGATCGGTCGCCCTTGGCTGTCACAGATAGCATGCAGTTTAGTATTCATGCCGCCCTTGGTTCGGCCAATCAGGCGGCCACGCCCCCCTTTTTCGCGGCCCTGCTGGTCGCGGTGCGATGTGCTTTCAGATAGGTCGCGTCCACTGCCCGGCAGGGCATTGCGGAGCAATGTCCCGAGAGGGGATCATCACGGTCTTTTCCTCGCCGTGTTCGGCGGCCAGGCCGGTCATCATCCGCGCGAAGATGCCTTTCTCACTCCAACGCTTCCACCGGCTATAAAGCGTCTTGTGCGGTCCGTATTCTTTGGGAGCGTCTCGCCACCGCAACCCATTGCGATTGATGAAGATAATCCCGCTCAGCACCCTCTTGTCATCGACCCGTGGCTTGCCGTGCGACCGCGGGAAGAAAGGGGAAAATTTGGCCATCTGCTCGTCGGTCAGCCAGAAAAGGTCGCTCATATCACCACTCCATTTTTCGAGCCGTGAATCATGCAGCGCCTTGAGAATCAATGCATCCTGACCCTAATCGGGAAGAAAACGACAGCTGTCAAATCAAGACCCGCCAACCGCTGAAGCCGAGTTCCGCAAAACATGGAAAGCAACGCGGCAACACCTCATTGCCCAAGGCCTAAATTGGATCACCAGATCCATTTGAGCGATGGATATTTGAAACTCTCAATCCTCGGACCCGGACAATCGGCCGGAAAATCATCAGACCTAAGCCCGATGTAGCGAAGCCGGGCCCGGGATATTCTGCCTCCAATACAGGATAACGCCTCGAACAGGATTGGAGACGAAAATGAATACCCGGAAAAGAACTGGTCAGCTTCTCAATACGGTTGCGCTGGCGTCGCTGATTGTGATGACACCCTATGTGCCGGTTTTTGACGCAGACGGTCTTCTGCGGTTGGAACCTGCTTACGCATTTGCAAAGAGCGGGAAAGGGAGTGACGGCAACGGCGGGGATGATGACCATGACAGCAATTCCGGGTCGGGCAGCGGCGGTGATCGTGACGACAATTCCGGATCGGGTAAAGGTGGTCACGATGATGATGACGACGACGATGATGATGATGACGATGGTTCGTCACGCTCGGGCCGGGGCGATAAGAAGGACCGGTCCCAGTCTGGGGGGCAGTCATCGGGGTCGGCTGGAATAACAAAGGTCGAGACAAGCGCGAGCGGCATAGAAGTACGCTATGCTGACGGTACCAAGGAAGAGATTGAAAACGGCCGGTACGAAAGAAAGAACGCGCAGAACCGAACAGTCGAGGAACGACCGGCCACCGGTGCCGACGTTTCGCGCCTTCGGTCACTGGCAAACGGTATCTCAATCGACAGCGTGCGCTCGCCCGGGCAGAGTGGTGGCGCTGGAAGTAACCCGGCAAAAATCGAAATTCAGGGCAACAATATCGAAGTTAGTTACGCAAACGGCTGGAAAGAAGAGATCGAGGGCGGGCGTTACGAGTTGAAAGACCCGTTCAACCGGACCGTTGTAGAAAGAACCGCAACTGCGGCGGATCGCAGCAGACTTCAGGCGATTGCCAACTGAGTGACGAACTTTGGCGATTGTGCGGGGCGGTTTCTTTTCTTGAGAGACCGCCCCGGTCTTTGAGCGCCTGACCCCTAGTCTTTCTTGTTCCAGGCCTCATGCGCGATAAGAGCGGCCTCCACCCGGTTTCGCGCATGGAGCTTGGACAGGATCGCCGTCATGTAATGCTTGACGGTTTTCTCCTGTATTCCCAACTCATCGGCTATTTCCCGATTGCTCAGCCCTTTGGCGACGCGCCGAAGAATCTCCTCTTCGCGATGGGTAAGATCATCTATGGCGTCAGCTTCTTGCTGCGACCCGTTTCCGCGATTGATCTGAAGCAGCATACGCGAAGCAAGACCCGGCGAGACGAACCCTTCGCCCGAGGCGATACTGCGCAGCGAAGCTGTCAATTCGCGTGCTGTCACGCCCTTGACGATATAGCCAATGGCACCCGCCTCCAAAGCGTCTGCAACGTCACTGCTGTTTTCAGAGACCGTCAATATCGCAATGAAAGGCGGGTTTGCCATTTCAGCAATTCGACGGGTCGCGCTAATGCCGCCACCGGGCATCGACAGGTCGAGGATGGCGATGTCAGGCTGATGGGTTCGGACAAGGGAAACGGCCTCATCCGCATTTGATCCGGCGGCGAGAACCTTGAAGCCGTCGGCTTCCTCTAAAGTGCGGTGCAAACCGTCCCTGAAAATCGGGTGATCATCTGCGATAACGACGGATGTTGTCATGATGCACTCATCTTTCTGGGAAACAATGTCATAGCAACGGTGGTGCCCTTGCCCGGGGTTGATGTCACCTCGAACCGGCCACCGATGCTTTCGACCCGGTCACGCAAGCCGACAAGGCCCTGGCCCCCGTCCTCACGCAGAACCGTCTCGCCGGAGGGGGCGAACCCGGGGCCGTCGTCGCTGACCTGAACGGTGATGCGATCACCTTGTACGTTGCAGGTGACAGTGCACTGGGACGCGGGCGCATATCTTGCGGCATTGGAAAGCGTTTCCTGCAGGAACCGGAAAACGCACAACTTGCCCGAGATCGACAAGTCGGGCGACGGATTGCCCTGAAAGGAAATACCGGGGCGAAAAGGGCTGTGTTCAGAATGGTCCTCGACAGCTCTTTTTACCACATCAACGAGCGCCAGATTTTCGATGTCTGGCGCGAACAACCCCCGTGACAAGGCGCGAATTTCTGCCAAAGACTTCTGCAAAGATTGCTGAATTTCTTCGGCCTCGTTGGGCATCTCCGGCTTGTCGCCGAATGCGGCCTCCAATCGAAGGGCGGCGAGGGACAGGTATTGGGCAGGGCCGTCATGCAGTTCCGCGCCGAGTTTCCTGAGAAACCTGTCCGTTTGCGCAGCATATCTTTCCGATGCATCAATGACGCGCGACCGCAGCATGGCATTCTGTGCGGCCATCTTTTCACTTTCGGCAAGACGATCATTCAGAAGGCGCCCTTGCCGTCGAATGGTGTTGTCGCCGATTGCGACAATGGAAAACAGAACAATCGTGCTTGCCGCAAAGGCCGAGCCAACGATCAACCAGCTTGTTCTTCTGGCTCTGGCCATGTCCAGTTCCAGCTGATCGGCCTTTTCATAAAACTCGGCGACCGCGATGATTTTCCCCGACCAGATTTCGCGAATGGGGCTGTAGACTTCCAGCAATGGAATGCCAAGCGCAGCCTCTGCCGCGCTTTCTTCGTCGTCCAGCTCTTCAAATGAGCCCGAGATTTCTCCAGCCCATGCGCGTTTCAGGTCATCTGTCGGCTCGAAGCGGCGACCGATGATGGCGGAATCCGATGCGTATGCAATCTCGCCATCCTGTTTCCAGAACTTGTACGAGGCAATGCGTTCGCGCATCGGCTGGGTCATGAAAATCTCGTCCAGCGCCCGGCTGGCCTGTTCGGAAAGGCGGTCTCCATGCGCCAGCTCCTGGCTGAGTGGGGACAAAATGCTTTCCATGTACAATGCCGCAGAGTTGGCGGAATTTTGTACAACCGCATTTTCGATCCGGTTCGATACCCAGTGACCAACAAACACCGTTGCAGTCCCCATGACCACAACACTTGCCGCGAGAAATACGCGCGACAAAGACCAGTTGCCAATTGTCAGGTCGGTAATTTTGGGTCTCATTTCGCAATCGACTATGAACGACAATTGTTTGACGCGCTACAGACCATGGTCTGATGCGCTTCTCCAATGTTCCAAACCTGATGCGCAGATCGGGACTTGGCCCTTTTGGGTGCACCCCGGCAGGTTTCCGCGTCCCGATCCCAGTCCCGGTTCAACGGGTTTTCAAACACTCCGACAGGGTTTGCGCCATGTTACGAATGACTTGCGGGTACAGAGACGGCCCGGGTTCCAGAGCCGAGCCCAGTGGATCGATCACACCGGATTGTGCCGATGTTCCATCCAACACGGTTTCGACGATGCCCGGATTGAACTGTGGTTCAGACAATACGCAGTTGATGCCTTCGGCGTGAATGCGACCTTGAATGGCGGCAACTCGCGCGGGGCTTGGGTCGGACGCGTCGCTCAGGGAAATCGCGCCCGATGCAGGGAAACCAAACGCAACCTCAAAATACTGGTAGGCATCATGAAACACGATGAAGCTGCCGCCGCGAACCGGTTCAAGCAACTCTTCCACTTCTGCGGAAAGCACGTTCATTTCTTCGCGCGCCGCTTCGGCATTTGCTAAATACGCAGCGGCGTTGTCGGGATCCGCTGACGACAGTTGATCCGCGATCAGGGTCAGCCAGGCTTTGGCATTCGTTGGCGAAAGCCAGGCATGTGGGTCATGAGAGTCATGATCATCATGGCCTTCGTGATCGCCATGGTCGTCATGGTCTTCGTGACCCGCATCGTCCGCGTGATCATGCGCCTCAAACAATGCGTCTTCCCGGAACTCAAGAAGCCCCGTACCCTTTGCGTCCAATAGGGCTGTGGCGGTCGCACCTTGGGCAAGAGTTTCTATCGCACTTTCCAGCCAGGGTGTCAGGTCTTCTCCTACCCAGAACACCAGATCGGCGTTTTGCAACGCGGCTGCCTCGGACGGGCGCAGATTGTATTCATGCGGCGAGGCACCCGGTGCGACGATCAGGGCAGGTGTTCCCACACCCGCCATGACACGGGCCACCAGCGAATGAACCGGGGCAATGTCCGCGGCAACGTTTGGCGCATCTGCGCGGGCCGGTCCACCCAGCAGTGCAACTGTGATAGATAATGGAAGAAGAAGCGTTCTGGACATCGGGCCCTCTGTGTGATTTTATAACATTTCAAGCGGCAATACATGATATGTAATAACATGACAAGTGATGTGCACCCAGTTATTGGCAAAGACGCGGCTCCGGTCGGGTTTCAGGAACATGACCACCAGAGCTGCGTCGCAACGGCTCTGACATCCGCCGAAGTCCGGTGCAAAGCGGAAGGGCTGCGGCTGACGCCGGTTCGGCGCAAGGTTCTTGAGATGTTATTGCACGAACATCGCGCCCAAGGTGCCTATGCAATCCTTGACCGGTTGCGCGACGAAGGGTTCGGGTCCCAGCCTCCGGTCGCTTATCGGGCGCTGGAGTTTCTTGTACAAAACGGATTTGTCCACAAGATCGAGCGGCTGAACGCGTTTGTCGCCTGCTCTCATCCCGGTGCGGCGCATTCACCTGCTTTCATGATCTGCCGAAAATGCGACGCCGTAGCCGAGGCGCAATCTGCCCCGTCCAAAGGTGTTCTTGGCGCTGCCGCGCGCGCGGCGGGTTTCGAGATCGAGCGAACGGTTGTAGAGGCTGAAGGTCTCTGCCCCGACTGCACCGAAAAGGCATAAAGATGGCGCTGATCACTGTCGAGAAACTCAGCGTCCGCTATGGCGCGCATACCGTACTGCATCATGTGGACATGGTCATTGAGCCGGGTGAAATCGTAACCATCGTTGGCCCGAACGGATCAGGAAAGACCAGCCTGCTGCGCGCCATTATCGGTGCGACACGGCCTTGTGCCGGTAAAGTGTCACTGAAGCCCGGATTGAAAATCGGCTACGTGCCGCAGAAGTTGCATGTCGATCCGACATTGCCGATTTCTGTCGAACGGTTCATGCGTCTGACCGATCCTGTGTCGCGCAGGCAATGTGTCGAGGCGCTTGAATCGGCGGGTGTGCCGGATTTGTTGAAACGCCAGATGTCGCAACTGTCCGGTGGACAGTTCCAGCGGGTGCTGCTGGCTCGGGCTTTGATCAACCGCCCGGATATCTTGTTGCTGGACGAAGCGACACAGGGGTTGGACCAACGGGGGTCGGCCAGCTTTTACCAGCAGATCGAGGCTGTCCGGCGCGAGACCGGATGCGCCATTCTGATGATCAGCCACGAACTGCACGTGGTCATGAGTGCGTCGGACCGGGTGATATGCCTCAATGGGCATGTCTGTTGCGAAGGATCGCCGGCCGTGGTCGCCTCGGCACCAGAGTATCGGGCCTTGTTCGGAACCGGAACAGGCGGTGCGCTTGCCCTTTATCGTCATGAACATGATCACCATCATGATCATGACCATGATGCGAGTACACAGGAAGCGGCGGAATAATGCTGGATGATTTCATGATGCGGGCAACGCTCGCCGGTATTGGCGTGGCGTTTGCTGCGGCTCCGCTTGGATGTTTCGTCGTGTGGCGTCGCATGGCGTATTTCGGCGATGCAACCGCACATGCCGCAATTTTGGGCGTGGCCCTGTCCCTGACGTTTCAGATGTCGATCTTCACGGGCGCGTTGGCTGTCGCTTTGGTCATGGCGCTGACCGTTTCGCTTTTGGCCGGTCGCGGATATGCGATGGACACGCTGCTGGGCGTTCTGGCACATTCTGCGTTGGCCTTTGGGCTGGTTGCAGTTTCATTCCTGTCCGGTGTCCGGATTGACCTGATGGCATATCTGTTTGGGGATATTCTGGCAGTCTCCCGTTCGGATCTGGTCGTGATCTGGGGCGGTGCGGCGCTTGTCGTGGCGCTGATTGTCTGGCGTTGGTCGCAACTTCTGACCGCGACATTGAACGAAGAACTGGCCTATGCCAGCGGCTTCGATCCAAGGCGTGAACAACTGATCCTGACCCTGTCACTTGCCGTGACCGTAGCGGTGGCGATCAAGGTTGTGGGCGTATTGCTGATCGCCGCAATGCTGATCATTCCGGCGGCAGCGGCGCGTAACCTTGCGCGGTCACCAGAAACGATGGCCTTGATCGCAGCGGGAATAGGCGCGCTTTCAGCCATCACGGGGTTAAGGGCTGCGTATGTTTTCGACACTCCGGCAGGGCCTTCGATCGTCTGCGTTGCCGCGATCGTGTTTGCGTGCCTTAGCCTGATTGGATGGCGAACACAGGACAGGGCTTAATGGTTCCGTAGGTCTTCGCGGCCGTAGCATCCCGGTCATCCGGTAATGTGACCAAAGCGAAAACGCCACGAAAAAAGGCCCGCAAACCTGCGGGCCTTGATGCATTTCTACCCGCGTCGTTTACTGCGGGATATCGCCTTCCAGCCCTTCGACATAGAAGTTCATGCCAGCCAGCGTACCGTCGTCGGCCACTTCGCCCTCGGCCAGCCAGTCGCTGCCGTCCTGCTTCTTCAGCGGTCCGGTAAAGGCATGATAGCTGCCATCGGCCAGCGCCGCCTTCAGGGCCAGTGCCTCTTCTTTGATGTCCGCAGGAACTGCATCCGAAATCTCACCGATTTCTACCATGCCCGGCCCGATACCGTCCCAGGTATTGGACGAGGTCCAGGTGCCGTCCATCACAGCTCGCGTGCGCGCAATGTAATAGGGTCCCCAGTTGTCGATGATCGAGGAAACACGCGGTTTGGGGGCGTATTCGCTCATATCCGAAGCCTGACCGAAGGTGATCACGTTACCCGCCTCTTGTGCGGCGGCCTGCGGAGCGGTCGAGTCAGTGTGCTGCAGGATCACGTCGGCGCCCTGTTCGATCAGAACCGAGGCGGCGTCAGCCTCTTTTGCCGGGTCGAACCAGGTATAGGCCCAGACGATCTTGAACTGGACATCCGGGTTTGCCTTCTTGGCGTGGATATAGGCCGAGTTGATACCGCGGATCACCTCGGGGATCGGGTAGGACCCGATATAGCCGATGATGTTCGATTCGGTCATTCTACCCGCGATATGCCCCTGAACCGCGCGGCCTTCGTAGAAACGCGCTGAATAGACCGAGACGTTGTCGGCGGTCTTGTAGCCGGTCGCGTGCTCGAACTTCACGTTCGGGAATTTCTTGGCCACATTGATGGTTGGATCCATATAGCCGAACGAGGTGGTAAAGATCAGATCCGCGCCTTCCAGCGCCATCTGGGTCATCACGCGCTCGGCGTCGGGGCCTTCGGGTACTGATTCAACGAATACAGTCTCGACCTTGTCGCCGAACTCTTCTTCGATCGCCAAACGGCCTTTGTTGTGTTCATAGGTCCAGCCGCCGTCGCCGACAGGGCCGACATAGACAAAACCGACCTTGGTCTTGTCTTGCGCCACTGCGCCGGTCGCAAGACCAAGCGCTATCGCGGCAGTTGTCAGAAGTGATTTGAATTTCATGTAGTTACTCCCCAAGTTGGTTCAGTTGGCCCCTAGTGTGAGGCATGGAAGGTCCGGCCCAGTGAGGCAGGTGCGCTGCTCTTGTCGGCCGAAAGGATCACAAGCACAAGGATCGTGATGAGATAGGGTGACATTGCCAGATACTCGACGGGAATGGCAACGCCCGCTGCCTGCAAATTAAGCTGCAAGACGGTAATGCCGCCGAACAAATATGCACCCAGCAGGACCCGCCATGGTTTCCAGCTGGCAAACACCACCAGCGCCAGCGCGATCCAGCCGACACCTGCGGTCATGCCCTCGGTCCATTGCGGTACACGGATCAGGCTGATGTAAGCCCCACCCAGGCCCGCGCAGGCCCCGCCGAACAGGATCGCCATGATACGGATTTTGATAACCTTGTAGCCAAGCGCATGGGCGGCATCGTGGTTTTCACCAACCGCCCGCAGGATCAACCCGACGCGGGTGTATTTCAGGACGGCCCAGACCACAGCGGTCAGCGCAATGCCCAGATACAGGATGGGGTCGTGCCGAAACAGGATCGGGCCGATGACCGGAATATCGCTAATCAAAGGGATGTGGATATCGCCCATGCTGGGGGGTTTGACGCCTACATAGCTTTGCCCCATCAAGGCGCTGAACCCCAGTCCAAACAGGGTCAGCGCAAGGCCGCTGGCAACCTGGTTGGCCAATGCAAACTGTGTCAGCAGGACGAACAGCAGCGACAGGACGGCCCCGCCAATGGCGGCAGCAACAAAGCCCAGCCAGGGCGAGCCGGTTTCGACCGAGATCGCAAAACCGCTGATCGCGCCAACGATCATCATGCCCTCGACACCAAGGTTCAGAACGCCTGCCTTTTCCACGACAAGCTCTCCGATCGCGGCCAGCAGAAGGGGGGTTGCCGCCACCATAAGCGAGGCAACCAGAAGAACGGGATTGATTTGACCAAGGTCCATGATCACGCCACCTCGCTACGCGCCGCACGGATGCGGAAGTTTGTCAGAAGATCGAAGGCCAGCAGGAAAAACAGCAGCATTCCCTGAAACACCTGAATGGCAGCGGCAGGCAGACCCAGCTGCGATTGTGCAATTTCGCCACCAATATAGGTCAGCGCCATCAGGCCCCCGGCCAACAGGATACCCACCGGATGCAGGCGGCCCAGAAACGCGACGATGATCGCGGTAAAGCCATAGCCCACATTGAAATCGATGCTGATCTGACCGGACGGGCCGGACACCTCGAACATACCGGCCAGCCCGGCCAAAGCGCCCGAAATCCCAAGGCAGAACAGGATCAGGCGCGCCGGATTCACACCTGCAAACTTTGCGGCGCGGGGGGCCTCACCCGTCAGGCGGATATGGAAGCCCAGCATGTGACGGTTCAGCAATACATAGGCAAAGATCACCGCGATGAAGGCCGCGACAACACCCCAATGCATCCCGGAACCGGCAATCAGCTCGGCATTATACGCGCTTTCATAGGATTGCAGGTTGCGCGATCCGGGAAAGCCGAACCCTTCGGGGTTCTTGAGAAGACCCAGCGAGACCGAGGCCAGCATCTGCTCGGCCACGTAGACCAGCATCAGCGACACAAGGATTTCGTTGGTGCCGAAACGCACCTTCAGCAAAGCCGGGATCGTTGCCCACAGCCAACCGCCAAATGCGCCTGCGACCACCATGATCGGGAAGATGTACCAGGCATCAAGCGGATAGAAGGCCAGACCTGCGCCCGCGCCGAATATGGCGCCCATGATGTATTGTCCTTCGGCCCCGATATTCCAGATACCGGCCCGAAAACCCAGCGACAATCCGATTGCGATCAGCACTAGGGGCGCGCCTTTGACCAGCAATTGAGGGCGGTAATAGAATGCGAACTCGCCAAACAGCGGCTCCCAGAAGATGGTACCGATGGCTTCGACCGGATTTTTCCCCAAAATGGCAAACAGCAACCCGCCAAACACCATTGTTGCCAGCACCGCCACAAGGGGGGTCGCGTAAGACCAGGCCCTGGACGGCTGTGGCCGTTTCTCCAACACTATCATTTGCTCATCCCCCCAGATGTTTCATCTTTTCGCAAATACTCTCGCCGAAGGCGGCCTAGCAGATCACACATGTGCCACCTCCATGCCATGGGCGCCGCCCATCATCAGGCCAATCTCATCCACCGTCAGGCCGGTGGTCGGGCGCGGTGCGCTCAGTCTGCCTTCGTTCAAGGCCGCAAAACTGTCCGAGATTTCCATCAGCTCATCCAGATCCTGCGAGATGCAGATCACCGCTGTGCCTTTCGCCGCAAGATCGAGTATGGCTTGCCGGATCGACGCGGCCGCCGCGGCATCCACCCCCCAGGTTGGCTGGTTTACCACCAACACATCAGGGTTTTGCAGCACTTCGCGTCCAATCACGAATTTCTGCAGGTTACCGCCGGACAAGGACCGCGCTGCGTTTTCGGGCCCGGGCGTGCGAACGTCGAAGGCTTCGATGATCTTTTCGGCAAAACTCCGGGTTTCGGACCATTTCAAGAAGCCATTTTTCTCAAGCCCTTCCCGCACAGATCCGGTCAGCAAAGCGTTTTCGGTCAGGCTCATGTCGGGTGCCGCTGCGTGGCCTAACCGTTCCTCGGGCGCGGTCAGAACGCCCAGCTTACGGCGCGCTGTCGGGCCGAGCTTGCCGATCGCCTGACCGTTGAACTTGATTGCATCCGCCGATGTCAGGATTTCCCCGGACAACACGCCCAGCAACTCATCCTGCCCGTTTCCGGCAACGCCACCGATGCCCAGAACCTCGCCCTTGCGGACCGTCATGTGCACATTGCGCAATGCGGTGCCGAATTCCGAAGGCGAGGGGACTGACAGCCCGCTGACATCCAGCGCGACCTCGCCCAGTTCCCGGCCCGAGCGTTCGGGCGTCTGCAAGGTTGACCCGACCATCATCTCGGCCATGTCACGCGCCGAGGTTTCAGCGGGGACACATTCGCCCACGTTCTTGCCCAGACGCAGGATCGTAGCATGGTCGCATAGCGTTCGGATTTCCTCCAGTTTATGCGAGATATACAGGATCGAGGTTCCCTCGGAGCGTAGCTTGTTCAGCGTCTCAAACAGAATATCGACCTCTTGCGGGGTCAGAACCGAGGTCGGTTCGTCCATGATCAGCAGCTTGGGGTCCTGCAACAGGCAGCGGATGATCTCGACCCGCTGGCGTTCGCCTGCGGACAGGTCGCCAACCGTGCGAAACGGGTCCAGCGGAAGGCCATAAGTTTCCGAAACTTCGCGAATGCGCGATGCCAGATCCCCCATCGGGGGCGGGTTCTCCATCCCCAGCGCGATATTCTCGGCCACGTTCAGCGCGTCAAACAGCGAAAAATGCTGGAACACCATCGCGATCCCATCCGCACGGGCCGCGCGGGGTTCGGGCGGCGCAAACGGATTGCCGCGCAGTTTCATGGTGCCGCTGTCCGGCTTCACAAGCCCATAGATCATTTTTACCAGCGTGGATTTCCCCGCGCCGTTTTCACCCAGCAGCGCGTGCACTTCGCCTTCACCGATGTCAAAGGACACCTGATCATTGGCCACAACACCGGGGTAGGCTTTGGTCAGCCCTTGCAAGCTCAAAAGTGGAATGGTCACGCGCTCAGGTCCTTCTTCAACTTGTTTTGCAGGGCCGGGCGCAGCAATTGTGCAGCGACGCCCACGGCGATCATATGCGGATGCTTCCCCATCGACGGGTCACCGATCGGGCAGGTGATCCGGCTTATCCGTTCAGGCGGATGTCCAAGGGCGGCCAGCCGTGACCGGAATCGCGCCCATTTCGTAGCCGAGCCGATCAGCCCCGCAAAGCCAAAATCGTGCAAAAGCAGTCTGTTGCACAGTTCAAAGTCAAGATTATGCGAGTATGTAAGCACAAGATGTTCAGCGTCACATGGGGCATGGCGGACCAGCTCGGCCGGTTTTGCCGTCGGAACAATTGTCACGCCCGCTGGCACAGCGGCCGGAAAGCGCTGAGGGCTGGTATCCACCCAGGTGATCGCAAGATCGGGAAGCGGGGACAGCACATCCACCAGCGCCCGGCCGACATGGCCCGCGCCCCAGATCCACAGATTGCGCGTGGGCTTGTGAACGGGTTCAACCATCCAGCCGTCAATCAGCTGCGGTTCGGGCGCAATCCCCTGTCCGCGCGCCGTCGCCAGCATTCGCTTGACCGACAGGGGCATCGCGCCATCCTTGGTCGGGCGCGCGATGACCGCATCGTCCAGATCATTGACGGTCTTTGCGTCGTAAACCTCGCTCAGCAACGACACGGCACCGCCGCAGCATTGCCCCAACTCGGGTCCAAGCGCATGATGCGTCAGGCGGGTTGGCGTGGTTTGCAACCGCGCGGCATGTGCCGCCTGGTATTCCAGTGTTCCGCCGCCGATTGTGCCGCTTTGCCCGCCGTCCCAGACCAGCATGGCGGCACCAACTTCACGTGGAGACGACCCTTTGATCCCGGCGATGACCACCCGGACCACTTTGCCGTGGGTTTTGACCGCCTCCCTCAAAGCCTCAAGGTCAAATCCCATCAGATGCCTCCCTTCATCCTCTGGACGCCGCGCCAGACCTCTTCGGCGGTGGCGGGCGCGTTGAGCGCCGGATAAGTGTCCCCGCAGGCCGCTACCGCATTCGAAAGCGCCAGCCAGGCCGATATTCCCAGCATGAATGGGGGTTCCCCCACGGCTTTCGAGCGATAGATGGTGTCCTCTCGGTTCTCGCCATCCCAAAGTGCGACGTTGAAAATATCGGGCCGGTCGGAACAGGCCGGGATCTTGTAGGTCGAGGGTGCGTGCGTGCGCAGGTTGCCCTTCCCGTCCCAGACCAGTTCCTCGGTCGTCAGCCAGCCCGCACCCTGCACGTAACCGCCTTCGACCTGTCCGACATCCAGCGCCGGGTTCAGCGAAGCGCCCGCGTCATGCAGGATATCTGTGCGCAGAATGCGGTTCTCGCCCGTCAACGTGTCCACAGCGACCTCGGTGACCGAAGCGCCATAGGCGAAGTAGTAAAACGGGCGACCACGCCCCGCGATCCGGTCCCATTCGATCTTGGGCGTTTTATAGAAACCAGTGGCCGACAGGCTTATCCGACCCTGATAGGCCAGTGCGGCAGCTTCGGCGAACGTGTACCGTTCTTCACCAACCGAAACGTGGCCATCCGTGAACGTGACGGCAGAGGGGTCGGCCTGATGCCGTTCAGCCAGATAATCGGCCATCCGGTCGCGGATCGTATCGCAGGCCGCTTTCACCGCCATACCGTTCAGATCGCTGCCTGAAGACGCCGCCGTGGCCGAGGTATTGGGCACTTTTGCCGTATCCGTGGCGGTGATCTTGACCATCTCAAGCGGGATGCCGAAACGCGCCGCGGCCACTTGCGCGACCTTCTGGAACAGACCCTGACCCATCTCGGTGCCACCATGATTCAGGTGGACCGAACCATCCTGATACACATGCACCAGCGCACCGGCCTGATTCAGATGGGTCAGTGTGAAGGAAATACCGAACTTGACCGGAGAAAAGGCGATGCCCTTCTTGATCACGCTGTTTTCGGCATTCCATTTCTCGATGGCCGCTTTGCGCGCGGCATAGTTGCTGGACTTCATCAGCGCTTCGGTCATGCCATGCAGTTCGAAATCGCTGACCTCCATGCCGTAGGGCGTCGTGTTGCCACCAGCGGGCAGGGGGCGGACCGGGGCCGTCCCTGTTTCCACCGCGCCACGGCTGGTCAGGTCTTCGTGCGGGTCGGGATGACCCAGCGGTTTTTCGTGAGGTTGGACTTCGGCAACCTTATGCGCGGGCTCGTAATAGTTGCGACGGCGCAATTCCACCGGGTCCAGCCCAAGTTCATGCGCGGCGTGGTCCATCACACGTTCGATGGCAACCATCCCCTGCGGGCCACCAAACCCGCGATAGGCGGTGGCTGACTGCGTGTTGGTCTTCAACCGATGGCTTTCAATCCGGGCATTGGGCAACAGGTATGCATTGTCAGAATGCAGCATCGCACGGTCGGCGACGGGCAGGGACAGGTCCTGCGCCCAGCCGCAGATTGCGTATTGCAGAAAGGACACGCCCTGAATGTGACCCTGTTCGTCAAATCCCGCGCGATAGGAAATCCGGAAGGCGTGGCGTTTGCCGGTGATGATCATGTCATCATCGCGGTCATAGCGCATTTTGCAGGCTTTGCCGGTCGCCCGTGCAGCCACTGCGCAGGCAACGGCCAGCGCATTTCCCTGGCTTTCCTTGCCGCCGAACCCGCCACCCATGCGCCGGGTTTCGACGCGGATCGCATGCATGGGCAGGCCCAGAGCGTCCGCCACCTTGTGCTGTATCTCGGTCGGGTGCTGGGTCGAGCTGTGGACCAGCATGTCGCCGCCTTCATTCGGCACGGCAAGCGCAGCCTGACCTTCCAGATAGAAATGCTCCTGACCGCCGATCTCGAACGTCCCGTCGATGACGTGGGCGGCGCTTTCAATCGCGGCGTCCGCATCGCCCTTGGCATAGATGCGGGGCCCGTCTTCAAATCGGCTGTCTGCGGCCAGAGCTTCTTCAACCGTCAGGATCGGTGTTTCCTCGGCATAGTCGATCTTGCCCAACCGAACCGCCTTGCGGGCGGCCAGATGGCTGGTGGCAACCACCAGGAAAACAGGCTGGCCGATATAGTGAACCGTCCCGTCGGATAGCAAAGGCTCGTCATGGATCGAGGGCGAAACATCGTTGGCAAAGGGCAGGTCCTGTGCCGTCATGACCCTGACGACCCCGGGTGCCGCTTTCACGGCAGACAGGTCCATCGCGGTAATCGTGCCCTTGGCGATCGGGCTCAGGCCAAAGGCCAGATGCAATGTGCCCTTTGGCGTCGGGATGTCGTCCACATATCGGGCGGAACCGGATACGTGTAGCGGTGCCGCGTCATGGGGAAGGGGTTTGGTTACGCTCATGCCGATACCTCCAGCACGTTGGTCACTTGGCCCTGATCCTCAAGGAAGTACCGTTCCAGCATCGCTTTGGCGGTCTCAAGCCTGTACGTGGCCGAGGCGCGCATATCCGTAAGCGGTGAATAATCGTTGGCAAAAGCGGGCAGAGCGGCGTCAATCGCCTCGCGCGCCCACGGTTTGCCGATCAGCGCGGCCTCGACATGGGTTGCCCGTTTCGGAATGCCAGCCATACCGCCAAACGCGATGCGCGCATCCGCCACCCGCCCGTCCGAAATGGTAATGTTGAAACATCCGCACACGGCCGAGATATCCTGATCGAACCGTTTGCTCAGCTTGTAGCATTTCAGTCGGTCCGCCTGACGCGGGAAGCTGACGGCTTCGACAAACTCACCCGGTGCGCGGTCCTGTTTCCCGTAATCGATGAAGAAGTCTTCCAGCGGGACTGACCGGCGTTCATCACCTTTGCGCAGGTGCAGTGTCGCACCCAATGCGATCAGCGCGGGCGGGTTGTCTCCGATTGGCGAGCCATTGGCGATGTTGCCGCCCACAGTGGCCGCGTGACGGACCTGAACACTGGCATAGCGCCGGATCATTTCTGCATAGGATGGGTGAATGTCCGCCAAGGCTTCGCCCATACGGTTCATATCGACCATGGCACCGAAACGAATTTCTTCGTCGGTGATCGTGATCTCTTTCAGATCGTCACAGCGGTTCAGGAAGATCACCGGATCAAGATCGCGTAGTTGCTTGGTCACCCAAAGCCCAACGTCTGTTGCGCCCGCAACCAAAGTGGCATTCGGGTTCTCGGCATATACGGCAGCCAGCGCGTCGGACGAGCCCGGCAGCATGGGTGAGGTGGCGGGCGTTGCGACAGGCTTGTCTTTAACCCAGACAGGCACGGGCTGTTTCTCGGCCGCTTCGGCTGCGCGAATAATGGGAGCGTAACCCGTGCAACGGCACAGATTACCGGCAAGCTGTGTATCGTGATCCGTCGCGCCATTGGTGTGACCGGCCACCATCGACATGACAAAACCGGGCGTGCAAAAGCCGCATTGCGAACCGTGCAGGTCAACCATGGCCTGCTGAACCGGATGGACCTCGCCATCGGGGCTGCTGGCGCCTTCGACGGTTCGAACCGCCTTGCCATGCAGTTGCGGCAAGAAAAGGATGCACGAGTTCAGGGCCTTTGCACCACCCGCATCCGTCACCATGACAGTGCAGGCACCGCAATCGCCTTCGTTGCAGCCTTCCTTGGTGCCGGTCAGGCCACGATCTTCACGCAGCCAATCCAGCAGAGTGGCTGTCGGATCGATGTCCGTCAGCTCCACTGTCTCTCCGTTCAGAAGAAACGTGATGTCCATTCGAGAAACCCGTCGCCTTACCCGGTTGCGCCCTGGTGGTGCCCTCCTTCGATGCGACGTAGAAAGAGTGGCGGGCGGATAGCTTGCCAATGGATGTTAGAAACAGCATGCGTGATCTGGCAAGAAAAACTGCCTGTATGATGCATCATTACAGCCAATCGGCGTGGAATTGCGCACCCTGTGTAAATATCAGTTGTTTGAAACTAAAGCGTTTTTTTGTCAGTGAAGATGTCGCTTTCCGAAGCACCTTCTGGAAAATCCGAATAATCGAAAATGATTATTTTGCCAAACAACGGCGCAGGTTCCGGCTTTTGCATGCCTCGCGGCTAGGGTAGCCTGCCGTTCATGAGCAGTACCCCCCGATTCATTCACCTACGTGTTCACACCGAATATTCCCTTCTGGAAGGCGCTGTGCGGCTGAAAAAACTGCCCGCCCTGTGCGAGAAGATGGAGATGCCTGCCGTTGCAGTGACTGACACGAATTCCATGTTTTCGGCGCTGGAATTTTCGGTGACAGCCAGTCAGGCTGGTGTCCAGCCGATCATGGGATGTCAGGTTGATCTGACTTATGTGCAGTCGCAACCGGGGGAAAAACAAAAATCGCCCGCGCCGCTTGTTCTGCTGGCACAGTCCGAGGCGGGGTACGAGAACCTGATGAAGCTGAGCACGTGCCTTTACGTGGACAAGGGCGGGCAGTTGCCGCAGGTCACGCTGGACGAGCTTGCGGACCGCGCCGACGGGCTGATCTGCCTGTCCGGAGGGCCTGACGGGCCGGTGGGCCGCCTGTTGCAACAGGGGCAACGTCCGGCGGCCGAGGCGCTGGTGGATCGGTTGGCCGCGATTTTCCCGGATCGTCTGTATATCGAACTCCAGCGTCACCCAGGTGAAGACGGCCAACCCGAGGCCGAACGCCAGACCGAGCGCGGCCATATCGAGATGGCCTATGCCAAGAACCTGCCGCTGGTTGCCACCAATGACGTCTATTTCCCGACCTCGGATATGTACGAGGCCCATGATGCGCTGATCTGTATCGCCGAAGGGGCTTATGTCGACCAGCAGGAAGGTCGCCGCCGCCTGACCGCGCAGCATTATTTCAAGTCGCAGCAGGAAATGGTGACGCTGTTCGCTGATCTGCCCGAGGCCATTGAGAACACGGTCGAGATCGCGCGGCGTTGCGCCTTTATGGCTTATCGCCGCGATCCCATCCTGCCGAAATTCGCCGATGACGAGGTCGCTGAACTGCGCCGCATCGCGAATGAAGGCTTGCAGAAACGTTTGGCGGTAATCCCCCATGCGGTGACGCCCGAGGAGTATCAGGAGCGGTTGGATTTCGAACTTGGCATCATCGAAGGCATGGGCTTTCCTGGTTACTTCCTGATCGTTGCCGACTTTATCCAATGGGCCAAGGATCACGATATTCCGGTTGGACCGGGGCGGGGATCGGGTGCGGGCTCGCTGGTGGCTTATGCGCTGACAATTACCGACCTCGACCCGCTGCGTTATAGCCTGCTGTTTGAACGGTTCCTGAATCCCGAACGGGTTTCGATGCCCGACTTCGATATCGACTTCTGCATGGATCGCCGAGAAGAGGTGATCCGTTACGTGCAGCAGAAATACGGGCGCGACAAGGTGGGGCAGATCATCACTTTTGGTGCCTTGCTGTCAAAGGCCGCCGTGCGCGACATCGGGCGGGTGCTGCAAATGCCGTACGGGCAGGTGGACCGTCTGTCTAAGATGATCCCCGTGGAAGGTGTCAAACCGGTTTCCATCGAAAAAGCCCTGAAGGACGAGCCGCGCCTGCGGGAAGAAGCGCGCAACGAAGAGGTGGTGGATCGTCTGCTGACATACGGCCAGCAGGTCGAAGGGCTGCTGCGCAACGCCTCGACCCACGCGGCTGGGGTTGTGATTGGCGACCGGCCACTGGACGCGCTGGTGCCGATCTATCAGGACCCGCGATCCGACATGCCTGCGACCCAATTCAACATGAAATGGGTGGAACAGGCCGGGCTGGTAAAGTTCGACTTTCTGGGTCTGAAAACCCTGACCGTGATCCAGAACGCGATGGACCTGATCTTCAAGTCCGGACGGAAGCTGCATATCGCCGCCGATGGCACCGAGCTTTACGAACCTGCCGAGGGGGCCGAGAACCAGATCAACGCCATCCCGCTGGATGACGAGGCGACGTATAAGCTCTATTCAGCGGCCAAGACGGTCGCGGTGTTCCAGGTGGAAAGCTCGGGCATGATGGACGCGCTCAAGCGCATGAAACCCACCTGTATCGAGGATATCGTGGCCCTCGTCGCGCTCTATCGTCCCGGCCCGATGGAGAACATCCCGACCTATTGCGAGGTCAAGAACGGGCTGCGCGAGATCACATCCGTTCATCCGCTGATCGACCACATTCTTGAGGAAACCCAGGGCATCATCGTCTATCAGGAACAGGTGATGCAGATCGCACAGGTGATGGCCGGGTATTCCCTTGGCGGCGCGGACCTGCTGCGCCGCGCGATGGGTAAAAAGATCAAAGAGGCGATGGATGCCGAACGCCCCAAATTCGAAAAAGGCGCGGCAGAAAACGGGGTGGATGCCAAGAAAGCCAGCGAAGTCTTCGACCTGCTGGAAAAATTCGCCAATTACGGCTTCAACAAATCCCACGCCGCCGCCTATGCGGTGGTCAGCTATCAAACCGGCTGGTTGAAGGCGAACCATCCGGTCGAATTCATGGCGGGTGTCATGAATTGCGATATTCATCTGACCGACAAGCTGGCGATCTATTTCGAAGAGGTCCGAAAAGGGCTGGAACTGCCGTATATTCCACCTTGTGTGAACCGCTCTCAGGCCACGTTCGATGTTGATAACGGACATCTGGTCTATGCGCTGGGCGCGCTCAAGAATGTGGGTGTCGAGGCGATGAATCTGATCGTTGCGGGTCGCGCGGACAAGCCATTTGTCAACCTGTTCGATTTCGCCCGCCGCGTGGATTTGAAGAAAGTGGGCAAACGCCCGCTTGAGATGCTGGCCCGCGCCGGAGCCTTTGATGAGCTGGACCGAAACCGCCGCCGCGTGTTTGAAAGCCTAGATGCGCTGGTGCAGTATTCGGCAGCGATCCATGAACAGAAGAATTCGAACCAGGTGTCGCTGTTTGGCGAGGCCGGAGATGACCTGCCCGAACCACGCCTGTCGCCGACCCCCGACTGGCTGCCGGCTGAACGTCTGAGCGAAGAGTTCAAGGCCATCGGCTTCTACCTCTCTGGTCATCCGCTGGATGACTATATGCCGGCCTTGAAGCGTAAACAGGTTCTGACGCTGGACGAGGTGACCGAGAAAGCCCGTTCTGGCCCGCTGATTGCCAAGATGGCCGGAGTGGTTGCCGGGCGGCAGGAACGGAAATCGGCCAAGGGCAACCGGTTCGCCTTTGCCCAGCTTTCGGACCCGACCGGCGCTTATGAGGTCACGCTGTTTTCCGACACGCTGGAGAAATGCCGCGAGTTTCTGGAAACCGGCGCTCAGGTGGTTCTGACCGTCGAGGCGACGATGGAGTCCGATCAGCTCAAGCTGCTGGGTCGTTCGGTTGGACCAGCGGATTCTGTAGTGGCCGAAGCCGGGGCGACGGGACTGCGCATTTTTGTAGACGAAGCGCGGGCGGTGCCAACGATTGCAACGGTTCTTGAAGAAGCCGCAACCGCCGCCAAGGGTGCGGCCCGCGGCCCGATCCAACTGCTGTTGCTGGACCCCGGCCTGCCCGGCGACGTCGAAATCGACTTGGGGCGTGTGTTCCCGATCAATCCCCAGATCAAGGGCGCGATCAAATCGCTGGAAGGCGTGATGACCGTCGAAGAGATCTGACACCGCTTTGTTGCGAAACAGTTAGCGCACCGCTAGGCTGACCTTGCAAATATGTCTTCTGATCATGCCACGGGAGGGCGTTGATATGACGATTGCAGGTCTCAATTTCAGAACGATTGCATTGGGGGCGGCGGCATCGCTGGCTTTGGTTTCGGCGACAGCCACGCTTGCGGACGACAAGAAGAAAGAGAACACGATCAAAGGTGCTGTGATCGGGGCCGGGGTTGGGGCCTTGGTCGGCGACGGCAAAGGCGCCGCCGCAGGGGCAATTGTTGGTGCGCTGATCGGCGCGAACTCGAAATAAGCGGGGGCGGGATGATGCGTTTGAACGCGATGAAAGTGATCACAACCGCCGCGCTGCTTACAGGGCCCGGCTATGCCCTTGCGGACGAGGAAGCCGAACAGATGGTGCAAGCGGCGCTGCCGCTCATGTATCACACCTGCGCGTCGGTCATCGAAGAGGCTGACGGGAATGAAGAATACATTGTCGACGTGGTCGGCAAGATGACGGCGTTGTCACTTTATAACCGTCAGATCGACCTCGAAGCTCATGCCAGTTCGGACGAGGAAAAGGCCGCGCTGCGCGAAACATTTGTGGCGGCTCTGAAAGACGGCTGCGCCGGGGATGAAAACGCCCTGCTGGGTGGCGTCGTCGACAACGCGGTGAAATCAACGCTGGGGCTGTAAGCCGTCAGTAATGTGGCGGACGTTCGTCACCAAGGACAACGCCGCCTGACCCTTCCTGTGCGCGCTCGGCCTCGCGGTGCAGCAGCATCTCGACACGGCGGGTCAGCCGGTCAATCTCGGCCTGTTGCCGGGTGACAACCGCGTTCAGATCGTCAACCGTGCGGGTCAGATGGGCAATCTGTTCTTCCAGTTGCTGCATGGGATGCTCCTGTCTTTCAGGCTGCACATAGCGACCCTGTGACGCCTTGGCCAGAGAAAGCGCGCCTTGCCCAGATGCGGGCCATGGGATAGACCGCGCGCGGAACAGGTACACTCCCAAGGACGCCCCACATGGCCAAGCCCAAGAAACAGCCCCGCCCCAAGGCCGAAACGCCGAAAGGGTTCCGTGACTATTTCGGCGAGGAAGTCACGCAGCGCACCGAGATGCTGCGGACGATTGCGGGCGTCTATCATCGGTACGGGTTTGACGCGCTTGAGAGCAGTGCGGTCGAAACCGTCGAGGCGCTGGGCAAGTTCCTGCCCGACGTGGACCGCCCGAACGAAGGCGTCTTTGCGTGGCAGGAGTTTGACGAGGGCGGAAATGGCGACTGGATGGCCCTGCGCTATGACCTGACCGCGCCTCTGGCCCGGGTTTACGCCCAGCACCGCAACGACCTGCCGACGCCTTATCGCCGCTATGCGATGGGTCCGGTCTGGCGCAACGAAAAGCCGGGGCCGGGGCGGTATCGGCAGTTCTATCAATGCGATGCAGATACGGTTGGAACCGCCTCGATGGCTGCTGATGCCGAGATCTGTGCAATGCTGGCCGACACGCTGGAAGAGGTTGGCATCCCGCGCGGCGACTACATCATCCGGGTGAATAACCGGAAGGTTTTGAACGGTGTGCTGGAGGCGATGGGTCTTGGCGATGATCAAGCCGCACGAGACAACGTCCTTCGCACTATCGACAAATTCGACAAGGTGGGTGAGCAGGGTGTGCGCGAATTGCTGACCAAGGGCCGTCTGGACGCGTCGGGCGCGTTTATCGACGGCGTTGGTCTCAGCGATGATCAGGCAGACCCGGTGATCGCCTTTCTTACCTCCAAGGCCGTCGATACGGCCGGTACGCTGGCCAACCTCCGCATTGCCGTGGGCGACAGCAAGATCGGGGCGGATGGGATTGCTGAACTGGAACAGATCGCTGAACTTCTCTCCGCTGGCGGCTACGGCCCTGACCGCATTGTCATTGACCCCTCCGTCGTCCGTGGCCTGGGCTATTACACCGGTCCGGTCTACGAGGCCGAACTGACGTTCGAAATTTTCGACGAGAAAGGCCGCAAGCGGCAGTTCGGCTCGGTCGCGGGGGGCGGGCGCTATGACGATCTGGTCAAGCGGTTCACCGGGCAAGAAGTGCCCGCGACCGGCGTGTCCATCGGCGTCGATCGGTTGCTGGCCGCGCTGCGCGAAAAGGGCCGGATCAGCGCCCAGGCCAAAGGCCCCGTGGTCGTCACCGTCATGGATCGCGACCGGATGGCCGATTATCAGGCGATGGTGGCCGAGCTGCGCAACGCGGGCATCCGGGCCGAAGTGTATCTGGGCAATCCCAAGAACTTTGGCAATCAGTTGAAATACGCGGACAAGCGCAACTCTCCGGTTGCGGTGATCGAAGGCGGGGACGAAAAGGCAAAAGGCATCGTGCAGATCAAGGACCTGATCCTTGGGGCCAAGATCGCCGAAAGCGCCACGCTGGAGGAATGGAAAGAACGCCCCAGCCAGTTCGAAGTATCGCGCGCTGATCTGGTCGCGAAAGTGCGTGAAATTCTGGACAGTCAGGACTGACCCATGCCCAACCGTTCCCAGATACAGGCCCGTGCCGCGATGATGCGTGTCCGGTTCGAGGCTGCGGGCGCGCAGGTGGTGGATACGCCTCTGTTGCAACCCGCTGAAATGTTGCTGGACCTCTATGGCGAGGATATCCGCGCCCGTGCCTACGTCACCTCGGACGCGCTGCGGGGCGAGCAGATGCTGCGCCCGGATTTCACCCTGCCTGTTGTTCAGATGCACATGCGGGACGGGGCCGAGCCCGCGCGTTATACCTATTCAGGTGAGGTGTTCCGCCGCCAGGAACACGACCCGGACCGTTCGAACGAATATATTCAGGTGGGGTACGAGGTTTTTGACCGCGATGATCCCGCTGGTGCCGATGCCGAAGTGTTTTCGCTGATGGCGCTGCAGTTGCGCGGGCTGCCCCTGCGCGCAGCTACCGGGGATATTGGCATTCTGACCGCGGCTGTCGAAGGGCTTCGCACCACTGACCGCCGCAAGGCCGCGCTGATGCGGCACCTGTGGCGGCCGCGCCGGTTTCGTGCGCTGCTGGACCGGTTTGCAGGGCGTAAACCGGGGCCCGAAGGCCGTGACGCGCTTTTGGACGCGGACGACCCGATGGCGATTGATGTTCCGATGATCGGCAAGCGTCGCGCGCCCGAGATTGCCGACCGGATCAAAGCCCTGCGCGAAGATCGCGCTGCGCCGCCGATCTCTGACAATGAGCTGGCCGGGTTGGAAACGCTGCTGAATGTGCGTGAAACCATGCCCTTCGCGTTGGAACAGCTGAGGGATGTGGCAGTGGATCTGCCGCAGATCACCCCGGCTCTGGACCGGTTGGAGGCGCGGATCGCAGCCCTGCAGGCGCGTGGTGTCGATGTCGCACGGCTGGATTTCGAAGCGTCTTATGGCCGGACATCAATGGAATATTATGACGGGTTTGTCTTTGGGTTCTACGCCGAAGGCCGTCCCGACCTGCCGCCTGTCGCCACCGGTGGGCGCTATGATGCGCTGACGCGCCGCTTGGGCGATGGAGCCGAAATCCCCGCAATCGGTGGCGTGATCCGCCCGGACCTGATGCTTGAAATCGAGGAGGCCGCGCAATGAGTGTGAAACTGGGCGTGCCCTCGAAGGGCCGGTTGATGGAAAAGACCGTTTCATGGTTCGAAAAACATGGCATCATGCTGTCCCGCAACGGCTCGGACAGGGAATATGCGGGTAGGGTTGACGGGATTGACGGCGTCTCGCTGGTTCTGTTGTCGGCGGGTGAGATTCCGCGCGAACTTGCGTCGGGACGTATTCATCTGGGCGTCACCGGCATCGATCTGGTGCATGAGAAGCTGCCACGCTGGGAACAGCAGGTCGAAGAGATTGCGCAGCTGGGCTTTGGCAAAGCCGATCTGATCATTGCCACACCCGCCTGCTGGGTCGATGTGGACACGCTGGACGATCTCGATGCGGCGGCAGCAGCATTTCGCAACACCCATGGCCACCGGCTGCGGATCGCCACCAAATATCACCGACTGGTGCGGGAGTTCCTGACCGACGCGGGCGTGGCCGACTACACTCTGGTCGACAGCCAGGGGGCGACCGAAGGTACGGTCATGAACGAAACAGCCGAGGCAATTGCTGATATCACCTCCTCAGGTGAAACCCTGCGGGCAAACCACCTCAAGATCCTGTCGGACGGTCTGATCCTGCAATCGCAGGCCACGTTGTGGCGCAGCCGGGTTGCAAAGGTCGACGCGGCGGATAAGGCGGTTCTGACGGAATTGCTGGATCGGCTGCGGTAACTACAGCACACCGATATCCGCAAGGGCGCGGTTCAGATCATCGGGCAGGGTGTCATCCTGCGCGCGCCCTTTCGGCAAGTCGGCTGGTGTATCTTCGGGCTTCAGGTATCGCCACCCCTGAAACGGGCGTTTCAAGGCGTTCTGGGTCCGATGTACGTTACGGTCGAGAACGATGGCGCAGCGGCGGATACCGTCCTCGCCGATCACCTCGTCCAGGCGCAGAATGCGCTGACGGCACTGTACGACACCCTTGATGACCCAATAGATTGATCCGCCATTTAGAATCTCGGCATCACGTTTGGGCCACATGCGGGTTACGTGGCGCGGATATCCGTCCTCATAAAGCGGTTTGCGGCTGTCCTGCCACGCGATCAGAGAGTCCACGCTTTCCGAACCAACCGAAAGTTTGATGAGGTTCACGTACTTATCCACAGCTTTCCCACAGAGTCGTCCCTTTGCTATCTATCCATTGTAGCTCAGGATTGGCTTTCATCAAGGTGTAGTGGGTGTTAGTCTGGATACCTCTTTCAGCACAGGGAATCACCAATGAGCCGCTTTGCCGCCCCCATCGCCGAGCAGATCTGGGATATGAAATACCGCTTCAAACAGGCGGATGGCACGCCCATCGATCAGACGATTGAAGACAGCTGGCGACGCATCGCCCGTGACCTCGCGCGGGTCGAGGACGATCCGGATCATTGGGAAGACAGGTTTTACGAGGCACTGGAAGATTTCAAGTATCTGCCCGCCGGGCGCATCACCGCTGGCGCAGGCACCGCGCGGCAGGTGACGCTGTTCAACTGTTTCGTCATGGGCACCATCCCCGACAGCATGGGTGGTATCTTTGACATGCTGAAAGAGGCCGCGCTGACCATGCAGCAGGGGGGCGGGATCGGCTATGATTTCTCGACCATCCGCCCGCGCGGCGCGGATGTGAAGGGCGTGGCGGCAGATGCCTCGGGCCCGCTCAGCTTTATGGATGTGTGGGACGCAATGTGCCGGACGATCATGTCCGCGGGCTCGCGCCGGGGGGCGATGATGGCCACCATGCGCTGTGACCATCCCGATATCGAACAGTTCATCACCGCCAAATCTGACCCGGCCCGCCTACGCATGTTCAATATGTCGGTGCTGGTGACCGATCCCTTCATGGAGGCGGTCAAGGACGACGGCCCGTGGGAGTTGCAGTTCGACGGCAAGATCTATCACACCGTTCAGGCGCGTGATTTGTGGAACAAGATCATGCAGGCCACGTATGATTATGCCGAACCGGGCGTGATCTTCATCGACCGCATCAATCAGGCCAACAACCTGAGCTATGTTGAAACCATCGCCGCGACGAACCCCTGTGGCGAGCAGCCTCTGCCGCCTTACGGGGCTTGCCTGCTGGGCTCGATCAATCTGGCGCGGCTGGTTGCCGAACCGTTCGGGGATGCCGCGCATCTGGATGAACCGGCGTTGCAGGAACTGGTCGCGACAGCCGTGCGCATGATGGATAACGTCGTGGACGCCTCGAAATTCCCGCTGGCCGAGCAAGAGGCGGAAGCGCAGGACAAGCGCCGCATCGGGCTGGGCGTGACGGGTCTTGCGGATGCGTTGCTGATGCTGGGCCTGCGCTATGGGTCCGACGAGGCGGCGCGCCAGACGGAACGCTGGTTGCACGCAATCGCCCGCGCCGCATACCTGGCCTCGGTCGACCTGGCTAAGGAGAAAGGCGCGTTCCCCCTGTTCGACGCTGAGAAATATTTGGCCAGCGGCACGATGCAACAAATGGATGACGACGTCCGCGATGCGATCCGCGAACATGGTATCCGCAACGCTCTGCTGACCTCGATTGCGCCCACGGGCACGATTTCGCTTTATGCCGGGAATGTGTCGTCGGGGATTGAACCGGTCTTTGCCTATGCCTACACCCGCAAGGTTCTGCAAAAAGACGGCTCGCGCACCGAGGAAGAGGTTGTGGATTACGCCGTTCAGATGTGGCGCGACAAGTTCGGCGACGCAGCGCTGCCCGACTATTTCGTCAATGCCCAGACCCTGACGCCGTTGGATCATGTCAAGATGCAGGCGGCGGCGCAGAAATGGATCGACAGCTCGATCTCCAAGACCATCAACTGCCCGGAAGATATCAGCTTTGACGCCTTCAAGGACGTCTACATGCAGGCTTGGGATCAGGGCTGCAAAGGGTGCACGACCTATCGCCCCAACGATGTGACTGGCTCGGTTCTGACTGTTT
This sequence comes from Ruegeria sp. L11, assembly GCF_056531755.1. Classification (NCBI taxonomy): domain Bacteria; kingdom Pseudomonadati; phylum Pseudomonadota; class Alphaproteobacteria; order Rhodobacterales; family Roseobacteraceae; genus Ruegeria; species Ruegeria sp. L11. The sequence continues at coordinate 29,898 of NZ_JBQFMI010000002.1, forward strand.
CGGAAAGCGATGACAAGGTGCCGGGGGAAAGCGCGAATGCGCCACATGAAATTGAAGGCGGCGACGTCATCTACATGTCCGAACCGCTGGATCGCCCGCAATCGCTGGAGGGCTCGACCTACAAGCTGAAATGGCCCGATAGCGAGCACGCGATTTATCTGACCATCAACGACATCATCATCTCGGGCCGCCGCCGCCCGTTCGAGGTGTTCATCAACTCCAAGAACATGGAACATTACGCCTGGACACTGGCGCTGACGCGGATGATCTCGGCCGTGTTCCGTCGGGGTGGGGACGTGTCCTTTGTGGTCGAAGAGCTGAAAGCCGTTTTCGACCCGCGCGGCGGGGCGTGGGTCAAAGGCAAGTATATCCCATCGATCCTGGCCGCGATCGGGGGCGTGATCGAACAGCACATGGTTGCCATCGGCTTTCTGGAAGGCGAGGGGATGGGGTTGAAATCCGACCCCCAGGCGCAGGTGGTGAACCTGGACGCGCCACGCGGCAAAGCCTGCCCGTCCTGCGGTCAGTACGACATGGTCATGATCGAAGGCTGCATGACCTGCCGCAGCTGCGGTCATTCCAAATGCGGATAGGTATGAAGCGCTGCACAAATGTGTGTGGCGTGTCACGCGACATGACCTAAACGTTTTAATAGGTCATTTAAGGCAGGTGATATGAGGAACAGCCCCGGATTTCTTCTGGGGTTGTCCTGTGTCGAGACGCTTCTTCAGGATAGTGGGTATGCTAACAGATGCGCAAATCCTGATCATGCGATTGCAACAGCGCCACAAGACTGCCAGACCGCGCAGCTTTCTCGGCTGTCGACCACCTGTTCCCAAAGTGTTCATACGGGCTGAACAGCGTCAACTCAGGCATTAGCATTCAACCCGAGCTGCCCACTGGGGTCTGCTCTCTAGGCGCCGCCCCGAAACAGCGAGAACCCCCATGGGGTGAATTTGAATGGCAAATGGAAGTGTTCCTCAACACGTTCGATGCCAAAGCGAAAGACCGCGGTCTCGAGGAACGAGGGATCCGGCAGCAAGCGACCAGCTTGCCGATAGTAGTCACCGACCTCGAACTCGACCTCATAGAGGCCTGGCTGCACATCTTGGCCCGTGCTGACCGGATGGAGCAGCAGCCCGTCCGCACCACAGACTCCGGATGCGATTTCCGTTCTCGCAGGACGCACGTGCCATAGCCGAACAGCCAGGCCGGCAGCGGGTATGCCTTCGGCAACATCCACCGCATGAATTGAAATTCCTCCAGCATCCGGACCGGTTGGATTGGTCTGAGGTGTCACGGCGCAATTCTCCTCCTTTGCGGAGCTCCATGCAGATCGCAAGCTCCATCGATATGGTTCTGTCATTTCATTATCTGCCACAGAGAAGGAAGCGCCATTTCAAAATACAGAATAGGCTGTTAGCCTAGTCGAGACTACGCCGACCGGCTTTGGCGCAAAGCGTCGTCACGTTCTCCCATGCCTCGGAGGGGGTCTCAAGAAATGGCACTTCATCTGGTTCCGCGCGCACTTCAATATCTAGAGCAGGTCGCGCAATCTGGATCAATCCAGGCGGCGTCACGGGAACTCGGTATCTCTGCATCTGCCGTCCACCGGCAGATCGTGGCGATAGAGGAGGACTTGGGAGAGGCTCTGTTTGACAGAGATCCCAAGGGCCTGACTTTGACACCCACAGGCAAGCTTGTTCTGGACCTTGCACGCGGTTGGCGCCTCGACAACGCGCGCCTGTGGTCTACTGTCCAGGAAAATCGAGGCATCGAACAGGGACATTTCAGGCTCGCCGCTATGGATAGCATGGTCAACGGTTTCGTGCTTGAAGTGGTGCGAGCCGTCGCTTTGGATTTCCCGATGGTCACCGTCGATGTCGAAATCATGAGCCCGGACGCCGCCGTCAAAGGCGTTCTCAACGGCGACTTTGATCTCGCTGCTGTCGCAAATGCACCGCCCGTCGATACGCTCGACTTTCATTGGCGAAGAGAGTTTCCGCTGGGATGCATCGCCACGAAAGACCATCCGGTGGCGACCAAGTCCTCGATAAGTTTCTCGGAATTCGTGGCGAATCCCGTCGTGTTCCAGAGCTCGGCACTGTCCATCCGGAAACTTCTTGAGGTTCGTCATGGATGGCTCTTCGAGCAGGCTCGCACGCCAGTTGTCGTCAACTCCATTCAACTCATGAAGCTGCTTGTCGCGACAGGCAGGTATGTCGCTGTCACTTCGGAGATCGATGCAGGGCCGGAGATAAAGGACGGCCGGTTCGCCTTTGTCCCGATTAGCGACAAGGATGCGTTTCGTCAGAGCATCTCTCTGATATCCAACGCTCAGATGCCGATTTCAGCCCTCCGTCAGAAGATCCTCGACCTATCAGTCCGGTGTCTTGATGACCTCTCTGGAACGTCCGGTCACCCGATCTGACGTGGTGTTGAATCTCGGCGAGCCTCGAGAGAGATTTTCAGCTCATTCTAAAAATGCGAATGGATCGTAAACTTTTATTCTATGGACGACAATAGTGCCTCTGCCTACGCTGTACCGTAGGGGGACGTCACATGACATCATTGGAAGACTTAAATCATGCGGACGATCAGACGGCGCTTGGCTACATCGAACCCTTGATCGAACGAGCGCCCGAGGTGGCGAAACGGGTGGTCTCGCACCGGCCTTTTCGGGATTTGGATGCGCTGACGACGGCCATTCATCGAGAACTCATTGCCCTGAGCGAAGCGGACAGAATTACCCTGTTTTGCGCGCATCCCGAACTCGCGCCCGACAATCCCCTGACCATGACGGCGGAATCCCAAGTCGAGCAGGGGCGGTTCGATCTCACCTCTCCCAAAAGCGAATACCGAAACCGACTTGCATCGATGAATGCCGCGTACCGGCAACGCTTTGGTTTTCCATTCATTACCGCCCTGGCACGCCATACCGATTTGGACAGCGTAATCGCTGAGTTCACTGATCGTCTAAAGGCCGATCGCGCCTCCGAAATCCGCTCGGCAATCGACCAAATCTCTGCCGTAAGCGCAGCCCGCGTGCTTGCGATCTTCAGGCAGGCCTCGAAACCAGACATGCACGGAAAAGGGGGCGCAGTGACAAGAGGGACCGGGCATGCCAGTTGATCCCGAACATTTGGACGCCGACGACCGGGTGCCGGAAGGAAGCCACGGAGCGCTCGGTTGGGGCGGCGAGATCGGAGGGTTGGCGCTCTTCAGTCTGAGTATCACCTTCATGGTCGGTGGCTGGCAGTTGGGGCTCGGGGTCCCGACCCGCCTCGGAACCGGGGCCTTCCCATTTGTCACCGGAGCCATTCTTGCGATCCTGGCTCTGATCATCTGTGTGGAAGAGCGGCGCGGCGATGGCATCGCCGAGACACCGGACTGGATTGAGCTTTTCGCGATCTGCGGGGCTCTCGCCATGTTCGCGGTCACAGCCGATTGGCTTGGACTCGTTCCCGCAGTCTTCCTGACCGTGATCGTTGCCAGCCTGCCGGACCGCACACTTTCTTGGATCGGAAAACTGATCCTCGGGGTGGTCGTGGCGCTCGGATGCTGGGCAGTCTTCATCGAACTGCTGAATCTGCCTCTCCGGCCGTTTCCGGGAGGCTGACTATGGATGTCCTAACACTCTTTTACCAAGGCCTGCTGGTGGTTCTCGAGCCGCAGAACATGATGTACTGCTTCATCGGGGTGTTTCTTGGAACCTTCATCGGTGTTCTGCCGGGCATCGGGTCGATGGCGGCGATCGCGATGATTTTGCCGCTCACCTTCTATCTCGATCCGACACCCGCCTTGGTGATGATTGCCGGTGTCTTCTACGGCGCGGAATACGGCGGATCGACCGCTTCGATCCTGATGAACGTTCCAGGCACGCCGGCGGCCTCGATCACCGCGATCGAGGGGCACGCCCTCGCGAAGAAAGGCCGCGCAGGCGTTGCGCTCTTTTCGACAGCTACCGCTTCTTTCGGAGGCGGGATTATCGGTATGGTCGTGATCGCCGTCCTGTCGCCGTCCCTGGCGCAGATCGCGCTCAGTTTCGGACCACCTGACTATTTCTCTGTCCTTCTTCTAGGCCTGATCGCAGCCTCGGCCGTGAGCAACGGCGGTGCGTTGAAAGGAATCGCGATGGTGGTGACCGGCCTGATGCTTGGTACAATCGGCATCGACCTGACCACAGGAGACCTCAGGTTCACCATGGGCATTCCGGAACTGCGCGATGGCGTACACATCGTAATCGTGGCGATGGGTCTCTTCGGCGTGACCGAGGTCATCGCGTCGATCCGCACGGCGACCAGCGGAAAGGCGGCTCAGACCGTCGACTACAACGATTTCTATCCCTCAAAAGAAGAATGGAAATCACTGCCTGCACCGATCTTGCGTGGCGGTGCGATCGGATCCTTTATTGGTGCCCTGCCAGGCACCGGCCAGACCATTGCTGCGGCCCTTGCCTATGCGGTCGAGAAGCGGGTGAACCGCCGGCGGAAGGATTTTGGTACCGGTGTGGTTCCCGGCGTGGCGGTTCCCGAGGCAGCGAACAACTCGGCGACTCAAACGGCCTTCATTCCCACCCTCACCCTGGGGGTGCCCGGCAGCCCGCCAATGGCGATTGTTATTGGGGCACTGATGATCTACGGGATCACGCCAGGACCCCGTCTTCTCACTGAACAGCCCGACATGTTCTGGGGTCTGGTCGCGAGCTTTCTCGTGGGCAACATTATGCTGCTGGTCCTCAACGTACCCTTGATCGGCATGTGGGTTAGGCTTCTAAAAATTCCCTACAAGTATATGTACCCGACGATTATCGTTCTGATCTGCATGGGTGTCTACAGTCTGAACAACAACGTGTTCGACGTCTGGTTGACGCTGGTGATCGGTGCCGTCGGTTACGTCATGAGACTCTTCCGCTTCGAGCCTGCGCCCCTGCTCTTAGGGTTCGTTCTTGGCCCGCTCATGGAAGAACAGCTGCGACGCTCGATGCTTCTGTCTCGTGGCGACCCGATGGTGTTTCTTCAGAGACCCATCAGCGCGACGCTGATCGCAATCACTGTCGCCATTCTCGCATTTGCTCTGTTCAAGACAGAGCAGAACCGACGCCGCCGTCGCGCGGCCAAGAAAGCCAATCAGGGAGAAACATCAACATGAGAATTGACCGAAGACTACTTATGAGCACCGGAGCCGCAGCGGCCCTCTTTCTGCACGCACCTGCGGCACTGGCAGAACCCGGAGCCTGGAGCGATGAGCCGGTCAGGATCGTCGTGACGTTCCCGCCAGGCGGCACAAGCGACCTTGTCGCAAGACTGCTCGCCCAGCACCTCGATACCGATTTCGGGCAGAAGGCTGTGGTCGACAACCGTCCGGGGGCGGCAGGAACGGTTGCGGCCGACTACGTCGCGCAACAGGCTCCTGACGGCACGACGCTGATTCTGTCGAACAATGCGCCCTTCACGATCGCACCGACGCGGTTCCAGTCGATTCCCTATGAACCGCTCGATGGATTCACGCATGTCGCCTATATAGGCGCGTCGGCGCCCGGCCTCTTTGTTCAGCCCTCCTCCGGGATCACCTCGCTCGACGAGTATGTTGCGTTTGTCAAAGAGACCCCGATGACTTTTGGTTCGAGCGGCGTGGGCTCGATCTCCCACATTCTGGGAGTTGCCGTCGATCAGGCGCTCGGGGTGGAGTCGATCCACGTGCCTTACCAGGGTAGCTCTCCGGCGATCCAAGATTTTCGCGCCGGCGTGCTGGACAGTTTCTATGACATGGTCGTTCAGAACAGCGAGATGATCGAAGACAATGAAGCCGTCGCGATTGCGATCGCTTCACCTGAGCGGAACAAGGAAATTCCTGACGTCCCGACCTTTAAGGAGCAGGGCTACGACATCGTGATTGAGAACTGGGTCGGCCTGTCCGGACCGGCGGGCATCGACCCGGCAACCGCCGAGACAATTCACGACACCGTCCTTGCTGTTTTTGCCAGTCCCGATGTCCAGGAACGGCTAAAGGAACTCGGGATAACGCATGCGGCGATGTCGACCGAGGACTACACAGCCTTCGTTGCGAACTCGATCGAGGTCTGGGCGCCCCTGATCGAATCGGCCGGAATCAAGGAGTAGACCGCTTTGATTTGGTCGCCATGCTCATCTTGTATGGCGACCAGTCTCCTGCGGTTTATGCCGCGCAAGCCGATGAGATTCATCTGAGACTTTGGCCCGGCATCAACTCCCTTAGTTGCCCCGTCTGACAAGTTCAGTGGACTATGCAAAGTGAACATCAAAGTGCTTTAACGCTTCAGAACTTTGAGGAAAATCAATGTCTGGCTATCTCACGACCCATGTTCTCGACACCGCGCGCGGCCGCCCGGCAGAGGGAATGAAGATCGAACTGTTCCAGATCGAGGGCGACCGGCGCACGTATCTCAAGACGCTCACGACAAACGGTGACGGCCGTACCGATGAACAGGTGTTGCCGACTGAACGGTTTGCAAAAGGCGTCTATGAACTTGTCTTCCATGCCGGAGACTATCTGGACCTGGCTGGTGTTGCTCCCGAAACGCCTCGCTTCCTGGACGTCATCCCGCTTCGGTTCATCATGTCGGAAGCGATCCACTACCATGTACCGCTCCTGCTCTCGCCATTCAGCTACGCAACCTATCGCGGCAGCTGACCGCCCTACAGGTATCATGGACGGCGAAAAAGCCGCGCCCGAAAGTCGTAAACATAACCAGTCGCTAGAGTTGAAGCGGGTGAAAGGGTTCTGTCGCAAATTTCGTCCCAACCTGGCAGGTCGAACGCAGTTCTGGTAGCGCGTGCTGGAACTGACAGGAGTAGGTCGTGACGACCTCAGACGCGGGTGGCAACTATTCTGTGGCAGAACCGAGGACAAACTCGGCCAAGAATACCAAACTGCTGTACATTCCCGATCATCAGGTAATCAAGAACTGCGAAACAGAACCGAGCAATGTTCGCCTGTGTTTCACAAAATTGTAGCAATGAGAATCCTGCTAGAGCATTGGTGGTTAGTTCCAATGCAAAGTCGTATTCTGAGAGTGTGTTGGTTTCTCGGTACGCGCCAATTTTCCGGTACTTATTTCGCGTCTACGTCAATCGCCTCGCCAAGTGTTTTGAGCAATTCATTCAGGTTTTCGCGCTGCGTGGGTGATAACCCTCTCAAGAGCCGATGTTGTGTTTCAACGTGATCTGAAACGACATTTTCGATTTTTGAGAACCCGGCCTTGGTCAAACGTATCAAAAAACCCCGTTTATCTTCAGGATTTGGTACGCGCTCTACCAGACCTGCCTTGACGAGCTGGTCAATCCGGTTGGTCATTGTCCCGGACGTCACCATGGTCAGATCAAGCAGTTCCCCGGGCGACAAGCCTTCAGGCTTTCCGGATCTGCGCAGAGTCGCCAGTACATCAAAGCTGGCGAGGTTTAGCCCGTAAACCTTCCAGGTTTTGTCCATCTCTTTTCTGAGTTGAGCCACCAGGCGGGAGAGACGCCCAATCGTTTCCATCGGTCCGACATCAAGGTCGGGTCGGGCTTTGTTCCATTGCGAAATGATACGATCAATGTGGTCCATGGAAGCATATTGCGAAGATTTATCTTGACGTCAAGAGAATGAGCAATATCTTGACGTCAAGATAAATGGAGATTCCTCATGAAACATCATGTCGACATCGCGCTCACTGCAATCGCGCCGCTGGTCTGGGGCAGCACGTACTACGTTACGACTGAAATCCTTCCGGCTGGGTATCCAGTCACTATGGCTGCCCTGCGGGCTTTGCCCGCTGGCCTGCTATTGCTTGTTCTTGCCCGCCAATTGCCGCAGGGTATCTGGTGGATACGCGCCTTTGTTCTCGGTGCGCTCAACTTCACCGCGTTCTGGACATTGCTATTTGTGGCGGCATACCGGCTGCCTGGCGGTGTAGCCGCAACTGTTGGGGCGGTTCAGCCTTTGATTGTCGTATTCTTGGCCGGGGTGCTGATTGGTACGACGGTCAAGGTGTCTGCGGTGGTCGCGGCACTGATCGGTATCTTTGGGGTCGGACTTCTTGTTCTTGGTTCGGGGATTTCACTTGATCCGATTGGAGTGATTGCGGGCATCGGGGGCGCAGCCTCCATGGGGGCGGGCACAGTTCTGACCCGGAAGTGGCAAGCCCCTGTGCCCCTTTTGACTTTGGCGGCCTGGCAACTCACGGCAGGGGGGCTGTTGCTGGTACCTTTGGCGCTTCTGTTTGAGCCTGCGTTTCCACCATTGAATACGCAAAACATCACCGGCATCGTCTATCTCACTCTGATCGGGGCAGCGCTGACATACATCTTATGGTTCCGGGGCGTTTCCCGGATCGAACCCGGCGCCGTTTCAGCCCTTGGTTTTCTCAGCCCGCTTTCCGCAGTCATCATTGGATGGATGCTTCTTGGTCAGGCTTTGACGCCCACCCAGATCGCCGGAGCCGGGGTTGTGCTCACGGCAATCTGGCTTGGACAGCGTGCTGGGCAGATGGGCACTTCCGTACTTTCAAGAACTTCCAATTCACACCTCGTCTCAAAAGGAGAATGCTCATGAAACTTGTTGTATTTGGTGCCACTGGCGACGTCGGTTCTCGTGTCGTGACTGAGGCCATTTCGCGTGGCCATGAGGTTACTGCGGCAGTTCGAAATGAGGCGGGGCTCAAAAAACTACCCAAAGGTGCCAAGCCGGTTGTTGCAGATGTCGCAGACCCTGCGGCATTGGCCACTGCGATGGCTGGCCAGGATTTGGCCATAAGCGCTGTGCGTACACCGGCCGGGCGTGAAGGCGAAGTTGTTGCTTTGACCCGATCCATCCTGCATGTCGCATCTCTTGTCCGTCTTCGTGTAATTATTATTGGGGGTGCCGCTCGTCTGCATATGCCCGATGGCAGCCCGCACACTGTCTTATCAGATCCAGACTTTCTGCCTGAAAGCATAGTCCCAACCGCACGTGCATCCATGGCGCAGTGGGAACTCTGTTCATCGGATGCCTCAGCAAACTGGACCTATGCCAGCCCGTCCGCCTTATTGCAGCCCGGTGAACGCCTGGGCGTCTTCAGAACCGACACAGATAACCTGATTGTTGATGACGCCGGCAACTCAGAAATCTCCATGGAAGATTTTGCAGTGGCAATTGTAGATGAGGCTCAATCGCCCAAATATCCACGCGCCGCCTTTACCGTAGGCTATTGAACCCCCAACGACCTAGTCGTTTTGGCAAAGCGCCCCGTCTGCAGTTCGCAAGCGGGGTGTTTTATCGAATGCGGTCTCGTCACGTGACCTTACGAAAACGAACAGGCCGCGCCACGGCATCGACGGTCGCTGACGTAAGGCAGCTATGAGCCGATTCAACAGGGCGGTCCATGGCGGCTGGTGAAATACTGCAGGTGCACCAATGACCGAGAAAAGCCCTATCGCCACAGGGCAAGTAAATGTCTCACCCAGGATGGCCAGACCCGGCATCACACCGACACCGGCGCGCAGATACGCCTGGCTTGCGACGTCCATGGACCCTAGCGTGTGCACCAGTTTGAAATAGATCGGCAGGGCCACACCAGTGCACAAGGTCAAAAGAACGCTTGTTGCCGCCAATGCTGTTACACTCGGCGTCAAGGTCCATGGACGGTCCAGCAGCAGCTTAGCGCCCATCACCAAAACGCTCCGTCGGATCGCATGTCTGACTAAGGAAGTGTGACCACCACTCTCACGAGTGGGTTTTTCCATCTTGATCTCTGATCAGAAACCATTCCCTGGGTCGCCGCAGCAAGCTGATGCTCAGATAATCAGCTTGGATCAAGGCAAACACATATTTTTGATTCACTTCTGCAACATTCTTGTGAATGCTTCATTCCTGTCTCTTTTCCGCCGGATTTGGTGCTGATAAGCAATGATTGAATATCGGGATGTTAAATAGTGCGAGTGGGCAGATGAGAGCCGGAGTTAACGGTCAGGTAGCCATTTCATGGGATCAAACTGAAATTGACGGACTCGAGGACGCGCCTCTGGCGTGTCTGGCAGTTGGTGCGGCTTGGTCATGGCGCGGACAGGCAATAGTGCTGAGCGCAGAGGCCGAGAGCAGCGTCGAACAGATTGGATATGCGCGGGGAGCTGCAACCCGATTGCAGAACCGCTTTCCGATTGTCCGGGAAATCTCCGGCTACGTGACCGGAGCTTTGACGCTTACCAATGGGTCGCAGCGGTTTTCAGCCAACCTTGTTGCCGACACCAATGATGCAGCGCCGACCATTGTTTTCGATGGCGCTTGCCCGCCACGGGATGAAGAATTCTGGATCGTCGACGTGACCGAGGTTGTGATGGTGCACAAGGCGGGTGCTGAAGGCGGTGGGAACGTCGTTGCATTTCCGGCCTGAACGCGACCTGTATTTTTTTTGATGAAAGCAGTGTGACGGCAACCGTCGCTATGCGCGCAGGGGCCTGTGCTGCCTGCGGCGAACATATCTTTGCAGATATTCGAAACTGCGTTGAATGCCGTGTTGACTCTGCCGGCTTTGCGGATATAAGCGCGGCTTCATTGGTGTTGGTGGCCCCCGCAAGGGGAAGCCTGTCATGAGGGAAATCTCAAGAGGACAACGCCCTTCATAGTTGCCCGTTTGGGCATCGACCTAAAGAAGGAGATCAGCCGTGACCAAACGCACGTCTGCCAAGTACAAAATCGACCGCCGGATGGGCGAAAACATCTGGGGTCGTCCGAAATCCCCGGTCAACCGTCGTGAATACGGCCCCGGCCAGCACGGTCAGCGCCGCAAGGGCAAACTGTCGGACTTCGGTCTGCAGCTGCGTGCCAAGCAGAAGCTGAAAGGCTACTACGGCGACCTGACCGAAAAGCAGTTCCGCCGCATCTATGCCGAAGCCGAGCGTGTAAAAGGCGACACCGGTGAAAACCTGATCGGCCTGCTGGAGCGCCGTCTGGACGCCGTCGTCTATCGCGCCAAGTTCGTACCGACCGTCTTCGCTGCGCGTCAGTTCGTGAACCACGGCCACGTCAAAGTGAACGGCAAGCGGGTGAACATCCCCAGCTACCGCGTCAAAGAAGGCGACGTCATCGAAGTGCGTGACAAGTCCAAGCAACTGGCTGTTGTTCTGGAAGCTGTTGCCCTGGCCGAGCGTGATGTTCCTGACTACATCGATGCTGACCACTCGAAAATGACCGCAACGTTCGTTCGCGCACCAGGCCTGAGCGATGTGCCGTACCCGGTCATGATGGAACCGAACCTGGTCGTCGAATTCTACGCGAAGAACTGATCTTCGCATTCCGATCCGGAATTCAGAGCCGCACCTTTGGGTGCGGCTCTTTTCATTTTCAGCCCAGCAGAACGATATCTGACGCACCTGCGCTGCGACGCAGCTCGTGAATGTCTTTTAGTTCCGGGTCGTTGATCCATCCCAGCGCCGCGTCCCGGTTGGGAAAGGAAAGCAGGGCTGCAACGTCAGGCAAGTCCGGTGTGCCGTCCAGCGCGGTTGTTTCTTTGGTGGCGTGTTCGACCTTTCCGCCATGGCGGGCCAGTGCAGGCCCGGCCTGTTCGCGATAAGCGGCCAGCGCGTCGGGATTCTTTACGGTAAGTTTTGCGTAGGCATAGATCATGGCTTTGCTCCTTGATGTGTGGGCAAAAGCTAGGGTGTGATCTGCTTTGCGAAAACGCGTGTATTTGCATCAGTGATGTGCGAATTTGCATGTATGGATATTCATTGGGATGATTACCGGGCCGTACTCGCCGTGGTCCGCAGGCGTACCCTGTCCGCCGCGGCACAAGAGCTTGGCGTCAACTACACAACTGTTGCCCGCCGTATAGCCCGCGCCGAAGCTGCGACAGGCGAAGTGCTGTTCGAAAGGCTGACCGACGGGTATCGACCGACAGAAGCAGCGCACCTAGTCGCTGCGTATGCTGCCCGGATGGAAAGCGCAGAACACGCAATGCTGCGCGGTTTGTCAGGGCGGGATGCCCGGTTGGAAGGGCAGCTGACCTTAACCGCGCCGCAACTGTTAATTGCCCATGTGCTGGCCCCGGCGCTGGGCGAGTTTGCTCAAAGGCACCCTGCTGTGTCTTTGCAGGTGCGCGCGGCAAACGAGATTCTGGACCTTAATCGACGCGAAGCCGACATTGCGATCCGGATCAGCCGCAACCCCGGCGATACGTTGAAAGGTCTGCGCCTGACGCAACAGCACAGCGCTTGTTTTGCCACGTCGGAATGGGCCGCGCGAATGCAGCAAGATCCGAACGCGCCCGTGGATTGGTTGCTTTATGAAAAGCAGCCGAACCTGCCGGACGGCGTCGACAAAATCTATCCGAACTCGCGGATACATATGCGCTTTGATGACATGGTCGCGATGGCGGGTGCCGCACAATCAGGGTTGGGCGTTGTTCGTATGCCGGTGTTTCTGGGCCGCTCACTTCGGGGCTTGGTGCAGGTTCCGGTTCTTTCACCGCAACCCTACGCAGATATCTGGATCGTGGCGCACTCGGATGTTTGGCCTTCGGCAAGACTGGTCGCGTTCCGCGATATCATGGTGCCCTTTTTCAAACAAAAACGCCCGCTGTTTACGGCGTAATCAAATCGGCAAGGGCCGACCTTCGGCGATTGCTTCCATCGCGAAATACGACGTGACGCTGTCCAGCTCGACCTTTTCGATCAGCCGTTGATACACCTTGTCGTAAGACGCCATATCCTGTGTGACGACTTTCAGCTGATAATCGTAGTCACCGCCGATACGATGAAAATCCACGACCTCGGGGATCGTCAGAACGTGGCTGCGAAAGGCCTGTAGCCACTCGGCCGAATGATGCCGCGTGCGCAGCATGACAAAGACCACAAGGCTCAGCCCCAATTTCTCGCGTGCGATGCGGGCGGTTGAGCCGATCAGGACGCCATCTTCGTTCAAAGCCTTCAGACGCCGCCAGCAGGCGTTCTGCGAAAGCCCCACACGATCCGCTAACTCCCGTTGCGACAGGGTGGCGTCCTTCTGCAGTTCTTTCAAAAGGCGCGTGTCAATCTGATCTAATTTTTGTGCCATGTTTGATCATATGACACAAAGTTTTTAAAATCTACGCAATAATAGGTGAAGTTTTCACGCGATTAATAAATCACATTAGTTGGACAGTTAGGAGCCAACGCAATGTCCCTGTCCAAGTTTCGTGCGGAACTCTGTTCCACCGCTCACAATTCAAACCTGCGCGATGGGCTGATCGGAGAGAATGTTCTGATCCCGGGTCTGCATGGAGACGTGCCGCTTGTCTATGCGGATTACGTCGCTTCGGGTCGCGCCTTGCGGCAGGTCGAAGATTTTGTGGCGCAACGTGTGTTGCCGTTTTATGCGAACAGCCACACCGAGGCCTCTTACTGCGGATCCTACATGACACATCTGCGCCGCGAGGCGCGGGCGGAAATAGCCCGCATTGTTGGTGCCCAGGAAGAGGATGCGGTGATCTTCACCGGGTCTGGCGCTACTGCGGGGCTCAACCGGTTGGTCAGCCTGCTCGGGGTGGCAGAGGCCGACCAACCGGTTGTCTTGATTGGTCCGTACGAGCATCACTCGAACATCCTGCCGTGGCGGGAAAGCAAGGCACTTGTGGTTGAAATCCCCGAGGCCGAAGGCGGCGGGGTTGACCTGAGGGCGCTGGAAACCGCGCTGTTGACCCATGCAGGCGCAGATCTTCTGATCGGTTCCTTTTCGGCGGCGTCCAATGTAACCGGAATTGTCACGGACCCTGATCCGGTGACTCGGTTGCTCAAGGCGCACGGTGCCGTGGCGATTTGGGATTACGCCGGGGGCGGGCCTTACCTGCCGATGGATATGGGGCCGGTGGACGCGCGCAAGGATGCGATTGTCGTTTCCCCGCACAAGTTCCCGGGCGGTCCGGGGGCGTCGGGTGTTCTGATCGTAAACCGGGCTGCGGCCAAACGGAACTGCCCCAGCTGGCCGGGCGGCGGCACCGTCAGTTTCGTGTCACCGTGGCGGCATGACTACAGCGCGGACCTGTCTGCGCGGGAAGAGGCGGGAACGCCCAACGTGATTGGCGACATCCGCGCGGCGCTGGCCTTTATCGTCAAAGATGTCGTCGGCACGGAAGAAATTGCAAGGCGCGAGGCGCAGTACAACCAGATGGCGCTGGACGGGTGGAAGGATAATCCGAACCTGACCTTGCTTGGGGTCAATCACCCGCATCGCCTGCCGATCTTCTCTTTCCTCGTGCGCGACAACGCGGGACAGCCTGTGCATCAGCAGCTGTTTACCCGGATGCTCAGCGACGTCTACGGCATTCAGGCACGTGGCGGCTGTGCCTGCGCAGGGCCTTATGCCCACCGCCTTCTGGGGATTGATCGCCCCGCATCCGAGGCGCTGCACGCGGCCTTGTCTGCGGGCGAAGAGATGAAGAAACCCGGCTGGGTACGCCTGAATTTCTCGTACCTGATGAGCGAGGAAACAGTTCAATTCATCATCGACAGTGTCAATGACCTGTCCCGCCGTACCGAGGAATTCGTGCCATATTACAACGCCGACCCGGCGACTGCGCGCTTCAAGGCCGCATGATGGAATTGCCGCTTTTCTCAATCCGTTGAGACAGGTATGAGGGGCCCAATCAACGGAGCCTCTCATGACCAAGATCACCCCGCAACCCGGCATTATGGACATCGCGCTGTATCAGGGCGGTCAGTCGCATGTGGCGGGAGTAGAGCATGTGATCAAGCTGAGCTCAAACGAGAACCCGTTCGGCCCCAGCCCCAAGGCGATTGAGGCGGTGCGCGACAGCGCAGCCACTTTGCATCGGTACCCCAACACCGACCACGCCAGTTTGCGCGCGGCCATCGGCGCGCGTCACGGGCTGGACCCTGCGCAGATCATCTGCGGTGTCGGCAGCGACGAGGTGCTGCAATTCATCGCTCAGGCCTATGCGGGGCCGGGGGATGAGGTGGTCTATACCGAGCACGGGTTCTCCATGTACCCGATCATCGCCCGCATGGCAGGTGCCGCACCGGTCATGGTGGCCGAGCGCGACCGCAAAGTCGATGTGGATGCCATTCTGGCCGCCGTAACCAGCCAGACGCGGATCGTGTTTGTCACCAACCCCGGTAACCCGACCTCGACCATGATTTCGAACGACGAACTGGACCGTCTGGCGCAGGGTCTGCCTGATACCTGCCTGATGGTCTTGGACGGCGCCTATGCCGAATTCGTCGACGATTTCGATGGTGGCGCGTCTTTGGTGGATGCGTATGAGAACGTAATCATGACCCGCACATTCTCGAAAGTGTACGGGCTGGGCGGGATGCGGGTCGGCTGGGGGTATGCGCACCAATCGATTATCGATGTTCTGAACCGGGTGCGTCAGCCCTTCAACCTGTCTTTGACAGCCCTGGCCGCAGCCGAAGCAGCGATCAGCGACGTCGATTTCCTGACGTTCTGCCAATCTGAAAATGCGCGCCTGCGAGTGTGGCTGGCCGAGGCGCTGGACAAGATTGGCGTACCCTCGGACCCGTCCTGTACCAATTTCATCCTCGCGCGTTTTGCCGATAGGGCCGAGGCCGAGGCCTGTGATGACTATCTGAAAACGCAGGGTTTGATTGTCCGCCGGGTTGCAGGCTACAACCTGCCGAATGCCCTGCGGATCACCGTGGGCGATGAGGAAGCCTGCCGCCGCGTCGTTGCGGTGATTACAGCATTCAAAGAGGGCGCAGCATGAGCCAGATTTACGACCGGGTTGCGCTGATCGGGCTGGGCCTGATTGCCTCCTCCATGTTCTGGGCGATCAAGCGTGGGGGCTTGGCCGGGGAAGTGACCGGCTATGCCCGGTCCGAGGCGACACGTGACACCGCGCGCAGAATCGGGCTGTGCGACCGCGTCTGTGACACGGCGCGCGAAGCGGTCGAAGGTGCTGATCTTGTCGTTCTTTGCGTGCCTGTGGGGGCAATGGGGGCCGTCGCAGAAGACATCGCACCCGTGCTCAAGCCCGGCGCGACCCTGTCGGATGTGGGGTCAGTCAAGCGGCATGTCATTCACGCAGTTCAGCCGCATATCCCCGAAGGTGTGCATTTCATTCCCGCGCATCCTTTGGCAGGGACGGAACATTCCGGTCCGGAATCGGGATTTGCCAAATTGTTCGACAATCGCTGGTGCCTGCTGGTGCCCGTCGAAGGGACCGACCCGGATGCAATCGCCCGCCTTCGGGCGTTGTGGGAAGGTATGGGCTCCCATGTCGATGAGATGGACGCCGATCATCACGATCTGGTTCTGGCCGTCACGTCCCATGCGCCGCACCTGATCGCCTACACGATGGTTGGCGTGGCCGACGATCTGCGCCGGGTGACCGATAGCGAAGTGATCAAATACTCGGCCGCGGGTTTCCGGGACTTCACTCGCATCGCCGCATCCGACCCGACCATGTGGCGCGATGTGTTCCTGTCCAACAAAGACGCGACGCTGGAAATCCTGGGCCGGTTCACGGAAGAGCTGTTTGCGCTGCAACGTGCCATCCGGACCGGGGACGGGGAACATTTGTTTGACTACTTCACCCATACCCGTGCTATTCGTCGCGGCATCATCGACGCGGGGCAGGACACCGACGCACCGGATTTCGGGCGGGGAAAGGCAGGTTCATGAGGTTATACCGGGGGCAATTTCTGATCGGGATCATGGCGTTGTGCGCCGTGGCCACACAGGCAACTCCTCTGGAACGATCTCTGGTTCCTCCCGCACGTCCGATTCTGGACCAGCACAACGTTCAGGTTGTGTCTGCCATTGCCCCGGTTTCAGTGGCGGCTATAACTGATCTGCGCCCTATCTCACGCCCGGTTTCACCGCAGGTCACTGCCGCCTTGGCGCGACCATCGGAATTGCCACTGCTGGGGCCCGACACGTCGCTGATGCCTTACTTGAGACCTGAATCGCTTGAACAGCAGGTGCTTTTCAAGAAGCGCAAGCTGCGTAAAGGGTCAGTTTGCGGAGATATCGCCATTCAGGGCAAGCCCGTCGGCAGGGTCGGCAGCGACAACTCGGCCTGTGGCGTAAAAGATGCGGTGCAAATCACCTCTGTTTCCGGTGTGGCACTCAGCCGCCCGGCGACGATGGATTGCGGCACCGCAGTTGCGCTGAACAAATGGGTCGACAAAACGGTCAAACCCACCTTCAAACGCCGCGGCCCGGTGGTCGAATTGCAGGTGGCAGCCCATTATGCATGCCGAACTCGCAACAACCGCAAGGGCGCGCGGATTTCCGAGCACGGCAAAGGACGCGCCATCGATATTTCGGCCTTTAAGCTGGCCGATGGTGAAGTCGTGACCGTCCTGGAAGGGTGGCGCAAGAACCCGTCACAGAAGCAATTGCAGAAGATCTGGCGCGGTGCGTGTGGCCCGTTCGGCACGGTATTGGGGCCGAACTCGGACGGCTACCATCGCGATCATTTCCATCTGGATACGGCACGCTACCGCAGCGGAGCGTATTGCCGTTAACGCAGGATCAGCCGCGGGGCAGGGCCCAGCGGCACCGGCCCCAGGGCTACAAAACCATCCCGGAAGTTCAGCTGAAGGTCCAGCGCGTTGGGGTTGCCGCCCAACCCTGCCAGAAAATTCAGTGCACGGGTGACAGGATCAACCGCCTGATCGGGCAGGGCACCTGCCGCGTTTGCCATGTCGATCATATCGCGCCAGTTCTCGGCCTTGACGGCGATCTCACCGCTCGGAACACCCTGTGAGTCTACATCCAGCTTACCAGCCGCAAACAGGCGTAACCCACCCCATTTGATCTCGGCCAGTCGCAGGTCGATGGCCACGGGCTGCGGTCTGCTGTGTTCCAGCGCCGACCTGTCCCAGACTTTGCTGAACGTGGTGACCATGTCCAGTTCCAGCGTTTCGAAGGACTGCGGCAGCGACGCGGCCGAATTCATCAGGGCCCGCAACCGGTCACCGGGTGCGAACCCATCCGCGCGGGCGGTAATGGCATAAGCTTCGGGTTGGGATGTTTGCGCCATGATCAGGCTTAGGGTGTCACCAGCGGCCAGTGCTGTGGAGTTTTCGGTCACCGACCAAGCCCCTGCCGTCAGCGCCAGTTTCTCAAGCACAAGCGAAACGCCGGGTTGCAACTGTAGTTCGGCAATCAAATCATCTGCGACAATCGTTGACGTCTGATCGTAGTAGGACAGACGTTGGGGCGTCTCGGCAAACCGTAGCACCTGCCGGCCGGGCCAGATCGCTGGGCTTTCGAATTCGATCCAGTCCGCGCTCCAGGCTGTGCCATTCACCGGGTCGGCAAGGGCAGGGTTGTTCAGTCGGGTCACGTGATGGGTCGGATACCCTGCCGTTGCCACGTCCGAGAAATCAGCCAGCCAGCCGCGCGCCTGTTGTTGATCAAACCAGCCAGTGATTGCCGCGCGCAGACCATATCCGGCGACAAACCAATAGGCGCTCCAAAGGATGCCGATAAAAATGATCACTCGTATGACACGGCGCATGAGCTTTGGCCCTTTTTCCTGCCTCGGAATTGATGTTTATAGGCCCAAACGGGCAAGGACCAGTGCAATGACGATGTGGGTTTTCGGTTATGGATCGCTGCTGTGGAATCCGGGCTTTCCGGTCGCGCGCAGCGAACGCGCGACACTGCATGGCTATGCCCGGTCCTTCTGCATGAGCTCGATCCACCACCGGGGAACCGAGGAAGAACCGGGGCTGGTGCTGGCGCTGGACGAACAGGCAAACGCGACCTGCACCGGTCTGGCCCTTGCGGTTGAAACCGGTCACGAAGACCGCACCCTGCACGAACTGCGCGAGCGCGAGCTGATCTCGTCGGCCTATGTCGAACGTATGCTGGATGTGCATCTGGAAAATGGCGACATTGTCAACGCCGTGACCTATGTGATCGATGCCGACCATGTGCAGTATTGCGGCGGGATGCCGTTGGAGGATCAGGCCCGGATCATCGCCCATGCGGTTGGCGGGCGCGGCCCGAATGACGAATACCTGTACAATACCGCCGAACATCTGGCCGAGATCGGCCTGCGCGACGCCGATCTTGAGTGGTTGGCGCAACGGGTGCGCAGTATTACCGCATAAACTCTTGGCGTCACCAGTGGAATTTCGCTAGTTTCGACGCAGAGCAGGCAAATACCGGGAACCACGCGCATGGCGCAGGCACATCAGGGCGCGAGACCCCATTTCTCGCATCCAACACGGCAGATTCTGTTGATGTTGATGGCGATCGGCCTGTCCGGGCTGGGTGTGTTTCTGGCGCTGCCCTATGTGTTACCGGTTTTCTTCGCCAACCCGTACCTGAACGGCTTCATCCTGATGGTTTTTCTGATCGGCGTTCTTGCCTGTTTCTATCAGGTGACGCAACTGATCGGATCCGTACGCTGGATCGAGGCCTTTGTTGGCGGTGTAGTGCGCGAAGACGCCCGCACGCCGCAATTGCTTGCACCTTTGGCCTCGTTGCTGCGCGAACGGGGCGCGCGGTCGCAGATCAGCTCCACTTCAACCCGCTCGATTCTGGATTCCGTAGCCGAACGGGTCGAGGAAGAGCGGGAGATCACTCGCTATATCACCAATGTGCTGATCTATCTGGGTCTTTTGGGCACATTCTTCGGTTTGGCGACAACCGTACCTGCCATCGTCGATACGATCCGCAGCCTTAATCCGCAAGAGGGCGAAGAAGGGCTGGCCGTGTTCAACCGCCTGATGACCGGGCTCGAAGCGCAGTTGCAGGGAATGGGCGTTGCGTTCGGATCGTCTCTGCTGGGTCTGGCCGGGTCGCTGATCGTCGGTCTGCTCGAAGTTTTCGCAGGGCACGGGCAGAACCGCTTCTATCGCGAGCTTGAAGAATGGCTGTCTTCGATCACCCGTGTAGGTTTCGCGGGTGGAGAAGAAGGCGGTGCCGAAATTGCCGTGCTCACGCCGGTGCTGGACGCTATGTCCGAACAGATGGATGCGTTGCAGGATCTGTTTTCAGCGCAGGAAAGCGAGCGCGCCGAGGTTTCCGCCAAGTTGGGTTTGCTGGTCGATGTGATCGGTGAGATGAACAACCGTCAGGCCAATACCGAAGGCGTCACCTCGGCTTTGGAACGCGTGGCCCTAGGTCAGGAAGCCTTGCTGGATCACATGCGCGATCACGGTGCGGGTGAAGGTATCGACGCCGAAAGCCGGATGCGCCTGCGCTCGATGGATGTGCAGCTGCTGCGTATCCTCGAAGAGATATCGGCGGGCCGTCAGGAAAGCATGAACGAGTTCCGCAAGGATATTGAACTGCTGGTCAAGGCGCTGACCCTGCCGCGCGGTGCGGTACGCACCTCGCCGGAAGGAGAATAGCCCATGGCGCTGTCCCGCCGCACCGGTCAACGGTTCCAGGGCTCGGTCTGGCCCGGTTTCGTCGATGCGATGACGGGGCTGTTGATGGTGCTGACCTTTGTGCTGACCATCTTCATGGTGATCCAGTTTGTGCTGCGCGAAACCATCTCGGGTCAGGAAGACGAACTGACCACATTGGCCGACGAAATCGCAGCTCTGGCGGGCGCGCTGGGGCTGGAAGAACGCGAAAACAGCCGGTTGCAGGCGCGGCTTGGGGCGTTGAACACCACCCTGTCGCGGGCTGAAGACGATCTCGCGCAAGCCCAGTCACTGATCGCGTCACTGACCACCGAGCGCGACCGTCAGGCTGCCGCATTGGATCAGGCACAGACCCGGATCACCAACTTCGAAGCGCAAGTTGCCGCCCTGCTGGCCGAACAGGAACGGGCACTGGGCGATATTGCAGCGCTTGAAACGCAGCGCGCGCAACTGTTGACCGAGCAAGAGGCGCTGAACCTGGCGCTTGCCCAAAGCCGCGAGGAAATCGACGCGCAGACCGAAGCCGCCCGTTTGGCCGCTGCCCGTCGTGAAGCACTGGAAGCGCTGGTGGCGGATCTGGAGCAAGGCAGCGCCGACCGAGACGCCCAGATCACCTCCCTTGAACAGCAGCTCAGCGATGAAGAGGCCGCCCGTCTGGCCGAAGCCGCCGCCGCCGAGGCATTGCGTAACCGTCTTCAGGATGCCGATGCCGAACTGACGGCAATGACACTCGCACTCGAAGCGCAACGCAAAGAGGCTGAAGACACACTCACCCTGTTGGCCGCAGCACAGGCGGCGCGTGCCGCGTTGGAGCGTCAGTTAGGTGACGTGAATCCCGATGAACTGCGGGCCCAGCTTGAAGCCGCTTTGCAGGCGCAGACGCAAGCGCAGGCGGATGCTGATGCGCAACGCTCTCTGGCCGAGCAGCGGCAGGCCTTGTTGGACCTCGCCAATGCGACGCTTTCGGAAGAAAAAGAAATCTCTGTCGAAGCGCAGCGAGAAGCCGCACTGCTGAACCAGCAGATCGCCGCCTTGCGCGGGCAATTGGGCTCTTTGCAGGCTTTGCTTGATGATTTCGAAGAACGCAACGCCGCCGCCGAGGTGCAGATTCAGACGTTAGGGCAGGACCTGAACGCCGCACTGGCCCGTGCCGCATCCGAAGAACGCAGGCGCCGTCTGCTGGAAGAAGCGGAACGCCTGCGTCTTGAGGCCGAGGCCAAGGCTCTGGCCGGGCAGAACCAGGAACTGGCGGCACAGGCCGAGGACCTGCAACGCTATCGCTCGGAATTCTTCGGTCGCCTGCGGGACGTTCTTGGTGGTCAGGAGGGGGTGCGCATCGAAGGTGACCGGTTTGTATTCTCGTCCGAGGTTCTGTTCCCGACCGGGTCCGCCGTACTGTCCGCAGAAGGGCAGCAGGAAGTCGCCAAGGTGGCCAGCATCCTACGCAGTGTCGCCGCTGAAATCCCGACCGGTCTGAATTGGGTGATCCGGGTCGACGGCCATACCGACAACGTTCCTCTGGCCGGGTCGGGCCGGTATCGCGACAACTGGGAGCTCAGCCAGGGTCGCGCGCTGTCGGTTGTGCGCTATATGGTTGACGCGCTGGGCATTCCGCCCAACCGCCTTGCAGCCAACGGGTTTGGAGAATTCCAGCCCGTAAACCCCGCTGACACGCCCGAGGCACACGCGCAAAACCGCCGGATCGAGTTGAAGCTGACCGAAAGGTAAGGTCACTGGCCCTTAGCAGCCACGAAAACAAACAGCCGATCCGCAACCGGTTATTGGCGATACCGACCCCAGCGACCCGAACCGTTGGAAAATCAAGGCGGTGCATGTCCGCCAGACGTTTCACACGCAGCCTAACCGAGATAGCCAACGCGCCCCCGGTTGAGCAGATAAGTCCTTGCCTGTGCTGGGCGAAACAAAAAAAAACCCGCCTTGGTAGGCGGGTTTTCTGTTAAATGCGGCGGGCGATCAGTCCGCCGTCAGAAGCGGAGGCTTGTCACCCGAAATGCGCGGTTGATCCGGGCCAAGGATCTCAAGATCCAGATCACCTTTCTTGACCGAGACACGGACCACACCGCCTTTTGCCAGCTTGCCAAACAACAATTCTTCGGCCAGCGGTTTCTTGATGTATTCCTGAATGACGCGACCCAGCGGGCGCGCACCCATCTTGTCGTCATACCCTTTATCCGCCAGCCATTCGGCGGCTTTGGGTGTCAGATCAATGGTCACACCACGATCCAGCAACTGCGCTTCCAGTTGCAGGACGAATTTCTCGACCACCTGCAAAATGACCTCTTTCGGCAGCGGCGCGAACGAGATCACGGCATCCAGACGGTTGCGGAATTCCGGCGTGAACATGCGTTCAATCGCGGCGGTGTCTTCGCCCTCGCGACGGTCACGACCGAACCCGATCGCGGCCTTGGCCTGCTCTTGCGCCCCCGCGTTCGAGGTCATGATCAGCACCACGTTGCGGAAGTTCACTGTACGGCCGTTATGGTCGGTCAGTTCCCCATGGTCCATCACCTGCAACAGGATGTTGAACACGTCCGGGTGCGCCTTTTCAATCTCGTCCAGCAGCAACACACAATGTGGATGCTGGTCGACACCGTCGGTCAGCAGGCCGCCCTGATCGAACCCGACATAGCCCGGAGGCGCGCCGATCAGACGGCTGACCGCGTGTTTCTCCATGTATTCCGACATGTCGAAACGCAGCAGTTCAACGCCCAGCGTGTCCGCCAGCTGTTTCGCCACCTCGGTCTTGCCCACGCCGGTCGGGCCGGCAAACAGATAGTTGCCGATGGGCTTTTCGGGTTCCCGCAGGCCGGCGCGGGCCAGTTTGATTGCGCTGGCCA
The DNA here is from genome assembly GCF_056531755.1 of Ruegeria sp. L11. Lineage (NCBI taxonomy): Bacteria > Pseudomonadati > Pseudomonadota > Alphaproteobacteria > Rhodobacterales > Roseobacteraceae > Ruegeria > Ruegeria sp. L11. The sequence goes on from NZ_JBQFMI010000002.1 coordinate 53,101, forward strand.
GCGCCTCGATCGCCAGATTCTGACCAAACACCACCCGTTTCAGCGAGGCTTCGAGGTCTTTCAGCACCTCGGCATCGTCCTTGGTGACGTTCTTGGGCGGGATGCGGGCGATCTTGGCAACCACGGCCTCAATCTCTTTGACACCAATGGTTTTGCGCCGTTTGCTTTCCGCCACCAGATGCTGCGCCGCGCCAGCCTCGTCAATCACGTCGATGGCCTTGTCGGGCAGCTTGCGGTCGTTGATGTAACGTGCCGACAGCTCGACTGCGGTTCTAATCGCATCAGCGGTGTATTTGATGTCGTGATGTTTCTCAAAATAGGGCTTCAGACCGCGCAGGATCTTGACGCTGTCTTCAACCGAAGGCTCGTTCACATCGATCTTCTGGAACCGGCGCGACAGGGCGCGGTCCTTTTCAAAATGCTGGCGAAACTCTTTGTAGGTGGTCGAGCCCATGGTGCGCAGCTTGCCGCCCTGCAACGCAGGTTTCAGCAGGTTCGACGCATCCATTGCCCCGCCCGAGGTTGCACCAGCACCGATCACGGTGTGAATTTCGTCGATGAACAGCACCGCGTCGGGGTGCTCTTCCAGCTCGGTTACAACCGCTTTCAGGCGTTCCTCGAAATCGCCGCGATAACGGGTCCCGGCCAGCAGCGCACCCATGTCCAGCGAGTAGATGGTGGTGTTTGCCAAGACATCCGGCGCCTCTCCGGCGACGATCTTGTGCGCCAGACCTTCGGCGATGGCGGTTTTGCCCACGCCCGGATCGCCCACCAGCAGCGGGTTGTTCTTGCGGCGGCGGCACAGCACCTGGATACAGCGTTCCACCTCATCCGCGCGCCCGATCAGAGGATCGACATCACCCGCACGCGATTTCGCGTTCAGGTCAATGCAATATTTCCCAAGCGCACTTTCCTTTTGTTCCGTGTCGCCGGAACCTGTCTGAGCTTCTTCTTCCACCTGATCCGCACCGGATACCGACCGGCTTTCGCCATACGCGGGGTCTTTGGCCACGCCATGGGCGATGAAATTGACCGCGTCATACCGGGTCATGTCCTGTTCCTGCAGGAAATAGGCGGCATTGCTTTCGCGTTCAGCGAATATCGCGACCAGCACATTGGCACCGGTCACTTCGGTCCGGCCCGAGCTTTGCACATGAATCGCGGCGCGTTGAATGACGCGCTGGAACGCTGCCGTTGGTACGGCTTCGGACCCGTCAATATCCGTGACCAGATTCGATAGGTCCTCGTCGATGAACTCAACCAGAGTGCTGCGCAACTCGTCCAGATCAACGCTGCACGCTTTCATGACGCGTACCGCATCGGGTTCTTCCAGAAGCGCCAGCAGCAAATGCTCCAGCGTTGCAAATTCGTGTCGCCGTTCATTCGCAGCCGCAAGGGCCGCGTGGATGGCTTGTTCCAGTGTGCTCGAGAATGAAGGCACGCGGGTGCTCCTCTGTCTTGGGTCAGAAGGGGGCGGGCTTTCGGCCGGAACCCCATCCCAACCATGTCCTCATACTATTAGAGTTTGGTTGATCGTGGCCCGGCTTCAAGGGTTTTCTTTCACTTGACAGTCACATTTGTTGTGACCGTGGCCGTGAAGAGGGGCAAATAAGCATCAGAACCTGTCTTTTCTACCCCGGATTTCGGCGAAAACCGCCGCAGGATCGGCGTTTACCATACCAAGATGGGCCTGAATCGCCGGATCAGTGGCCCTCAGAAACGGGTTGGTCGCTTTTTCAAGCGCCAAAATCGACGGAACAGTGGCTTCGCCAGCGGCACGGGCGCGGTCGATATCGGCAATTCGCTGTTTCAACGCGGTGTTCTCGGGATCGACGGTAATGGCAAATTTCGCGTTGGATTGTGTATATTCATGCCCCGAACAGACCAGAGTGTCATCCGGCAAAGCGGCCAGTTTGCTCAGTGACGCCCACATCTGCGCCGGGCTGCCTTCGAACAGACGCCCACAACCCAACGCCATCAGGCTGTCAGCGGTAAAGACGACCGCGCTTTGCGGAAGATAAAACGCGACATGACCAACCGTGTGCCCCGAAACGTCCAGCACCTCGACCGGTTCGCCACCGATCTCAAAGCTGTCGCCTTCGGCAACCTGCTGGTCCAGTGGGGGCAGGCGGTGCGCGTCGGCGGCCGCACCGATGACCCTTGCGGGGTGCTGGGTCAGAATTTCGGCCAGCCCTTCAACGTGATCCCAGTGATGATGGGTCAGCAGCACATGTGACAACGTCCATCCCCGATCTTCCAGCGCTGCAAGAATCGGCGCGGCCTCGGGCGCATCGATCAGCGCAGTCTGGCCATTGCCGCTGTCATGGGCCAGAAAGGCGTAATTGTCGCTGAGGCACGGGATTGTAACGATTTCAAGAGGCATGGCCTTTTGCCCTTTCATTGCTAGACTGCGCCCAGCTAAGCCGATTGACCGGATGTCCGCAATGCATCTTGATGTGCAGGATCTGAGGAACTTCTACTACCGCAGCACCCTTGGGCGCGCGGCGCAAGCGGCTATTCGCGGGCGGCTGACCCAGCTTTGGCCCGAAGCCAAAGGTCAGACCGTTGCCGGTTTTGGCTTTGCCGTGCCGCTGTTGCGCCCCTATCTGGCCGATGCGCGCCGGGTCATCGGGCTGATGCCCGGCCCGCAGGGTGTGATGCCCTGGCCTGCGGGGATGCCCAATGTCTCGGTTCTGACGGAAGAGACCCGGTGGCCCATTGAAACCGGTCACGTGGACAAGCTTGTGGTGATGCACGGGCTGGAAACGTCCGAGCGGCCAAACCAGCTGCTCGAGGAATGCTGGCGCGTTCTTGGCCCCGGTGGCAGGGCCGTGTTCATTGTTCCGAACCGGGCGGGTCTGTGGTCACGTACGGACAAAACGCCATTTGGCTTTGGTCGTCCCTATTCCGCCACCCAGCTGGAAAATCAGCTCAGATCACACTACTTCCTGCCCGAGGCGCATTGCTCGGCTCTTTACATGCCGCCATCCTTCCGGCGGTTCTGGTTGAAATCGGGCAGTCTGATCGAAAAAACCGGGCAGCGCATTCCAACTGTCATGGCAGGCGGGGTGTTGATGGTCGAGGTCACAAAGAACATTCACCCGCCTCGGGGTAATGTCACTAAAGATGCCATCAGGAAGCCGATCAAGGCGCTGGACGGTCTGCTAAAGCCTGCATGACAACCGCGTGCATCCCAAAGTGACAAATTCGCGAGAAAAAAGTCACAGGAATCGCAAAAACCTGCATATTCGTAACATTTTTCAACTGCCGCAACCGGTCCAAACGGTCGCACTTGATGTAAGTGTATGTAAATTAACATTTTGTGGATAAATCTGTTACCGCTATAGCGTATTGCTTGGTTGGTTCACCTCTGCTACATCCCCGGTGATTTTGATCCCCGACCGTCTGGCCGGGGTTTCCTCACGCCCCAAGGTAGCGGCCGCTACCCAAAATCGGGGCCTCAAATATCGGAAGGGTGGACGTGTCCGAACCAGCTTCGATTTCCACAGGCATCGCCGAGCGCTATGCCACCGCGATCTTCGAGATCGCAAAAGAGAATAATGACCTTGCGGGTCTGGAATCCGGCATCAATGATCTGGCAGCAGCACTGGGCGACAGTGCCGACCTGCGTGACCTGATCGCATCGCCTTTGATTTCGCGGGCCGAGCAAGAAGGAGCAATTGCCGCTGTTGCTGACAAGATGGGGCTGAACGCCATCCTGCGCAACACGCTGGCTCTGATGGCGCAGAAACGCCGCCTGTTTGTTGTGCCGCAACTGGTGCAGGTGCTGCGTGACATGCTGGCAGATGAGCGTGGCGAAGTGACCGCCGATGTCGCCTCGGCCAAGGCGCTGACCAAGACACAACTGGAAAAACTGTCCAAGACGCTGTCCGAGCGTGTGGGCAAGACCGTAACTATCAATGCGACCGTGGATGAAAGCCTCATCGGCGGTCTTGTCGTCAAAGTGGGCTCGAAAATGATCGACAGTTCGATCCGTTCGAAGCTGAACTCCCTACAGAATGCAATGAAAGAGGTCGGATAAATGGGAATCCAAGCTGCAGAGATTTCTGCAATCCTGAAGGACCAGATCAAGAATTTTGGTCAGGAAGCCGAAGTGGCCGAGATCGGTCGCGTGCTGAGCGTCGGTGACGGGATTGCCCGTGTATATGGCTTGGACAACGTTCAAGCCGGTGAGATGGTCGAATTCCCCGGCGGCATCATGGGTATGGCGCTGAACCTGGAAAGCGACAACGTCGGTGTCGTTATTTTCGGTTCTGACCGTGACATCAAAGAAGGTGACACTGTCAAGCGCACCAACTCGATCGTGGACGTTCCGATCGGTGACGAGCTGCTGGGCCGTGTTGTTGACGGTCTGGGCAACCCGCTGGATGGCAAAGGTCCGATCAATGCCACCAAGCGTGGCGTTGCAGACGTCAAGGCACCTGGCATCATCCCGCGTAAATCGGTGCACGAACCGATGGCAACCGGCCTGAAATCGGTTGACGCGATGATCCCGATTGGCCGTGGCCAGCGCGAGCTGATCATTGGTGACCGCCAGACCGGTAAAACCGCCGTGGCTCTGGACACCATCCTGAACCAGAAGGTCTATAACGAAGCAGCAGGCGACGACGAGTCGAAGAAACTGTACTGCGTTTACGTTGCGATCGGTCAGAAACGTTCGACCGTTGCCCAGCTGGTGAAGAAACTGGAAGAATCCGGTGCGATTGAATATTCGATCGTTGTCGCCGCAACCGCGTCCGACCCGGCACCGATGCAGTTCCTGGCACCCTATGCCGCAACCGCGATGGCGGAATATTTCCGTGACAATGGCCGCCACGCGCTGATCATCTATGATGACCTGTCGAAACAGGCCGTGTCCTATCGTCAGATGTCGCTGCTGCTGCGCCGCCCGCCGGGCCGCGAAGCCTATCCGGGTGACGTTTTCTACCTCCACTCCCGTCTGCTGGAACGTTCGGCGAAGCTGAACGAAGATTTCGGTGCCGGCTCGCTGACCGCTCTGCCGGTTATCGAAACCCAGGGTGGTGACGTTTCGGCCTTTATTCCGACCAACGTGATCTCGATCACGGACGGTCAGATCTTCCTGGAAACCGAACTGTTCTATCAGGGCATCCGTCCTGCCGTGAACACCGGTCTGTCGGTTTCGCGTGTGGGCTCGTCGGCTCAGACCGACGCGATGAAATCGGTTGCCGGTCCGGTCAAGCTGGAACTGGCTCAGTATCGCGAAATGGCGGCCTTTGCGCAGTTTGGGTCCGACCTCGACGCCGCAACCCAGCAGCTGCTGAACCGCGGTGCGCGCCTGACCGAGCTGATGAAGCAGCCGCAGTACTCACCGCTGACCAACGCGGAAATCGTCTGCGTCATCTTCGCGGGCACCAACGGTTACCTCGATAAGATCGACGTGTCGGATGTTGGCCGCTACGAGGCTGGCCTGCTGGCGCATCTGCGCGGCAAGCACGCTGACCTGCTGAAGTGGATCACCGACGAAGATCCGAAGATCAAAGGCGACGCGTCCGACAAACTCAAAGCAGCGATCGACGAATACGCCGCGACCTTCGCTTGATAGGAGGTTCCGATGCCTAGTCTGAAGGACCTTAAAAACAGGATCGAGTCGGTCAAATCGACCCGCAAGATCACCAAGGCCATGCAGATGGTCGCGGCCGCAAAACTGCGCCGCGCCCAGGAATCTGCCGAAGCCTCGCGCCCTTATGCCGAGCGGTTCAATGCCGTGATGGCCGGGCTGGCGGCGTCGGTCGGGGGCAGCGACAGCGCCCCCAAGCTGCTCCGTGGTTCGGGCAGTGATGATGTCCATCTGCTGGTTGTGTTGACAGCTGAACGCGGCCTGTGTGGCGGCTTCAACTCGAACATCGCCAAGCTGGCCCGCCAGAAGGCGGAAGAGCTGCGCGGCAAGGGCAAGACGGTCAAGATTCTGACCGTCGGCAAGAAAGGCCGCGACGCGCTCAAGCGTGATTTTGGCGATCTGTTCGTTGGGCATGTGGACCTGAGCGAGGTCAAGCGTCTGGGTTATTCCAACGCGCAGGACATCGCAAAGGACATCCTGTCCCGCTTCGACGGGGGCGAGTTCGACGTTGCCACGATCTTCTACTCGAAGTTCGTCAACGTTGTGACCCAGATCCCGACGGCACAGCAAGTCATCCCCGCCTCGTTCGAGGAATCGGAAGGTGACGACAGCGGTGCCATTTTCGACTACGAGCCCAGCGAAGAGGCCATTCTGGCCGACCTGCTGCCCAAGGGGGTTGCGACCGCGATCTTCTCGGCTCTGCTCGAAAACGGAGCGTCTGAACAGGGCGCGCGGATGTCCGCAATGGACAACGCGACACGCAACGCGGGTGAGATGATCGACAAGCTGACGATCCAGTTCAACCGCTCGCGTCAGGCCGTGATCACCAACGAGCTGATTGAAATTATTTCCGGCGCCGAGGCGCTGTAGAGACAAACCGGAGACGAAACATGGCGAATGCAAAAGGCAAAGTCACACAGATCATCGGGGCCGTCGTCGACGTGCACTTCGAAGATCAGCTGCCTGAAATTCTGAACGCGCTGGAAACCACCAACAACGGCAAGCGCCTGGTGTTGGAAGTTGCTCAGCACCTGGGTGAAAACACTGTCCGCACCATCGCGATGGACGCGACCGAAGGTCTGGTCCGTGGTGAAGTGGTCACCGACACCGGTGCACCGATCTCGGTTCCGGTTGGCAACGCCACCCTGGGCCGCATCCTGAACGTGGTCGGCGAGCCGATCGACGAAAAAGGCCCGGTTGAGGCAACCGAAGCGCGCGCGATCCACCAGCCCGCACCGACCTTTGCCGAACAGTCGACCGAGTCCGAAGTTCTGGTCACCGGCATCAAGGTGGTTGACCTGCTGGCCCCTTACGCCAAAGGCGGTAAGATCGGCCTGTTCGGCGGCGCCGGCGTTGGTAAAACCGTTCTGATCATGGAACTGATCAACAACATCGCAAAAGTGCACTCGGGCTTCTCGGTGTTTGCGGGTGTTGGTGAACGGACCCGTGAAGGCAACGACCTGTATCACGAGATGATCGAATCGAACGTGATCAAGCCGGACAACCTGTCGGAAAGTCAGGTGGCCCTGGTTTACGGTCAGATGAACGAGCCTCCGGGTGCGCGTGCGCGTGTTGCTCTGACCGGTCTGACCCTGGCCGAGCAGTTCCGCGACCAGTCCGGTACCGACGTTCTGTTCTTCGTCGACAACATCTTCCGCTTCACGCAGGCGGGTTCCGAGGTTTCGGCTCTGCTGGGTCGTATCCCGTCCGCTGTGGGCTACCAGCCGACACTGGCCACCGACATGGGCGCCCTGCAGGAACGCATCACCTCGACAAAGGCCGGATCGATCACTTCGGTGCAGGCGATCTACGTGCCTGCGGACGACTTGACCGACCCCGCGCCGGCAACCTCGTTTGCGCACCTCGACGCGACCACCGTTCTCAACCGTGCGATCTCGGAAAAGGGTATCTACCCTGCGGTTGACCCGCTCGACTCGACCTCGCGCCTGCTCGACCCGGCCATCGTCGGGGAAGAGCACTACAAGGTTGCGACCGACGTTCAGCAGATCCTCCAGCGCTACAAGTCGCTGCAGGACATCATCGCCATCCTCGGCATGGACGAACTGTCGGAAGAGGACAAGCTGACCGTGGCCCGTGCCCGTAAGATCGAACGCTTCCTGTCGCAACCGTTCGACGTGGCCGAGGTCTTCACCGGCTCGCCGGGTGTTCAGGTTCCTCTGGATGTCACCATCTCGTCGTTCAAGGCCGTTGTGGCTGGCGAATACGATCACCTGCCCGAGGCAGCCTTCCTGATGGTTGGCGGCATCGACGAAGTGATCGCCAAAGCCGAAAAAATGGCAGCAGCAGCCGCCTAAGGAGTATCCCTGATGGCAAACACGATGCATTTCGACCTCGTCAGCCCCGAGCGGAGCCTTGCTTCGCTCGAGGTCACCGCGGTCCAGATTCCCGGCGCGGACGGGGACATGACGGCGATGCCCGATCATGCCCCCACCATCACAACGCTGCGCCCCGGTCTGCTGAAGGTTGAGGCACCCGAAGGGTCCAGCGAATACCTGGTCACCGGCGGGTTTGCCCAGATCAACGGCGACAGCCTGTCGGTTCTGGCCGAAAAGGCGGTTCCGGTTTCGGAAATCACCCGTTCGCATATGGACGAGCTGATTGCCGAGGCGCGCGCCTCGCACGAAGCGGCAAAGGGCGGCGACGACATGTCGATCGTCGACGAAGCCGCGAAGCTGCTGGCCGATATGGAAGCCCTTGGGACACATATGAGCCTGTAATTGGCTTAACAGTGGAAAATTGGAACGGCCTCGCAATTGCGGGGCCGTTTTTTTGTCGTGCTTTTGCCAGAAAGCCGGGGTAAGTTGCGGAAATTCAAGTATAATGATGAAAACATGAAAAAATTTCTGACCCATCCCATTGGCATCGATCAGGGTGAAAGTGTTCTGTTTTCGGAATTTGCCGAAGGCGGGGACATGTGGACTGGCGAAGGCCCCCGCGAACGCCGGAAACCCATCCAATTCAAGGGCACGTTTCTTAGCCCGCCCATGGTTCAGATCGGGATTTCCCTTTGGGATGTCGACACATCATCAGCCCTGCGCGCCGAGGTTCAGGTAGAAAATATCACCTCGGAAGGGTTCGAAGCGGTGTTTCGGACATGGTCCGACACGCGGATTGCCCGCATCCGGATCAGCTGGACCGCGTTTGGAGAGGTAGCACACCCCGACGACTGGAACATTTCCTGATCCGGGGCTTGCAGGACAGGCGCGGGGCTCAGTCGTCCTGCGCTTCGATCATGTCCACCCGTGTGGCGTGGCGGCCGCCTTCGAATTCGGCCCCCAGAAACGCATCCACAATATCCAGCGCCTGACCTTCGCCGACGACACGCGCACCAATCGACAGCATGTTGGCATTGTTGTGCTGGCGGATCATCCGCGCAGAAAACGCATCCGAACAGACGCCGCAGCGAATGCCGGGTACCTTGTTTGCAGCCATCATGATGCCCTGACCCGTGCCGCAGAGGATAATACCCAATTCGCAATCACCCGATGCAACAGTCAGTGCCGCGGCCTTGCCGTGTTTGGGATAATGGGTGCTTTCAGAGGTCGTCGGGCCGATATCGACCACGTCCCAGCCTTGCTGCGCGATGTGGTTGGCCACGGCCTGACGCAGCTCGATTGCCGCGTGGTCGCTGGAAAGAACAATGCGTTTGTTGCCAGTCATGGAGATCGGTCCACTTGTGTCGCTGATCGCGCACATGGGTCAGGCTTGTGCGCAATCGATGGTTCAAAAAGAAAGGGACGACACATCCTGTCGCCCCGTCCAAACTCAATCCATCTGATACATGGATTCGTAGATCGGTGTCAGCGTCTTGTCTTCGAACAGGGATGACACGCTGGTTCCGTTCCAGATGTTCAGGATCGCCTGCGTAAAGATAGGCGCGGTCGGAACAATGCGGATGTTCTTGGCGCCCAAAATCTCTTTGGTCGGCTGGATGGTGTCGGTCAGCACCAGCGACTTCATCACCGAATTTGTCACCCGTTCCACCGCAGGGCCGCTCATGACGCCATGCGTGATGTAGGAATGAACCTCTTTCGCACCGTTATCCAGAAGCACCTGCGCCGCCTTGCACAGCGTTCCGGCGGTGTCGCACATGTCGTCGACGATCAGACAGATCTTGTCCTTCACATCCCCGATCACGGTCATCTCGGCGACTTCGCCCGCTTTCTCGCGGCGCTTGTCCACGATCGACAGAGGGGCGTTGATCCGCTTGGCCAGTTCGCGTGCGCGGGCCACGCCGCCCACGTCGGGTGAAACCACCATGATTTCATCCAGATTTCCCTTGAACTGATGCTTCACATCCAGCGCAAAGATGGGCGAGGCATAAAGGTTGTCCACGGGCATATCGAAAAAGCCCTGAATCTGGGCCGCGTGCAGGTCCATTGTCAGGATCCGTTCGATCCCGGCCCCGGTCAGCATGTTGGCCACCAGCTTGGCGCTGATGGGCGTGCGGGCCTTGGTGCGACGGTCCTGGCGGGCGTACCCGAAATACGGGATCACGGCGGTGATCCGCTGCGCGGACGACCGGCGCAGGGCATCTGCGATGATCAGCAGTTCCATCAGGTTGTCATTGGCCGGGTTCGAGGTCGGCTGGATAATGAACATATCCTCGCCGCGCACATTCTCGAACACTTCGACGAAAATCTCACCGTCGTTGAACCGTTCGACACGCGCATCGACCAGACCCTGATCAACGCCTCGGTACAGGCTCATGCGGCGTGCGATGGCTTGGGCAAGCGGAAGGTTGGCGTTCCCAGCGATAAGCTTGGGTTCGTGAAGTGTCGGCATCGGCTGAGGTCCCCGGGCAGCAATGGCAATGTGACAGAATCGTGATGTTGACACCGCTTAGCATGGCCTTACCGTCCCGCAAAGGTAACGCAGCGGAGAAAGTGCACATGACCCAGATTGACTACTTTTTTGCGACACTCTCACCCTATTCCTATCTGGCGGGGATGCGGCTGGAAGATATCGCGGCGAAACACGGCGCGACGATCAACTATAAACCGCTGGACATTATCGCCCTGTTCGCGCGCACCGGGGGAACCCCTCCGAAAGACCGGCATATCTCTCGTATCGAGTACCGCGCACAGGAGTTGCTGCGCCAATCGAAGAATCTGGGGATGGAGTTCAATCTGAAACCGGCGCACTGGCCGACCAACATGGCCCCGTCATCTTATGCGGTTATTGCCGCGATCAAGGACGGTTCGGGCGATGTGGGTAAGCTGTGTCATTCCTTCCTTCGCGCCTGCTGGGCCGAGGAAAAGGATATCGCACAGGACGATGTCATCCGCGAATGTCTGACGCAAGCCGGGTTTGATCCCGGTCTGGCAGACAGCGGCTTGCTGGTGGGGGCAGAAACCTATGCCGCCAACCTAGAGGAAGCCGTGGACCGGGGTGTCTTCGGCGCACCGTTCTATATCACGCCCGACGATCAGCGGTTCTGGGGTCAGGACAGGCTGGACGATCTGGACCGGCATCTGGCCAAGATGAACGGGTGACGGTCAGGGCCGTGATGCAATCCGTTTTCGTCAGGCACTTGGGTGAGGGGGAGCGGAAACTGCTCGCCCTCCATTGCACGATTGCGCATTCCGGTGCCTGGTCTGGTTTGGCCAGTGCGCTGGATGGCTGCGCGTCATTTATTGCCCCGGATATGTTGTCGCATGGGCGCAGCCCGGATTGGGACGGGCAGGGTGATTTCTTTGTCGCAGTGACCAAACCCGCCCTGGCTGAATTGACCGAACCCATGGATGTAATCGGGCATTCCTTTGGGGCGATGATCGCGCTCAGGCTGGCGATCGAACATCCCGACCGCGTGCGCAGCCTGATCCTGATCGAACCCGTGTTCTTTGCAGTTGCAAAACAGGATGCGCCGCTGTTGTTCGAACAGCACGAACGGGACTCCGAGCCGGTCAATGCGGCCTTCGCATCTGGTGACAAGGTTTTGGCGGCGCGCCTGTTCAACAGGGCGTGGAGCACGAAGATCAGCCCCAAATGGCCTGATTTGCCCGAACGCACGCGGGCAAATATGGTGCGTGGAATCGATGCGGTTCCGGCTGTGCAGCCTGTGCTCTACGATGATCAGGCAGGGTTGCTTGACGCCGATCAGCTTCGGCGTGCATCGATGCCGACCCTGCTGCTGAGCGGGTCAGAGACGCCGCCGGTGATCCACGCGATTTGCGCAGGGCTGAAACGGCGCCTGCCTGATGCACGCCATGAACGCATCAACGGCGCAGGGCACATGCTGCCGATTTCACACCCTGATGAAACCGGCGCTTTGCTGCGGGCGTTCTGGCAGGCCAACGCCCCGTTAGGCGTTAAAGCAGATTGAGAAACTGATCGATCTCCGCCGCTCCGATGGACCAGTCGCAAACCAGCCTGCACGCGAGGTTTTCGTTTTCATCCTCGCCGTCCAGCTCTGCCCCCCAAAGGTGATAAACCGCGCCGGCCTCATGCAGCTGCTTGTGCTTCGCGCGTGGGAATGAGGCAAAGATCATATTGGCCTGCGATTCGTGCAGAAACGCGGCCCCCTTGGCGCGCAAACCCTCGGCCAAGCGGGCGCAGTTGTCATTGGCCTGACGTGCCATCTTCAGCCACAGGTCGTCTTCCAGATAGGCCGCCATCTGAGCGGACAGATAGCGGTGCTTGGAAAACAGATGCGCCCCGCGCTTGCGCCGCAGCTCAAACTCCCAGGCTTTGCTTTCATCAAAGAACACCACCGCCTCGACACCCATCAGACCGTTCTTGGTGCCACCAAAACTGACAGCATCCACACCTGCTTTCCACGTCATATCCGCCGGGGAACAGTTCAGCGCAACCAACGCGTTGGTAAAGCGCGCGCCGTCCAGATGTACAGGCAGGCCGTACATCTTGGCGACCCCGCACAGGGCCTGCAACTCTGCCAGCGAATAAACCGATCCGCGCTCGGTCACTTGTGTGATCGACACGGGTCCGCGCTGCGGCCCATGTACGCCGCGTGTTTCTTCACCCAGAATTGACCCGCGCAGCGCCTCAGGGGTCATCTTGTCTCCGCCCGGAACCAGGGTCAGCTTGGCGCCGCTGTAAAACTCCGGTGCGTTGCATTCGTCCTCGTGGATATGCGCGACTGGGGAACAGAAAACCGTTTCCCAAGGCTTTGACAATGTTGCAAGGGCCAGAGAATTCGCGGCTGTCCCCGTCGCCACCAGATAGACCGCAGCACCCGGAGCCTCGAAGATGCTGCGGATACGGTCGCGCACCTCGTTCATCAGCGTATCCGCACCATAGGCCATCTGATAGCCCTGATTGACCTCGGCCAGCCTGGCCATGACCTGCGGATGAACCGGCCCGGAATTGTCAGACGCGAAATGCATCAGCTTGGCTCCTCGATTATGTAATCTTCCCACTCTTCCATGGGTGTCTCAAACTCGGACACTGTGCGCCCCTGAACCGAGACCCCGGCGGCATGCACACTGTCCGCTGTACCAGATATCAACGGGTGCCAGTCGTAAAGCGGTTTGCCTTCCCACAGCAACCGATACGCGCAGGTTTGTGGCAACCAATAGGCATGTTCGTCGATATTGTCGGGGGTCATGACGATGCATTCGGGCACGAATTGATGCCGGATGTCGTATTGTACGCAGCGGCAGCTTTCGTCATCCAACAGGCGGCACGCGACGCAGGTCAGGGCAACCTCGCCCGTGTCTTCATCTTCCAGCTTGTTCAGGCAGCATTTGCCGCAGCCATCACATAACGCCTCCCACTCGCGCTGGTTCATTTGGCGCAGGGGTTTGCGCTCCCAAAACCGGGCAGGCAGGCCCGTGCGTTCAATCGGATCAACACTCATAGGGTGGTCAATATACCGCGGGCCTGTTTGCAGTCGGCATCCATCTGCGTGATCAGACTCTCCAGCCCGTCAAATGTCATCTCGGGGCGCAGAAAGTCGATCAGACCCACCGACAGCGTCGCCCCGTACAGATCGCCCGAAAAGTCGAACAGGAAGGTTTCGATATTGGGCACCTGGCCGTTAAACATCGGACGTACCCCGATCGAGGCCGCGCCGTGATAGCTGCCTTTATGCGGCCCATCCAACACGTCCACCAATACGGCGTAGACACCGAACTTTGGCGGGTGCAGCCCTTCGATGGACATATTCGCGGTGGGAAAGCCCAACTCGCGCCCGCGCTGTTCGCCCCCGATCACTTCGCCCTCGATCCGGTGCCAGTGTCCCAGCATCGCGGCTGCGTCCCGTGGTCGGCCGTCGCTCAGCGCGGTGCGAATGGCGGTTGAGGACACAACGTTTTCCGACCGTTCCATCAAAGGCGCAATCGTCACGCCGAACCCCATGTCCCGCCCGAACCGCACCAGATCCTGCGCCGTGCCGCTGCGGCCCTTGCCAAAGCAGAAATCGGCCCCCACCACGACATGCGACAGGCCCAGCCCGTCGCAGATCACGTTGCGTGCAAACTCTTCCGGCGATAGCCCTGCCAGCGCGGCGTTGAACGGCAGTTCATACAGCTTCTCTACGCCCAGCTTTTCCAGCCGGTGCGCCCGCGCATTGCCCCGCATCAGGCGGAACGGAGGCGTGTCCGGCGCAAAATACTCCCGCGGATGCGGCTCGAAGGTCAACACACCCAGCGGCGCGTCTGGCGCAGCATTACGGGCCAGTTCGATGACCGACTGGTGCCCCAAATGAACGCCGTCGAAATTCCCGATTGCCACGCTGGCGCCGCGATCTTCTGGCTGGACGAACTGGATATCCCGGATGATGTGCATAGACGATTGCGTAGCGGCGCGAGTCAATTTGTTCAAGCGGCAGTTTGAATTCCAAGAATGCGATCCTGCGAATGAGCTTTGAACATTTCGCTTGGCCGGGAAAATGCACGAGGCCAATCCAAGTATTTCAGGTCAGGCGCCTCCAACCGCTTGATTCAAAAAAAACTCTGGGTTTAGACTGAAAATCCGGTCCCCTGGATTAAGGCGCACCGGATCAAAGCCCGGTGAGGTTCGAACGAACCCAGCACAGGAGGCAGACCCATGTACCGAATGCGACTGTTCGCGATTCGTCATGCCCGCACTTTCGAGTGGATCTATAAATGTGTCGAACGCGGCATGGTCGCGATGGACCCGATATTTGCAAAGATCGGATATAACCGCGTCGAACGCCCCATCGCACTGGTCGAGAAGGGCGTCAAAACCCTGTTGTTCGATTGCAAGATGTGCGGGCAATGCGTGTTGTCATCCACCGGAATGTCCTGCCCGATGAACTGCCCAAAGCAATTGCGCAATGGCCCATGTGGCGGCGTACGTCCCGGCGAGTTTTGCGAGGTGAAGCCGGATATGAAATGCGTCTGGGCCCTGGCCTGGAACGGAGCCAGCCGCATGCGGCACGGAGCCGACAAGATAAAAGAAGTTCTTCCGCCGGTGGAGCACACGTTGAAAGGCTCGTCATCCTGGCTGCGGGTCAGCCGCGAGATTGCGGCGCACGAGCGCGAGACCCGGGATGCAGCCCGGTTGGCGCTGGCCGAGGCATTCCCCGAAGCGCGCGAGAATGAACCTTCTGCGGCGCCACTGGCCGCCGAACCACCCAACGCGATCAACCGGGAACTGAAGAAATGAGTGATACCCATCGCAACGAGGTGGAGCCGATTGGCTATGTTCCGGTTCCCCAAGGATATGTGTCGCACAGCCGGTTGGAAAAGGTACTCCGTTCAGGCCGTTTCGCAGTCACCGCCGAATTGAACCCACCCGACAGTGCCGACCCCGAGGATGTTTTTCAGGCGGCCCAACCGCTTGGTGAAGTGGCTGACGCGATCAATGCAACCGATGCTTCGGGCGCGAACTGTCACATGTCCTCGATTGGGATTTGTGCCTTGCTGACGCGCGCGGGTTATTCTCCGGTCTATCAGATTTCCTGCCGCGACCGGAACCGGATTGCCATTCAGGGCGATGTTCTGGGGGCTGCGGCGTTGGGCGTCAGTAACGTGCTGTGCCTGACCGGCGACGGCGTCGGCGTCGGGGATCAGCCAGGGGCAAAACCGGTTTTCGATTTCGATTCCCTGACCCTGCTGCGGACGATCCGCACGATGCGCGATCAGGGAATGTTCCTTTCTGGTCGTAAGATCACGCGCCCGCCGCAACTGTTCCTTGGTGCTGCCGAAAACCCCTGTATCCCGCCTTATGACTGGCGACCTGACCGTCTGGCAAAGAAGGTTGAGGCCGGGGCCGAGTATATTCAGACCAATTACATCTACGACATTCCGCTGTTCGAGAAATTCATGGCGCGGGTGCGCGATGCGGGACTGGACAAGAAAGTGTTCATCATCGCGGGCGTCGGCCCCATCGCGTCAGCGCGTGCGGCACGCTGGATGCGCAGCAATGTTCCCGGCATTCACATCCCCGATCAGGTCATCGAGCGGATGGAGAAAGCCGAAAAGCCAGCTGACGAGGGCAAGAAGATCTGTATCGAACTGATCCAGCAGATCCGCGATATCGCGGGGGTGTCCGGTGTTCATGTGATGGCTTACAGGCGCGAGCACGTGGTGTCAGAGATCATTCTGGAATCCGGTGCGTTGAAAGGGCGAAAACGCGCCCGCCCGTCCTGAAAGGCACAGGCAAAAAACAGCGTCCAAACAAAAAAGGCGCCGGTCGGGCGCCTTTTGCATGGAAGTGTTCGCCGATCAGTCGAACTTGCGCGACGGGGCCAGTACCATGGCTTCACCGATCAGAACCTTCTTGCCCTCGACCGAGCAATGGCAATCCAGTTTGACGCGACGCTTGGAAAAGTCGATGTCGATAACTTTGACCTCGGCGTAAACCATGTCACCGGGGCGCACGGGGGCCAGGAACTTCAGTGACTGCCCCATATAGACCGTGCCATGGCCCGGCAGTTGTTCGCCAATCACGGCCGAAATCAGCCCAGCTGTCAGCATCCCGTGCGCGATGCGCCCTTCGAAGATTGTATCGCGGGCATAATCATCATCCAGATGCACCGGATTGCGGTCTGTCGAGATCTGCGCAAACATCTCGATATCTTCGTCCGTCACCACTTTGCGCAGGTGGCGGGACATGCCCATTTCGATGTCTTCGATACAGATCGTTCCGCGTGGAAGATTGTCCAACATGTTGCCCTCACTCGAAATCGACCGAGAAAGAAAAAACCACTATCCGGCCTAGGTTGGCAACTTTATTACTTCGCAGTTGCAGAAAATCAAGTCTTTTCTTGCTATCTCAATCGACCGATTGTGTAGGTCGGGTTGATCTTTTCCCTTTCGATATAAGCTGTTAGGGATTCGTGATCCGGATGGTGCGACGTTTTTGTCTCGGCCGCCGCCAGCCCGCCCGAAATGAACAGGGAATCAATGCCTTCACCCATGCCCCCCAGAATGTCCGTATGGGGGCCGTCGCCGATCACCAGAATGTCGCTATCCGGGATATCATGGCCCAGTTCCTGCAACCTGCGGCGCGCCAGATCGTAGATCGGCGGGTGCGGTTTGCCGAAATACAGGCTCTCGCCGCCCATCTCGGTATAGAGCTTTGCCAAAGCGCCGGCACACCATTCGCGCACCTCGCCGCGATCGACAACAATATCGGGGTTTGCGCATAGCAGCTTCATGCCCATCTGCTTGGCATAGAGGAAATCGGGGCGGTTCACGTCCGGGTCAGCCATCGGATCAAAGGGACCACAGCAGACGATCCCTTCGGCCTCTCTTAGCGGGACACGTTCGATATGGATCGGGTGGTGCAGCAGTTTCAGTGGCTCGAAAAAGCCCGCATCGCGCTGCCATTCCCCCATGAAGTAAACCTTGTGCCCGACAGCGCCACGGAACATCGCCGACCGCGCGGAATCGCCGCTGGTGGCAATGGTGTCATAGGCGTCTGCGGGAACATTGAACTGCACCAGTTGCTCGGCCACACCCGCGCGGGGTTTGGGCGAGTTCGTGACCAGCACGACAAGCCCCCCGTCCGCGCGATAGGCTTGAAGGGCTGCGACAGCTTCGGGATAGGCCGTGATCCCGTTGTGAACGCACCCCCACAGATCGACAAACAACGCTTTGTAGCGGGCAGAAATTTCGGACAGCGCGTGAACGATCTGGGTCATATGTGGCCTCAAGCTGAAACTGCACGAGCCTTATGACCGATTGGCAAGGGATTGGCCACCAATCGATCGGTGGTCAGCCAGTTTTCCTAGCGTGGTTTTACTTGGGTTTCACGGCAATCCCGGATCCTGTTCGCGCGCCCCAACTCAATGGTGTGGGTTGCACCGCTGAAATCTTGGCAGCGACAACTGCGGTCGCGCCTAGTTTTGCGGCATCTTCGCGAAGCTTCCTTTCGACTTGCTCTACTGTGGGGTCAGCATTGAAAACCGTAGTTTTGCTGATTGTAACCTCCAGATCACCCAATTTAATATGGGTGGCGGGGTCAAAGGCCGCGCTGCTCAACTCTATCTCGCTAGCAGCAACTTGGTTCACCTTCTGCTTCTTAGACGCACTGTCGAGATTTGTAGTCTCCCAGGATGGTGAGCACGCTGTGAGAGAAAGTGCGAAAAAACTGAAAAGCGTTACTTTGTTGATCAAGGGTAGCCTCCGTTCTTCTCGTAGTATGCGGAGGCACCTTCGTCGGATTCAATCAGAGGCGCAACAAGGATTGAATGCTAGCGTATAAATTGTAGTGCGAGGCCCGTTTTTTTCAAAACGACGGACCTCGCTTTTTTCTTCAGACCTTCAGGTTCGGAATGATCTGCTTTTTACGGCTCATGATGCCCGGCAGAACTACAGCGTCGCCATCGACGGATGCGCCAAAGCTTTTCTCGGCAACGGTTTTGACCAGATCGTTGGGCACAAGCAGGGTGGCTTCCTCGTTCAGGATATCGACGACGAACAGCAGCACCTGATCGACACCGTCTTCCTTGGCGACATCCACCATCGAACCCGCCAGGCTTGCCTTGCGGTCCAGAATGACGCCCGGCGCAGTGGTTTCCAGAACCGAGACACGGAATTTGGTGCCATCGACCTCGTATTCCTTGCTGTCCATGCGGATCAGTTCGGCATCCGAGAAGGACGAGACATCCGATTTCGCCGCAAACATGTCTGCCGCGTAAGCCGAGATATCCAGCTCCAGCTCGGCTGCCAGCCGCTCAGCAACCTCGCGGTCATGGGGCGTGGTGGTGGGCGAGCGGAATTCCAGCGTGTCCGACAGGATGCAGGTCAGTGCCGCGCCCTTGATGGCGTCAGGCATCTTGGCCGCATCGTCGCCCATCAGGTCGACCATGATGGTGGCCGTGCAGGCCAGCGGGCGCACGGTGATGTCGATCGGGCCTTTGGTTTCCAGACCACCGACCAGCTTGTGGTGGTCGATAATGGCGCGGATGTCTGCGTCATTGACGTTGGCGGGCAGTTCGGCGGGGTTGTTGGTGTCGACGATGACCACCGGAGTGTCCGCGGCCAGATCGTTCAGGATACGTGGCTTCGGCAGATCCCAGTTGTCCAGCATGAATGCCGCTTCGGTGTTGGGTTCGCCCAACAGCACGGGCTCGGCCTGCACACCTTTGATTTCGTTAAGGTACCACGACCACAGGATCGGCGAGCCTGTGGAATCGGTGTCGGGGGATTTGTGACCAAATACGAGCGTTGTCATGTCAGCGTCCTGCGGAATGGAAATTTGCGCGCCTTATAGGGCGGACAAACGTCCTTGTCACGCCACAGCAGCCCGTCTGCGACGCTTGGTCTGAAAACCGCTGAACCGGCTTAGAAAGAGGCGCGTGTCAGCGTGTATCCGGCCTGCTCCAGCTGGTTCAGCAAACCGTGGTCGTCACTCAGATGACCTGCGCCGACCGCGATCACCGCTGTCTGATCCGTGATGGCCAGAATATGCTCCATCCACAGGGCATTCCGCTGGACCAGCATCTGCTGCTCGAACCCGTTCCATTCCTCATCGAAGACGTCCCGGCTCAGCCCGGATTCTTCGAACCCCTGCAGGCGGGCAAATTGTATGATCTCGGCGTGCTTTTCTTCCAGATATCCATTGGCCATGGTGGCCAGTTGATCGTTGCTTCCCATCATCGCCCCGGACAGGCGCACCAGTGACTCGACCTGCTGTTCCAGCGGGTGACTGTCGAACATGGCGATCAGGTCGTCGATACGTTCCAGCGAGTGTTGCGGAATGCCGTTTTCTGCGGCCAGATCGTTCAGGCGGGCGTCCATGCCGTAGGTCCCGTTCGGATCTTCCATCATGCAGGGCGGGATGCTCAGCATCATGCTCAAGAACCACGGTCGCATTTTGGCCGCCATCCAGCCGGGAATGCCGCGCTGGTTCAACGCGGTCGAGAATGCGGCCCAGTCTTCATCTCCCATCAGGTCGATCAGGGTCGGCCCGGATGTGATCATTACAGCGCTGAGATTATTGGCCAGGTTTTTTTCGAATGCGTCCATGTCAGTCTGTGTGACTTCGAAATAGAACGCGTCAGCCTGGCTCAGGTCCGGAGACAGGCGTTCAACCACCTTTTCCATACGTTCGTCATACGTGTGCAGGGTGCCAATGATGTGCAGAACCGTGTCATCCTTGCGCGCAATCCAGTGGTTGCCTTCCGGAAAGGGGATGTCCGCCACGGCGCGTTGCAACTCGGCCCGCGCGTCATCTGACAGCAGTGGGCGCAGGTCCTGCCCATCGCACGCAGCCTTAGCCGTGATCGGGGCCAGTAGAAAAGCAAGAAATGTCAGCAGGCGCATGAACCCATCCGGTGTTGTGTCATCAAGGTGTTCCAGACATAGCCATGCCTGCGACCCATGTTCAAGCAACCCGTCTGGTATTCCTCAACAATCTGCGTAGCATAGGCCCCATGAACCGCGAGCAGGACCTCTATCCCCCGATCAAGGCGCTTTTGGAGCGTCAGGGATACACCGTCAAAGGAGAAGTGGGCGCTGCCGATATCGTCGCGATGCGCGAAGACGAGCCGCCTGTGATTGTCGAGCTCAAGCTCAGGTTCACGCTGTCCCTGTTCCATCAGGCAATTGCCCGCCTGAAACTCACGGATCAGGTCTATATCGGGGTCAGCAAACCCACCGGGCGCACGGCCCGGCGGGCGCTCAGGGACAATCTGGCGCTGTGCCGCAGGCTTGGTCTGGGTCTGATCACCGTACGTACCGATGGCACGGTCGAGGTGCAATGCGATCCGGGCCCCTATGCGCCGCGCAAGGACAAGGCCAGGGCAGCGCGGCTGCTGCGCGAATTCGATCGGCTGGAGGGCGACCCCAATTCCGGGGGCGCGACACGCCATGGGATCGTGACGGCCTACCGTCAGGATGCGTTGAAATGCGCCGCCTTTCTGGCCGAACACGGCCCGGCCAAAGGGGCCGAAGTTGCCAGATCGGTGGGTGTCCCGGTTGCCACCCGGTTGATGCGGGAAAATCACTATGGCTGGTTCGAGAAGGTTGAAAAAGGCGTCTACGCTCTTACGTCTGACGGAACAGATGGCTTGAAACACTGGGCCTACAGCTGGGAACAGTCCGACTAGGCCGTTCTCAAAAAAATCCCAAACACCTTGTTGACTCGGCGTTTTAGACTCCCTAGCTATGCGTCGTTATCACTCACACACACCGAGTGCTAACGCCTCGTCGAATGGCGAGGGGAGGATAAACAAAACTTTGAGCCCAAGGAGCTGCAAAGATGGCATTGAAACCGCTTCATGACCGTGTGCTGGTTCGCCGTACCGAAAGCGATGAAAAAACCGCCGGCGGACTGATCATTCCTGACAGCGCAAAAGAAAAGCCCAGCGAAGGCGAAGTCGTCGCAACCGGCGAAGGCGCGCGCAAGGACAGCGGCGAGCTGATCGCAATGGCGGTCAAGGCTGGCGACAAGATCCTGTTCGGCAAATGGTCGGGCACCGAGGTCCAGGTCGACGGCGAAGAGCTGCTGATGATGAAAGAAAGCGACATCATGGGGATCATCGAGTAAGCCCGCGCTTTCTCTGATCTTCCACTAAACACATTTTCTCAAGGAGAAACGACATGGCTGCAAAGGACGTCAAGTTCGACACCGATGCCCGCAACAAGATGCTGAAAGGCGTCAACATTCTGGCGGATGCTGTCAAAGTGACCCTGGGCCCCAAAGGCCGCAACGTGGTTCTGGACAAATCCTTCGGCGCACCGCGCATCACCAAAGACGGTGTTTCGGTTGCCAAGGAAATCGAACTGGAAGACAAGTTCGAAAACATGGGCGCGCAGATGGTGAAAGAAGTCGCCAGCCGCACCAATGACGAAGCCGGTGACGGCACCACCACCGCGACCGTTCTGGCGCAGGCCATCGTAAAAGAAGGCCTGAAGCAGGTTGCAGCGGGCCTGAACCCGATGGACCTGAAGCGCGGCATCGACCTGGCAACCGCCAAAGTTGTCGAAGGCATCCGTGCTGCTTCGCGCGAAGTCAAAGACTCGGCAGAAGTTGCTCAGGTTGGCACCATCTCGGCCAACGGCGAAGCTGAAATTGGCCAGCAGATCGCGGACGCGATGCAGAAGGTTGGCAACGAAGGCGTCATCACCGTCGAAGAAAACAAAGGTCTGGAAACCGAGACCGATGTTGTCGAAGGTATGCAGTTCGACCGCGGCTACCTGTCGCCTTACTTCGTCACCAACGCAGACAAGATGATCGCAGAACTCGACGACTGCATGATCCTGCTGCACGAAAAGAAACTGTCCTCGCTGCAGCCGATGGTTCCTCTGCTCGAGCAGGTGATCCAGTCGCAAAAGCCGCTGCTGATCATTGCAGAAGACGTTGAAGGTGAAGCGCTGGCAACTCTGGTTGTCAACAAACTGCGCGGCGGCCTGAAAATTGCTGCTGTCAAGGCACCGGGCTTCGGCGATCGCCGTAAGGCCATGCTGCAGGACATCGCAATCCTGACCGGCGGTCAGGTGATCAGCGAAGATCTGGGCATGAAGCTTGAGAATGTCACCATGGACATGCTGGGCACCGCCAAGAAGATCGAGATCAGCAAAGACGAAACCACCATCGTCGACGGTGCTGGCGAGAAAGCCGAGATCGAAGCACGTGTTGCTCAGATCCGCACCCAGATCGAAGAAACCTCGTCGGATTACGACCGTGAGAAGCTGCAGGAACGCGTTGCCAAACTGGCAGGCGGTGTTGCCGTTATCCGCGTCGGCGGCATGACCGAAGTTGAAGTGAAAGAGCGTAAGGACCGTGTGGACGATGCTCTGAACGCAACACGCGCAGCCGTTCAGGAAGGCGTCGTTGTAGGCGGTGGTGTTGCTCTGGTTCAGGCCGGTAAAGCACTGGAATCGCTGAAAGGCGCAAACGCTGATCAGGACGCAGGCATCAACATCGTGCGCAAGGCCATCGAAGCGCCGCTGCGCCAGATCGCCGAAAACGCAGGCGTTGACGGTGCGGTTGTTGCAGGCAAAGTGCGCGAATCTTCGGATCCGGCCTTTGGCTTCAACGCTCAGACCGAAGAATATGGCGACATGTTCTCGTTCGGCGTGATCGACCCGGCCAAAGTTGTCCGTACCGCTCTGGAAGATGCGGCATCGGTTGCCGGCCTGCTGGTCACCACCGAAGCGATGGTTGCAGACAAACCGCAAAAAGATGCACCTGCTGGCGGCATGCCCGACATGGGCGGCATGGGCGGCATGATGTAAGCACGTCGAATTCGCCTAAGCGAATTCCGACGACCCCTGACAGGCGTTTGGCTGCAAGGTCAAGCTGTCGAGAGGGGAAGCAAAGTGCTAACGGACGGGGTCGCCTTTTGGCGGCCCCGTTTCATTTCCGATGGCCGCAATGCGGCCATGCCTCCGGCGGGAGTATTTTGTAAAAGATGAAGGCTGGGCCGCGTGTGCCCGAATTGTGAGTGTCCAACGCGCCGCCAAGTCGGTATGTGGTTGAAATGCGACTGTTCCTTCTGACCGCCCTGACCATGTGCGCCTTTGCGGCGAACTCCATTCTGAACCGGCTGGCTATCGACAGCGGGTCCAGTGATCCTGCGGGGTTTGCCATTATCCGGGTTCTGGCGGGGGCGTTGGTTCTGGCCGCACTGATCCTGCTGCGTAGAGGACATTTGCCCCTTCGCAACCGCAGGCGCGTCATCGGGGCCGGGTCGCTTTCCCTGTATATGATCGGGTTTTCCATTGCCTATCTGACGTTGGATGCGGGGCTGGGCGCACTTATCCTGTTTGCCGTTGTGCAGATCACTATGTTCGCCGCCACCGCCCTTGCCGGGGTCAAACCCACCCGACGACAGCTGGCCGGGGCAGCGATTGCACTGGGTGGTCTGGCCTGTGTCCTGTGGCCCACAGGAACAGTGCAGGTCGATCCAACCGGAACCGTTTTGATGATTGCAGCCGGGATCGGCTGGGCAGCCTATTCACTGGTCGGGCGGTCCGAGCCTGATGCGTTGCAGGGCACGGCCGCAAATTTCATCGTCGCGCTGCCGGTAACCGCGCTGGCCCTGATGGCCACAGGGGCAGAGTGGCACATGACCGGATTGGGCTATCTCCTTGCGGCCTTGTCAGGTGGCGTGACCTCGGGTCTGGGATACGCCTTGTGGTATCGCGTTCTGCCCCGGCTGGCACCTTCAACGGCGGCGGTCGTCCAGCTCAGCGTGCCGGTGATCGCGATTGTGGGCGGCGTGGTACTGTTGGGGGAAAGCGCGGGTGTGCGGCTGCTTGTTGGTGCGGCACTGGTTTTGGGCGGTATCGCGCTGGCTGTCCTGCGACGTCAACGTGGGAAGGGCTTTTAACGCAGGCGCACAGGCTTTATCTGGCGGGTATGAGAATTCTGATCGCCCTGCTTTGTTGCCTTTTTCCCGCCGTGGCCAGCGCGAAATGCGTTGTCCTGCTGCACGGTCTGGCCCGGACCGAGGCGTCATTCAGCGTGATGGAGCAACTGTTCAAAGCGAATGGCTATTCCGTCGTGCGCCCCGGTTACCCATCGACCGAAATCGGTATCCCCGAACTGGCCGAACAAACCATCCCGCAAGCATTTGCAGCCTGCGGCAGTGACACCGTCAATGTCGTTGCGCATTCCATGGGTGGCATCCTGTTGCGATACTGGTTACAGGACCACAGCCCTGAAAACATGGGCCGTGTCGTCATGCTGGGGCCACCCAATCAGGGTAGCCAGCTGGTCGATGAACTCAGTGCGTGGGAGGTGTTCGGATACCTGAACGGCCCGGCCGGACTGCAACTGGGCACGGGCCCGGATGGAATTCCCAGCCGCCTGCCGCCTGTGGATTTCGAACTGGGTGTCATCGCAGGTGACCAGTCCCTGAACCTTGTGTTTTCGTCTCTGATCGACGGTCCTGACGATGGCAAGGTGTCGGTCGAATCCACCAAGGTCGAAGGCATGGCCGATCATCTTGTCTTGCCGGTGACACACACCTTCATGATGAACAACCCGCAGGTCATGGCGCAGGTGCTGCACTTCATTGAGTTTGGCCGGTTTGATCCGCAGATCACTTGGCTGGATGGTGTGATGGACGTAATAGACGAGATCTGTATTGGGCAAAACTGCTCGGAACCGGGGGCGGAGCCATCAGAATGACCACATTGGATCTGACATTGACCGGTGCCGAGGTTCTGCTACCGGATGAAGGGCTGTCACGCGCAGACCTCTCCATTGCGGATGGGGTCATTCAGAAAGAGGCTACCGGGCGGCGGATTGACCTGACCGGGTTTCTTGTTCTGCCAGGTATTGTCGACTTGCACGGCGATGGGTTCGAACGCCACATCGCCCCACGTCGCGGCGCGATGAAGCAGATGAATGAGGGCAT
Source organism: Ruegeria sp. L11 (assembly GCF_056531755.1). Lineage (NCBI taxonomy): Bacteria > Pseudomonadati > Pseudomonadota > Alphaproteobacteria > Rhodobacterales > Roseobacteraceae > Ruegeria > Ruegeria sp. L11. The sequence continues at coordinate 78,465 of NZ_JBQFMI010000002.1, forward strand.
TCTGTCGGTCGAGGCCGAACTGGCCGCCAACGGCATCACCACCGCCGTTCTGGCGCAGTTTTACAGCTGGGAAGGCGGCGTGCGCGGCCCGGACTTTGCCGCGCAGGTGTTTGCGGCCATCGCAGCGGTCAAGGGCAGCACGGTCACCGATCTGATCCCGCAATTGCGGTTCGAGACCAATATGCTCGCGGATTACGACGGGCTGGCCCGTCGCATCGCCGATTGGCAGGTGCCATACGTGGTCTTCAATGATCACCTGCCGCATGATCGTTTGGCACAGGGCAAGAAACCACCGCGCCTGACCGGGCAGGCATTGAAGGCCGGACGCAATCCGGAAGCGCATTTTGCGATGCTGCTCGGCATGCACGCCCGCAAGGCTGAGGTTCCGGCCGCGCTAGAAGCGCTCTGTTCGGACCTTGCGGACATGGGCGTGCGTCTGGGCAGCCACGATGACGCAACTGCCGAGGCGCGCGCTTGGTGGCGCAGCCAAGGGGTGCGTATTGCCGAGTTTCCCGAAACGCTTGAAGCCGCCGAGGCCGCGCGCGCTGCCGGGGATCACGTCATTCTCGGCTCGCCCAATGTAGTCCGCGGCGGCTCGCATAAGGGTAACGCCAGCGCGGTAGAGCTGATTGCGATGGGGCTCTGTGATGCGCTGGCCTCGGATTACCATTATCCCAGTCCACGCCGCGCGGCGCTGATGCTGGCCAAAACCGGGCTGCTGGATCTGGCCGGTGCCTGGGCGCTGATCTCATCCGGCCCCGCGCGGGTGCTGGACTTGCAGGACCGGGGCACGCTTGCCGCGGGCAAACGCGCCGATCTGGTAATCCTTGATGCAACCACTCATCGGGTCGCCGCGACATTGGCGGGCGGGCGCGTCAGCTACATGTCAGGGGATATCGCGGCGCGCTTTGTGGGGTGAAACCAGACCGGCTTCACCTTTTTCCAAATACTCTCGCCGAAGGCATCGCGCCGCAGCGCGATATTCTACCGCTTGATCCGGTTGAAATGTCCCATCTTGCGACCAGCCTTGACCTCGGCCTTGCCGTAAAGATGCAGCGCGACGTCCCGTTCGCGCGCCAGCTCGGGCACACGGTCCATATCGTCGCCAATCAGGTTCTCCATCACCACATCCGAGTGGCGCTGCCCGTCGCCCAACGGCCAACCCGCCACCGCGCGGATGTGCTGTTCGAACTGATCCACGGCGCAGCCATTCTGCGTCCAGTGGCCCGAATTATGCACGCGCGGCGCGATCTCGTTCACGATCAGCCCGCCGGGTGTCACGAACAGCTCAACGCCCATGACACCGACATATTCCAGCGCGTTCAGGATATTGGCCGCCAGCAGGATGGCATCGGTGCGCTGGGCAGGGGACAGTCGGGCAGGGATGGTGGTGGTGTGCAGGATGCCGTCGCGGTGCACATTCTCACCCGGGTCGAAACAGGCCACCTGACCGTCCAGTCCCCGCGCTGCAATGATCGAAACCTCGTGTGAGAAATCAACAAAACCCTCCAGAAGGGCAGGCGCACCAGCCATATCGGCCAGCGCGGCCTCGGCATCCCCGGGGCTGCGCAATCTGGCTTGTCCTTTGCCGTCATAGCCAAAGCGGCGGGTCTTCAGGATGGCGGGCGTGCCGATTTCTTCGATGGCCGCATTCAGGCTGTCCAGATCGGTGATATCCGCAAACGGAGCCGTTTTCAGGCCAAGCCCCTGCAGGAACGTCTTCTCGGTCAGGCGGTCCTGACTGACCCTCAATGCCTCACGCCCGGGACGAATGGGGCGATGGGCTTCCAGAATATCCAATGCCTCGGTCGGGATGTTCTCGAACTCATAGGTGATGACGTCCACCGCATCGGCGAAGGCCGTCAAGGCGTCGATATCGTCGTAGGCCGCTGTCGTAACCCGATCCGCAACCTGCCCGGCAGGCGGGTTTGCGCCCGGCTCGTAGATGTGGCTGACAAACCCCAGCCGAGAGGCCGCCACCGACAGCATCCGGCCCAGCTGGCCGCCACCCAGAATCCCGATCACTGCACCTTGGGCGAGCATCTCCGCCATCGTCAATTCTCCAAACGTTTTCCAATTGCGCCAAGCGCCGCTCTCAGCGCCTCATGCGCGCCCTGTTCGATCAGGGTGCCCGTCATTTGCAGGCTCAAAGTACCTTCGGTCGCCAAAGCGTCGCGCTCCTGTGCCAACCGCCCGGCTGTGCCTTTTTCCATCGCGGCGAGAAAACCCGCCATCAACTGCGTGGTATAGAACTCGGCCCCGTCCGCATCGCCGGTTACGTCACCCAGCCATTCGGCCCCGGTGGCCATCAGATCCAGAATGCCGGGAACCATGGCACAAATGGCAAAATGCGCGTTCAGCGCCACCTCATCCGCAACCTTGACCACGGGGTTTTCCGGCTCAAACAGCTCGGCCAGCAAGCGGTCATTGCCGAACGCCGCCATCGGACAGCCACCGGACTGCAAGAACCCCAGTGGGATGGTTTGGACGAAATCCGACGCAGGGGCGCAAAGCTTGGCCAAATCTTCGGCGGAAACGGCCGCCATAACCGAAACAACCTGCTGATCGGCGCGAAAGGTCAGGGGGGCCAGAACCTCGGCCGCGATATGCGGGCGCAGGCACAGAAACACGATGTCCGAGGCGTCAATCACCGCTTGCGGCGGCGCGATAGTCACGCCCAGTTCGGCCTTCAGGGCGGCCGAGACCTCGGCGTTGCGTTCTGTCACGCTGATCTCATGCCCTTTGGCGGCCATCAGCCGCGCAATCGGCGCGGCGATATGCCCGGTGCCGATAAACCCAATCCGGCTCATCTCTGCGGTTCCTCGGGGATCGAGGCGGACAACGCGTCACGCCAGGCATCCAGCCGCGCGGCCAGGGCTTCATCCTGCAAGGCCAGAATGCCCGCGGCCATCAGGCCCGCATTGGCCCCGCCAGCCGACCCGATTGCCATGGTCGCCACCGGAAAGCCTTTGGGCATCTGCACAATGGAATACAGTGAATCCACCCCCGACAAGGCCCGCGTCTGCACAGGCACGCCAATCACCGGTACGCGTGTTTTCGAGGCCATCATGCCCGGCAGATGTGCCGCTCCGCCAGCGCCCGCGATGATCACCTGCAACCCGCGCGACACGGCGGTCTTGCCATAGTCCCACAACCGGTCCGGGGTGCGATGGGCCGAAACGATACGCGCCTCATAAGCGATGCCCAGTTCATCCAGAATATCTGCGGCTTCCTTCATCGTGGGCCAGTCCGACTGGCTGCCCATGATGATCCCCACTGTCACATCGCTCATCCGCTTACGTCTCCGCGCTCAGAAAGAGCGCGCACTATAGCCAAATCCGCTTTTGTGGCAATGCGGTACAGGGCGTTCAGGCAATGATATCGGGGGTCAGGCGATCTTCGATCAGGCGGATGAAGTCTTTCAGGCGCAGTTTTTCCTTTTTCAGACGCCGAAGGGTCAACTGATCAGCCGTTCCTTTTTCATGCAGCGCCTCGATCGCCTCATCAAGGTCGCGGTGCTGGCGGCGGAAAACCTCCAACTCAACCCGCAGAACTTCTTCGGTTTTCATCGAAAGGTCGGTGGGCGCGTTCATTGGCGACTCGGGCTTGTTGTGGTGCTTGCCCAACAAGATAGTGTGTCAGACGTTATCGCGCCAGACCTTGTGGACATCCTGGTTTCTTCCCATATTCTATAACAAGCGGTTGCCGGAACGGGACCGCGCACCACGTCGCTTTGACAATAAAGGACGAAAATACGTGTCGAAACTTACTCTTGGCTCATACCCGCATCTTTTGGGGTTCGAGCAGCTGGAACGCCTTCTGGAACGGTCTGCAAAGGCCGGTAACGAAGGATACCCGCCCTATAACATCGAACAGACCTCGGACTTTTCCTACCGCATCACCCTTGCGGTGGCCGGGTTCGCCGAAGAGGATCTGTCGATCACCATCGAGGATCGCCAACTGGTGATCCGGGGCCGTCAGCGCGACGACAGCGAGGGGCGCATCTTCCTGCACCGTGGCATCGCGGCGCGTCAGTTTCAGCGCATGTTCGTGCTGGCCGACGGGGTCGAGGTGGGCGAGGCGATCATGGAAAACGGTCTGCTGCACGTGGATCTGACCCGCGCCGTGCCGGAAACCGTGGTTCAGACAATCAACATACGGAAGGGGTAAGAGCAATGAATACACCGATTGAAATCAACACCGAAGGCGATCGTATCGTCTATGTGAAAACAGTCGACGTTGCCGATCTGCCGCGTGATCTGCGCGATCAGGCAGGTGATCTGGATCACCTTTATGCCGTGCACGATTCCGATGGGCAGCAACTGGCGCTTGTGGCCGACCGCAAGCTGGCCTTCGTTCTGGCCCGTCAGCACGACCTTTCACCTGTGGCCGTTCACTGAACGGCCCCTTTGTCCGGTGGGGCTGAAACGTTCCCCGCAACACACGCGCATCGGCGAAACTGCCGCTTTTAACCTGTAACGGAGCCGACTGCATGAGCTGGTTTGAATTCGACTGGGTAGACGCCTTCACCAATCGTGCATTTGGCGGCAACGGTTGTGCCGTGGTCCACGGCGGCGCGGGTCTCTCGGCCGAGGTCTGCATGGCCTATGTGCGCGAAACCTCTCTGGTCGAATGCACATTCACCGGCCCGTCCGACGTGGCCGACATCCGCGTCCGTTATTTTCTGGCCAGCCGTGAAATTCCCTTTGCCGGTCATCCGACGATTGCCACCGTAGCGGCGATGCGGTCGCGCGGCATGATCTCCGGCGATAACCTGACGCTGGAAACCGGCGCTGGCATCGTTTCGATCGGATCGCAGGGCGAACAGATTGAAATGACGCAGGTCGCCCCGCAATTTGGTGCGCATGTGCCTGCCGATCTGGTGGCAAAGGCGATCAGCCTGCCGCAAGAAGCCATCATCTCGCCACCCCGGATGGTTTCAACCGGCTTGCCCTTCTGTATTACCGTTCTGCGCGATCATGACGCTTTGCGCGCGGCCCTCCTGTCCGAGGACGCGCTGCGCAAAGTGGCTGCGACGGCAGGGTATTCCGGCTCGGACATGGCCGAGCCTTTCCTCGTGACGCTCAAAGGGGCCACCGACGCGGGCGATACGTTCTCGCGCTTGCTTATGGCTCCGCCCAGCCCGCCCGAAGATCCGTTTACCGGGTCTGCCACCGGGGCCATGGCGGCTTATCTGTGGAAATACGGGCTGATGACCAAAGACAGTTTCGTTGCGGAACAGGGTCACGATATGGGTCGCCCCGGTCAGGCCGTTGTCACGCGCGTTGGCCCCACCGACGCGATGACGGGAATCAAGGTAGCCGGTCAGGGGCATATCCTGATGCGCGGGCAGGTGGATCTGCCACAAGCCACCCAGTAGCCGAACCGTTCCCGTCCCCAGGGACTGCCCGGAACACCTCAGCCTATAAAAACAAAAAACGGCCCCCGAAAACCGGAGGCCGCTGTGTTTCATTCATCTGGTTCAGCCTGCTGCGATCAGGCCCATGCTTTCCAGCTTCAGCAGCACCTGATGAGCGCAGTTGTCGACCTCGACATTTTCGGTCTCGACACGCAATTCAGGGTTCTGAGGCACGTCATACGGGTCCGAGATACCGGTGAATTCCTTGATCTTGCCTTCGCGCGCCAGCTTGTACAGACCCTTGCGGTCGCGCCGCTCACACTCTTCGATGGTGGTCGCAACATGCACTTCGCAGAAGGCACCGAACTGCTCGATCTCTTCGCGTACTGCGCGGCGCGTGGTGGCATAGGGTGCGATCGGCGCGCAGATGGCGATGCCACCGTTCTTGGTGATCTCGGATGCCACATAGCCGATCCGGCGGATGTTCAGGTCGCGATGCTCTTTCGAGAAACCCAGTTCGGATGACAGGTTTTTCCGCACGATATCGCCATCCAGCAACGTGACCGGACGGCCCCCCATCTCCATCAGCTTGACCATAAGCGCGTTGGCGATGGTGGACTTGCCCGAGCCCGAGAAGCCGGTGAAGAACACGGTAAAGCCCTGCTGGCTGCGTGGCGGCTTGGTCTTGCGCAGCTCTGCCACCACTTCGGGAAAGCTGAACCATTCGGGGATTTCCAGACCCTCGGCCAGACGGCGGCGCAGCTCGGTGCCCGAGATGTTCAGGATCGTGACATTGTCCTTGTCCAGAATCTCGTCATTCGGCTCGTATTGCGCGCGTTCCTGCACATAGACCATGTGTTTGAAATCGACCATCTCGACGCCGATCTCGTCCTGGAACTGGCGGAACAGATCCTGCGCGTCATAGGGGCCATAGAAATCTTCACCTGCCGAGTTCTTGCCCGGGCCCGCGTGATCGCGGCCAACGATGAAATGAGTGCAGCCATGGTTGGCACGGATCAGCCCGTGCCAGACCGCCTCGCGCGGGCCAGCCATGCGCATCGCCAGATTCAGCAGGCTCATCGAGGTGGTGGATGCGGGATACTTGTCCAGCACCGCCTCATAGCAGCGCACGCGGGTAAAGTGGTCCACGTCGCCCGGCTTGGTCATGCCGACGACCGGGTGGATCAGCAGGTTGGCCTGCGCTTCCTTGGCGGCGCGGAAGGTCAGCTCCTGATGCGCACGGTGCAAGGGGTTGCGGGTCTGGAAGGCCACGATCCGGCGCCAGCCCAGCTTGCGGAAATAGGCGCGCAGCTCGTTCGGCGTATCGCGGCGACCGCGGAAGTCATAGTGAACAGGCTGCTGGATGCCCACGACAGGGCCACCCAGATAGACCTTGCCCGCCACATTGTGCAGATAATTCACAGCCGGGTGGGCATCGTCATCGGCACCAAAAACCTTCTCGGCCTCGCGGGCCTTGTTCGGGGTCCAGCGGTCAGTGACCGTCATGGTGCCCAGAATCACGCCTTCCTGATCGCGCAGCGCGATATCCTGACCCAGTTCGATCTTGTCCGCAAAGTCTTCGCTGACGTCCAGCGTGATGGGCATCGGCCAAAGCGTGCCATCAGCCAGACGCATGTTTTCGACGACATTGTCGTAATCGGCTTCGCTCAGGAAACCTTTGAGCGGGTTGAAACCGCCATTCATCAGCAGCTCCAGATCACAGATCTGGCGCGGGCTCAGATCCCAACTGGTCAGGTTGGCGGCTTCAACCTTCAGTTTCTGGGCCGAGTCATACGACACATAAAGTTCGGGAATGGGGGCCAGATTGCTTAACATCGTCATCTGAATACTCTTATCGCAGTGTTGTGTTGCCAATGATTCAAGGGCGTTTTCGGGGCATTTGCACCGACTGTTGGGCGAAGTCCACTGGCGTCAATGAAACAAAGGACGATATGCGCTGATTTCTCGCGGATTGGAAGGAATTTCCAACTCTGAAATCAAAATGATGATCTGGTTCTTTGGTGAGCAGATAATCCGATCATGCAAAGTATGACTGTTCCTGTTTTTGCGTGTGCGGCGCAAGCCCGGATGCGCGGGTGACTGGCAGGGCGGGAATCGGATCGGCAACGCCGCGCAGCTGGAACATCCGGATACCCTCCGGCGGCAGGTCCATACCCGCAGCCTTCAACACCTCTTGCGAGACCAGCAACTCGACCCTCAAGGCCTTGGTTTCGCTTTCCAGTCGGCTGGCCACATTGACGGCGTCGCCGATGATCGTTCTCGCGGCATGTCCCTGCGCGCCAATCTCACCCAGCACCAGATCACCAAGGTGCAGGCCCATTCCGATGCGAATGCCGGGGCTGCCTTCGGCCTCAAGCTGCTCGTTGAACCGGTCGAGGGCATGGCTGATATCTATCGCAGCCTTCAACCCCGCGCTGGCGGATGCGGCCGCATCGGGTTTCTCGAAAACCGCCAGCAACCCGTCGCCCATATACTTGTCCACGACACCGCCGTCCTTGGTGATGGCAGGTACGACGGCGTCGAAGAACCGGTTCAGCAGGAACACGATATCATAGGGCAGCTGACCCGTCGTGCGGGCGGTAAATCCGCGCATGTCCAGAAACAGCACGGCCAGTTTCCGTTCCTGCCCCTGACTGGCATGCCCGCGAACGCGCCCGCCATCCGGTTGAAAAACGCGGAAAACGGTGGTCGGTTCCGTCGGGCGGATCTGGCAGGCCAGCCGTGTCTGCGGTGAGGCGCCGACAGCGGCCAGGCTGCGGGCCTCGACATCGCCGGGCGGGGGCAGGGCGTTGGCGCCTTCCTCGATGATGACGCGGCATGTGGTGCAGCGTCCCTTCCCGCCGCACAAGGCCGTATGGGGCACACTATGTGCCTGCGAAATCTCAAGCAGTGTCATGCCCTTTTCGGCATCCACCTCGGGCCCGTTGCTGTAACTTACCCGCACCGAATGCCTGCGCCGCCACAGCTTGCGCCCGATATACACAAGACCCGTGGCCGCCAAGGCGAGCCAGAACGCCAAAAGGGCATTATCCTTGACGGTGAACATGGTCTGGAACGCCTCGGGCGAGGGCCAGTTGTAATGCTCGATATATTGTTCCCGCAGAAACTCATCCGCGAATTCCAACCAAATGCGGCGGCCCTCGGTCAGCAGACCGGCCAAGGCGAACATGGGGATGAAGACGGCAACACCGATCAGATAGGGTACGGCGCTGGACCACCATTTCGTCAGCCGTAACCACATATGCAGCCCGATACAGCCATGCACCCAGACGATCAGCAACAGTGCGCTTTGCATCCAAATCACGGTGCTGGGCCACATCAGGATGATGATATACCCCATCTCGTCATTGACGTCATAGATCTCGTGCGCGACCCGCGTCTGGATGACATGCGAGATCAGCTGCAAAGGTATCAGCAGACCCAGAACAATCTGCAACGCCGTGCTGAACGGCATGCGCAGGGTCCGGCGTTGTGCGATCGAAGCTAGCGCCAGACCGGCATGAGTGAACAACGCCGCATAAAGCAGCAGGCTCATAAAACTGTGCCGCGTCACCGCTGTTCGACCGTCCTGCATCCCGTGCAGATAATCGGTGTGAAACAGGCCCAGTCCGATGTTGATGAAATGGAAGAAAGCGAAAGCAAACAGAACCAACCCGCTGCCGATCCGAAGCCGGGCTGCCCAACCGCCACGCCACAAAGCGCTCTTCAAGAATACCACCTGTATCGCTGTTCGCCGTGGTTGGACTTTGCGAGGACGTTCGCGGTCAGGTCAAGGCTTCGGGTGCAAATCTAGGCCTGCCAATGGGTGGCGGGGTGTTGGGATTGAATTGATATCTTGTCCGCACAAAACAGCACCAGATGGCTGAGGTCAGGGCGCGAGCGCGAGCTGTAGATCAAGCCGTCCGCCCCCAGTGCCCGCGCTTTATCTGAAAAAGACCATGTCGGGGAAGGGGCCCCCGTCGCGCGAATATCCTGCCAGATCACCGATGCAGCCGTCTGCCCGCGGTAGTCCACCAATCGCGCGTTTTCCACCAGAAACCTTTGAACCACCCGGTCGGGATCATCACCCGAGATGTAGCGGCGGATGGCGACCGAAGCGCCCTCGGCGCTGAGCGAGGCATAAAGCGCGAATTGTCCGGAATGATGAAAGCGCCCCTCGGGCGCGCGGGCAGGCAGCAATGGGGCTGCTGCCTGCGACGCAAACAGAATTCTCCAGACAGGGCCAGAGAATTCAAGCATGTGTCAGTCCTGTTCGGCCAGGAACCGTTCGGCATCCAGTGCCGCCATACAGCCCATTCCCGCGCTTGTTACCGCCTGACGATAGACATGGTCGGTCAGATCGCCCGCTGCGAACACGCCGGGAATCGACGTTTCGGTGCTGCCCGGTTTGGTGACGACATAACCACCCATATGGGTTTCCAGCGTGTCCTTGACCAACTCGTTCGCAGGGGCGTGGCCGATGGCGACAAAGACACCTTTGCACGGGATCTCGGTGATCTCGCCGGTTTTAACATGTTTGACCCGAACACCTTCGACGCCCAATGGCGCATCGGTGCCGATCACTTCTTCCAGCTGGTGGAACCACAGCGGTTCGATCTTTTCATTCTTCAACAGGCGATCCTGAAGGATCTTTTCCGCCCGCAACTCATCGCGGCGGTGGATCAGGGTCACCTTGCTGGCGAAATTGGTCAGGAACAGGGCTTCTTCCACGGCTGTGTTACCGCCACCGATCACCACGATTTCCTGCCCGCGATAGAAGAACCCGTCACAGGTGGCGCAGGCCGAGACGCCAAAGCCCTTGAACTTCTCTTCCGAGGGCAGACCCAGCCATTTCGCACGCGCGCCTGTGGCCAGAATGACCGCATCAGCGGTATAGGCGGTGCCGCTGTCGCCCTTGGCGGTGAAGGGGCGCTTGCTGAGGTCCAGATCGCTGATGATATCGCCAATCACCTCACATCCCATGGCCTTCGCATGGTCCTGCATCCGCACCATCAGGTCCGGGCCCTGCACCTCGGTGTCGCCGGGCCAGTTTTCGACCTCGGTCGTCGTTGTCAGCTGACCACCGGGTTCGATGCCCTGTACCAGAATGGGTTCCAGCATGGCGCGGCTTGCATATACGCCTGCGGTGTATCCTGCGGGCCCTGACCCGATGATCAGAACCTTGGTGTGTCTTGTGTCGGCCATGGTGCCCCCGCTCGAATTGCCTGAATTGGGCCCGCGGCCCGTCGCCCCGATATAGCGACCGACTGGCCCGGCTTAAAGCCCCTTACTGTTAAGCCCCCTTCGGGCCGGGGTGCCTTGGGTTTTCGGGAAGAAGGCGAAAAGGAAACAAAGAAAATTGCGCATCTGCGAAACATTATTGCGCGCGTGTGGGGTGCTGATATAAGAACCGAAAAAATCAGGAGCATTTGATGGTCACGACTCGGCTGGATGATATTGATCGCAAGATTCTGGCGGAACTGCAGGCGGACGGTCGTATGACCAATGTCGAGCTGGCAAAACGGGTCGGAATCTCGGCCCCGCCCTGTCTGCGCCGGGTGCGCACACTCGAAGAATCCGGCTTCATCACCGGCTATCACGCCGAGGTCAACTCACGCGAGTTGGGGTTCGAGGTTCAGGTATTTGCCATGGTCGGTCTGGACAGCCAGGCCGAAGTCGAACTGCGCGCGTTCGAAGGCCGCTGCCGTGAATGGCCATTGGTCCGCGAATGCCACATGCTGAACGGCGAAGTGGACTTCATCCTGAAATGCGTCGCACCTGACCTGAGCAGCTTTCAGCAGTTTCTGACGGGCGAGTTGCTGACCACGCCAAACGTGGCCAGCGTCAAGACATCGCTCGTTATTCGCGGCGCAAAAGACGAGCCAGGCGTACCGTTCGACGTTCTGGAAGAACGTATGAACCGGACGGCGTAACGCCAACACGTTTTGGTTGCGCGGTGATTGGTGGCAACAGTGCTGCCACCGCAAGGGATAGAACCCAACTTATTACCAGCTGCATGATGCCCCCCATAATGCAGTAATCACAATCATGCTCAGGCCGTCATCGCGTCGATCTCACCATCTCCGGCGCGCGGCATCAGCAGCGGGCCAAAATCGTTCAGCGACTCGATATGCGCGAACAGGTTCAGATAGATCGACCGAAGCGAGTGGCTGATCATGCGAACCGCATTCACACCTGGATGATATGTTTCGAACTGTAATCCATCTACGCGAATAACGGAATGGCGTTTTAAACAAATGTGAAACAGTTCAACGGGGGTAGGCGGCATTGTTTCAATGACACCCATCCCGTCCTGAAATTCGGACACGGGTGTAAGAATCGGCTGTCCCCCATGCAGGTGCCGCAAATGCGCAGGTGTTCCCACGATTCGCGCCGCCGGGCCGGCAATGACACCCGACATTGGCTTTTGCATCCCGAACGTATCCGCCATGATCCGCGTCAGCGGTCGCGTCCGGCCACGTGAATCCGCGCGTCCCGGGATCAACGTGACAGATCCCTTCCACAACACGGTTTCCGATGCGCCATTCTGCGTCAGGACCGTATCCCCAGGCATCAAATCCTCGATTGCCATCGGTCCATGTTCTGTTTCCACTAAAGATCCACGTGTGAAGGCACAAAACGCGTCTTCAAACATCGGCAAGGCGGGCGCGATATGGCGGGTCTGAACCACATCTCCATTCTTTAGCAGGCTGCTGACTTCATAGCGGCGCAGCTGGGCCTTTGGCTTTGAAACTGGCCGCGGTATTTCTCGCAGCATGGCCGAAGTTTCGATTGCATTTCTGGCCGCGCGGGCCAGTGAATTTGGAATAGTCATTAATATTCCGTCCCCTCAAAATGTTCGGTCAGGCGCGGCGTACCCCCGTACAGACGCGCCCGGCGAACTGGTTCTTTGTCTTGAAACAAATGGGTGACCCCCGGGCGATGACCGGAACGGTCCCGCAACGCGACTAAATCTCGCTTTCCAATGGTCAACACATTGACCCCCCAGACAAACTCGTACTTCACGGGCGAAATTGCCCGCACACACAACTCCGTAAAAGTCACGAACCCCTCGTTCGTGACGCGCGATACATCAGGCCGGAGCAAACCTGATACGCGTTGACCCAGATAAGACCGGCAGCTTGGTCTCTGGGTTTTTCTGTCTCAGCGTCGTGCCGCGATGCGACTGGCGACCCTGACAGAATTGCTTGTTACCCGCTTCCACGGCATTTCCAGGTTCTGGTCCCGAGTGGCCTCGACCATGGCTTTCAGAAAGCGTGATTTGGTTTTCATTTTTTGGTCCTGCTCCGAGCGGGGCGTATTTCCCCACATCCTCTGTAAACCTTTTGTGACGCGGGTTTGCGGCAGGGATAAGGCTTATCCGGGATGATTTGCGGACAGAAAAATGAAGCCAGACGGACCTCCCACTCAACACGCCAGCGCCCGATTTTCGAACGTCAGATACCGATCTGATGACTGGCAAAAACTCGTTACGATTCTGATGCCCAATCAACACAAAAAATGTGGCGGAAAAGTGGCAGGGCACCTAAATCTGGACGAAGATCACAATCTTATGACAGAAATCAGCCGCCCGTAATCGACCTCGTTCGCGTGTGTTGACCGGCGATAGGAATAGAACCTGTCGGGGTCGGAATATGTGCAGTGCCGGGTCCACTCGGCCTGTCCGATTCCCGCCTGCCGCAGCCGGTGCAGCCCGAAGGCGGGCAGATCAAATTGCAGGCGGTCACTTTCACCATTGGCAAAAAAGCGGCTGTTGTCCGGCGAATCCGCAAGGAACGCGTCCAGAAACTCTGGCCCCACCTCGTACGCGCGCTGGGAAATACTGGGTCCGATCACGGCGCAGATATTGCTGCGGTCGGCTCCCAGCGCCTCCATCGCGTCCAGCGTTGCCTCCAGAACACCGTCCAGCGCGCCGCGCCACCCGGCATGGGCGGCACCGATCACATGCGCGTCGGGATCGGCGAACAGAACCGGCTGGCAATCGGCCGTCAGGATCGTCAGGGCCAGACCGGGTGTTGCTGTGACAATGGCATCCGCTTTGGGTTTTTCGCCTTCAACAGGGGCTTTGACTGTCAGAACCGTTGGGGAATGAACCTGATGTACCGCGACCATTGCCTCGGGGTCCACCTCCATCGCGTCGGCCACTCGCCGCCGGTTCAGCGCGACAATCTCGGTTTGATCCGAGGACCCCTGACCACAGTTCAACCCGCTGAAAATTCCTGAAGACGCGCCGCCACGACGGGTAAAGAACCCATGGCGAAATGGCGACAGCAGGTCCGAGGTCAGAATTTCCAGCGTCATGGTTCCAATCCTGGTGGTGGGGCTGCATAGGCCGGGAAAAGGCCCATCACCTTGAACAGATTTCCCATTTCATCAGGATGCGTCAACCGCCGATGCGCGGCAATCAGCGCATCCAGCTCGGAACCGCTCAGCGCCTTTGACAAAGCTTGCGCGCGGGCGGTGATCCCCAGTCGTTCGAGGAAGACGCCCTGCGGTGTCAAGCGCGTATGCCTGCAACCACAGGCGCGGGTCGCAACGGCCAAAGGTTCAAAATCCACATGCGCTGTCAAATCGGCCTGACCGGGCGATGCCAGAGGATCGGTATGTTCGTGGTTTTGCAGAGCCTGCAAGGTATCGCCCATCGAATGCCAGTCACCATAGTCGGTAATTAGCGCTGCGCCGCCATGGCTGGCGATCCGCCCCGCGATCACGGTCAGAATGGGAATTGCAGCAGCGCACAGTTCGACCAGATCACCGTCCTTGGTGTCCGACAGCCTGTCATTCAACGCCACCTGCGGCCCGTTCGGACCGAGCCCGAACATCAACGCGCCGTCGCGTTCGCCCACCAGACGCTCGCGCCAACCCGTACCGTCACGCTGGAACTGGCGGATGGGCAGGGCATCAAAGAACTCGTTAGCAACCAGCAACAGCGGCTGGTCGGGCAGGTAGGCGATCGTGTCGATCCAGACCGCCTCGTAATCCTTCAGCGTTGCCGCCTGCACCTGTTTCAATACAGGCGATGCTTCAACCAGTACAACCTGCGCTGCCTCGTGAAATCCGGGTACAGCCCGTGTGGCGCGCAGAATATCGGCCATCAATGTACCGCGCCCCGGCCCCAGCTCGCACAGGGTAAACGGTGCAGGCCGTCCCTGATCCATCCAGCTTTGCGCCAGAGACAGCCCGACCAGCTCCCCGAACATCTGGCTGATTTCCGGCGCTGTGGTGAAATCCCCCGCTGCTCCCAGCGGATCACGGGTCGTGTAATAGCCCAGCGTCGGATGCAGCAGGCATTCGCCCATAAAATCCGCCACGCTCAGCGGTCCATCCTGCCGGATGCGGGCGATCAGGTGATCGGTCAGGCTCATGCCGCCCGCCGCCGCGCCCGCAGGGCAAACCACAGACCAAGCGCGATCATCGGCAGCGACAGGAACTGCCCCATGGTCAGCCCGTACCCGCCCACATGCCAGGCCAGCCCCAGTGGATTGCCGGGCGATACGAACTGCGCATCCGGCTGGCGAAAGAACTCGACGATAAAGCGCGACGCGCCGTAGCCCGCAAGGAACGTCCCCATGACTAGGCCCGGTGTGCGAAAACCGCCGCGCCGATAGACCAGCCACAGCAGTACCGCCCCCAGCAACACACCCTCCAGCGCGGCCTCATACAGCTGCGACGGGTGCCGGGCGCACATGCCTGCGACCACGCCGGGGCAATCCTGCGCAGCATATCCAGGAAAGATGACAGCCCAGGGCAGCTCGCTCGGGCGGCCCCACAGCTCGGCATTGACGAAATTGGCCAGCCGCCCCAGCAGCAATCCGGGCGGAACGGTGTAGGCGACCAGATCCCCCAGCGACAGGGCGGGGATACGGTGCCGTCGTGCAAACAGGTACGACGCAAGGATCACGCCCAGCAATCCGCCATGAAAGGCCATGCCGCCTTGCCAGACCTTCACGATCTCCAGCGGGTGCGACAGGTAATAAGCCGGTTGATAGAACAGCACAAAGCCCAGCCGCCCACCCAGAATGACACCCAGAATGATCCAGGTGACCAGATCCTCCAGCTGCTCGGGCTTCATCGGCGGGCCATCCGCAGGCCAGAGCGCTGGGCGGCGCAACGCCACAACAGCCAGCCGCCACGCGATCAGGATGCCCGCGATATAGGCCAGCGCATACCACCTTAACGCGAACTCCATCCCGAACAGCGGGATCGAGAACAGTTCGGGCGACAGATCGGGGAAATTCAGAACAGCCTGCATGTGCGTCTCATTGCCCGGGGTTTGCAGGTCAAGTCAACCTTGAGCCCGCGCCATTCTTTGCCCATATACAGGTAAACCGCGAAATCGGAGAACAGATATGCAGACCCGCAACAAGATCCTGGATGACGTGTCCCAACTGATGACCAACGCCATGGGCGTGGCGCAGGGCGCGCGGGAAGAGGCTGAAAACGCGATGAAGTCGATGATCGACCGCTGGCTGGCCGACCGCGATTTCGTCACCCGCGAAGAATTCGACGCCGTGCGCGCCATGGCTCAGAAGGCGCGCGAAGAAAATGCGGCACTCGAAGCCCGCATCGCCGCGCTCGAGGCGAAACTGGACAAATAACGCCCCGGCGTTCCCTTTATTCACAATTTTCGGACAAAGCATTCCGCCGCGCAATCCAGCCCGGATTGTGCGGTGCTGTGTATTCTGACGTGTCGCAGAATTTATTCAAGACAAAGCTGACTCTGGCGCCAATATTTTGATCGCCGTTGCCTTCTGTCCACAACTTATTGCTGTTATCCCCAATAATTAGGGTTGCCAGAACTTACGCCACATCGCACCATATTTAGTACAGGCCTATGGGGGAAGCCCGGTTTGTAGAGCAGGCAACTAGCGCTGGGGCGCTGCCAGCCCCGAAATGCTAGAGATTAGTGAGGTGGCATTATGGCCCTTTCCGAGCAGTATCTCGAAGAAGACATTCATCCGATCGACATTGTTGAGCATCTGGCCGAACATCACGACTGGGATTTTGATCGCATTGGGGACGATCAGATTGCCATGGCCGTTGAAGGGCAGTGGCGCACTTACTCGATCACGCTGGCCTGGTCCAACTATGACGAAACGCTGCGCATGGTGTGCAGCTTCGAAATGGAACCACCGGCCGAGCGTGAAATGCAGCTCTATGAGCTGCTCAACAAGATGAACGACCAGTGCTGGGCAGGCGCGTTTACCTATTGGGCAAACCAGAAGCTGATGGTCTATCGCTATGGTCTGGTCCTTGCAGGCGGGCAAACGGCCAGCGCTGACCAGATCGACACGATGATCAATGCCGCCGTCATGAGCGCCGAGCGGTACTACCCCGCGATCCAATTGGTGACCTGGGGCAACAGAGGGCCAGAAGAAGCCATGCAAGTGGCCATTGCAGAGGCCTACGGCCGCGCGTAAACCTTTGCCCCGAACCGATATGTAAAGCGGGAGGGGCAAATGGACATGACGCGAGTGGCCGAACAGGGGCTTGTGCTTCTGGGGTGCGGAAAGATGGGGTCCGCAATGCTGGCGGGATGGCTGGAACACGGTCTTCCGCCAGCTTCCGTTTGGGTCATCGATCCCTACCCGTCAGATTGGCTGAAGGCGCAGGGCGTCAATATCAACGCACCCTTGCCCGAATCCACCGCCGTGGTGCTGGTTGCGGTCAAACCGCAGATGATGGGCGAAGCCCTGCCTGCCCTTCAGGCGCTGGGCGGTGGGTCCAGCCTGTTCATTTCCGTTGCGGCTGGTACCTCGATTGCCACCTTCGAATCCGTTCTGGGCCAAGACACCCCGATCATTCGCGCAATGCCCAACACACCCGCCGCTATCCGTCAGGGCATCACGGCACTGATCGGCAACGCACACGCCTCCGAGACCGATATGGAACAGGCCGAAAACCTGCTGGCGGCAGTGGGCCAGACCGTTCGCCTCGAGGATGAGGCACAGATGGACGCCGTCACCGGGCTCAGCGGGTCCGGCCCGGCCTATGTGTTCCATCTGATCGAAACCCTGGCCGCTGCGGGCGAGGCGCATGGCTTGCCTGCCGAGCTTGCGATGAAACTGGCCAAGTCCACAGTGGCCGGTGCCGGGGCGCTGGCCATGGCGTCCGACGAAGACCCGGCGCAGCTGCGCATCAACGTGACCTCTCCGAACGGTACCACACAGGCCGCGCTTGAGGTGCTGATGCATCAGGAAACCGGCTTTCCTGACCTGCTGCACCGTGCCGTCAAGGCCGCAACCGACCGATCCAAGGAGCTCTCGCGTGAGTGAAATTTCGTTCGACGACTTTCTCAAGGTCGATATTCGCGTGGGCGAGGTGATCCGCGCCGAGCCCTATCCCGAGGCCCGCAAACCCGCGATCAAGATGTGGATCGACTTTGGTGACGAGATCGGCGAGCGCAAGACCTCGGCCCAGATCACCGCGCATTACGATCCGGCCACTCTGGTTGGCAAACAGGTCATGGCTGTCGTCAACTTCCCTCCGCGCCAGATCGGCAAGTTCATGTCCGAAGTTCTGGTGCTGGGTCTTCCCGATGACAGCGGCGAGATCGTTCTGATCGGCCCCGACGGCAAGGTTCCTACAGGCGGGCGGATGCACTGATGAAACTGCTGATCACGCGCCCGATGACCCCGGCAGTCGAATCGCGCGCCCGCGCCGATTTCGATGTGACCATCCGGGAAAACACCCTGCCCATGTCACGGCAGGAGATGCTGGCCGCTCTGGCCGATTACGACGTGGTCGTCCCGACGCTGGGTGATCAGTTTTCGTCGCAGATTTTTGCAGAAGCCGGTCCACCGCGCTGCAAGCTGCTGGCCAATTTCGGTGTTGGCTTCAACCATATCGACGTGGATGCGGCACGCGCGGCCGGGATTGACGTAACCAATACCCCCGGCGCCGTCACCGATGCCACGGCTGATATCGCCATGACCCTGCTGCTGACCACAGCCCGGCGCGCCGGTGAGGGTGAGCGGCTGGTGCGGTCGGGTCAGTGGCAGGGCTGGCACCCGACGCAGATGCTGGGCCATCACGTGACCGGCAAGCGCGTGGGCATCGTCGGCATGGGCCGCATCGGGCAGGCCATCGCGCGCCGCTGTCATTTCGGGTTTGCCATGCAGGTGGCCTATCAATCCCGCAATCCAAAAGATCTGGATTTCCCGGCAGAATTCACACCTGACCTTGAAACACTCGCCGCTTCGGTCGATTTCCTTGTGCTTGCGGTTCCCGGTGGTGCGGAAACCCGCCACCTGATCAATGCGCAGGTTCTTGAGGCGATGAACCCCTCGGCTATTCTGGTCAACATCGCCCGTGGCGAGGTGGTGGACGAGGCCGCGCTGATCACGGCGCTGCAAACCGGTCAGATCGCGGGGGCGGGGCTGGACGTCTACGAGTTCGAACCCAAAGTGCCGCAATCCCTGTGCGATATGGAAAACGTCACCCTGCTGCCCCATCTGGGCACCGCCACCGAAGAGGTGCGCAGCAGCATGGGGCACATGGCGCTGGATAACGTGGCGGCCTTTGTCGCGGGCAGGGCGCTGCCCAACCCGGTCTAGTCGCCCACCGCCTCGCGCCAGTGTTTGCGGCAGAGCGAGACATACGTCTCGTTCCCGCCGATCTGTACCTGCGCCCCTTCAGTGATGGCCTTGCCGGTCTCGTCGCGACGAATCACCATCGTGGCCTTGCGGCCGCATTCACAGATCGTGCGCACCTCGCGCATTTCGTCGGCAAGGGCCAGCAGGGCGGCAGAACCGGGGAACAGCTTGCCCTGAAAATCCACGCGCAGCCCATAGGCCAGCACCGGCACATCCAGATCGTCCACCGCACGGGCCAGTTGCCAGACCTGCGCCTCGGACAGGAACTGCGCCTCATCAATGAAAACGCAGGCCACGGAACCTTTGTCCAGCCGGGACCGGATCATGGCGAAGACATCATCTTCGGGTGTGAACGTGTCAGCCTGCTCCGATATGCCGATGCGCGATGCAATCCGCCCCGCACCCGCCCGCCCGTCAAGGGCGGCGGTCATCAGATAGGTCTGCATCCCGCGCTCGCGATAGTTGTGCGACGCCTGTAGCAACACGGTCGACTTGCCCGCGTTCATGGTGGAATAGTTGAAATACAGCTTTGCCATGGCGTGGGTCTAAAACGCCCGGCCAAAAGGAACAAGAGAGCAAAGGGATGTAAGAAGCGACGTCGCCATTGCGTGTGCAGAGGCCGAGCTGGGCTCGTAGGGGATGGAACCCCCGCGTCTGCAACAGCGACGCCGTCGGCCAACATGTGGCCAAAACAAAGCAAGGCCCAACAATACCGCCCCGCAATCACTCTTTACCGGCTTGAACTGCCGCCACTCACTCACAAAATCCCCCGCTTATCTGAGGGATAGTCAATGTATGACATTTCAATTATGACTCAGGTATGGGAAATTTCCCGACGCTTTCCCCGGTTTGGACACCGGGCGGGCGTTTGCAGGTAATAAAGGTAAATCAATGGCAGATATCGGGGCCTATCTGAAGAAACACACAGAAGCGCTGGTCAAAGATGTCGGAATAGAAGCTGCTTGTGAAATCACCGGAAAATCCAAGGCGACCCTGGGCCGGTATTATTCGGACAATGCCGAACACGCGGACAGGTTCATGCCCGTGGATGCAGTGGCCCGGCTTGAAAACGCAGCAACTTATCCGCATGTGACATCCGCGCTGGCGGATCTGAAAAACATCACCTTGTCCTACAGCGAACGCAACACCGAGGATCCTCGCACAGGCGGGGTGAATTCGGATGTCATCGCGCTCAGCCAGCGGTTTGCAATGTTGATGACTGAATATCAGTCCGCTATCGAAGATGGCATCATCACGGTGAACGAAGCCAAAAGGCTGCTGAAAGAAACCAGTTTGCTTCAGCAGGTCCTGATAGAAATGAAACTGCACCTGGAAGAAGAAAGCGTCAGCTAGGCTTGGTGGCGGCCAGCTATCGGCCAAAAACCGCCTGCCCGGATCGCCGCAGATGTCGTGCGCTTTGTGGCATGATCATCAACCGGACTCTGCGCCTCAATTCAGTCACGTCTTTCAGATAAGCTGCGGCGCAGGCAAGATCGTCAAGGGCAGTAAACCATGCAGAAAATGCAGGGAAATTACAGCGTTCTCGCAGACCATATGGTTTGGCGGTCGTTCCTGTTTGTCTATACGCTTTTTCTGGCCACGGTGCTGTTTGGTGCTTATCAGGAAGGCCCCGATGACGCGATGCGCTGGGTCATGGTGCAGGACCTGCTGGCGGGGCAGGGCTGGTTTGACGCCTATCAGCATCGGCTGGGGCCGGGTGACGGCACGCTGATGCACTGGTCCCGGCTTGTCGATGCGCCGATTGCCGGGCTCTACACACTGTCCGCGATGGTCGTGCCACCCGACAGCGCCTTGCAAGTGACTGCGTTTGTCTGGCCGGTGCTGCTGGCGGGGCTGACCCTGTGGGCCTTTGCTGTCACCGGTGGAGCTTTGGGCGGGCGCAATGGCGCGGTTTCGGCACTGGTGGTCGGCGTACTGACGCTCGAACATTATCGGAAGTTCGACTATTTCTCGTTTGACCACCACAATGTTCAGATTCTGCTGTTTGCAGCGGCCCTCATGTTCTTTGTCCTGCGCAAGGCCAAACCCTCTGCTGCGGGGTGGCTGGGTGCCTGCCTCGCCCTTTCGGTGTCCGTCGGCACCGAATCGATCGTGCAGATCGCGGTTATCGCGGTGTTCCTTGCGATTGACTGGATCGTGACCGGCACAGCCGCCCGCCGCAACACCATGGTGTTTGGAGCCGGGCTGGCGCTGACCCTGTTGCTGGCCAGCGTTGCAACAACGGGACGTCAGGGCTTTCTGTTTCCAAGCTGCGATGCCCTGACGATCAGTGTGGCCCTGCCGGCCGGGATCGCGGCCCTGTGCCTGTGTGCAGCAGCCTGGGTCGGGTCGGGCTGGTCCTATTGGGGGCGTATCGGCGCGTGTCTTGTGGTCGGCGCTGTAACACTTGGCTGTGCTTACGCATTTGCACCCCACTGCCTTGAAAACCCGATTGCGGATCTGCCTCAGGACATGCGCGACTTCTGGCTCAGCCAGGTCGCTGAAGCACAGAATATCACCGTCGTTCTGGAACGGCATCTGGGCGAGGCTGCGGCCCTGATCGCCATGTCTGTCATCACGGCGGTGGCGGCCTTGATCTTTGCCCGCCAGTCACAAGACAAAATGGATTACCTCCTGTTTCTGGCGCTGATTGTGACCGGGTTTTCCATGTTTCTGTACCAGTCCCGGATGATGACGTTTCTGGGCGTGTCCCTCGTGGCTGTTCAGGCTCAGATGCTGCGGGCCCTTTACGTCAGTTACAGAACCCATGGCCGCACGCTCTCCGGCTTGGCTATGATAGGCTTTATCGTCTGCGTCTCGCCAAAGATCGGTAGCAGCGTGGAAAAACAGCTGGGACGGTTTGCGCGCCCATCCCTTGCGGCACCCGTCGCCGAGGTTGCGCGGGATTCGCAAAACGTCGGCGCCCCCTGCAAAGCGCCCGAGGCCTACGCGACCCTGCAAGACCTGCCAGCCGGAATGGTTCTGGTCGATTTCGATTATGCGGCAGAGGTGCTGCGCTATACTGATCATTCGGTTCTGGCTGGGAATTATCACCGCAACCGGGCCGGAATTCAGGCGCAGATCGCGGTTTTGCGTGTGGATGCGTCCCAGGCCGGTCCGCGTCTTGCTGCACTGGGTGTAAGCTATGTGCTGCTGTGCACCGCTGCGCCCCGTGCCGAATTCTGGGACTGGGCGTCTCAGGGGCGCGGGCTGCAATCCCAACTGGCAAAAGGTGAAACCCCCGCCTATCTCAGCCGGATTGATCGTGGGGAAGGGGCCGCGTTCCAGGTTTTTCAGCTGGCGGCCGATCTCTAGGCCGTCAGCGCTTTGCGGAATGCAGATCAGGCGTGACGCTTCACGATCACCGATCCAACCGAATACCCGGCCCCAAAAGAACAGATCAGGCCCAGATCGCCCTCTTGCAGATCGTCAGAGTATTTCGAAAACGCAATGATCGACCCTGCGGATGAGGTGTTCGCATAATCCTGAAGGATATTGGGTTGCTCGCCCGCTTCGGGTTCGCGGCCCAGAACCTTCTTGCCGATGAAGTCGTTCATCGTCTTGTTGGCCTGATGCAGCCACAGGCGTTTGAGGTCGGTATTGCTGACCCCTTCGGCCTCCATATGGTCGCTGATATGCTTGCTGACCATCGGCAACACTTCCTTGAACACCTTCCGGCCGTTCTGCATGAACTGCATGTCGCGGCGGTCAATCACACCATCGGGGCGCGACCGGCGCAGGAAACCGTTATTGTTGCGGATATTGTTGGAAAAGGCGGTGGCACAGCGGGTCGACAGGATTTCGAAATGCGGGCCTTTTGCGTCTTCGATCCGCTCGATCAGCGTTGCCGTTGCCACATCGCCAAAGATAAAGTGACAATCCCGGTCGCGCCATTCCAGATGGCCCGAGCAGATTTCAGGGTTCACCACCAACGCCGCGCGCACCGACCCGGACCGCACCATATCCGCCGCCGCCTGAATGCCGAACGTGGCCGAAGAACAGGCGACATTCATGTCAAAGCCGAACCCGTCGATACCCAGTTCCTGCTGAATCTCGATTGCAATCGCCGGATAGGCGCGCTCGTGGTTCGAGGCCGCACAGATCACCAGATCGACATCCGCCGCCGTGCGCCCCGCCTGCGCCAGCGCCTTCTTGCAGGCATCCACTGCCATCTCGGTCATGATCCCGGGCTCGTCATCGTTGCGCTGGCGCAGCGTCGGGTGCATCACGTCGGGGTTCAGCACCCCGGACTTGTCCATCACGTAGCGGTTCTGAATGCCCGACGCCTTGACGATGAACTCTTCCGAGGAATGCTGCATCGCCTCCATCTGCCCGGCTGCGATGGCCTCGGCATTCTTCGCGTTCTGCTTGTCGGCATAAGCGTTGAACGCTTCGACAAGCTCGGCGTTGGTGATGACGTTCTCCGGCGTGAAGACACCGGTACCGGTGATGGCGGGGGTATACATGGCGGGTCCTGAATGTTTCGGATTCGCCCAAAATGCAGTCATGGCGTGATTTGATCAAGATATGTTGACCCAAGGGAATCCGTTCCGGGGTGCAGTTTCATATCTTGAATAGTTCATAAATTGAAGTATATCGCCCCGTAACCCGCGCGGAGACCCCCAATGCCCGACGATATCAGTGCCAGACTGGGCCGCCTCAGCCCCGAGATTCAGGCGATCATGGGCGTCTATGCCCTGTACTGGAAACTGGAAGAGACCTTCGACTGTATCGAAACCGACCTGAGCCACCCGGAATGCCACATGCTGATCAAGCTGGATCAGCCCAAGCGCATGGGCGTTCTGGCCGCCGATATGTTAAGCGTACCATCAACGATCACCGCCACTGCGGATGCCCTTGAAAAAGCGGGCTATCTGATGCGGCGGCGTGACCCCGAAGACCGCCGCGCCTGGTTGCTGGTGCTGACAGAGCAGGGCGAAGAGGCCCGCAACATGCTGGTCGCCGCCGCCGGGGACCTGTTTCACCGGGCCTCGGGCCTCAACGAACAAGAAACTGCCGAATTCGCGCGACTGGCGCGCAAAATCCGCGACAACGTATTGAAAACGGGAATTCCCGAGGGATTGAAGAAATGAAACTCCTGACCTCTCTGGGCCTTGCACTGGCCATTCTGGCAACCCCGATTGCCGCTCAAGAGACCCCGAAACCGGTGAAACTCATGCAGGTGCGTGAAACCGCGCCCGGTTTCACGCGGCAGTTTTTCGGCCGCGTCGCCGCGCGCCAGACCGTTGATCTGGCCTTTCAGGTTGCGGGGCAGATTGTCGAAATGCCCATCAACGAAGGCTTCGTGATTCCCAAGGATGGCCTGATTGCCCGTCTGGATCAGGAACCGTTCGAGCTGCGCCTTGATCGGGCGCGGCTGCAAAAGGAACAGGCCGACCGCACCGTCGCCCGCCTGTCGCGCCTGCGCGGTACAACCGCCAGCCAGGTGGCCGTGGACGATGCCGAGACCGAGGCGCAACTGGCCGCGATCGCCCTGCGCGACGCGGAATATGAACTGGAACACGCCACGCTGACCGCGCCCTTTGACGCGCTGGTCTCAAGCCGTTCGGTCGAGGCGTTTACGACCGTCTCGGCAGGCACGCCCATCGTCCGCATTCACGACATGTCCGAATTGCGCATCGTGGTCGACGTGCCCGAGATCCTGTTTCAACGCTCCGGCCAGAATGATCAAAGAACGATCACTGCCAAATTTCCTGCCAGTGACGAAGTCTTCCCGCTGGAAATCCGGGAATTCGACGCGGAAACCTCCAGCGTCGGTCAAACCTTCCGCATCCAGTTCGGCCTGACCCCGCCCAAGGGGCTGCAAATTCTTCCCGGTTCTTCCGTTACCGTCAACGTTCAGGTGCAGGACAACCGCACAGGCATCATCGTACCGGCGACCGCTGTTGTCGCCGACGCAAACGGCGCGCTGAACGTCATGGTGTTTTCCCCGGTCGGGGCGGATGAGGGCACCGTGCGCCGCGTCCCGGTGACCATCGAGCCCACGCAAACCGGCGATGTCCGGGTGCTGACGGGCCTCTCTGACGGGGATGAGGTCGTCGTGGCCGGGGGCGCTGTGCTGACGGATGGTCAGACGGTGCGCCGGTTCGCCGGTTTCGCGAACTGAGGGGCTGACAGATGAACATCGCCCGCGCCTCAATCGACCGGCCGCTTTACACATGGCTGGTCATTCTCATTGCCCTTGTTGGGGGCATCTGGGGGTTCACATCGCTTGGCCGTCTGGAAGACCCGGCCTTTACAATCAAGAACGCGGTTGTCATCACGCAATACCCGGGCGCCACCGCCGAACAGGTGGCGCTGGAAGTATCGGAACCGCTGGAATCCGCCATACAGCAGATGGGCGAGGTGGACGTCATCACCTCGGTCAATCAACCCGGACGGTCCCTGATCGAGGTTGAGATCAAGTCGACATACGACGGCACCGAACTGCCCGCCATCTGGACCCGGCTCAGGGCCAAGGTGCGCGACGCCGCGCGCGGCCTGCCATCGGGCGTCGGCCAACCGTTTGTGAATGACGGGTTCGGCGACGTGTTCGGCCTGTTCTATGCGGTGACCGCCCAAGGGTTCTCGGACGCTGAAAAGCACGAACTGGCAACCTTCCTGCGGCGGGAACTGCTGACCGTGGACGGGGTTGCGGATGTCGAGGTTCAGGGCCTGCCGGACGAGGCGATCTTTGTCGAACCCGATCTGGCGATTTCCGTGAACCAGAATGTCCCGCTGCAAGCGATCAACCAGGCCATCGCCAATGCGGATTCGGTCAATTCCTCAGGGTCCTTGCGCTCTGATAACGACCGCACCACCATTCTGACGGCCGAAGGGTCGGACAGTGTGTCGGCCATTGCGGGCCTGTCTGTCGGTTCGCAAGGGCAGGTGATCAACCTCTTTGACATGTCCGATGTCTATCGTGCCCGTCAGAACGACCCCGACATCATTATCCGCTACAACGGGACCGAGGCCTTCACCTTGGGCATCGCGGGTCTGGCCACCGAAAACATTGTCGAAGTCGGCAAACGCGCTGACGCCAAATTCGCGGAGTTGAACACAAGCATTCCCTTCGGTGTCGAAATCCTGCCGGTCTATCAGCAACATGTGGTGGTCGAGCAGGCCTCGAACGACTTTCTCGTGAACCTTGCCATGTCGGTGGCCATCGTGGTCGCCGTGCTGGGCATCTTCATGGGCTGGCGCGCGGCCATTGTCGTCGGCTCGACCCTGCTGCTGACCGTGGTCGGCACGCTTCTGTTCATGTCGCTCTTCTCAATCGAGATGGAACGAATCTCATTGGGTGCCCTGATCATCGCCATGGGGATGCTGGTGGACAACGCCATCGTCGTGGCCGAAGGGATGCAGATATCCATGCTGCGCGGCCAGTCCTCGCGCGATGCGGCCGAGGATGTGGCGTCAAAAACCCAGATCCCGCTGCTGGGGGCGACCGTGATTGGCATCATGGCCTTCGCGGGCATTGGCCTCAGCCCTGACGCAACCGGAGAATTCCTGTTCTCTCTGTTCGCCGTGATCGGCATTTCACTGTTGCTCAGCTGGGTTTTGGCGATCACCGTCACGCCGCTTTTGGGGCATTACTTCTTCAAACAGGGCAAAGCAGGCGAGATCGACGCATACGGCGGCCTCCTGTTCCGCACCTATGGTGCGATCCTGCGCTTTGCGCTGCGCTTCCGCTGGCTGGTTGTTGCTGGTCTCGTCGGCGTAACCGTGGTGTGTTATGCCGGGTTTGGGCTGATGAAACAGCAGTTCTTCCCCAACTCCAACACGCCTTTGTTCTTTGTGCACTACAAACTGCCGCAGGGCACACCGATTGCACGAACCGCCGAAGACATGGCGGTGTTCGAAGAGTGGTTGGCAGCCCGCGACGACGTGGTCTCGGTCGCGACCTTTGTCGGCCAGGGGGCTACTCGTTTCATGCTGACGTATTCAGCCGAAAAGCCGAACCCCAGCTATGGGCATATGGTCATCCGCACAGCAAGCCTGGACGACATCCCGGCGCTGCAAGCGGACCTTGAGGCGTTTGGGTCCGTCCAATTCCCCGAAGGTGAGTTCGGCACTAAGCGCCTGGTTTTTGGCCCCGGCGGTGGTGATCCGATTCAGGCCCGGTTCTCGGGCAGCGATCCGGTCGTGCTGCGCCAGCTTGCTGATGAGGCGGTGCAGCGCATGGCAGCCGCATCCCCGAACGCGCTGCTGGTTCACCACGATTGGCGCGAACAGGAACTGGCGCTGCAACCGATCTATGCCACCGAACGGGCGCAGACAGCCGGTGTCACACGCGAAGACATCGCCGCCACCCTGCAATTCTCGACCGACGGCATTACGGGTGGTGTGTTCCGCGAGCGCGACCGCCTGATCCCGATCATCCTGCGCCGACCTGCGGACGGAGATTACTCGATCGTCGATCAGGTCGTGTACTCGGACCAGTCGGAAAAGTTTGTACCAATTGAACAAATGGTGGATGGATTCGAGTACAAAACGCTCAATACGCTGGTTCACCGTCGTGATCGGGTTCTGACCATCACCGTCGGCGCGGACATCCCGCCCGACCTGACTGCGGCGCAGGTCCACGCCGAAGTTCGGGACGCCATCGAGGCCATCGAATTGCCGCCCGGCTACAAGATGGAATGGGGTGGAGAGTTCGAAAACTCGCGCAAAGCGCAGGCAAGCCTGGGCAGACAATTGCCGCTGAGCCTGCTGATCATGGTGTTGATTTCGGTCCTGTTGTTCAACGCAATCCGCCAGCCGATCATCATCTGGCTGCTGGTGCCGATGTCCGTGAACGGCGTGGTGATCGGCCTGCTGGGAACAGGACTGCCCTTCACCTTTACGGCACTTCTGGGCCTGCTCAGCCTGTCGGGTATGCTGATCAAGAACGGCATTGTTCTGGTCGAGGAAATCGATCTGGTCCGCGCCACCGGCAAGCCCCTGCGCGAGGCAATCATCGAAGCATCCGTGTCGCGTTTGCGGCCCGTCATGCTGGCGGCTGTCACGACCATTCTGGGCATGGCGCCACTGCTGACGGATGCGTTCTTTGTCTCGATGGCAGTGACGATCATGGGCGGTCTGGCATTTGCCACCGTGCTGACAATGGTCGCGGCACCGGTGTTTTACCTGCTGTTCTTCGCCCGTGACGAACGAAAGAAAACGATGGAAATACCTGCGTAAAATATTGAAAATAAGGAAAAGCCCCAGAGTTTCCTCTGGGGCTTTTCTGTTTGGTTCATGGGTCTTTACCCCTGTAGCGATTTCACCTCAACGTCGCCCTCAGCTTGTGCCTTGATCGCCAGTGCTGCGGCATTGGCCCCAGCTGCGGTGGTGAAATACGGGATCTTGTCGTACAGCGCGATCGAGCGGATGGCCTTGCTGTCCTCAACCGCCTGCGCACCTTCGGTGGTGTTCATCACCAGCTGCACCTGACCGTCTTTCAGCATGTCCACCACATCCGGGCGGCCTTCGTACACCTTGTTCACCACGTCACAGGCAACACCCTGTTCGTCCAGCCAGCCTTGGGTGCCGCGCGTGGCCACAAGCGTGAAGCCCTGATCAACCAGAACCTGCGCCGCTTCCAGCATGGCTTTGCCCTTGTCGGCATCCTTGATCGAAATGAACGCACGGCCTGAGGACGGCAGCACCATGCCCGCGCCCATCTGCGCCTTGAGGAACGCGCGTGGGAAGTCACGGTCCCAGCCCATCACCTCGCCGGTCGAGCGCATTTCCGGGCCAAGGATGGTGTCGACGCCGGGGAAACGGGCGAAGGGCATGACGGCCTCTTTCACCGAGAACCACGGCATATCCGGATCGGCCAGCGTCATCTGGTCCGCGATCTTGGTGTCCTTGCCTTCCTGATAGGGCGGGCGCATCGGGAAATTGGCCAGTTTCTCGCCCGCCATGATGCGCGCCGCAATCGACGCAATCGCACTGTCGGTGGCCTTGGCAACAAACGGCACGGTGCGCGAGGCGCGCGGGTTCACTTCGATCAGATAGATCTCATCATCCTTGATCGCGAATTGCACATTCATCAGGCCAACAACATTCAGCGCCTTGGCCAGCTTGAACGCCTGTTCCTTGATCTGCCCGATGATCTCTTTCGACAGCGAATAGGGCGGCAGCGAACAGGCGGAATCGCCCGAGTGAACGCCCGCTTCTTCGATGTGCTGCATGATGCCCGCCACGTGAACGTCGGTGCCGTCACACAGCGCATCTACGTCCAGCTCGACCGCGCCCGCCAGATAGCTGTCCAGCAGTACGGGGCTGTCGCCCGAGACCACAACGGCCTCGTTGATATAGCGTCGCAGCTGATCCATATCGCGCACGATTTCCATCGCACGACCGCCCAGAACGTAAGAGGGGCGAATGACCAGCGGGAAACCGATCTCTTCGGCAATCTCCAGCGCCTTTTCATCGGTCGAGGCAATACCGTTTCTGGGCTGTTTCAGGCCCAGTTCATTGACCAGCGCCTGGAACCGTTCACGGTCTTCGGCCAGGTCAATTGCGTCCGGTGTGGTACCCAGAATCGGAATGCCCTCGGCCTCAAGCGCGTTGGCCAGCTTCAACGGAGTTTGCCCACCGAACTGAACGATCACGCCGTGCAGCGTACCGTTTTCCTGTTCTTTCGTCAGGATTTCCATGACGTGTTCAAAGGTCAGCGGCTCAAAATACAGACGGTCCGAGGTGTCATAGTCGGTCGAGACCGTCTCGGGGTTGCAATTGACCATGATGGTTTCGTACCCGGCCTCGGTTAGCGCATAGCAGGCGTGGCAGCAGCAATAATCGAACTCGATCCCCTGACCGATCCGGTTCGGGCCACCACCAAGAATAACGACCTTCTTGCGGTCGCTTGGGCGTGCCTCGCATTCGACATCTCCCATCATCGGGGCTTCGTAAGTCGAGTACATATAGGGTGTCTGCGCTTCGAACTCAGCAGCGCAGGTATCAATGCGTTTAAAGACCGCGGTGACGCCCAGATTGTGGCGGGCGCGGCGCACGTTATCTTCGCTGCGGCCTGACAGGTTGCCCAGACGCGCATCGGTGAAGCCCAGCATCTTGAGCTTGCGGATGCCTTCTTCGGTCACTGGCAGACCATCCTTACGCACGGTGCGTTCTGCTTCGATGATCTCGCGAATGCGGGCCAGGAACCAGGGGTCAAACTTGGTGACGCCAAAGATTTCATCGTCGCTCAGGCCATGACGCATGGCTTGGGCGATGGTGCGCAGGCGGTCGGGGGTCTGCTTGCTGATCGCCTTGATGACATGCGCTTTGTCGTCGCTGCTTTCGACCTCATCCCACAGGCCGATGCTCAGCCCCGGAATTTCGATCTCATCAAACCCGGTCAGGCCGGATTCCATCGATGCCAGCGCCTTCTGCATGGATTCGTGGATGGTGCGCCCGATGGACATCGCCTCACCCACTGACTTCATTGCAGTGGTCAGGTAGGGTTCAGAGCCGGGGAATTTTTCAAACGCGAATTTCGGGATCTTGGTGACGACATAGTCGATGGTAGGTTCGAACGACGCAGGCGTGACCTTGGTGATGTCATTGTCCAGCTCGTCCAGCGTGTAGCCGACGGCCAGTTTCGCGGCGATCTTGGCAATAGGGAAACCCGTCGCCTTGGAGGCCAGCGCCGATGAACGCGACACGCGCGGGTTCATTTCGATCACAACCATGCGGCCATCATCGGGGTTGATTGCCCATTGCACGTTCGAGCCACCGGTTTCCACCCCGATCTCGCGCAGGACGGCAATCGAGCCGTTGCGCATGATCTGGTATTCCTTGTCGGTCAGCGTCAGGGCAGGGGCCACGGTAATCGAGTCACCCGTGTGCACGCCCATTGGGTCGACGTTTTCGATGGAGCAGACGATAATGGCGTTGTCGGCGGTGTCGCGCACCACTTCCATCTCGTATTCTTTCCAGCCCAGCAGGCTTTCATCGACCAGGATCTGGTTGACAGGCGAGGCATCCATGCCCGAGCGGCAGAAATGGATATAATCCTCGCGGTTATAGGCCACGCCGCCGCCTGTGCCGCCCAAGGTAAAGGCCGGGCGGATGATGGCAGGCAGGCCGATTTCCTCCAGCTCGTCCAGAGCGATCTGAACACCTGCGTCCAGATCGGCAGAGCCGTCGGCCTTCTTGGGGGCGGTCACGATGGTGGCTTTGGGGTTTTCCAGCCCCAGCCGATCCATCGCCTCGCGGAACAATTTTCGGTCCTCGGCCATCTCGATGGCGTCGCGTTTGGCACCGATCATCTCGACACCGAACTTGTCCAACACCCCCATCTCTTCCAGCGCGAGCGAGGTGTTCAGACCGGTTTGCCCGCCCATTGTGGGCAGCAGGGCGTCAGGGCGTTCCTTTTCGATGATCTTGGCGACGACCTCGGGCGTGATCGGCTCGATATAGGTGGCATCGGCAAGTCCGGGGTCAGTCATGATTGTCGCCGGGTTCGAGTTGACCAGAATAACCCGGTAACCTTCTTCGCGCAGGGCCTTGCAGGCCTGAGCGCCGGAATAGTCGAACTCGCAGGCCTGACCGATAACAATGGGACCCGCCCCGATGATCATGATCGACTTGATGTCGGTTCTCTTCGGCATGGCCTGGCCCCTTCGATTTTGTACGAGTCGCGGGCGCCGCCCAAGCGCCCAAATTGTCGTGCGTTATAGGGACCACGCAGAAAGGTTCAAGGGGTATCGGAAACAGAAGCGAAATTGCCGCTTTCCCCCCTTTCCCCTGCCAGAGTATTCTCTATATCGCCCTTCACGGCAAAAGAGGATGCAGTTGCGTATTCGTTTTGATCAGGGACCAGCCGGTCGCGGAACCCGGTTTCAGCGCCCGTCTCGGATTATCCGCGCGGATACGGCGGAGGACGTGCCCCAGGCTCTGGCGGCGCTGGATGAGGCGCGCGCGCGCGGGGCCTGGCTGGCTGGCTATGCCAGTTATGAACTGGGATATGTGCTTGAACCTCGGCTGATCAATCTTTTGCGGGACTCGCGTCGGCTTCCCTTGTTGTGCTTTGGAGTTTACGGCGCGCCGGATCGGGTTTCTTTACCGACACCCGCAGGCGAGGTGCGCGCGTTTCAGCCGCGCTGGGACGAGGCGCGCTATGGCGAAGCCTTTCAAGTGGTGCATGATGCCATCGGTGCCGGTGATATCTATCAGGCGAACCTGACCTTTCCGATTGACCTGACCGTCTCGGGCAGCAGTGAAACCCTTTATGCGGCACTGGCAGCGGGGCAGCCCGTTGGGCATGGCGCGCTGGTGCAGCAGGTCGGGTTACCGGATTTGCTCAGCCGCTCGCCAGAGTTGTTCTTCCGCACAGACGCGGATGGAAAGATCGAGACACGACCGATGAAGGGCACCCAGCCGCGCAGCGAAGACCCGGACGAGGATATGCGGCGCCGGGCGTTTCTGACCACGGACGAAAAGAACCGGGCGGAAAACCTGATGATCGTCGATCTTCTGCGCAACGATATCAGCCGTGTCGCGTTGCCCGGTTCCGTTCATGTCCCTGAACTGTTCAAGGTGGAAACCTATGCGACAGTGCATCAGATGGTTTCACTTGTCCGTGCCCAGTTGCTCAAATGCGCAGGGCTCAGCGATATACTGACGGCTCTGTTTCCCTGCGGCTCGATCACGGGCGCCCCCAAAATTCGCGCCATGGAAATTCTGGCCGGGCTGGAACCCTGGCTGCGCGACATCTATTGTGGCACCATCGGCTGGGCCGCGCCTGATGGCCGGTCCGAGTTCAACGTGGCCATCCGTACGCTGATGCTGGAAGACGATCAGGCCACCCTGAACGTGGGCGGGGGCCTTGTCTGGGACAGCACCGCCCCGGCAGAATATGAGGAGGCGCTATGGAAAGCCCGCTTCGCCCGCCAGCTGAGCCTGATTTCCGCCTGATCGAAACGCTGGCGTTTCGGCCAGGTCAGGGCTTTCTCCGAAAAGACCGTCACCTTGCGCGCATGGCCCGAACCGCTGCGGCCTTTGGCCTTCCCTTCAACCCGGATTCAGCGACCGCCGCGCTGGATGGCGCGTTGGGCGACACCCCCTTGCGGTGCCGCCTTACACTGGACGCATCGGGTGCATTCGAATTGACCACCGGGGTTCTGGCCAGCAACCCTCCGGTCTGGCGCATCGCCCTGTCTGATCAGCGACTGGCTTCCAATGATCTTTGGCTGCGTCACAAGACAAGCCGCCGCGCCCTTTATGACAATACTCGCGCCGCGCTGACGGATGGCATAGACGAGGTGTTATTCCTGAATGAGCTTGATGAGCTGTGTGAGGGCACCATCAGCAACCTTTTCGTCGAAAAACAGGACGGTCGTATTCTGACACCTGCGCTGTCCAGCGGTCTGTTGCCTGGCATATTGCGCGAAGAAATACTGGATAAAGGAACGGTGTCTGAGGCCGTGCTGACCTTGAGCGATCTAAAAAACGCACAAACTGCCTACATGGGCAATTCATTGCGCGGGCTGATCCGGGTGGAGCTGATAGACACGTGACCAAAGACAGCACGATGGTCGGACCGCCAGATGCATTGCCGCGGTTAAGGGTTGAGTTCGGCTTGTTCTATGTTGTCCTGCCGCTGATCATCGCGGTTTTGTTTCCACCGAACTGGATGTTTCCGGCTCTGTTTGCCCTGACCGGGCTGGGGATCACGCTGCTGCATTGGACACCGGGCTTTCAATGGGCCGAGTTGCGCTATGATTGGGCCAACTGGTCGCTTCGCGAAGTTGTGCTGTTTACCGCTTTCATGTCCGTGTTTTGCGTTGGGCTGATTCAGGTGACACGCCCCGACGCCGCGTTTTTTCTGCTAGTACACCGCCCTGAGATGCTGGCGTTTATCTGGATCGGTTATCCTGTTTTGTCTGCACTGCCACAGGAACTTCTGTTCCGCCCACTGTTCTTCCGTCGCTATCACGCGATCCTGCCAGAAGGGCGCGCGGCTTATGTGCTGAATGCTGCCATCTTCTCGTTCGCGCATCTGATGTATTGGAGTTGGATTGTCGCCCTCATGACATTTGCGGGCGGGCTGCTGTTTACATGGGCCTACAGGCAGCGCGGTTCGTTCTTCTACGCGGTGCTGCTGCACGCGATTGCGGGCAATATCATCTTTGCGGTCGGGCTGGGTGCCTATTTCTACTCAGGCAACGTGCAAAGGCCGTTTTGACAGGGCGACCCGCCTTGACTTTCCGGGCCTGACAGGGTGTATCGGCGCGACGAATTCTGCGCCCGAAGGGATATGATCCATGCACGCCTATCGCAGCCACACCTGCGCCGCACTGACCGCCGCTAATGTCGGTGAAACCGTTCGCCTGTCCGGTTGGGTGCATCGGGTCCGAGATCACGGGGGCGTCCTGTTCATCGACCTGCGCGACCATTTCGGCGTAACCCAGATCCTGTGTGACGGCGACAGCGCCGCTTTTGCTGCGCTTGAAAAGGTGCGTTCCGAATGGTGCATCCGCATCGACGGAACCGTCAAGGCGCGTGCCGCCGAACTGGTGAACCCGAAACTGCCCACCGGTGAGATCGAGGTTTACGTGCGCGAACTGGAAGTTCTGGGGGCCGCCGAGGAACTGCCGCTAATGGTGTTCGGCGATCAGGAATACCCCGAGGAAACCCGCCTGCGCTATCGTTACCTCGACCTGCGACGCGAGGCGATGCAGCGCAACATGACCTTGCGCTCGGACGTGGTGGCCTCCATGCGCAAGCGTATGTGGGATCAGGGGTTCCGCGAGTACCAGACGCCGATCATCACCGCGTCCTCACCCGAAGGCGCGCGTGACTTCCTTGTGCCGTCGCGCCTGCATCCGGGTAAGTTCTACGCGTTGCCGCAAGCCCCGCAGCAGTTCAAGCAGCTGATTATGGTGTCGGGTTTCGACAAGTATTTCCAGATTGCGCCCTGCTTCCGCGACGAAGACCCGCGCGCCGACCGCTCACCCACCGATTTCTACCAGCTTGACCTCGAGATGTCCTTTGTCGAGCAGCAGGACGTGTTCGACACGATCCAGCCCGTTTTGACCGGTGTGTTCGAAGAGTTCGGTGGTGGTCGCAAGGTCGATCAGGACTGGCCGCAGATTTCCTACAAGGATTCGGCGCTGTGGTACGGCACGGACAAGCCCGACCTGCGGAACCCTATTAAGATGCAGGTGGTCTCTGACCACTTCCGCGGGTCTGGTTTTGCTATTTTCGCAAAGCTGCTCGAACAGGAAGGCACCGAAATTCGCGCTATCCCCGCGCCAACCGGTGGCAGCCGCAAGTTCTGTGACCGCATGAACGCCTTTGCCCAGAAAGAGGGTCTGCCCGGTATGGGCTACATCTTCTGGCGCGATCAGGGCGAAGGGATGGAAGCCGCAGGCCCGCTGGCCAAGAACATCGGCCCCGAGCGGACCGAGGCTATCCGTCAGCAATTGGGTCTGGGTGTCGGCGATGCGGCGTTTTTCCTGGGCGGCAAGCCGAAAGCCTTTGAAAAGGTTGCAGGCAAGGCGCGCGATGTGATCGGCGACGAGCTTGGCCTGACCGAGAAAGACCGCTTTGCCTTTGCCTGGATCGTTGATTTCCCGATCTACGAGCAAGACGAAGAAACCGGCGCGATCGACTTTGAGCACAACCCGTTTTCGATGCCGCAGGGCGGCATGGAAGCGCTACAGGGCAATCCGCTGGATGTGCGCGGGTATCAGTATGACCTCGCGTGCAATGGATATGAGCTGGTGTCGGGTGCGATCCGGAACCACAAGCCGGAAATCATGCTGAAGGCCTTTGAACTGGCAGGCTATGGCGAGGATGAAGTGAAATCCCGCTTTGGTGCTCTGTTCAACGCCTTCCACTACGGTGCGCCGCCGCACGGTGGCTGCGCTGCTGGGATCGACCGGATCGTGATGCTGTTGGCGGATGAGGCCAATATCCGCGAGGTCATGATGTTCCCGATGAACCAGCGGGCCGAAGATCTGATGATGCATGCGCCGTCAGACCCGACCTCGGATCAGCTGATGGAACTGGGCTTGCGCCTCATCCCGCAGGACTGAACGAGAGCCGCCCGCATCAAGCGGGCGGTTTAATTTTGGTGCCGGTGCGTATTCGCCGGTCAGTCCAGTGGGTTGTTCAAATCGCCTCGGTTGACACGAATTGAGCGTGCAGTCTGCCGTGTTTGGCGATAGACCCAGATGCACAGAAGCGTTGCAGTGATGAAATAAGCTGCAATCACGTCAAATCGCCTTTCTTTGTTCCAAACGGTTCTGCACCATGCCGGCGACCTGCGCTGCCTGCGCGGTGATCGGTGCGCCGTTCGCCCGTGACAGCGCCAGCTTTCGGGCGGCTTCTGCCAACGGTCTGTCATCGGCTTCCCGTGCGAC
Source organism: Ruegeria sp. L11 (assembly GCF_056531755.1). Lineage (NCBI taxonomy): Bacteria > Pseudomonadati > Pseudomonadota > Alphaproteobacteria > Rhodobacterales > Roseobacteraceae > Ruegeria > Ruegeria sp. L11. The sequence goes on from NZ_JBQFMI010000002.1 coordinate 114,803, forward strand.
CCCTTGCAGGAACTGGGCGGCGTAATCCCATGTGCGATGATCGTTGGGCCCGGTTAGGACATCGGCGATATGCGCCATGTCGTCCTGATAAGCCATCGGGTCGGGGCGGATGACTTCGTCGCGAACCGAGTGGAGCCCGCTTGGGCGTCGATCCTCGGGCAGGCGCTCCAGAATGGACTTCTGAAAATAAGACAATGATTTTATCGGCTTGGACAGAAATCCATCCGCCCCGGCTGCGTGGGCCAGACCTTCGGTGGCGTCATCGCCCGACAGGCCCATGATTACGCTGATCCGTGGTGAAGCGTCGGCCAGTTCGGCGATCAGGTCAGCTCCGGATCCGTCAGGCAGGCCCATATCGACCAGAATGACCGACGGGCGATAGATCTGCAGGTGTCGCCGTGCCGATTTCAGGCAGTCAGCGCGTCGGATACGTGCACCGCTATGCAGGCACATCAGGCGGATCGCATCGCAGGCATATCGGCTGTCTTCAACAACCAGAATTGTCTGTCCCAGCAAGGGCCGCGTTGCGGTGGGCGTGGCGGCGGTGGTGGCAATGAGGCCCGAATCGTCCATGGCAGCTCTCCTATCCAGCAGATGCTTCACGCTAGGAACTTCTGGCTAACACGACGTTAACGCGCGATTTGGCGCACTTGTTCTTTCGCAGAGCAGCCCCCATAACCCACGCAACGCAGGACATCAGGAGTGAGACATGATTGGACGTCTGAACCACGTTGCCATCGCCGTACCCGACCTTGAGGCGGCATCCGAGCAATACCGCAATGCGCTGGGCGCCAAGGTTGGCGCGCCGCAGGACGAACCGGATCATGGCGTCACGGTTGTGTTCATCGAACTGCCCAACACCAAGATCGAACTTTTGTACCCGCTGGGCGACGACAGCCCGATCAACGGGTTTCTGGAAAAGAACCCGGCAGGCGGTATTCATCACGTATGCTATGAGGTCGACGACATCATCGCCGCCCGTGATCATCTAAAAGCGACTGGCGCCCGTGTTCTGGGGTCGGGGGAGCCCAAGATCGGCGCGCATGGCAAGCCGGTGCTGTTCCTGCATCCCAAGGACTTCAACGGCTGCCTTGTCGAGCTGGAACAGGTTTGATCCGCAAAACCCGGAGGGCCTGAAGTGACCATTACCGCTGCATTGGTGCTGTTCGCCGTCATCTGGTTTATGACGTTGCTTGTGGTTCTGCCCATTCGCATCAAAACTCAGGGTGACCTGAACGATATCGTTCCGGGCACCCATGCGGGCGCGCCGGAAGTCCATCATCTGAAGGCTAAGATGTGGATCACCACCGCCATTGCAGTGGTTTTGTGGGCTATCATTGCCGGGATCATCATATCTGGTGCAATTTCAGTGCGGGACTTCGACTGGTTGAACCAACTGGAGCCGCGCTAATCTGTGTCAGACCTTTTGGCCTGACACAGCATGAAAAATATGGGTGAATGTCGCCGCGCCAAGGATCGGGATCACCAGATTCAACATCGGTATCGACAGCGGAATGGCCATCAGCGTTCCAGCGACCCAGATCGTGGTCGAATGCCTGGCCCGCAACTGGCGTGCGCCATCCCGCCCGATCCGGCGCATTGCAGCCAGCGTGAAGTATTCTCGCCCCAACAAGAACCCGTTCATGGCCCAGAAGATGAAGGGCGCAAACGGGGTGAAGATCGCATAAAGGATCAGCGCCAGCAGGTTTGCGACAATCAGCACGCCAAGAAAGCTGAGGCCGTCCATCAGGGCCTCTGACACCGGGATGCGTCGTGCAGGTGGTAAGGCTGGAAAATGCTTGTCCTCGACCGCCTGTGCCACTTCGTCCAGAAAGATCGATGTGATGGCTGACGCCACCGGCACCATCAGGAAAACAGGCAGGATCAGGACGAGAACGATACCTGAATAGTTCAGAACGTCGTTCAGCCATGGAACTGCGCCGACGAACGGCAGAGAGATTTCACTGCCCGACAACCAGTTGATCAAACTGATCGCACCCGCACAGGCAAGACCCAGCAACAGGATGGTCAAACCTACACCGCGCAGCAGAACGGCGCGGAACTTAGGATCTCCGATCTGGCTTAGCGCGCTGAAGAAGGCGTTCAGGATGATCATTCTGTGATCCATTCCGTTATGGCCGTCACATCGGGCCGCGGGCGCTCGGGTGGGGCTGTTCCTTCGGTGGCGATATGTATCAGCCCGGCTACGCGTTCGTTGTCAGCAAGCCCAAAGGCGTCGACGCAGAAGTCGTGGTCATGGGTTTGCCAACCCGATAGCCAGTTTGCACCCCAGCCTGCGGCCAGCGCGGCATTCAGCAGGGCCAGACAGACCGCGCCCGCTGAATAGGTTTGTTCAATCGCGGGTATTTTCTCGGACGGTTTTTGTACTTCGATTACGGCTACGGCCAGATGTCCCATGTCAAATTGGCTGCGTGCTTTTGCAATATCTTCCGGACTTTTCTTAAGTCTTTGCCCGCAGGTCTCGGTCAGGGTTGCCAGTCTTGCCATGGCCCCCTGTTCCAGAACGATAAATCGCCAGGGTTCCAGTTTTCCGTGATCGGGGCTGCGTGCTGCGGCCGTCAGCAATGGCAGCAATTCCTCCCGGGTCGGAGCCGGGGCAACCAGTGTCTTGGCAGGTCGGGACCGGCGCGACTGCAAAAACTCCAGAGCAGCGGGGTTTTTCATGGACATATGTTAACTTCCTTTACATCACGTCTCTGTATCTTGGTCGGCATGCCGAGGGTTTCAAGGGCGCGGCGACGGATCGCGTGGATCAATTTCATTCCACCGCCCATCATGCAAGACTATTGAGGGAAGGGGCGACAATGGCGAAATCCAAACTACGAGATCTGCCGGATCTCAGCGCGCAGGCGCACGCCGGGACAACGTTTCATCTGAAAGTAACTCCCAAGGCTGCACGCGACCGGGTGGTTGTGGAAGACGGGCAGATCAGGGTATTTGTCACGGCACCGCCTGACAGTGGTAAAGCCAACCATGCGGTTCAGGTAATTCTTGCGAAATGTCTTGGCGTCGCGCCTTCGACACTGTCACTCAAGCAGGGGCAAACTTCGCGCAGCAAGGTTTTTGTCTATGCGCCCTAAGATCCCGTTTCACGGATCTGGTAAACTCCCTCGGGCAGGTCCAGCGCTGCGGCCAGATCGCGGACCTGTTCCGGCGACAAGGTGATCTTTTGCACCTGTTCGGTTCGCGGATCAAACTGTTCCAGCGTGACGCATTCGGCGAAATTGTTGATCACAACATCTTCCTGCAAAGGTTTTTCACCTTCGTCCACAAGCGTTATGACCGTCGAGTCGAATTCATGCTCAATCGAAAACATAACGACAGAGTGCAAGCCGTCGACGCGCAATGCAAGACGTTCGTTTCAAAGCCTTGTGTGGTCACGCCGAACGGCACGTACTATGTTGAAATCACGGTCAGACCGAGCCGAAGGATGTAACATGCGCAGACGCTTTGTTTTGGTGCTTCCCCTGCTGCTTGCGGCCTGTGCGGAAGGTGGATTGCGCGTGCAACCTGCTGCGGATTGGCTGGGTGAAGGGCCGGGTTCTGAGGATGTTGCCCAGACCTTTCGCGAAGTCAGTCAGAACATCGGGGCCGAGGCCCGTAGCCAGTGCTTGAAGCAATCAAGACCTCAGAGATGCGATTTCCGGATTCTCGTTGATCTGAACCCACGTGCGCCAGCCAATGCGTTTCAGACGTTGGACGACCAGCGGCAACCCACCATCATTTTTACCCTTGCGATGATCCGTTCCGCGCAAAACGCAGATGAACTGGCTTTTGTCATGGGGCATGAGGCGGCCCATCACGTGCTGGGGCACATCGCACGGCAAAGCGAAAATGCCAGCGCAAGCGCCACCGAGTTCGGAAAGGCCGAGAAGCTGCGCGGGGGCGACGCCGCCGACATAGAAGAGGCTCAGAAAGTGGGTGCGCAAGTTGGTGTTCAGGCTTATGTAAAGGCTTTTGAGCTTGAAGCTGACGAGATGGGCACGATCATTACGCATAACGCGGGCTACAACCCGCTGATTGGGGCAAAGTTCTTTGATCGGATTCCGGATCCCGGCGACAGGTTTCTTGGCACCCACCCGCCAAACGCACAGCGCGTGCACATCGTGATTGAAACCGCGGCGCAACTGGGACTGACGCAATGACCGATCTTGTGCGCCTTGGCGTGATTTTGACGGATCGCGGGTCGAAATATGCGGTATCTGGCTCGCCTGTGGCGTCACGCGCGGACGTTGACGCGGTTTTGGACCAACTGAAGTCCGATAAATCCTATGCCAAGGCCACACATAACACCTGGGCCGCCTCTTTGCCGACCGGCGCGCTGAAGGCTGATGACGGGGAGAGCGGCGCTGGTATGGTAATCCTGCGGATGATCGAACGTGCAGGGCTGGACAATCACGTGATCATCGTCACCCGCTGGTACGGAGGCAAAAAGCTGGGTGGGGACCGTTTTCGCCGCGTTCAGGATGCAACCCGGGCCTATCTGGACCACATCGGCGCCCAATCTTGACCTGTATCAAAGTCTGACCTTCCGGATGCGCTAGGATTTCGTAAAGCGCGAAAGGGAAAGGATACAGCATGCCCACCCGAGAGTCCTTGCGGCTTCATGCCGGATTGGTGGACGATATGGCCAGAATGCTGGACATCGATCTTGAGGAAGCAGCCATTGGCGGCAAGCTATCTGTCGACCAGATTTCTGACGCAGTTCTGCGATGTACCGATTGTCCGAATCCGGATCATTGTCAGGATCTGCTTAAGAAAATGGCGACCGCTGGGCGGACACCTGAATATTGCCGTAACCAGGAGTTACTGCACAAATTGATGCCTTAACTGTCAGGTTCGCCATGCCACGTCTCGGTGAAATCATGGCCCACCTGCGCTTGGTACTGCGGATGGGCGAGGTCACAGGAACCGACCTGGCCGCAGCCTATCGGGACGGTCACCTGAAACATGAGGATTGGGCCGAGATCGTGCAGCAATGCCGAGGCTGTGCCTGGGCCAGAACCTGCCCAGAGTGGCTGGAACGGCGCGAACAGATTGATCATGCCCCATGCACATGCCCGAACCGTGAGCGTTTCAAGGCCATCAAAGCTTTGCAAGCGGAGGACGCGTGATGCCTCGGGATATTCTGGGTGAGGTCGAAAAGCACTTTTGGTTGACGCGCTCTGTCTCGCGAAGCATGGGAATTTCACTGAGCGAAGCCATGGCCGAAGGGCGGCTGTCGCCCGAAGAATACGCCGAACTGGTCACGCGCTGTCGCGCATCGGGTTGTGATGCGCAATGCACCAGCTGGCTGGCTCAGCGGCAGCATCCAGCGGACACGGCCCCGGATTTCTGTGCAAATTCAGAGACACTGAACAGATTAAAAGGTTGATCAAAGGTCTTTATGCGTTCCATCGCATAGCGGCGCGTTTGCACTGTGTTTGCACCCGCAAAAGTAGACCTTTTTGCTGGTCTCGGCCGTGTATTTCACCGGTTCGAACCCGCTACCTTTATGTGAGCCATCGCAAAAGGGTTGCCGGTTCGACTTTCCACACGCGCACCAGAAATAGGTTTTCCCTTCGACAACCTCGACTGAAAAAGGGGTTTTCTGGGCAATAACGGGTGTGTCTGACATGTGGCTTCTCCGTCTTTGGCTGAAACGTCGCACAGTTTAGGACGATGCAGACAAAAAGGTAGCTGTAATGCCGCAAGGATCATCATTTGGGCTTCGAACTGGCATGGAATCGCTCTTCCTCACGAGGAAGTGACCGTTTCAGTTGCCAGATTGCCGTTCAGCCCGTACTCTGGAAACGGCCCGAAAAGCTGGGCAATATCAGAAAAGTAATAGAGGATTGACGGACATGAAACTGAAACTTGCAGCCGTTGGCGCATTTGCTCTGGTCCTGACCGCTTGTGCGCAGCAGGAAGAACCGACCCCTGTTTACGTACAACCCGACTACGACAAGTATGGCTCGGCCAGCTGCTCGGCAGGCTATGAACTGGCAACAACCGAAGCAGGTCAGACTGTCTGCAACCCGGTTTCTCAGTAAGCTTATCGCAGGCGGTCTGATTGCGGACCGCCTGCACCATTTTCAGGAATTATCGCCGCCATTCATGGCGGTTTATTTCTACCTGCGCTGTAAGGGGTAACTATTCACCCGAGGGCATTATGGGCAGGTTACTGGCGTCAAACGGGTTTCCCCCACAGATCGTATTCCCCCGCCTCGTCCACTTCGACCGTGACGATATCGCCGGGTTTGAGGCTTTCGAAGCCCTCGTCAATGAACAGGTTGCCGTCGATCTCGGGCGCGTCCGATTTGGTGCGGCAGGTGGCGGCTTCGTCATCCACTTCATCGACGATTACTTGAAGCGTTTGTCCGACTTTAGCTTGCAACTTGGCTTCTGAAATGGCCTGGGCCTTTTCCATGAAGCGATCCCACCGCTCTTGCTTGATTTCGGCCGGGACGTGATCGGGCAGGTCGTTTGAGCGCGCACCATCCACGTTTTCGTATTGAAAACAGCCGACACGATCCAGTTGCGCCTCGTCCATCCAGTCCAGCAGGGTTTGGAATTCGGCCTCGGATTCACCCGGATAGCCAACGATAAAGGTCGAACGCAGGGTGATATCGGGGCAGATTGCGCGCCAGGCCTGAATTTCGTCCAGAGTTTTGGCCGCTGCGGCGGGGCGTGCCATCCGTTTCAGAACATCCGGGTGGGCGTGCTGGAATGGGATATCCAGATACGGCAGTATGTTGGACCCGGCATCCGCCATCAGGGGGATCAACTCGCGCACATGAGGATAGGGATAGACATAGTGCAGCCGCACCCAGGCATCCAACTGACCCAGTTCTCGGGCCAGATCGGTGATGTGGCTGCGCACATGGCGGTCTTTCCACGGGTTCACATCGTATTTCCGGTCCAGCCCATAGGCAGACGTGTCCTGTGAGATTACCAACAGTTCGCGCACGCCGCTATCGACCAGCTTTTCCGCCTCGCGCAGAACCGCATGGGCCGGACGGCTGGCCAGTTTTCCTCGCATATCGGGGATGATGCAGAACTTGCATTTGTGGTTACAGCCCTCGGAAATCTTCAGATAGCTGTAGTGGCGGGGGGTCAGTCGCACACTGCTGGCGGGCAGCAGATCGACGAACGGGTCAGGGTCAGGGGGAACGGCGGCGTGAACCGCATCCAGTACCTGTTCGTACTGATGCGGACCGGTGACCGCCATGATGCGGGGGTGGTGTTCGCGGATGTAATCCGGTTCGGCCCCCAAACAGCCGGTGACGATGACCTTGCCGTTTTCAACCAGTGCCTCTCCGATTGCGTCCAGCGATTCCGCCTTGGCGCTGTCGAGGAACCCGCAGGTGTTCACAATGACGGCATCGGCCCCGGCATAATCGGGCGAAATGCCGTATCCTTCAGCACGAAGCCGGGTCAGAATGCGTTCGCTGTCGACCAAAGCTTTTGGACAGCCCAGCGACACCATACCGATCGTCGGCTGGTTTGAACGGGGTGTCTCGGTGATCCGGGCGGCCGGAGCCAGGTCAGGGCGGAGGTTTGGCGGGTTCGTCGTCATGGCGCGGCATATAGTGGGGAAAGCTTCCCCTTGCAAATGTGACGTGCGATTTGAATGATCGCGGCAAAGACAAGCCAAAAGGCGGAGAGCAGATCATGAAATGGCTGATACGCATCCTGTTTATTGTTGTGGCGGTGGTTGGGCTGGTCATTGGCGCGCTATTGCTGATGCCCGGCGACAAGCTTGGCGCGATTCTGGCTGAGCAGGTCAAAGCCCAGACAGGGCGCGAACTGACATTGAGCGGCGATGTGCGCCTGTCGTTCTGGCCGGTACTTGGGATGGAAACCGGGCCTGTGCGTTTTGGGAACGCCAGCTGGGCCGGGCCAGAGCCGATGTTGAGCGCTGATAGCCTTGCCGTGGGCGTGGATGCTGCTGCGCTTTTGAATGGGGATCTGCGGATCAAACGCGTTTTCGCGGAAAACCCGGTGCTGCGGCTGGAACGTTCGCAAGGGCGCGGAAACTGGGAGCTGAGCGCGCCTGTGACCACCGCGACTGCCACACCGTCTGCGGGGACGGTTCCGGCAGGCGCATCGTCGACCGTAACTTTGGAAGAGTTGCAGCTAAATAATGCGCGACTTATCTATGTGGAAGACGGTGCCACGCAGATGGATTTTCCTGATGTCACCTTGTCGGCCAGTTGGCCTCAGGTCACTGCGCCGATGGTAATGGAAGCATCAATGCCTGTACCCGGAGGTGCTGTTCAGGTTGATTTGAAGATCCCGGACTTGCCAGCTTTTGCCGCAGGGTCCGTAACCGCGCTTGAACTGGCCCTGACTGCACCGGGTGGTGAGATAGGCTTTGACGGCCACGTCAATCTGGCCGGAGAGATGGACGGGACCACAAAGATCACCACCCGAGATACGGAAAAGATGCTGGCGGCCTTCGGTCAGGCGGGTGTGGCTGTGCCGTGGGGATTGGGTAACGTTGCCGATATCTCTGCGCAAATGACCTATACGCGGGACGGTCGGATTTCCCTGCGGAACATGACAGCGCAGTTGGATGGCAACCGGTTCGTCGGAGAGGCGGATATCACCATTTCCGATCCCCCTCAGATCGTCGCACGGTTGGATGCGGGCGATCTTGACCTGTCAAAGATATCCGAAACCGGCGCCGGGTCGGGTGGCGCGTCTCAACCTGCGTCACCAGTTCAGGAAGGCTGGTCAAAAGACCCAATCGACGCATCCGCATTGGCTTTGGCGAATGGCAATATTCGCCTGACGGCCAACTCAATCGCGGTTCCCGGCATGACCTTTGGGAAAAGTGACCTGACACTGACACTGGATCGCGCGCGGGCGGTTCTTGCGATGCATCCGGCGACGTTGTTTTCGGGTCAGTTGAACGGACAGGTGGTTGCCAACAATCGCAATGGCTTGTCCGTGGGCGGCAAGGTAACGGCAAGTGAGATTGATCTGAAACAGGCGTTGTCGACACTGGCCGGTGTCGAACGCCTGTCGGGAACCGCGGCAGGAACCATTGAGTTTCTGGGTGTCGGTCGGTCTGAGGATCAGATCATGCGGTCTCTCAGCGGTAAGGGAAATCTGGATGTCGGGACGGGGGTAATATCCGGTTTCGATCTGGATCGACTTATGGGGCAGGGGACCGGATCGGGCGGAACAACGGTGTTCAACAGCCTGTCGGCCAGCTTCACCATCGATCAGGGTGTGTTGACGAATAACGATCTGCTTATGTCGCTTAAGAATTTCCGCGCCGATGGTCAGGGGGTCGTGGGGCTGGGTGCGCGCAATATCGATTATCTGTTCACGCCCGTAGCTTTGCGGGCCAATTCGGGGCAGGGCATATCGGTGCCTGTGCGTATCGTTGGCCCGTGGAGCAACCCGTCAATCAAGCCGGATCTGACCAAGGTCATCGAAGCAGCGGCAGATGTGAAGGTCAAAGAGCTGGAAAACGACGCGAAACAGAAAGTTTTCGAGAAGGTTGGAAACGAGCTGGATACCACCATCACGGACAGCGATCAGATCGAAGATGCGCTTAAGAACAAGCTTGAAGAAGAGGCGAAGAAAGGGCTGCTCAAACTGTTTGGCGGCAACTGAGCAAGTGTTGCGCTTGGGGCAATCAGATATGCCCCAAGCAGTTTTCTTCAGATGGTTTGATCGTAATCTCCAACACCGGGTTCGGTTCGGATCACTGCATCGATATCGGCAAAGATCGCACGCATCTCAGCTTCGCTTTCGCTGCTTTCACACACGACCACCAGATTGGGTGTGTTGGATGAAGCCCGCACCAGCCCCCAGCTGCCATTGTCCAGAATCACACGTGCGCCGTTCACCGTAACGACCTCCTTGATCGCGCGGCCAGCAAATGTCTCACTAGCTTCGCTTTTGGCAACCAGCTTGTCGACCAGTCGCTGCAGGATATCGTATTTTTCGGTATCTGCTGCATAGGGTGACATCGTGGGCGTCGACCAGGTCTTGGGCAGAGCTTTGCGCAGGTCGGACATGCTTTGATCCGGGTTGCGGTCCATCAGTTTACAGATCTCGACCGCGACGCGCATTCCGCAGTCATAACCGCGCCCGACCGGCTCGGCCAGAAAGTAATGGCCCGACTTTTCAAACCCAGCCAGCGCACCGATTTCTTTGACGCGCCGTTTCATGTGGCTGTGGCCGGTTTTCCAGTAATCTGCCTTGACGCCAAGGGCCTGTAGCTCGGGATCGCTGGCAAACAGGCCGGTAGATTTCACATCTGCGACAAAGGTCGATCCGGGGTGCAGCTTGGCCAGATCGCGGGCCATGATCACGCCCACCTTGTCGGCAAAGATTTCTTCACCTTCATCATCGACGACGCCGCAACGATCACCGTCACCGTCAAACCCAAGTGCCAGATCGGCACCGCTGGATTTTACCGTCGCCGCCATGTCATGCAGCATTTCCATCGCTTCGGGGTTCGGGTTGTAATTCGGGAAAGTGTAATCCAGCCGGTTATGGCTGGGGACGACCTCAACTCCCATCCGTTCGAAGATTTCGGGCGCAAAGGCCGAAGCGGTGCCGTTTCCGGTTGCGCAGACAACCTTTAGCGGGCGGGACACTTTGAAATCGCCGACGAGGTCGTCGATATACGCTTCTTTCACGCCCTCGACGAATTCCCAAGATCCACCCGCATGCGTCTGACCTTCGCCATTCAGAACGATGTCGCGCAATTCAGACATCTCGTCGGGGCCGTGTGTCAAGGGGCGGTCAAAGCCCATTTTGACCCCAGTCCAGCCGTTTGGATTGTGGCTGGCCGTAACCATCGCCACGGCCGGTACATCCAGGTGAAACTGTGCGAAATAGGCCATCGGGCTAAGCGCAGGGCCAATGTCTTTCACGCGGATACCGGCCTGTATCAATCCCAGGATCAGGGCGTTTTTGATCGCCAGTGAATAGTCACGGTAATCGTTTCCTACAGCGATCACGGGCTCGATCCCGCGCCTGCGCATTTGCGTGCCAAGTCCTAGGCCAAGCGCCGTCATGCCCGGCAGGTTAATCTCTTCCGGATATTTCCATCGGGCGTCATATTCGCGAAACCCGGTGGGTTTGATCATTGCATCGCGGAGAAAGCTCCAGGTGTTTGGTGTTACCTCGGGAATCGGTTTGGTCATAACAAGTCTCAATCGTTAAATCTGAATAGGATCAGCTTTGGCCAGCGCATCGAAGCGCATCAAAGTGTCAATGAGTTGGGGCATCTGATCCAACGGAATCATGTTGGGCCCATCCGAAGGGGCATTGTCCGGATCCTGGTGTGTTTCAATGAACACCGCGCCAATACCCAGCGACACGGCGGCGCGCGCCATGACCGGTGCAAATTCGCGTTGCCCGCCCGAGGAGCCACCTTTTCCTCCCGGTTGCTGCACGGAATGGGTCGCATCCATCACCACCGGGTATCCGGTTTGGGCCATTTGCGGCAGGGACCGCATATCAGCCACCAGCGTGTTATAGCCGAACGAAGTGCCACGTTCGGTCAGCAGGATATTCGTGTTGCCTGTGCTTTCGATCTTGGACACGATATTGGGCATCTCCCACGGCGCAAGAAACTGACCCTTTTTCACATTGACCACTGCTCCCGTATTGCCCGCAGCCAGCAGCATATCCGTCTGGCGGCACAAGAACGCCGGGATTTGCAGGACATCTACCGCCTTGGCAGCGATGGCGCACTGCGCTTCGGTATGAACATCGGTCAGGACCGGTATGCCCATTGTCTTGCGGATACCGTCCAGAACCTGCAACCCCGCATCAATGCCCATGCCGCGCTTGCCGGACAGCGAGGTCCGGTTCGCCTTGTCATAAGATGCCTTGAAGACATATTGCGCACCGGCTGCATCGCAGGCCTCTTTCATCTTGCCAGCAATCATCTGTGCGTGGTCTGCCGTTTCAAGCTGGCAAGGGCCTGCAATGATGGTCAGCGGAAGGTCGTTGCCGACTGTCAGGTCGGAGATTTTTACATGTTTCATGAGTCTTATGAGGATACCTGTTCACGAAGGACCGACGCGGTAAGCGAGATCATGAGGTAGATACCAGCAAACAACAGGAATGCCAAAATCGTATTTTCGAACTTGCGCGGATAGCTGGGTTCCTGACTTGGGATCGGGTTCACCGAGACGGTCAGGTAACGCACCTGCCGGTTAGCTTCGGATCGGGTCGATTCCATTTGCTGCATTGCCGTTTGCAGCATCATGTCCCGTGCCGCCAGATCCGCCTGAGCGATCTGGATGCGCACGCTCAACCGCGCCAGCGAATTTTCGCCATCGGAAGCATCCTGCATCTCGGCATTTAGTTGTTCCAGCACCTTTTCAAGCCGGGCAATGTCAGCCTTGACGCCGTCGACCTTGGCTTTGTTCGGACGCAGGTTGTCTTGCAGGGCGGCAAGTTCAAGCTCTTTGTCCTGCACCAATATCTCGATCTCGTTGATGCGGGCGCGGAGGCTGGCAATGACATTCTCGGGGTCCAGTACCGCCCCTTGAAGCTGAAGCTCGATCAATTCCTCCTGCGCCTGCCGCCGCGCCTCCTGCGCCGCTTCAAAGCTTTCCAATGCGTCGCGCATCTGGTCTTCGCGCTTCTTGCCGGACAGGGCATTCACCCGGGCTTCGGCGTAAGAAATCAAACGCTCCGAGAACTCGGTCGAGGTCTGTGCGTCTGGTGCAACAACCTCCATCCGGATGACCCCTTCGGTTGGATCATACCCGATTGTAATCATGCGTTTGAACAGCTTGTATGCGTCTTCCAGCGTGGCGTCGGGTGATAGCCTTTGAATCGGATCAATCACTTCCTGCTTGAAGACATCAGAAAAACCGGCGTCTCGATCCAGCAGCAACAAGGCCTCTTTCGATTCCAGGAAAGATTGAACCGAGATTGAATCCTGCGTGGTGGCGAATTGCGTCCCGGCAAGCAGCCCGCCGATGGAACCCGGCCCGCCATCGGCTTGCAGGATCAGAAACTCGGAATCGCTGGCATACATCGGGGTGGCGATGCGATAGAAATAGAACCCCACAACAAAGGTCGGAAGGAACACAAAGGCGGCCAGACGCGCGAACAGGCCAAACAGTTTACGTCTGCGTCGGCGCGCGATGTCCTTCTGAATCTGACCGATTTCAAGGTTGCGCCGCTCAGCCGGGCTGAGCTCGGGTCCCGGAAGGTTCGGTGTGCTTGTGCCTACAGATTGCGGCAACTGAATGCTGATCTTGTCTTTGACCTTCGAATTGTCGCCCTGTGCCGAGGGCTTTGCCGCGGCAAGATCAAGAAGGTTCGTGCGCTGAAACGGATCAATGCCTTTCTTGCGCAGCAAGCGCACCGCATCATAGTCCGATGTTGCTGCCAGTCCGTGTTTCTGCGCGAGTTTACGCGCAATACGCAACTGGCGGCCTGTCAGGCCTTCGCGCTTGATGTCGTCAATTTGCGTGCCTGGCTGGGCCTCGGCCGCCGGCGCCTGACCTTGCGTCGCGCCCCGTATGCGCGAGATTGCATCCGCTCGCGCCTCGGCCGAATCGTCCACCTGTCGATTGCTGCGCCAGTTGTACTTTCTAACCTTGGGTTTCGTAGTCATATAGCTGCTTTGCCTCTTCCAAGGAGTCAAACATGTACAATTGCCCGTCCAGCAGAACGGCGGCCTGCTGCGCGAATTTTTCCAATACAGTCGGGCTGTGCGACACGATCACCAATGTCGTAGTGCGCAACCTTTCCTTCAGGATCGCCCCTGCCTTTTCGTTGAATTCAACATCTGTAGATGCTGGCATCCCTTCATCGACAAGATACATGTCGAAATCCAGCGCAAGCATCAAAGAAAACGTGAATCGCGACCGCATCCCCGACGAATAGGTGGACAGCGGCTGTTCGAAATATTCACCCAAGCCGCAGAGCCATTTGCAATACGCCTCAACATAGTCCGGGTCCATGCCGTAAATCTTGGCGATGTATCGCGCGTTCTCAAGCGCTGACAACTTGCCGGTCACACCCCCGGTGAATCCCATTGGAAACGAGACCCGGCATTCGCGGCGGATTACACCCTCGTCGGGCTTTTCCAGCCCGGCCATCATGTTGATCAGTGTGGTTTTGCCAGTACCATTCGGGGCCAGAACGCCCAGCGACGTGCCCAGTTCGACACGGAATGAGACCCTGTCCAGGATCACCTTACGGCGCGTCCCGGTCCAGAAGGACTTGCTGACATTGTCGAATTCCAGCATTCGCAGCCTGCTGCTCGTTTCCGTTGTGTTGCCGCGTTTTTGGCGGTTAGAAAGGATGGTTTTTACCGATCCATGTTGGCTACATTATGTCGAATTATGAAACAAATGTTCAATGCGTTGCTGCCGAACCCGCAAACAACTGATCGGTTGTCGGCAATTCCGCTGCACTTCTGGTAATCTGCTGCACCTATATTATGTGGTTTCAGGCCTGATCTTTGCAAAACAGCTTTGGGAGGTTTCGCAACCAGATGAAAGATTTAGATGGCGAAATCCGCGCGTGTCGCCTGTGCGCCGCGTCCTTTGCGCAAACCAAAACTGCCCATGAACCCCGCCCGGTGGTCTGGTTTCGGCGCGGAACACCCATCCTGGTCGCGGGGCAGGCACCGGGTGCGCGCGTGCACGAGTCAGGACGGCCCTTTACAGACCCGTCAGGCGACAGGCTGCGCCACTGGCTTGGGGTCGATGAACCTGTTTTTTATGATCGTGATCTTGTGTCGATTGTGCCCATGGCATTCTGTTTCCCCGGCTATGATGCCCGCGGCGCGGACCTTCCTCCGCCCGCGATATGCGGCAAAACCTGGCATGACAGGGTGATGCAGGAACTGGGGCAGGTGCCGTTGACGGTGTTGGTCGGTGGTCATGCGCATAAATATCATCTGGGCGCGCGAGGGTCGGTGACGGATACCGTTCGGAACTGGCAGGACCATGCGCCGCGGGTCTTTGCCTTGCCTCATCCGTCCTGGCGGAATACGGCATGGGTAAAGAAAAACCCGTGGTTCGAGGCAGAACTGCTGCCGGTTCTGCGCGCGCGGGTCCAAGAGGTGCTGAATGACTGAAACCACAGCGTTGGACACGGCGCATGCCGCGATGCTGGCAGATCCGCAGAACGATGCTGCCCGTCTGCGGTTTTTTGAACGGCTTGCAGATAGTGAGCTGTTTTTGATGCTGACCGAGGAAGCGATGGGCGAAAACATCTCGCCCGAGGTGTTCGATGTGGCCGACGGGCGCTTTGTGTTGGCGTTCGACCGCGAGGAACGATTGGCGCAGTTTGCCGGGAGGCCTGTGCCTTATGTTGCGCTGTCGGGGCGTGTGTTGTCGGGGATGCTGGCAGGGCAGGGTATCGGGCTGGGCCTGAACCTGGAAACTGCGCCATCATCCATGCTGGTGCCTGCCGAGGCCCTGGGCTGGCTGGCCGAAACGTTGCAGCATGGCCCCAAAGAGGTCGAGGAAAAGCTTGCCGAGTTCATGCCGCCCTCCTGTCTGCCGGACAGCCTGTTGACCGCCCTTGATGCAAAGCTGGCAACTGCTGGCGGGCTTGCCAGTGCGGCCTATCTGGTCGCCACGAAATCCGAGGCGGGCGCTCAGGGTCATTTGCTGGGGTTTGTCGGTGCGGTCGAAGGGGCCGAGCCAGCGCTGGCCAAGGCAGCTTCAGAGGCGCTGACGTTTTCGGGGATCGAAGCGGGGGCGATGGATGTCGGGTTCTTTGCCACAGATGACGCCGCTGCCGCGCTGCTGGCGAAGACGGGGCTTCGCTTTGACCTGCCCGAACCGCAGGTTGCAGATCTGGTGCGCGAGGTTCCGGGCAGCAATCCCGCGAAACCGCCAATTCTGAAGTAACGGCCAAAACGCAAACACGCGGCGCACAATGCACCGCGTGTCACTAGGATGGGACTCTGCTATTCCGCAGCAGCTTCCAGTTTGTCCTGCGTACGTGTTTCGAAATCACTGGCGTCGTGACGCTCGTGAAGCTGCGTGTGCGGCTCGCCAAAGGCGCGGTTGACCATACGGCCACGCTGAACCGCAGGCCGCGCGTCAATCGCTTTGGCCCAGCGTACAACGTTCTTGTAGGATTCCGCGTCAAGGAACTCTGCCGCGCTATACAGACGGCCCAGAACCAGCTGACCGTACCACGGCCAGATCGCCATGTCGGCAATCGTATATTCCTCGCCCGCGATATAGGTCTTGTTCGCCAGTTCCCTGTCCAGAACGTCCAGCTGGCGTTTTGCCTCCATCGCAAAGCGGTTGATCGGGTATTCCCACTTTTCGGGCGCGTAGGCGTAGAAATGGCCAAACCCGCCGCCCAGATAAGGGGCGCTGCCCATTTGCCAGAATAGCCAGTTCATGACTTCGGTCCGTTCCGGCCCGGACGCGGGCAGAAACTCTCCGAACTTCTCAGCCAGATGAAACAGGATCGAGGCACTTTCAAACACCCGAACCGGCTTGTCGCCAGAGCGATCCCAAAGGGCGGGGATTTTCGAGTTTGGGTTGACCTCGACAAACCTTGAACCGAACTGGTCGCCCTCGCCGATGTTGATCAGCCACGCGTTGTATTCAGCGCCTTCGTGACCCAATGCCAGCAACTCTTCCAGCATTACGGTGACTTTGACACCGTTGGGCGTGGCAAGGGAATACAACTGCAATGGGTGACGTCCAACCGGCAAGTCCTTGTCATGGGTTGCGCCGGCAATAGGTCGGTTAATGTTGGCGAACTGTCCGCCACTTTCACTGTCCCATGTCCAGACTGCTGGTGGGGTATACGAAGATTGGTCGCTCATGTCTTGCCTTTCATGCCTTTGTCCGGGCCGCGTTCGATGCAGTCTTACAGGTAGTGTTGCAATCCGCCGAGTCCAACCCAGCCTTTCCGGCATAATTTGTAATAATCCGCGACCAAACTCTCACGTTTGCTCGAGAGGGGTCACAGCGGCGCGAGGAGGGCTACGAACAGAATGGGAATCGCATATTGTTTTGCCAGACCTGCCATCACGGCGTCACCGATACCGCTGGAACGAAAAGGATAAACTACATGAAACGCTTTGCTTTGACCTTTGCTGCGGCCATGGCCCTGGCCGTTCCGGCATTTGCCGGGCCGCAATATATTGACGGCACAGGGTTTGCCGTTTCGGGGTATGATGTTGTCGCCTATCGCAACCTGGATCAGGTACCGGTAGGTCAGCCACAGCACGAAGGCGTGCGTGGCAATGCCAGCATTACTGCCGAATACAATGGTGCAACCTGGGCATTCTCGTCCGAGGAAAACCGCGACAAATTTCTGGAAAACCCGGCCTATTATGCGCCGCAATATGATGGGCACTGCGCCTATGGCGTGTCGCGCGGTGGCAAGGTTCCGGCAAACCCGAACTTGTGGCGGATCGTTGACGACAAGCTGTATCTCAACATCACGGATGTGGTCGTCGGGTTCTTCGAAGAAGACATTCCGGGCAACATCAACCTTGCTGAAGGCAACTGGCCGGGTATCGAGCCGTCTGACGCCTCGACCAGCGTGATCCCGAAATTTACCTCGGAAGGTCCGGTGAAAAACTGACCCGGCCAAAATTGCACAAAGCCCGGCTTACCCAGCCGGGCTTTTTCGTTCAGCCAGCAAGCCAGAACTGATCCCGTATCGTCTGGTCGGCGTCAAACCGGATCCTGACGCTCTTGGCACCCGGAAATTTGCGTTCTCGGATCGTATCGGGAATGACGACTTCCCCAGAGCCCGTATCGCTGGATTGAAAGCTCAGGATTTCCGCTGTGGTGTGCCGCGCACTGGTCAGAACGGTCGTTGGCAAAGCCACACGATTTGCGCCTTGATTGACGGGTGTCGTGACGAAGTAAGTCAGGTGCCGCCCAAAGCATCCGACCGCGTCGGGAACATGGTCAGCAACACCGCTGCCGCATTTGGGTTGAATACCAGTCTGACTGTTCATATGCGACAGCGCTTGCCCCGGATTCAGCATTGCCTCACAGGCGGCAATATCTTCCTGCGGAAGCTCGATGATACGTTTCTTCAACCGTGCCCGACGTGGTTGTGGCGGGCCAGCAGCGGCACCGCCCTTTGTCGCCAGCCCTTCTTTGCGTAGAAAATCATAGGCTGCCTTGGCGCGCGAAAACCCGGAACTGTCGCCTTCCTTGTGATCAGGATGCGTGTGAAAGGCGATGTGACGCCAGGCCTCTCGTATTTCACTGGAATTGGCAGACGGGTTCAGGCCCAGATCTGCCAGGGCATCCGTGCGTGCCCTAACCTTATCGACAGGTTCCATACTCAAAACACTCATTAAAAACTACACAGCCCTAGTGTTGCCGAGGGCATGGTTTTGTCAAATTTCATGGTTGATTGAGAGGGAAGCTGACAACAATCGCGATGCGAAGATTCCATTGTTCCGCAAAGGCGTGAATTCGCGGATGTAACTGTGAAACAGGTCACGCATAAGAAAAGGAAAACGCCCGGGAAAATTCGTAACCCGGGCGAATCATTGAATTTTTCAGTTGTCAGGCGACGTTTTGAAGATCGACTTGTGGCGTAATTCCAAGGGCAAAGCACACATCGCGCGTCAATTCCGGGCGGTTGAGGGTATAGAAATGCAGCTTGTCCACGCCACCTTCGATCAGGTCCGAGCACAACTCGGTGCAGATCGCAGTTGCCAGCAGATCCTCACGCCCGTCGCGCACGGCCTTTTCAAAGGCTTGTTCGACCCAATCGGGAATATGCGTGCCGCAACTTCTGGCGAACTTGCGCGCACCTGCCCAGTTTTCTATCGGCAGAATGCCCGGAACGATCGGTTTGTCGATACCCGCCTTTGCGCAGGCATCACGGAAACGGAAGAAGGTTTCGGCCTCGAAAAAGAATTGCGTCAGCGCTTCGTCAGCGCCCGCGTCAAGTTTGGCCTTCAGCCAGTCCACGTCTGCTGACATGTCGGCAGCTTCAGGGTGCTTGTCAGGATAAGCCCCGACACGGATGCTGAACATTTCGGTTTCAGCCAGCGCCTCAATCAACTCAATCGAACTGTTAAAGCCGTCGGGGTGCGGTACGAACCGATCATGCCCTTTTGGCGGGTCGCCCCGCAGGGCCACGATGTCCTGCACGCCCGCACGTGCGAATGTGTCGGCGATTTCCAGCGTTTCCTGCCGCGAAGCGTCAACACAGGTCAGATGCGCAGCGACGTTCAAACCAGAGGATTTATGCAGGGTTGCGACCGCGTCGCGCGTCAGTTCCCGGGTCGTACCGCCTGCACCGTAGGTGACGGATACAAAACGGGGCTCCAGCGGTGCCAATGTCTGGACCGTATCCCAAAGGCGGAAAGAAGCCTCCAGAGTTTTGGGCGGAAAGAACTCGAATGAAATTTCGGGTTTGGACATGGCTGCCTCACTGGATCAACTGACTATCTTGTGCCATGACGGGCATTGTGAGACAAACTCATATTATTCAACAACAACATGAACGATACTTGAGATGCACATTGAATTCCGCCACCTGCGTACCATCAAGGCGATCCATGAATGCGGTGGGTTGGCGCGCGCTGCCGACCAGTTGAACATCACTCAATCCGCATTGAGTCATCAGATCAAAGGGTTGGAGGATCAGGCCGGGGTCGAGCTGTTTCTGCGACGTTCAAAGCCGATGAAGCTGTCAGCCGCCGGTTTGCGTCTGCTGCGGTTGGCCGAGCAGATCCTGCCGCAGGTCGAGGCGGCACAGAATGAGTTTTCATCGCTGCGGGACGGGCGTACCGGGCGGATGCATATCGCCATCGAATGCCACGCGTGTTTCGAATGGCTGTTTCCGGTTCTTGAATCCTTCAGGAAATCCTGGGGCGACGTGGATGTCGATATCCGACCCGGTCTGGCCTTCGACGCCCTGCCAGCCTTGCAGAAGGAAGAGGTTGATCTGGTGGTCTCATCCGATCCCGAAGACCTGCCGGGTGTCGAGTTTGTGGAGCTGTTTGACTACAACCCCGTCTTTGTCGCTGCATCAGCCCATCCACTGGCGGAAAAAGCCTATGTCGAGGCTGAGGATTTCCGAGGCCAGACCCTGATCACCTACCCGGTGGAACGCACACGTCTGGATGTGTTCAGCCAATTGTTGATCCCTGCACGGGTCGAACCCGCCTCGATCAGGCAGGTGGAACTGACAGCTGTCATCCTGCTTCTGGTAGCATCAAACCGAGGCATCTCGGTTCTGCCGGATTGGGTCGTGCGCGAGGTCAAATACAACTCGGACTATGTGACCCGCCCCCTGACCAAAGAGGGGATCACGCGTCGCCTTTATGCAGCGGTCCGATCAGAAGATCTGGACAAGCCCTATGTGCAGGAACTGGTAAAACTGGCCCGCGAAGAGGCGCGCAAGCTGCAATCCCGGTAGAGGCGTTTTCTGCGGGTCTGTTATGCACATCATTCCTCTTGGCAAGGAAGCCTTGCGGCAGTATACGCGCGGTTTGACCGGACAGGAGCCTTTTTACAATGGTTGGCAGTGCAAATCTCAACATCATGATCAAGGCCGCGCGCAAGGCGGGGCGTTCTTTGGTCAAGGATTTCCGTGAAGTCGAGAATTTGCAGGTGTCGATGAAGGGCGCTGGTGACTTTGTGTCGAAGGCCGATATCGCGGCCGAAGCCATCCTGAAGGACGAATTGCTGGGCGCACGCCCAACCTATGGCTGGCTGGCCGAAGAGGGCGGTTCCATCGACGGAGAAGACCCGACCCGCCGCTGGATCGTAGATCCGCTGGACGGCACCACCAATTTTCTGCATGGCCTGCCGCATTGGGCAATTTCGATTGCACTGGAACATAAGGGCAAGATCGTTGCCGGCGTGATCTATGATGCTGCCAAGGATGAGATGTTCTTTGCCGAAAAAGGCGAAGGTGCGTGGATGAACGACACCCGAATTCGTGTGTCGGGGCGTCACCGCATGATTGAATCGATCTTTGCAACCGGCCTGCCTTTTGGGGGTCGTTCTGACCTGCCTGCAACCCTGCAGGATCTGGCGCGTCTGATGCCCGCCTGCGCCGGTGTGCGCCGTTGGGGTGCTGCGGCGCTTGACATGGCATATGTGGCTGCGGGCAGGTACGAAGGTTTCTGGGAACGCCGCCTGAACGCGTGGGATATCGCCGCCGGTATCATCATCGTGAAAGAGGCGGGCGGCTTCGTGCAGGCCCTGAACCCTGAAGGCAACGCGCTGGAAGATGGTGAAGTGATCTGTTCGAATGAACCGATCTTTGATCAATTCTCCAAAGTCATCCGGGGCTGATCGCCCCTCAGCCCAGCTTTATCGACGCGGAACGCGCGGTATACGAGACTGCGACAGCTTGTACTTTGTCTCTGGGTGGGGCGGGTGCCCATGCGTGCGGTTCCAGAATTGCACGCCGCCGCGCCGCAGCCACAATGGTACGCATAAGATCAACCCCACAGCAAACCCGCCGGTATGGGCCCAGTAGGCGATACCGCCTTCGTCCGGGTTGCTGGTGACGCTGCCAAAGAACTGAATCGCCAGCCATACGCCCAGCATGATGAAGGCGGGGATGGTAAAGACCCTGAAATAGACAACCAGGATCAGCAGAATATCCACACGCGCCTTAGGAAACAGCAGCAGGTATCCCCCCATGACACCCGCAATCGCGCCCGAGGCGCCGACGGTAGGCACCTGAGAGTCCGGTCCTGTAACCACATGGATCAGACCTGCGCCGATACCTGCGACCAGGTAGAACAGCAAAAAGGGCAGATGGCCCATTTCGTCTTCCAGATTGTCGCCGAATATCCATAAGAACAGCATGTTCCCGGCCAGATGCATCCAGCCCCCATGCAGGAACATGGATGTCACAAGGGTTTCCAGACCAACCCCGTCGCTGACCCGCGCCGGGATGATGGCGTAATCGAAGAACAGCCGGTTGATAAGTGGCGCATCATTCATGATCCCCACATAGCTGAGGAAGATCAGGATGTTGGCCGCCAATAAGACGTAGACAACATAAGGCGTGCGCCCCGAGGGGTTATGGTCACGTATCGGAAACATGAGGTGACGCTGGGCTTTTGCGCGCCCAGCGTCAAGGCAAGCTTATGCCGCACCTCCCAACAACGCAGCGTTTCCGCCAGCTGCGGTCGTATCGACACACACATGGCGCTCACCCAGCACGCGCGCGCGGTTGGGTCTGCCCGGAATCAGGGGAAGAATGGGGCCGTCCCGACGGGCCAGATGCTGTTCGATCTGCTGCGCGGTTTCAGCATCGCCCCACCAAAGAACACCAGAGATACCGGTCAGGTTCTCCAACCGGTGAAGGTCAAGCATTCCGGTTGCCTGAATGGCCGTGCCACCCAGCGCCTGTACGGCTTCAGCCTGTGCGCGCGCCGCCGTTTCCCCCGGCCCCATGCACAGAAGTGGTGGGCGGGGATATTCGCTCAGCCGGTTCGATTCTCCGGTTGGGCCGGGCAGAGAACGGGTTTGGATTGGGGCAGGCTGGCCTTGAGGGGCAGGTAGGTCTGCCAAATGTTCCCAGATTTCTGTCGTGGTTTGCCGATCAGGTGCACAGAACCTGGCCATGTAATTCGGACCGCCCGCCTTTGGGCCGGTGCCTGACAGCCCTTCACCGCCAAAAGGTTGGGAGCCAACGATGGCACCAATCTGATTGCGGTTTACATAGATGTTTCCGGCATGGATAGCTTCGGTCACATGCTGCACCCGGTCGTCGATCCGGGTTTGCAGGCCAAAGGTCAGCCCGTATCCGGTTGCGTTGATATCCGCGATGACCTTGTCGATCTCCTGCGCTTTGAACCTTGCCACGTGCAATACGGGGCCAAATATTTCGCGCTCCAGCGCGGCAATGCCCGAGATTTCGATCAACGTGGGGGCAACAAAGATACCTTCGGGTGGTAGCGGCAGCTCTTTCAGAACGCGCCCTTCGGCCCGTGCAATAGCGACGTGATCGGCGATGACCTGCCGGGCCTGCGCGTCAATCACCGGGCCGCAATCGGTAGAGATCAGCCAGGGGTCCCCGATGCGCAGGGCGTCCATTGCCCCTTTGAGCATGGTCAGCACGTCATCTGCGATATCCTGTTGCAGGTACAGGCATCGCAGTGCGGAACACCGCTGACCCGCGGACTGAAAAGCGCTTTCAATGATCGATTGCACGGCCTGTTCGGGAAGTGCGGTGCTGTCGACGATCATGGCGTTCAGGCCGCCAGTTTCTGCGATCAACGGCGTGCCGGGGCGCATGGCCCCAGCCATTGCCGACCGGATTCTGAGAGCGGTCGTTGTCGAGCCGGTGAAGGCCACGCCCGAGACGCGCGCATCCGATGTCAGCGCCGCGCCCACGGCCGGACCACCCGGCAGCAATTGCAGCGCGTCGCGCGGCACACCAGCCTCATGCAGCAATTGAATGGCGCGGTGCGCGATCAGGGGTGTCTGCGGCGCAGGCTTGGCCAAAACGGCGTTCCCGGTCGCCAAAGCTGCCGATATCTGCCCTGAGAAAATCGCCAGCGGGAAGTTCCAAGGGCTGATGCAGGTGAATACGCCAGCGGGCTCGGCATCAGGTATGTTGGCGGCGTAGTAGCGCAGGAAATCCACCGCCTCACGCAGTTCCGCCACGGCGTCAGGCAGCGATTTGCCAGCCTCGCGCGCCAGCAGGGCGAACAACTCGCCGTAATGCGATTCATAAAGATCGGCAGCAGAGTTCAGGATGCGGGCACGTTCGGCTGCCGGGGCCTGCCACGGCTTTGCCGAAGCCAGCGCCAGTTCAACATCCGCGTCACTTGCCGAGGCGACCGCACCTGGTTTGTCGGCAGGATTTGCCGGGTTGACTACCGGCTCATCCACCCGGGGTTTTGCAGCGTCAGCCAGCAAGGGCTGTGCATACCAGTGATATGCACGGAACTGGTCCCGCGCTGCATCAACCTTGTCCAGCGTCGGAGTGTGGTGAAGATCGAATCCCATGGAATTGGGGCGATCCGGCTGGAACAGTTCGGGGCCGGTGGGCAAAGGGGGTGGGGGCGTTTGAACAGTAACAAACGGATCTGCGGCAACCACTTCCGGCGGGACGTTTTCGTCGACAATCTGGTTGACGAAGGATGAGTTTGCCCCGTTTTCCAGCAGACGCCGCACAAGGTAGGCCAGCAAGTCACGATGCGCACCAACCGGTGCGTAGATGCGACAGCGCGTTTTCTGCCTGTTCATCACAAGCTGATGCAATGTCTCGCCCATGCCATGCAGGCGCTGGAACTCAAAAGGCTGACCTTCGGCCATGTGCAGGATGGCGCTGACTGTATGGGCGTTGTGGGTGGCGAATTGCGGATAGATCCGGTTTGTCATGCCCAGCAATTTGCGCGCATTGGCGATATAGGACACGTCCGTGACCGCCTTGTGCGTGAAGACGGGAAAGCCATCCACGCCTTCGACCTGCGCGCGTTTGATCTCGGTGTCCCAATAGGCGCCTTTGACCAGACGCACCATCAGCTTGCGATCGTGGCGTTCAGCCATGTCATAGAGCGTGTCCAGAACCAGCGAAGCGCGTGGCCCATAGGCCTGAACCACGATGCCAAACCCCTCCCAGCCGGCCAGAGCCGGATCGGACATCACCGCCTCAATCACCTGCAATGACAAAGACAGGCGATCCGCCTCTTCCGCGTCGACGTTTAGCCCCATACCAGCGGCCTTGGCCAAAAGGGCCAGCGCCCGCAGTCGGGGAACCAGTTCATCCATCACGCGCTTTTCCTGCGCCAGTTCATAACGGGGATGCAGGGCTGACAACTTGACTGAAATTCCCGGGTTGGCGCGGATATCCTCATGGGTGCAGGCTTCGGCGATGACCGAGATGGCGCGTGAATACGACAGGTGATATCGTGCGGCGTCCGCCTCGGTTCGCGCGGCCTCTCCCAGCATGTCGTAGGAGTAGGTATATCCCTTGTTTTCCATCCCGCGCGCACGCTCCATCGCGGCGTTGATGGACTCACCTAACACGAATTGCCGCCCCATTTCCTTCATCGCACGCGACACGGCGGTACGGATCACGGGTTCACCCAATCGCTTGATGGCCCCGCGCAGGGCGCCAACAGGCGAGGCCTTGCCTTCGTCCAGAACCTTGCCCGTCAGCATCAGGGCCCAGGTTGAGGCGTTAACCAAGGATGAAGACGAGTGCCCAAGATGCTTGCCCCAGTCCGAAGGGGCAATTTTGTCTTCAATCAACGCGTCAATCGTGTCGGCATCCGGCACGCGCAACAGCGCTTCGGCCAGGCACATCAGGGCGACGCCTTCGTCGGTGGACAGGCCGTATTCGGCAAGAAACACCTCCATCAACCCCGGAGACGTGCTGGAGCGGATGTCGCGCACAAGCTGCGCGGCGGCGGCGCTGATGGCGCCGCGGTCCGTGGCGCTCAGGCTGGCCTGAGAGATCAGGGTTTCAAGGATCGCCGACTGGTCAGCATAGGTTGAGGTGTCGATTAATGTACGCAGGGTATGAGACATGAGTCCTCCGGTCTTTGTGCCAATATACCTGCGAAAACTCAGGACAATCGCCTGAGTTTACGATAATTGAAGGCGGAACACCTGAAATTTCGCCAGAGAGCAGCGCAAATGAACTTTCCTGACCTGGACCGGTTTGACCGGTCGATTCTGAGAATTCTGGCCGAGGATGGGCGCATTTCGGTCGCCGATCTTGCGCGCGAAATTGGTCTGTCGAAATCACCGACACAGGCGCGCCTGAAACGGCTTGAAGCAAGCGGGGTGATCAAAGGATACCGGGCGATGCTGGATCCGATCAGACTGGGGCTGGACCACGTTGCCTTTGTCGAAGTGCGCCTGACCGATACCCGCGAAAAGGCACTGGCCGAGTTCAATGCGGCTGTCCGAAAAACTGCCGAGGTCGAGCAAGCCCATATGATTGCTTCGAATTTCGACTATTTGTTGAAGGTCCGCACAGCCACGATGTCAGAGTATCGTCGTGTTCTGGCCGAAAAGATTTCATCCATGCCGCATGTCGCCAGCACCTCGACCTTTGTGGCGATGGAGGCGGTTAAGGAAGCCGGCAGTTTGGGTGGGTTCGAGCATCAGGCTTGACGGATCAGGATTACGAGCCATCCTTGGTACATGACACACGCTTTCCTCTTTGCTCTTTCTGTTGTTGCCTTGTCTTGTGCGGCGCACGCCCAGTCCTGCCCTGATGCTCCGGATCATTCAGAAGGTGTGGATGCGCTAATCAATCAGGTTCGGAAGGCAGAATCGCAAAGTGATGCGCGCGCCATTTCCAACCAGATGTGGGAGCTTTGGACGGACGCGCCGGATGCGCGTGCGCAAGGCTTGCTGGACCGGGGAATGGCACGGCGGGAGGCTTGGGATTTACTGGGCGCGTTGGAAGAGCTTGACCAGCTTGTCGATTACTGCCCGAACTACGCCGAAGGCTACAATCAGCGTGCGTTTGTGAACTATCTCAGACAAGACTTCGCTGCTGCCTTGCAGGATCTGAATGTCACGATCGAGTTGTCGCCGAACCATATAGGTGCGCTGAGCGGTCGCGCCTTGTCATTGTTGGGTCTGAAGCGCCTTGACGACGCGCGCGCTGCCCTTGCCGCGGCGCTAGAACTTAACCCATGGCTGTCAGAGCGGGCATTGTTAGAACCCGGCGGTCTTTTGGAACCGCCCGGTCAAGATATTTGACGCCGGGTTTTCGAAAGAACCGAAAGGGAAACCTAACCTTTTTGCGGGCAAACTGGTTGTGTTGGACCCATCCGAGTTGTTCACTGGCTATCATATGGCATGACTACTGGCTGACGGACGCGTCTATCGACGCTGAGCATCATTGGCGAATACACCAGCGAGGCGCTGATGATCCGTGTCGATCGCAAGTTCAACTCAACCGATGCGCTGAATGCTTCAACGCCCGGTTCCGGGATGAGCTGCTCAACGGTGAAATCTTCTACAGCCTAAGGAAGGCGCAAATCCTGATTGAGCAATGTCGTGTCCACTATCACTCCGTCAGGCCGCACAGCGCGTTGGGCTACCGCCGGCCTGCGCCCGAAAGCATCGTCCCGATAGACCAGAGGCCCACGGTGCAGTAACAAACAAACCGGACCACCCGATAGGGGCTGACCCGAAGGCGCTGAAGGCGGCAATGTTGAATATCCTGCCGAACACAATGTGGGCCACTTGTACATAGCCAAACCCGATTTGGCGGCGCATTACAAATGCTGTGATCCGACCAACTCTTTCATTCCGGGGGTCGGGAAGATGTCCAAGGCGCGAACCTACCGGTGACTATGTCAGATGGGATTTGGGCGCGTGTGATAGGCATCCAGCAGAGCTTTGCCGTTTTCATAGAACGCAGTTTCGCCAACCAGTTCTGTTACACCGTAGCGATCCAAATCGGCTTTCACGTCTGGCTCGACCAGC
This sequence comes from Ruegeria sp. L11, assembly GCF_056531755.1. NCBI lineage: Bacteria > Pseudomonadati > Pseudomonadota > Alphaproteobacteria > Rhodobacterales > Roseobacteraceae > Ruegeria > Ruegeria sp. L11. Next base: position 142,192 of record NZ_JBQFMI010000002.1, read on the forward strand.
GTGAAAACCAGCCGTATCCCCTTGGATTGCAGGAAATTGGCGATACTGCGCAACGTGAACCCGGCTGTGAAATCGACAACGTCAATTGCCGAGGCGTCGATGCAGAACCATGTCAGTTTTCCGTCTGCGTTCTGAACGATTGTTGTGACTTCCTCGGTGAATATCTGCATGTTCGCGTAGTACATGCCGTGGGAAAACCGGTAGATTACCAGACCGGGCTCGAATTGGTTTGGTGCTTCCAATCCCTTTGAACGCCAGCCACCGGACTCGGTACGCAATACTACCGAATTCTTTGGGTGGTATCCCCGGCGTGTGTGGTCGACCAAAGACAGGACCATGGCAAAAATGACGCCTTGCTCGACACCAACCAGAACAACCACGGTGGCGGTTGCCGTGGCAACCCAGAACTCGGACCGGGCCTGCCTGTAAATTGTTGCCATTCCGTGCAGGTCGATCAGCTTGAGACCGATCAGGAAAACGATGGCCGAAAGTGCTGCTGTGGGAAGATAGGCTAAAGGCTTGGTCAGAAACAGGATAACCAACAGGACTATTACCACTGTTGTCAGTTGCGCCACCTGGCTGCGCCCTCCGGCGCTGGCGACCATCTCGGTCTTTGTGGGGCTGCCATTGACCACGAATGTCCCCGTGAATGCGGCTCCGAAATTCGCAAGACCCAGTCCGATCAGGTCCGTGTTTTCGTTGAAAGTCTCATCATATCTCGAGGCGTATGCCCGCGATGTGGCGGCGCTTTGTGCCAGAATAACAACGAAGATGGACAAGGCCGTGGGGAGCAATTGTTTGAACAAGGTCCAGCTCCACTGCACGTCCGGGATCGAGAACGAGGGCAAACCGCCGGCAACCTCTCCCAACACCGAAATTCCGGAAGTGTTGAATGAAAAGGCCCAACTGCACAGGATCACCCCGACAATGGCAACCAACGGCCCCGGGATTTTGCGCGACAGTCTTGTGCATCCCAGGACAATGCCCAACACGGCTGATGTGACGATCACGGTTGGCCAGTTGACGTTGGATATGTTGAAGTAAACGTCCTTCAACCTTGCAAGTGTTCCGTGCCCAGCGGATTCGATGCCCAACAATCCGGGGATTTGACCCGTTGCAACCTGAATGCCCACGCCGGTCAGAAAGCCGACCAATACCGTTCTGGACAGAAAATCAGCCAGAAACCCCAGCCCGATGACACGCGCGGCAATCAAAAGCATAGCAGCCATAAGCGCCAGCAAGGACGCCAGTGCCAGATACTCAGACGTTCCGGACATCGCCAAGCCCGCCAGTCCCGAGGCGGTGATGGCTGCAGTCGCCGAATCGGCGCCGACAACAAGGTGTCGGGACGATCCGAACAGCGCAAACAGAGCCATGGGAATCAGGATCGTATACAGCCCGGACATGACCGGAGTGCCGGCGATTTTGGTGTAACCCATGACTTCAGGGATCGCGAGGCAGGCAAAACTCAGACCAGCCAGCATTTCCGCCGGAAGGCGCGCGCGGTCAACAGGCAGAATGCCCTGCAGGATTTGCAGACGCGCCGCTCTCTGATTTCTGTCCTTTTTTCCATGGGTTACCCTATACCCATTCAACCAGCGAACCGAATGTTCGAACCGTCGGGCTATCTTACAGGCAAATTATCACAGGTAAATTGGGTGGTCTGACGTGCTGCTTTTTCCAGTTTTTCAGTTATTTTCGCCGAACTACGGGAATCCCCCAATTTCGCAAACTGCCGATCAGGGGTAAACATGACTTACCGTACTTACCACACACAAACACGGTATTTACTTTCCCCGATGAGGGGCTGGTCACACCCCCTCGGCCGGCCCCTCTTAACTTTTAGGGGTTCACGAAGGCCCAAATCACTCGTTTTAAAACTGACATCGTGTGAACGTACTTAGTTTTGGATCAATTTGGTCACGAGTGACGGCAGTGTTTCCGACGCACTGTAAGCAACGGTGTGCGGTATGCTGGCCACCGGGGTTTTGCGGTACCCTTCCGTGAACAGCAGAAACGGTATCTTGGCGTTTACAGCTGTTTCTGCGTCGACCTCGCTGTCGCCGACATACAAGCGTGTGCCCGAGGTCCCAAGTGCTTTGAAGCTTTCCAGCAGGTGGCCCGGATCCGGTTTGCGAATTGGCAATGTATCACCGCCGAAAACAACGTCGAAGAATCGGGATAGGTTGAGCGCCTCCAGCACGTGACGTGCGGGTGCTTCGGGTTTGTTGGTGCAGATACCAAGAACGCAACCCATCTGTTTCAGTGTTTCCAGGGCTTCGGGAACTCCGGGGTAAGGCTCTGTCGTTGCACTGACCGCCGCATTGTAATGCTTCAGTGTCTGTTGGGTCAGTTCCGCGTGGCGATCCATGGGCAAATCACAGTGTCGCATCAAACGCTCGACCAGTTTGGGAAGGCCATTGCCAACAAACCCTCTGATCACATCAACGGGCACAGGATCGTGACCCAGACCGTTCAGCGTTTTATTGGCCGCTGCTGCCAGGTCCCCGACGCTGTCGACCAACGTTCCATCCAGATCAAAAACAACTGCTGCGGTCACGTTTTGCTTGCCTTTCAACACCCGCCCCAAGTCTTAACCCGTCGTTTTCAGGGGCGCAATCGGCTCAATGACGCCTGATTTGAAACAGCGCTTGACATTCCTTACTAAAATAATCAGATTTAATGACAGGAACGGAAAGCCAACCCTCTCGGGTCAGCCAGATAAAACGAAACGCAACAGGTATGGCACCATGCCGACTCGCTCTGGAGATGCCCCGATGAACGTACAGAACCCGACCCCAACCCAAGGTTATGCTGTCTCGATGCTGCCTGCGCACAAGGCCGAGGATTTGACCAAAGGTGGCCACCTGGCCCATATCGAGTTGGGTGACCAATTGTATACCCTGCGCATCACCCGTGCAGGTAAACTGATCCTGACGAAATGAGCGCGCATTCATTGCGCGGCGGTGCCGCGGTCGGCCGTCTGGCGGATCTTGATCCAGTCGAAGCGGGTGCGGTGATGTATCTGCGGATGTGGAGCCAGGGTGAAAGCGGTCGCGCTGATATCGCGAGCGATTTTTGCATAGCGCTGGGATCAGATTATGGGCGTGCCGCCATGCTGACGCTGGATCGTCTGTGTTCGCTTTGCGCAACGCATTGTCGACGCCCGCTAATCAGGCACGGTCTGGGGTGTGCATGTCTGGGCGCGGATGAGAATTGTTTTGCCCAAATGGTTGCCGCCGCATCCGAAGGGGCACGCGAAGACGCGATGATGATGGCGTCACTGATCGTGCGCCCGGATTTTGCGCCTGCTCTGGCATCCCTGTCGGAGGAACTGGGCCTGACGCTCCGGCGTATGACGACGGGAAATGCGATTCCGACGACAGGCCACGATACCCGCACTGCCGTTTTGCATTGACTGTGCTTGCAGGACGGTCAAACCCCGGCAAAGCGCCGGGGTCAATCCTTCAGCAGCACCCGCATCCCGCGTGGTGATGGTCGTGACCGCAAACCGGAGCAGGAGAGAAGTCACCGACCTCGGACAGCACGTCCCTTAGCGCCCACAGGATCATGTCCACATCCTCGGCCTCAATCGTCAGCGGTGGGCGGATTTTCAGGATGTTGTCCTTTGGTCCCTCACTGCCGATCAGAATTCGGTGATCACGCATCCGATTTTTGACATAGCTGCAAATCTCGGTTCCTTCGGTTCCGTCGGGATTGATCAGCTCAACACCCAGAAACAGTCCCATGCCCCGTACGTCGCCAACGCAACCAAAGTCGGCTTCGATCTGGCGCAGCCCCGCCATCAGGCGCTCACCCATCTGACGCGCATTGTCCTGCAGGCCTTCGTCATCGACGATGTCCAATACTTCCTTGCCGATCCGGCAAGACAGCGTTGATCCGCCAAAGGTCGAGAAGAATTCTATCCCGTTATTGAAGCTGTCGGCAATCGCCCGCGTCGTCACCAGCACACCCAGAGGGTGCCCGTTACCAATGGGTTTACCCATCACCACGATATCAGGAAGCGCGCCCTGATGTTCAAATCCAAAGTAATACTCACCCAGGCGACCCAGACCAGTCTGCACCTCATCTGCTATGCAGACACCCCCGGCGGCACGGATTTTTTCATAAACCGCTGGCAGGTAACCTTTGGGCGGAATGATTTGTCCACCGACAGACGGGAAAGTTTCGGCGATGAACCCGGCCAGACCCTGACCCCGGTCCTGCAAGGCAGCAATGGCCGGGTCCACAAGATCAGCAAATTTCTGCGCCCGATCCGCATCGTCACGCTTGAACGAACCGCGATAGTCGTCTGCAACTTCAACCAGTTCAACCCAGTCGGCTTTCCCGATGCCGCCCGGTTTGTTGAACTTGTAAGCCGATATCGCCACAGCCGCATTCGTATTGCCGTGATAGCCATGGTCTGGCGTCACGATCCCCTTGGTCCCGGTATGGGCACGGGCAAGCCGCAGGGCCAGTTCGTTGGCTTCAGTTCCGGAATTGACGAAGAAGCAGACCTCGAAGTGATCGGGCAGTTTGGACAGGATCCTGTCGGCAAAAGCTGTCTGTGCCGGATGCAGGTATCGTGTATTCGAGTTCATCCGCTTCAACTGATCCGACGCTACGGCCTGAATGCGGGGATGCGCATGACCCACATGAGGGACGTTGTTATAGGCGTCCAGATAGGGGCGGCCCCATTCGTCAAACAGGTGATGTTTCCACCCGCGTACCAGCATGACAGGGTCATCATATGTCAGCGACAGGTTGCCGCCAAAGTGGTCGCGGCGGCCCTGCAGGATCGCCTGCTTGTCGGTGGGTTGGTAGAAAACCTTGTAATCCGACAGGTTCAGCAAGGCCGCCGGGTTCGGGCAGATCGCGTGCCATAGCTCCATCTCATCCGGGTCGCCGACACCGGGCCAATCCGCTTCCATGCCATCGGTGGTCAGCGCTAGCTGGAAATGCACATGCGGGGCCCATCCGCCATTCTGGTTGGCGTCGCCCAATCGGGCAAACGCTGCCCCTTGTGCCACCGGATCACCGGGTTTCAACCGGTCACAGCATTCCGGGTCCAGATGACCATAGAGTGTGTAGAACGGATCGCCCTCGGGCGTTTCATGGTGCAGGATAATTACCCCACCGTAATCGAGGTGCTGATCTCGGTTCTCGACCACCTCGACCCGCCCGCTCATTGGCGCGTGCAGCACCGTCCCTGCGGGTGCAAACACATCCACCGCCAGATGCACTGTTCGCCGGTCCGAGGCTTTCCATGGCCCTTTGCGAAATCCTGGCTCGGCATAGATCAGGCGGGGTTCGTTGTAATAGCCCAGCCACAGCCCTTCGCCGTATTCCTCGCCAACACGTGCGGCCTCGGCCAATGGCATGTGGAAAGGGTTCTGGGGCCACACGCAATTTTCAACCGACAACGACCCCATCGGAATATCGCTTAGGTCCTGACCGAACATCTGGGAAAACCGGCCGCGATGTCCTTGCAGATACGCATGGATGCGTTCTGCGCCGTCCACGACCGGCAGCCCGCACGCTGCCCGAAGACGCGCAGACATCAGCCCGCCATTGACGGATGCATTCTCAAGAAACCGCCACGCAGGTGCCTGAGAGATTGTCACATATGGGTCGTCCGGGTTTTCGACTGCCATCAGGGTCGAGTTGAGGACAGACACTGCCAATCGCATCCGCAGCAGCGGCCAGATCAGGTCGATCTCCTCGGCTTGCAGCCGGTTTGCGGCATGGTATCCCCGCACAAGGGCAGTCAATGCCCGCTCGGGTCTGGCATGATCTAGCACCACATAGGCCCCGGCGATCGCAAGATCACAGACGCGCGGTGCCGCACACATGTCACCCAGATCAATCAGGCCGGAAACCTGCCTCGGCTCACCCAATTCGCCTTTAACCAGAATGTTATAGTCATTGGCGTCGTTGTGAATGGCCTGTTTCGGCAGGCGCCCCAGCCTATCCGTGATCACCGTGAATTCGTTGCAGATATCCCGAAGCAACGCCCGACGCGCGGGATCGCTGATGGCGCCCAGCTTGTCACTGATCCAACCCGCTTGCGTCAGGTCCCATTTGAAATCTGGGCGGTGCAAAGCTTCATGCTGAAACCCCTTCAGAGCGCGATCCGTTGCGCCCAGAACACGACCCAATTTCAGGATCAGTTCTTCGGATTTCGGGTTCGCTTGTGCATAGCAGCGCCCGGGCAGGCGTTCCTGCAACCACACCAGCCGCGATTTCCCTTCGGAATCGGAAATTTCCGGCAACATTGCGCCGTTCAACGCCGGGAACACCTTTGGAAACGGCAACCCGGGAGCTTCCGAGGCGATATGCGCAAGTGCTTCGATCTGAAGATCTACCAGACCCGCATCGCACCCCGCGCGCATGACTTTCAGCACATAGTCCTGACCATTTGTGGCTTGCGCCAGAAAGTTCAGATCATATTCGCCATCCAGCCGGGTCAACCGTGCGTCCAGCCCCCAGTTTAGGCGCAGCGCGTCCGCCCAGAAGTTCACCAAATCGTTCATGCCTTTCTCCGTCCCGCTCATCCGGGATCCTCTTCATCTGGCCGAAAATATCCTCGGGGGTGAATTGGCCCAAAGGGACAAGAGGGGGCAGACAGCCCCCCGACCCCTTAATCCAAGGCACGCAAACGTTTGAACAGCGATGACGTGTCCCATCGCCCGCCGCCCAGTTTCTGCACGTCCTTGTAGAACTGATCGACCAGAGCGGTCACCGGCAGAGACGCACCGGTTTCATTGGCCGTATCCAGACAAATCCCCAGATCCTTGCGCATCCAGTCCACAGCAAAGCCATGTTCGAACTGATCATTCAGCATGGTTTCATACCGGTTTGACATCTGCCAGCTGCCAGCCGCACCCTGGCTGATCACCTCAACAACGGCCTTCCCGTCCAGGCCCGCTTTTTCGGCAAAGTGCAAGGCTTCGCTGAGACCCTGAACCAGACCGGCAATCGCGATCTGGTTGCACATCTTGGTCATCTGGCCCGCGCCGCTGGCTCCGAGTCGACGGCAGATTTTGGAATAGACATTCATCACCGGCTCAGCCGCATCATAAGCTGCCTGATCACCGCCACACATTATCGAGAGAACGCCGTTTTCAGCACCTGCCTGACCACCCGAAACAGGGGCGTCTACAAAAGCGATACCCTGAGATTGGCCAGCAGCGTAGAGCTCGCGTGTGACCTTTGCTGAAACTGTCGTGTGGTCGACAAAAATGGCCCCGTCGGACATGCCCTGAAACGCGCCGCCCTCTCCGGTGCAAACCGCGCGAAGGTCGTCGTCATTGCCGACGCAGGCCATGACAAACTCAGCACTCTTGACGGCGCCTTTCGGAGTGGTCGCCATCGCGCCGCCATGCTGCGCGACCCAGGCCTCGGCCTTGGTGGTCGTACGGTTGTAAACGGTGACGTCATGGCCTGCGGCTTGCAGATGTCCGGCCATGGGATAGCCCATGACACCAAGGCCAAGGAACGCGACTTTTGCCATTTTGTGATCCTCTCCGCTGTTCGGTCGGCTTTAGCGAAACAGGCCTGACCGAAATCTCTGGCGAAGACAAAGCAAAGCTGCGCCCAAAGGGCAACCCCAAGTCAGCCTTTCCCGCCCAGATCTCGCAGGATTGGGCAATCGGGCCGGTCGTCCCCCGCGCAGGCCTCGATCAGATGGCTCAGCGTATCGCGCATGGCGTTCAGGTCAGAGATCTTGGTTTCAATCTGAACAAGATGATCGCGTGCAACCTGTTTCACGTCGGCACTGGCACGGGTTTCATCTTCGTAGAGTGCCAGCAGGGTCCGGCAATCCTCGATGGTGAACCCAAGCGCCCGGGCGCGGCCCAGAAAGTTCAGCTTGTGCACGTCCTGGTCGCGAAACCGGCGGTAGCCATTGTCGTCGCGCATTGGTTTGATCAGGTTGATGTCCTCATAATACCGGATCGTCTTGGCGGGCAGGCCGGTGCGCGTGGAAACATCTCCGATATTCATGCGCGCACCTCTTTGGTGGCCGTACCTGAGGCTTCCGGCACGCTAGCGCGAATACGGCGCAGGCGCAGCGCATTCGAGACCACAAAAACGCTCGATAGTGCCATTGCACCAGCTGCCAGCGCCGGGGACAGCAGATAGCCGCCAAACGGGTACAGCGCACCGGCAGCCACCGGTATCAGAAGGACATTGTATCCGAAGGCCCAGCCCAAATTCTGGCGAATATTCCTCATTGTCCGGCGGCTGATCTCGGTCGCATTCGCGACGCCCCGCAAATCACCGGACATGAGGACAACGTCGGCTGTTTCGATGGCCACATCCGTGCCGGTTCCGATGGCGATGCCGATATCAGCCGCCGCCAGAGCGGGGGCGTCGTTGATCCCGTCACCGACAAAGGCCAGCACTCCGAACCGGTCCCTTAAGGCCGTGATTGCGTCTACCTTGCCATCAGGCAGTACCTCGGCAGTGACATGATCAATCCCCAGCCGGTCGGCCAGAGCCCGCGCCGTGCGTGCGTTGTCACCCGTGATCATGGCCACGGTCAAACCCATCTGGTGCAACCGTTCCAGCGCTTCCACTGTGCCGGGCTTGATCGGGTCGGAAACGGACAAAGTGGCCGCTGCCTGCCCACCCAGAGCGACGAACAGAGGGGTTGCCCCCTGTGCGGCACGGGCTTCTGCCTCATCCGCCAGGGCTCCAAGGGTGATCCCACGCTGCTGCATCAACCGGTGCGACCCGATCAACACGTCGCGGCTTTCAACCAACCCTTGCAGGCCAAGCCCGGTAAGCGAACGGACATCCGATACCTCTGGCAGTGTCGCGGGCCCCGCGCGGGTGATGGCGGATGCGATCGGGTGTTCCGACCGTGCCTCAAGGGCTGCAGTCAGCCGCAGAACCTCCTCCCGGTCAAATCCTTTCGCCGTAGTCACGCTGTCCAGTTCGGGGCGCCCCAGCGTCAGGGTTCCGGTCTTGTCCAACGCAATGACGCGCGCCTGCTGAAGCTGTTGCAACGCATCCCCCTTGCGGAACAAAACCCCGAGTTCTGCCGCACGCCCGGTGCCCACCATGATCGAGGTTGGGGTCGCCAACCCCATAGCGCAGGGGCAGGCGATGATCAGAACTGAAACACCTGCGACAAGCGCCAGGGGAAGGGCCGGGCTGGGGCCGAAGATCAGCCAGAGCGCGACGGTGATCACCGCAACAGCGATGACCGCAGGAACAAAGCGATAGGTAATCCGATCCACCAACCCCTGGATCGGCAGCTTCGCGCCCTGCGCCTGCTGCACCATTCGAATGATCTGTGCCAGAGCCGTGTCGCCGCCGACGCGGGTAGCGCTTACCCGTAAAGCGCCGGTGCCATTCACGGTGCCGCCGACAACAGGCGCGCCTGCCGACTTGCCAACAGGCACTGGTTCGCCCGTGATCATGCTTTCATCGACGTAAGAGGTGCCTTCAAGCACTTCGGCATCCACCGGTACACGCTCGCCGGGGCGGATGTGCAGGATATCTCCGACAACAATTTCGGCGATTGGCCGGTCCTGTATCTGTCCATCCAGTTCGACCCGCGCGGTTTTTGGTTGCAAACCCACCAGTTTTCGGATCGCAGCTCCTGTTTTGCCTTTGGCGCGCGCCTCCATCAACCGGCCGAGCAGGATCAGAACCACGATCACCGCGGCCGCTTCGAAATAGACATTGGCGGTACCTTGCGGCAGCAGGCCGGGCGCGAATGTGGCCGTGACCGAATACAGATAAGCCGCGCCGGTCCCAAGCGCTACCAACGCGTTCATGTCCGGCGTGCCTTGCAACAGCGACGGGATACCTTTGCGGTAAAACACACGGCCCGGTCCGATCAGCAAAGCCGAGGTCAGGGCAAACTGAATCAAATGGCTCGTCTGCGTTCCAATGGTCGCCTGTATCCAATGGTGGAAGGCGGGGATCATGTGCCCGCCCATCTCAAGAATGAATACGGGCAGGGCTAGTGCCGCTGCCAGTATTGTGGAACGGACCAGCCGCTGAATTTCACCGTCTTCCCGGCTTTCTGGTTCCGCAACGCCTTGGATACGCGCGGGGTATCCAATTTCGGTAACAACCTGAGCCAGCGCCTCGGGTGTAGTTGCCGCTATAGCATAAGTTACCGTGGCCGTCCGAGTTGCCAGATTGACCTGTGCTTCGATCACGCCAGCGGTGGATGCCAACGCGCGCTCGATCTTGCCAACGCAGGATGCGCAGTTCATGCCCTCGAAACTCAGATCCGCTTCACTAGTTTCAGCCGGATAGCCAGCTGCATCCAGCGCCGCTGTCAGTGCCGAGACCGGCCCGTCAAATGCCACCTGCGCTGTTTTGGTCGCGAAATTGACCGAGGCCGCATCAACACCAGACACATCACGCAGTGCAGCCTCGACACGGCCCACACAGGATGCGCATCCCATGCCGGTGATTTTCAGTTCTGTCAGTGCTTCTTGCGCCATGCGACTCATCCCAAGTGGTTTTCTGCCCTCCAGATGGGGGTTCCAGTGACGGGAAGGTCAAGGGGGTCGCGGCGAAATTCTACGACCCGGGCCCGCGCATGTTACGCTCCATTAAGCGCTGATACAGGCGTGGTGACAGTCGGTTGAACCACCACGATATGTGTGCAACGCGACCGACCGGGATCATGGGCTGCGATTTGTCCAGTCCGCGCAGGATTGCCATGGCGGCACTCTCGGGGCTCATTTCGTCCATTCCGTCCTTGGCCGATCCGGGGCGCGCGGTTCCATCGGGTTGCTCCATTGCGTTGCCGGGGTTGGTGGCCACAAAAGACGGCGCTGCAATCTGAACCTGAACGCCATGTGGCTTTTCTTCGGATCGAAGCGATTTGAAAAAACCCTCAAGCGCGTGTTTTGAGGCTGCATAAGCCGTGCGATGGCAGAGCGGAGCGAAACCAGCCACCGACGAGATCGCCAGATGTGTTCCCTTTGACGCGCGGAGAGGCTGCAAGAATACGCGAGCCATCTCAACAGCTGCAAAATAGTTGATATCAAACAGTGCACGGTGACTGGCCGTGTCAGACCGGTCAAACCCCCGAATTTGCGTAACCCCGGCGTTGTAGATGACCAGATCAATGCTGCCGCTTGACGTGATCGCCCTTTGAGCTGCGTTGGCAAGCTGTTCGGGGTCAGTCAGATCACAGGCAATTGGCAGTTGGTTCTGTTCTGTTTGCAGGCCGGACACATCAAGATCCAACAGCACCACCCGCCACCCACGGGCTTGCAGTGCACGGCTCAAAGCTTGTCCCAAACCGCCCGCACCGCCAGAGATGACTGCGGTCTTCATAACCCGGCCTGCCGTTGCCAGAGCGCAAAAACCTCGGCGCTGGATTTTTCGGGCACATAGCCGAATTCAGATTTCAGGGCGGAATTATCCAGAACTGGCCGATATTGAAGGAACCGTACCTGTTCCGGCCCATAGCGAGATAAACTCAGTGGGCGCGCCACGGCTAGGGCCGCTTTCAGCACCCATGCGGGCAGACGCAGAACCGGTTTTCCCATAGCGTAGGCCAGGTCGGTCACGCCCATCGTTCCGTCACCGGCGACGTTGTAAATCCCGGCTGGCCCGTCGGTTGCTGCGCGCTGAAGGATGCGTGCCAGATCCTGGGTCCAGATAAAGACAAACGGGCTTTCGCTGCCGGACACCGCCAGCAAACGGGGTTTGCGAAACAGGGCGGTGATCTGGTTTTCGGTTCCAGCCCCCAGAACCGTTCCAACGCGCAAAACAACCTGCTCAAGATCCGGGGCGGCACTGCGGGCTTCGGCCAAAATCTCTTCGACCTGACGCTTGTGATCTGAATAGGGAAACTCGGGGTTGCCGCGCAATGGGTCGTCTTCGCGCAACGGCACAGGACTGTCTGCATGATAGCCATAAGCGGCACCGGAAGACGTAACGACCAGTCTGCGCACCCCGTTTGCGATGGCGGCATTCACCACATTTCGCGTGCCTTCGACATCGACAGCATAGGCTGTCGCGCGCCCCATCTTCGGCGGCGGCGTTACGACAGAAGCCAAATGCACAATCACATCCGGATTCACCTTGGCAATCACACGTGCAGGAGCGTCGGTTGTAACATCCATGGACAAAAATGAGGCGTCTTCCGGCAGGTTAACCGGGCGTTTCAGATCGGTTGCAAAGACCTCGTGCCCAACAAATGCGGGCAACAGCGCTTGCCCGACCATCCCGGCAGCGCCGGTAATCAGGATGCGGGTCATCGCGCGGCCTCGGTTCGTGCCATGACCGAAGCCAAAGCCAGGCCCGAAATAGCGTGCCATACTCCCCAGAATGCAGCGACCACGGCCATGCCGCCAAGACCGTTGAAGAATGCAAAGATCAGGACGAGCCCAAGTCCGGAGTTTTGAATGCCGGTCTCAATGGTGATGGCGCGGCGATCAAAGGGGGACAACCCGGTCAGAGTGGCCACAACCCAACCACCCCCCAGCGCCAGGGCATTGTGAAGGATTACAAGCCCGGCAACAGCCCCGGCAAACCCAAGGAAAAACCCCCAGTTGGCAGCCAGAGCAAGTACGATAAACCCAGCAAAGATACCCATCGACAGAAGTTGCAGCGGTGCGCGCAACCGTGCCGTCAAGGCGGGGAGGTGTTGATTCAGCGTAATTCCCAGAACCAGCGGCAGGATCAGCATCAGACCGACCAGGATTGCGATCTGCATTGGGTCGATCTGGGTCTGTTGCAGGATTGCGCGGGTCGGAGGGTAAAGCCCACCCCAAAGCGCAATATTGAAAGGTGTCATGAAGATCGCACAGATGGTGGCGAAGGCTGTCATCGACACCGAAAGCGCTGCATTCCCGCCCGCGCGGTGGGTGATGAAGTTCGAGATATTGCCCCCTGGGCAGGCCGCGACAAGGATCAGGCCAAGCGCAATTGACGGTTGCGGTGTGGTAATCCACACCATCACAAAGGTCAGCGCAGGCAGGACGACGAGTTGTGAAAACAATCCGACAACCACTGGTTTGGGTGCGCGCCTTAAACGGTCAAAATCCCGAGGCGTAAGGTCGATGGCAATCGAGAACATCACGATTGCCAGAATAGCATTCAACAGCGTCAGAGACGCCGGACTGAAATTCAGTGTGATCTGGTCAATACCACTCATGCGGCTGCCTTCCGCAGCCGGTCGATCCAGCCGGTGACAGCCTTTCTGTAGGTATTCTTGTCCACGTAATAGGCCATGCGGGGCAGGTCGATATAGTTCATGCCTCCGGTGGCGCGCGCATAGTCTTTTTGCTTTTCTGCGTGCAGATCGGCTGCCACGGGGCAGCCGTGTCGAAGCCCTTTGATGTAGCGCGCCACCATCTCGGCCTGCTCGTGCCTTCCCTGCCAGCCCAGGCCCGTGGCCTCGACCATGCCCAGCACGAACAGATCGTCCCGTTCGGGATGTATCGTGTTCAAATACAGATGCGGGGCGTCGCCCTGCCAGTTCAGCAGGCCCTTGTCGATGAACGGGTAATGCAGTTTGTATCCGGTCGCGGCGAGGATCATGTCATAGTCGTCGCAGGAGCCGTCCTTGAAATGCACGGTGAGGCCCTTCAGCCGGGCGATATCCGGGCGGATGCTCAGATCGCCATGGCCTGCGTGATACAGAACCAGCGAATTCACCACGGGGTGGCTTTCGTACAGCTTGTAACCCGGTTTGGGAAAGCCGTATTTCTGTGGATCGCCGACAAACCAGCCAAGGATCAGGCTGTCGACCTTACGCTTCAGCCACATCGGCAGACGGATCTTTCCACCTATTGTGTCAGCGGGTTTGCCAAAGACGTATTTCGGGACGAAATAATACCCGCGCCGCATCGACAGATCGCAGCGTTTCGCGTGGTGGATGGCGTCGACTGCGATGTCACAGCCGGAATTGCCTGCGCCCACGACCAGCACACGCTTGCCGTCGAATTGGCTTGGGTACCGATATTGCGAGGCATGGATCAACTCGCCGTCAAATGTACCCGGAAAGCTGGGTACATTCGGTTCCGACAGGGTACCGTTCGCAATGAGTACGCCGGCATATTCGGCCTGATGGTCGCCATCTTGGTCTCGCCAGCACACGCGCCAACCGTCACCCGGATTGCCCAGCGGAGCGACCTGAGTGACTTCTGCATTGAATTTGTAACCCTCACGCAACCCGAAACGGTCCGCAAATGCGCGGAAATAGTCGCGCATCGCCCGGTGCGAGGGGTACTCGGCAACCGCGTCATCCATGGGGAAATCCGCAAATTCGGTCATACGCTTGGATGAGATCAGGTGCGCCGACTCGTACATGGTTGATCTTGGGGCATCGATATCCCACAAACCGCCCACATCCGAATGCAACTCAAACCCCTGAAATGCGATTCCCTGTTCTTTCAGCACCTTGGCCGCGGCCAAACCCATTGGCCCCGCCCCAATCAGGGCGAATGTGTCGCGCGTTTCTGTCATGAACCCTCCCAAAGTTCGTGAGGTTTAAATTGAACGAACGACCAAAATAAGGCAAGGTGAATTTTATGACGCTGAAAAACGTAGAAAAGCCAAGACAAAGAGCACCGTCCAAGCGGTCTTTGGAAACCAAAGCGCGGATCATGGACGCGGCCGAAACAGTCTTTGCCGAACGCGGATTCGAAGGCGCGTCGATCCGCGATATCGCTGCGCTTGCAGGGGTTCAGGTTGGCCTTGTTCATCACCATGGCGGCGGCAAGGAAGAGCTGTTTTTTCGAGCGATCGAACGCCGTGCGGGCAAGCTGGCACAAATCAGAACCGATGCGCTGGCCAAGGCAAGAAAAGCAGGTCCGCTAACATTGCGCAGCATTCTGGACAGTTTTATCCGGCCTTATGTGGAACTGGCAGAAACAGGCGGTTCGGGATGGATGGCGTATGGGCGCCTTGTGGCGCATGTCTCGGTCGATCCCCGCTGGCGCGATATCGCGGCTGAGTGTTTCGACCCGACCGCCCGGCATTTTATCGACGAAATCGCTGCGCTTTATCCGGATGTTGACCCTGCGCTGCTGGCCAGCGGCCAGGTCTATTCCGTGTCGGCAATGCTGGCGCATCTCAACAGTGGTTGGCGGGTCGGGGCCCTGTCGCATGGCGGCGGAGTGTCAGAGGTGGAACGCCTGATCGAATTTTGTGCAGCCGGTATCGAAGCGATGGTTCAGACCAGTCGCGGTTGAACGCGCAGCATTGCTATTGCTGCAAATGGTTGAACAGGATGGTGCTGAACACAGAAGGTGGTGACGTCCGGACGGCGCTGGGTGAAGCAAAGAAACCAAACATCATGATCATAAGGATCAGGGCTGCTCCGGCAAGGAACGCCGCAGAAAGCTGAAAGACCGAACGAACCATTGGATTATTCCCTGTAAATACTCAACAAAGTTTGCGGTGTCTTGCGCATCACGAGAGCTTTGACAGTTCTTGTCTCAGCCTTTCATTTTCGGCCTGCAACTGGGCCAGTTGCTGGCCTAAACTGTTTAGATGCGGGCGCAGTTCGGCTTCGGTGAAACGCGGCGTGATGTGGCGTGGGCAGTTCCAGTCAAGCGCCTCAACTCGAATGATCGCGGCCCGCTCTGCGGGGGCTTCGGCCCCCTCCGGATACAAGCTGGCTGCCGCTGCTTGACCTTCCGTGAATTCGACACGCCCCAGGATCTTCAAACGGTGTTGATTGGCATAATCCATCAGGATCATCGCGACCCGATCGTTGCCATCCAGATTTCCGCGCGAGATATACTGTTTGTTGCCTGAAAAATCGGCATATCCGATGGTTTGCGGCCCCAGCACCTTAAGAAACCCGACCGGCCCGCCGCGATACTGCACATAAGGCCAGCCTGTTTCAGACACCGAGGATTGATAAAACCCGTCGCGCGCCTGAATGAACTGTTTTTCGGGTTCGCCGATCAGATGGCCCTGTTGCGGGCCACCTTCAATGAATTTGGCATAGGTTTTTGCCGATCCCATCCGCTCCTGATGGGCGCGGACGGTTGGGGTGAAGGTCAGTTCTGAAAACGCACGCGGCACAGTATGTCCTTTCAAAGACCCAGATCAGACAACTCGGGATGGTCATCGGGGCGTTCACCCAATGGCCAATGAAACAAGCGGTCGCTTTCGGCTATGGGGTGATCATTCAGCGAGGCATGCCGATGCGACATGCGTCCGTCTTCGGCAAATTCCCAATTCTCGTTGCCATATGACCGGAACCACTGACCGCTATCGTCGTGCCACTCGTAAGCGTAACGCACTGCGATGCGATTACCGGTAAAGGCCCAGAGTTCCTTGATCAGCCGATACTCCAGTTCCTTGTGCCATTTACGGCTTAGGAAGGCGTGAATTTCGTCATGCCCTGATAGAAATTCCGCCCGGTTTCTCCACTGACTGTCATCTGTGTATGCGGGGGTGACGCGGTCGGGATCGCGGCTGTTCCAGGCATTCTCTGCCATGCGCACTTTTTGCGTGGCAGTTTCCAACGTGAACGGGGGAAGAGGGGGTCGAGACATGGTGCAGGGGGCTTTCAGGTCAGAGAAGCGGCAAGAATGGCCAGTGTCAGAAGAAATGGAACGTACTGAGGGGGGAAAATGCTGGCGCGACGTTTCATCGGTCAAATCCTCTGGTGTACTGATCGGTTAACTTTGCAATAAGGTGTACCGATCTGTTAACTTTTGCAAGAGGAAAAGCAGAAAATTTTTCGCGCGGTTCAGGGCGAGTCGTGAGTTCTAATGAAAACAATGCTTTGTGTGAGGCCGGTTGTACTTCATGTTTCGGGGCAATATGTACAGAACGGTACACCATGGAGCCGAATCATGCGTCCAAACAAACGGGATGAACTTGTCAGCAAAGCCCTGAAGGTTTTTTACCGCGACGGGTTTCACGCGACCGGCATGGATAAGCTGGTGGCGGAAACGGGCGTTTCGAAAACGTCGATGTACAAACATTTCCGCACTAAAGAAGACCTGATTGTAGCCGCTCTGCGTCTGCGGGATGAGAATTTTCGCGAGTGGTTCTATCGGCGCATCGAAGAGATGGCAGAAACACCGGCCGGGCAACTCATCGCTAGTTTTGATGCCTTGAAGGAATGGTTCGAAGAGGATGGGTTCCGGGGCTGCATGTTCATCAAGGCCGGGGCAGAATATCAGGAAACAGACCATCCGATCCATGTGCAGGCAGCCGAACATAAACAGCTGTTGCTGGAGCATTTCACTTCCGTCGCCGAACAGGCTGGTGCGCGTGATCCTCAGAAACTCGCCAGCCAAATCGTGTTGTTGCAGGAAGGGGCAATCGTGTCTGCGGTTTTGCTCAAGAATTGTGATCCTGCGGAAGACGCCAGAGATGCGGCACAGCATTTGCTGGCATTGGCGCTGAGTTAATTTCCTTTAAAACAAGCAGGTTCTTAAAGTTACCTAGCAAAGAAACGTTGCGTTGTTCGAAGTCGGAACGCCACGTCACGTGGATTGGCGGGAATCGGGCTGAACGCTAGGCTTTCGCGAAAGACAGATTGGAGAGCCTTTGATGTCACTTTTCACTTCGACCGCGGCATGGATCACTGACGAACACCGCATGTTTGCGGATATGGCTGGCCGATTCATGGATGATGAACTGTCACCGAATATCGAAGCCTGGATTGAAAACGGGGCCGTTGATCGCGACTTCTGGCGCAAGGCTGGTGAAACCGGCCTGATGGCTGGTGCAATCCCCGAAGAATATGGCGGCGTCGGCGGCGGTATGGGCTTTGACGCCATCACCGCGTACGAACAGGGTGCACGGGGCGACGCTGGCTGGGGCTATGGTATTCAGTCGATCGTGACCCACTATCTTACCGCCTATGGCAGCGAAGATCAGAAACGGAAATGGCTGCCCAAACTGGCTTCGGGTGAGGTGGTCGGCGCACTTGCCATGACGGAACCCAGCACCGGCTCGGATGTTCAGGCTGTGCGCACAACGGCCGAGAAGGACGGAAACTCCTACCGGCTGAATGGCTCGAAAATCTTCATCACGAATGGCCAGACGGCGGATCTGATCATCGTGGCCGCCAAGACTGACAAGTCCGAGGGCGCGCGGGGTGTGTCATTGATCGCGGTCGAAACCGAAGGGGCCGAGGGGTTTCGCAGGGGGCGCAACCTCAAGAAACTGGGGATGAAGGGCAAC
Organism: Ruegeria sp. L11; assembly: GCF_056531755.1. NCBI lineage: Bacteria > Pseudomonadati > Pseudomonadota > Alphaproteobacteria > Rhodobacterales > Roseobacteraceae > Ruegeria > Ruegeria sp. L11. The sequence goes on from NZ_JBQFMI010000002.1 coordinate 160,336, forward strand.
GACACGGCCGAGCTGTTCTTCGAAGATGTCAAAGTGCCGATGACAAACCTGTTGGGCCCCGAGGAAGGGCAGGGGTTTTACCAGCTGATGAAGCAACTGCCGTGGGAACGGCTGAACATCGCGATCATGGCGCTGGGTTCGATCGATTTTGCCATTGCCGAAACGGTAAAGTACGTGCAGGAGCGCAAAGCGTTCGGTCAGCGGGTGATGGATTTCCAGAACACGCGTTTCAAGCTTGCAGAATGCAAGACCAAGGCCGAGGTGCTGCGCAGTTTCGTCAATGACTGTATAGGCAAGCTGGAGGCAGGCGAACTGGACGCGGCAACCGCCTCGATGGCCAAATACTGGGGCTCGGAGGTGCAGAACGAAATCATGCACGAATGCCTGCAGCTGTTCGGCGGTTACGGTTTTATGATGGAGTATCCGATTGCCCGCCTCTACGCAGACGCGCGCGTGCAGATGATTTACGGCGGCACGAACGAGGTCATGAAAGAGGTGATTGCAAGGTCGCTCGACGTCTGAAGGTATCCGGGCAGCCTCTTGCCGGATGTCATCATTCCTGACGGAATGTTCGCTTCTGTTGGACCCCGCAAGCCCGTGTTTACGGGGTTTTTTCGTTGCTGACCCGACCGCAGTTGCCCACTTGCAAAGGACGTGCAGCGGTATGATGATCCGCCGAAAAGACTCAGAGGTCTGACGTGAACGATCCCGAACAAGCCCTGTGGCGGACTACATGTACCGAAGCAGTCATAGCTCTGCCGCTGGGTAGTGATACAACCGTTGATCTGGCTATCATAGGTGGCGGATATACAGGGTGTTCAGCTGCCTTGACGGCAGCCCGGTCCGGCGCTTCGGTCTGTTTGGTGGAAGCGCAGAAGATCGGGTTTGGCGGGTCGGGGCGCAATGTCGGTCTGGTCAATGCCGGGCTGTGGCTGCCACCGGATGACATCCGCGCGCATATCGGTGCAGAGGCTGGCGATCGCCTGATCGATCTGCTGGGCAAGGCACCGTCGGACGTTTTTTCCCTGATCGAAGAACACGGCATCACATGCGAACCCATTCGCAACGGAACCCTGCATTGCGCGCATTCCGCCTCGGGGCTGAAGGACCTGCAAACGCGCCATGCCCAGCTAAGCGAGACTGGCGCGCCGGTAGCGCTGCTGTCGGTGGATCAGGCCCGTGACCGGACCGGTAGCGATGCTTTCCATGGGGCGTTGTTCGATCCTCGCGCAGGAACCATACAACCCTTGGCTTATGTCATGGGATTGGCGCGTGCCGCGTCTCAGGCCGGGGCGCAGATCCATGAACAAAGCCCGGTACAGACCCTTCGGCACGAAGGTGGGCAATGGGTATTGACGACACCGGGCGGGAACGTACGGGCGAGGTCCGTCATTCAGGCAACCAACGCCTATCACCTTGGCTTGCCAGATACTGCGCCTGCCTATGTTCCCGTTTATTACTTTCAATACGCAACGACCCCGTTGTCGCATAATCTGCGCGCCAGCATCCTGCCGCAGGCAGAAGGGTGCTGGGATACCGGGCTGATCATGACGTCGTTCCGGCTGGATCAGGCGGGGCGGATGATCATTGGCGGCATGGGCGATCTGGGGAATGCGGGTCGCAGTGTGCATGTCAGCTGGGTCCGACGCAAACTGGCCGAGCTTTATCCTCAGCTTGCAGATCAGCCGTTTGAACAGGGTTGGCACGGGCGGATTGCCATGACCTCGGACCATATCCCGAAAATCACGCAGATTGGCCCCAACGCTCTAGCCGCGCACGGATATTCCGGCCGTGGTATTGGCCCCGGCACGGTGTTCGGTCGAATGATGGCCAAAAGTCTTCTTGCAGGTGAGCTTTCGCTTTTGCCCGTTCCTGCGGTGCATGAGCATCGCGAAAGCTGGACGCGCGTGCGCCGCGCCTTTTTTGAATCCGGCGCGGCGCTGACGCATCTGATAAAGGCGCGGATCTGAATTCAGACCGAGCGGGTGATGCCACCATCAACCCGGATATTCTGCCCGGTGATGTAGCCACCGCCTTCGGATGCCAGCAGGGCAACGACCGAGGCGACCTCGTCATAACTGCGCCCATAGCGCCCCATGGGAATGCGCGCGCGGAATTCTTCTTTTTCGGGCAGGCTGTCAATGAAACCGGGCAGGATGTTGTTCATGCGGATGTTTTCGGCAGCGTATTTGTCCGAGAACAGTTTGGTGAACGCGGCCAGCCCGGCGCGAAACACGCCTGAGGTCGGGAAAACCGGGTCAGGTTCGAATGCAGCGAAGGTTGAGATATTGATGATCGATCCACCGCCCTGCGCTTGCATGATCGGCGTCACAAGCCGCGAGGGGCGGACGGCATTCATGAAATAGACATCCATACCGGTGTGCCAATCTTCGTCCGTCAACTCAAGGATCGGGGCACGGGGGCCGTGACCAGCGGAATTGACCAGAACGTCAATACGCCCCCAATGGGCCATGGCCGCATCAACAAGCTTTTGCAGATCCTCCGTGGACTGGTTCGAGCCGGTTACACCGACGCCTCCCAACTCATGCGCCAGCGCTTCGCCCTTGCCCGAGGATGACAGAATCCCGACCTTGAAACCGTCCGCGGCCAGCCGCCTCGCGGAATCCGCGCCCATGCCGCTGCCGCCTGCTGTGATCAGTGCTACTTTCTCCATCTGACGTCTCCGTTTTGATTTGGTTTCAGGATGGCGAATGAATTGCGGTTTGACCAATCCGTTTTGTTGAGTACTCGTAACCGTGTCCCGCAGCCGAACCTGGCCTTTGTTATGCGCAGCTGACGGCTGTCTCAGGTCTGAAGGGACGCTGCGATGGCTTCTATCCGGTCGCGTAACCAGCGGTGGGCGGGGTCATTGGCCGATCTTTGATGCCAGACCATGTAGATGGACACAGGGGGACAGGCGAAGGGTAAAGGTGCGCAATCCAGCGCGGCAAGTGGGCCCTGTTTCATCAGTGCCGTATCTGTCGAGATCAGGTCGCTGCCCTGCACAAAGGCCGGGATCGCGTTGAAATGCGGCAGGGTTACAACCGCAGGATTGATCTGGCTTTGATCAACGCCGCGCATAACGGCACGGGCGTTTCGGCCATCGGCAAAGCGCACTTCGACATGGTCGCTGTGGCAATAGTCCTGCCAGCTGTCCGGGGGCGTGCGTTGCGTGGCGTCGTAGAACACCATCAGCGGGCTTTCGATCAGTCTTTTCTGGAAAATATCCGGTCCGTCGGGCGGCAGCGGGGTTAGCATCAACTGGCACCGGTCGCTGCGCAACAATTCGGGGTCGGGCACACCCGATGGGATGAACTCCAACCGCAGGCGCACGCCCTCGGCGCGGGTGTCACGCAGCAGCTGTGGAAAGATCAGTTCTCGTGGCATGTCATTGGTGGCGATGCGGATGTGGATCTGTTCCGACAACGGGTCGAACGGTCGGCCGTCGGTCAGCGCCCGCATTCCGTCCAGCACCTTTTGCGCGGGCTCCTTCAGGGACAAGGCGCGCTCGGTCGGGGTCAGGCCCTGACCGGACCGGACAAACAACGGATCGCCCAGCACCAGCCGGAGCTTGGCCAGCGTGTGGCTGATGGCCGATTGCGTAACCCCCAGCCGATCTGCGGCTTTCGAGACCGAGCTTTCCTCGAGTATCGTCAAAAAAGTGCGTAGAACCTTGCCGTCGAGGTCAATGAAATCGAATTTGCTCATACTATTTATGACTAGTCATGAATGGATTTGCTGTCCATGGCGGGGTACGGGACGGACATCAACAGGAGATATGCGATGGGGATCCGCTTTTTCTCGGACAGAAACCGGCCCGTTCATATGGGCGGCTACCCGCTGGAGCGTTTGGCCCGGCAAGATGACATGCCGGACCTGTCGCTTGTGCCCCCTATGGCCGAGCTGAGTTTCCACCGACCGGAACACCCTGACAGCATCGTCAATGCGATGCGTGAGTTTCAGGCGATGATGGACGCCATCCGTGACGGAATGGTGAACCCGGTTGCATCCGAGGTTCCATCGAATCCGCAGGACCGGGCCAACCACATTAAAGCGTTCGGCTATTTCAACGATGCGTCGATGCTGGGGTGCGGACCGCTGCCATCTGACGCCCTGTTGCCCGAGGCCCGCCGCAATCCCGATATCGACCGGCTTGCCCACGCGTTGCGCACACGTCAGACCAAAACGCTGGCATCCGGGATCGACGTCATCATGGCTGATCTGAAAGACAGTATGGAGGCCGCGCCCAAGCCGATCGACAGCCATCGGCACAGCATCGTCTTTCTTTACGAACACAACCGCAATCCCGACCCGTCCGAACCCGGCGCTGATTGGATTGTCGGCGCGCAGGATCATCGTGCCTGTCTGCTGGCGACCGAGAACGCGGTGGTCATTGCCAATTACATCCGCCTTTTGGGCTTTGACGCGCGGGCGCACAGCCTGATGTCGACCGACGTGGATTTGGGTAAGCTGGCGGTGGCCGCCGGGTTGGCTTCGGTCGAAGATGGAGCGGTCGTCGTGCCCTGGCTGGGCAAGCGCTTTGGTTTGGCCGCTGTGACGACTGACATGCCGATCGCCCATGAAAAACCGCTGAAGCCTATGGCCGATCAGCCTTGGTTTCAGACGCAGGGGCCAGCATGGTGGTTGGGAACGGGGTTTGCCAAGAACGCCCTCAACCGTGATACATACGCCAAACGACGCTATGTGGACGGGGCCCATCCCTTCGAAAAGCTCAAACGGGTCGAGGCCCCGACAACCTATATCGACGAAGAGAACGTTGCCCGCGTTCCCAAGCGCGCCGACATGTTCGCCCGCGCCCAGTTCGGCGACATGGGGAAGCCATTGCAGGACGCCGCGAAAGGCGGGTACTACGTGCGCAAGGCCGCGCCCAGCTTTGCCCAACGCCGTGCTTTGGGTGCGTTTGTACTGTTGCAGGACGGTGAAAGTGCTGACGCGACCAAGCCATCTGACGCGCAACGCAACGCAGCAAACATCAAGGCTGCGACCTATTTTCTTGGGGTCGATGCGGTGGGTCTCAGCCGGTGCCCAGAATGGGCCTGGTATTCCCATGACGCGACAGGCGAAGAAATCGTGCCGCCCCATGATCAGGCCGTCAGCATGATCATCGATCAGGGATATGAGACGATGGAGGGTGCCAGCGGTGATGACTGGATCAGCGTCGCCCAATCGATGCGTGCCTATCTAAGGTTTTCTTTGCTGGGTGGCGTGATTGCACAGCAGATCCGCAATCTGGGCTACAATGCCAAGGCGCACACGGTGATGGATGGCGAGGTTCTGCAACCTCCGCTTTTGTTGCTGTCCGGTCTGGGCGAGGTCAGCCGGATCGGCGAAGTGATCCTGAACCCTTATCTGGGACCGCGCCTGAAATCAGGCGTGGTGACCACGGACATGCCGATCACGCATGACAGGCCCATTGATTTCGGTCTGCAAAGCTTTTGCGAATCTTGCAACAAATGCGCGCGCGAATGCCCATCGGGCGCGATCACGGCTGGGCCAAAGCTGATGTTCAACGGCTATGAAATCTGGAAATCCGACAGCCAGAAATGCGCGACCTATCGCGTGACCACTCTGGGAGGCGCGATGTGCGGGCGGTGCATGAAGACCTGCCCCTGGAACCTAGAGGGTATCTTCAAGGAGCGCCCATTTCGCTGGGCTGCGATGAACATCCCCTCGGCGGCACCGGTATTGGCCAAGCTGGATGATGCGGTTGGCAATGGTGGTTTGAACGACACCAAGAAATGGTGGTGGGATATCGAGTTGCAGCCCGACGGGGCGTATCGGCCAACTACACACCCATTGAACCGGCGCGATCTGCAAAAGGAACTGGACCTTAGATACGAGGATCAGACATTGGCGGTCTACCCCGCCTATCTGGCCCCGCACCCCTGGCCCTATCCGTTTGCAATGGATCGCGAGGCAGGAATTGCCGCCTATGAGGCTTTGGTGACAGCCGAAGAGTACAAGGCGCGTAAAGCTGCGGGGGATATGTCGATCATTCATCGCTATCAGGTCGCAGGTGACGCGCCGGTGATGCGGGTCGCTGTGACCAAGGTCGACAAGATGACCTCGGATGTCACCAAGTATGAGTTTTCCTCCCTTGACGGTGCGCCGCTTCCTGAATGGTCCGCAGGTGCGCATCTGGATGTGCTTGTCGCGCCAGAGTTCCTGCGCCAATACTCCATGTCTGGCGACCCGTCGGAACGGGGGTCTTATCAGATCGGTGTTCTGCGCGAGGATGAAGGGCGGGGTGGCTCGGCTTTGCTGCACCGAATTTTCAACGAAGGGCGCAAAGTTTTCATCTCGAAACCCATCAACCATTTCGAACTGAACGAAAAGGCGTCCAAAACCTTTTTGATGGGGGGAGGTATCGGAATCACTCCGATGATCGCATTTGCTCATCGCCTGCATTCATTGGGCATGGATTTCGAGTTGCACTACTCGGCCAGCACGCGGGGTGGGGCGGGGTATCTGGATGATCTGGCGGGGATGCCCTGGGCGAACCGCGTCCACTACCATTTCTCGGATGAAGGCTCGCGCGCTGATCTGGATGCGATCCTGTCGGGGTATCAGCAGGGATGGCACGTCTATACATGCGGGCCTGATCGGTACATGGAAGGAGTCATGCAGGCCGCGGAACATCAGGGTTTCCCCGAAGAGGTCCGACATCTTGAATATTTCTCGGTCCCGGAAACCCCGGACTACGAAAACCATCCATTTACCCTGAAACTCGCGCGTTCAGGTAAAACGTTGCCTGTGCCCGCAGACAAGGATGCCGCGCAGGTTCTGAACGAGGCGGGTTTCCACGTGGATGTGAAATGCGCCGATGGTATCTGTGGTGTGTGCAAATGTGGCGTCCTTTCGGGCGAGGTCGAGCATCGGGATTTCGTGCTGTCCAAAAAGCAGCGCCAAGGGGCGATGATTCTGTGCCAAAGCCGCGCTGCGGAGCCGGATGGTGTGATCGAGCTCGATCTGTAAGCATGGTCAGAAAGCGACCTTTGGACGGTTAAATTTGGTCGCTCGGCCCATGGACGTCAGGTGGGTGGTGAATTAACGTCGCCCCGAACCCAGATATCCCTGACCAACAGGTGCGAGGTAGCATTATGGATTATCACAGCCCCGCCAGCTTTGCCGAGGCTTCGGCTCTGGCCGCAAATGCGACGGGCATCACGCGCTTTCTGGCGGGCGGCACCGACGTTTTGGTGCAGCTGCGCTCGGAGTTGGTGACGCCTGATACGCTGATCGACATCAAGAAAATCAACGGTGTACACGACATTACCCACAAGGCTGATGGAAGCTGGACATTGGGAATTGCCGCAACCGGTGCCGAAATGAGCGAGCATCCCGAGTTGGGTCGTGACTGGCCCGGTGTGGTCGAGGCGATGGACCTGATCGGATCAACCCAGGTGCAGGGGCGCGCAACACCGACCGGTAACCTGTGTAACGGCTCACCTGCGGCTGATTCCGTGCCCGCCATGGTCGCAGCTGGTGTGACTGTTACCGTGACCGGCCCGGACGGCACTCGCGAAGTCGCGGTCGAGGATATTCCGACCGGCCCCGGCAAAACCTCGCTGGCCAAAGGCGAACTGATCTCGGCGGTCAATATCCCTGCGCGTGGTGAAAACGGCGGCGATGCCTATCTGCGGTTTATCCCCCGCACCGAAATGGACATCGCGGTGGTTGGCGTTGGTGTGAACCTGCGTCTTGACGGCGACACCATCACCGAGGCCCGCGTATCACTGGGCGCTGTGGCCCCGACCGTTCTGCTGGTCGAAGACTGTGCCAAGGCCATTATCGGCAGCGCGCTGGATGATGCGGCCCTGGATGCGCTGGCCGCCGCCGCCTCTGTCGCCTGTAACCCGATTGACGACAAGCGCGGCACGATCGCGTTCCGTACCGAGGTCGCAGGCGTTCTGGCCAAGCGCGCCGCGAAAATTGCCTATGCCCGCGCGAAGGGAGAAAACGCATGAAAAAGCTCCACGTAACCACCACCGTGAATGGCGATGCGGTCGAATACCTGTGTGATCCGCGTGAAACCCTGCTGGATTGTCTGCGCGACAAGCTGAACCTGACAGGCGCGAAAGAGGGCTGTGGCACCGGCGATTGCGGCGCGTGCTCGGTCACCGTTGATGGCCGTCTGGTCTGTTCATGTCTGATGCTGGGTGTCGAGGCCGAAGGTAAGCAGATCGAAACGGTCGAAGGCATTGCCGACGGTGATATTCTGCACCCGCTGCAAAAGAAGATGATCGAATACGCCGCCCTGCAATGCGGCATCTGCACGCCGGGCATTCTGGTGGCGGCCAAGTCGTTGCTGGAGAAAAACCCGAACCCGACCGAGGAAGAGACGCGGTATTGGCTGGCAGGCAACCTCTGCCGCTGTACTGGGTATGACAAGATCATTCGCGCCGTGATGGATACGGCGGCTGAGATGCGGGAGGCGTCGTAATGGCTCTGGACGATCGTAAATCAGACTTCACTTTTGTCGGCACCCGCCCCAACCGTCCCGACGGTCTGGACAAGGTGACCGGCCGCGCCAAATTCGGAGCGGATGCCTACGCCCCGGGAATGCTGCATGGCGCGATCCTGCGCTCACCTCATGCTCATGCGCGGATCGTGAAAATCGACACGTCGAAAGCCGAGGCGCACAAGGATGTCAAAGCTGTTGTGACGCGTGCCGACTTTGCTGAAGTGCCGTTCAAGCCCGGTCTGGAAGGTGAATTCTACAACGTTCTGGAAAACGTTATGGCCGGTGAGAAAGCGCTATATGACGGGCACGCGGTTGCAGCGGTCGCTGCGACTTCGGCATTGGCGGCGCGTGACGCGCTCAAGCTGATCGAGGTCGAATACGAAGTTCTGCCCCACGTCACCGATGTGGATAAGGCGATGGCACCGGACGCGCCTGTGATCCGCGAAGGGGCAGCGGATTATTCCGTGCCGGAAGGAATGCACCCGAACGTTGTCCGCTATCATGAAAGTGGTCACGGCGATGTCGAGGCCGGATTTGCCGAAGCGGATCTGGTCATTGAAGACAGTTTCGTCACTGAAGCGACGCATCAGGGTTATATCGAACCGCACGCCTGTCTGGCCATATTGGGTAATGACGGCAAAGGTGAGTTGTGGTGCACGACACAAGGGCATTGGATTGCGCAGAAAACCTGTGCCGCGCTTCTGGGAATTGAAACCTCGCAGTTGCGCGTCACTGCGTCTGAGATTGGCGGAGGGTTTGGCGGTAAGACAACCGTTTTCATCGAACCCGTCGCACTAGCGCTCAGCCGTAAGGCCAATCGCCCGGTCAAGCTTGTGATGACCCGGTCCGAGGTGTTCCGGGCCACTGGTCCGACTTCGTCTGCCTCGATGGACGTCAAGATCGGCATGAAGAAAGACGGCACGATCTCGGCGGCCCAGGGTGTTTTCCGCTTGCAGGGCGGGGCCTTTCCCGGTGCGCCGGGCGACATGACAGCCATGTGTGCCTTTGCGCCGTACAACCTGACCAACGTCAAGCAGATCGGCTATGACGTTATGTCCAACCGCCCAAAGCAGGCAGCGTACCGCGCGCCGGGTGCACCAATGGGCGCCTTTGCAGTCGAGTCCGTGATTGACGAGTTGTGCAACAAGCTGGGTCTCGACCCCGTTGAGGTGCGCCTGAAGAACGCCGCGCATGAGGGCACGAAAGCCAGCTATGGACCTACCTACGAGCGCATCGGTCTTGTCGAAACGCTGGAGGCAGCCAAGGCGCATCCTCATTATTCAGCTCCGCTGAAGCCGGGGCAGGGGCGCGGTATTTCCTGTGGCTTCTGGTTTAACCATGGTGGCGAGACCAGCGTTTCGCTTGCCTTGTCCGAGGATGGCTCGGCTCAGGTGATGGTCGGAACGCCTGATATCGGTGGCTCGCGCGCGTCGATGGCCCTGATGGCGGCCGAGGTTCTGGGCATCCCGTATGAAAACATCCGGGTGACCATCGCCGATACGGCCACGCTGGGCTACAATGACGTAAGCCATGGCTCTCGCGTGACCTACGCGTCAGGGCTGGCGACGATCAAAGCTGCGAGACACGCGGTTGAGAAACTGTGCGAACGGGCCGCGGCCAAATGGGGCATCCCGGTTGATGCGGTGAAATGGGAAAACGGCTGTGCGGTGCCCTCAGGCCCGAATGCAGGCGATTTCGATCCGATGCCGCTGGCCGATATCACCGCTGATATGGGCCGCACGGGTGGTCCGATCTCGGGCCATTTCGAGGCAACCCCCGAAGGTGCCGGCGTGTCTTTTGGCACCCATATCGTCGATGCCGAGGTTGACCCGGAAACCGGTAAGACCAATGTGACCCGCTACACGGTCATTCAGGACGCGGGCAAGGCGATCCACCCGACCTATGTCGAAGGCCAGTATCAGGGCGGTGCAGCGCAAGGTATCGGTTGGGCCCTGAACGAGGAATATATCTACGGCGAAGACGGTCGCTTGCAGAACTCGATCTTTCTCGACTACCGCATCCCGGTGGCCAGCGACCTGCCGATGATCGACACCGTGATCGTCGAGGTTCCGAATCCGGGCCACCCGTTTGGCGTTCGCGGTGTGGGTGAGACGGGTATCGTGCCGCCACTGGCCGCCATTGCCAACGCTGTGTCCAACGCGGCTGGCGTGCGGATGAAGCGGTTGCCGATGTCGCCGCCACGTATTCTGGCCGCTCTCAAGGACAATGGTTGAGGTTCACCTCTGGTCCGGCCTCCGGTCACTGACCGGGGGTCAGCAGGTGGTTGAGGTCGAGGCCAAAACCACTGGCGAGTTGCTGCGCGCGCTCGTGCGTGCACATCCGCAGCTTCAGGCACCCATCGACGCTGGCGTGTCTATCGCTGTCGACGGGCGCGTGATCGCGACCGGACTGACCGAACCAATTCCAGAGGGTAGTGAAGTCTATCTGATGCAAAGGCTGAGGGGCGGTTAAGCGTCAGGCGACCAAGGTTCGCGCCCGACCAATCGGTCTGCCTCGGCCGTGATATCGTTCATATGCTGCTCAAGGCTTTGGCGCAGGGTTTCGATTTCGTCTTCACTGGCTTTGCGCGGAACTGTTTCTGTCCATTCCCGGCACAGAAACACCCCCTCGTTACCCCATGGGCGGGGCATCAATAGATGATCCCATGTTCCTGCTTCGCGCCCATGTTTCGCCGAAAAGGTAATACCAAACACGCGTTTGCCTGATGTGCGCGCCCAGACCAGCGGAACCGTTGACAAAACCCGCTCTGGTCCACGGGGTCCGTCCGCCGCTATGCCAATGGATATTCCCTGTTTCATCTTTCCAAGCACTTCGCGTGATAACGCCACGTGGCGCTGATGACTGGACATGGCAATCGTGTCCATTCCGAACAGCTTTTGCACGCGACCCACCATGCTGCCAGCCCGCGCAGACGATGTAATCGAACAGATGCGCCCCTTGTCGAGTGGGAAGAAATAGGGCGACTGCGCCAGCCGTTGATGCCAGAGAACAACGATGACCGGCTCACCCTGTTCGGCCAACTGGTCCAGCTCTTCATAGCCGATGCGCTGCCAGCGTGTATTGCGGTGTACCAGCCGAATATAGTTTGCAATCCGACGCGCCACCCAGTTTAGCACAGCTTCGCTGTCTACAATCTTCTTACGGAGGTTCACGCCGGGTTCCTTCTGCTAACCGGTCCTTGTCTTAGCGCACCACGCGGTTTGCGCAACTTGTTTGTCCGGGCATTTCGTGGCTCGGAATCTGAAAAAGCCTCTTGAGTCCGCCGCGCGGCTGGCATATCTGGGGCTCACTACAGGGGTATAGCTCAGTTGGTAGAGCGACGGTCTCCAAAACCGTAGGTCGCGGGTTCGAACCCTGCTGCCCCTGCCATTGAAATCGTCCGAATACTAAGTTGTGATATCAAAGGGTGAATGGGTTTCAGCCTTTGAGTTCGCTTTGCCTGTCTTCAGCCAATTCGCGCTTGGGTCATTACTGGTCGCAGAATTGGCTTCGGCAACACTGCTACAATGGTGCGAGGCCATCGTGCCCTGTTATTATCTTTTGTTGGCACCTGTGTTTTCGTGCGGACCTACGGCATCCAGCTTTTCAGCCCACATATGCTGATATTCTTGAAACACCGCCGGCTTGTTTGAGTGGAGCGCCATCAATGCACACGCGGCCCACATAGCGACATCGTAATCCGAGTCGGTCTTTTTCAGTAATTGCGCATTCAGTGCAGCGGCTTCTGATGTCGAAGGTTTATGCATTGCCATCGGACCCCTTGTGCCAACTGATACTGTTACTCGCAATCGTCCTGCCCCGGACACTCACCAAAACCAACAGATTTCATTATGTGGGTAGAACAGTGAATGGGCTGGAAACAAGACGTTAACGTGTCATTAACTTTTTGCTGGGGCAGATGTCTACAAGAGTGTTCATGCGAACGGTCCAAAGGTGAACTAAGTCACAGACCAATCACTAGAATCCCGCTTTACTTACAATTGTTACGAGTTGGCGCTCACGTTCGGTACATGACGCTGTTTTGTTTTTCCCACCTGTGGCTGGGGCGCGCTTGTGGTTGAGCGCGCCCTTCCCATGTCCGAATAACTAGGTTACCGCCGATGCCAGTTCTGAGGCGGTAATCGAGGTTTCCTTGGGTGGGCGATTGACTTATTGTCCGGCCACGACGCAATCAGCCGGATGAGGATACATGTCGCGTTTTGATGGATATTTCCTGCGGCAATTGCTGGTTTTATTCGGCTTCTTCACCCTTGTCCTGGTGGGTGTGTTCTGGATCACCCGTTCCGTCAGCCTGTTTGACAAAGTCATCAGCGGTGGCCAGTCCGCTATGGTGTTTCTTGAATTCACCGCGCTTACCCTGCCGACGCTGGTTCGTACGGTTATGCCGATGGCGGTGTTTGCGGCTGCTGTCTATGCGACCAACAGATTGAGCCGCGAAAGCGAGATGACAGTGATGCTGGCAACCGGGTCAAGCCCGTGGCGACTGGCGCGTGCCGTAGTTTTGTTCGGTGTGATCACCGGTCTGATGATGGCCGCCATCAGCGTGTTCCTGCGCCCGGCCTCGGTCCAACAACTGGAATTCCGGCAAGCCGAAGTTGCAGGAGATGTGACAGCGCAGTTGTTGAATGAAGGTGAATTTCTGCACCCTGCCGAAGATGTTACGGTTTACATCGGTGGCATCGATCTGGACGGTACGTTGCACGAGGTGTTCGTATCGGATCGCCGCGACCCGGAAAACGCGGTCAGCTATTCCAGCGTGACAGCCTATCTGGTCAATAACGACGCGGGAATTCATCTGGTGATGGTCGATGGGGTGGCGCTGCGTTTGAACAAGGCGGGCAGGGTTCTGTCCTCGACCCTGTTTCAGGACGCATCATATGACATTTCGCAACTGACGAACGCAAGCCCGTTGGCAAACCGCAGCCTCGAAGCCATTCCAACCTCTGATCTGATCCTCAACCGGGATGCGATTTCTGAAACCGAGGGGTTCAGCCAGGGTAAATTGATCGAAGAACTGCATCAGCGATTTTCCTGGATAGCCATTTGCATCGCCGTATCGCTGGCGGGTTATTCAACCCTGATGTTAGGCAGCTTTTCACGGTTTGGATTGTGGCCTCAGATTTTGGGTGCCTTTACCATTCTTGTACTGCTTGAAGGTGTTCGCGGGTTTGTGTCCCCGGTTGTGATCGATGACCCGAAGCTTTGGGTGCTGCTTTACCTTCCTGCCGTTATGGGTGTGTTGATCTCGTGCTGTTTTCTGCTTGTCGCAGGTCGTCCACTTATGCGGAAACGTGCGCGCAGGTCCGAGGTCATCCCAACACCCGCTTGATTTCAGGTTCGAAGTTCTTCCAGACAACAACGAATGTCGTCGAATTCTTCGCGATCACTACGGGCGACCAGATACATCGGCAGCCGCAGGCTCACACTGTCCTCTACCGGTTCGAGTGCACCCGAAGCCAGATGTTGCGAAATGACGTAATCGGGGAAGTAGCCGCATCCGCCTCTATGCAAGACATAACGTAGCGCCATCATGCAATTTCCCAGAAACAAGATCTGCCCCGAGGCGCGTCGCACGGCCGATCTGACGTGGTCTTGGTAAATCTCTCCAAGTTCAAGGTTGACGAAGACCAAATCGTTTTCTGCTGTTGCTGCTTGCGGGGTTTTGACCAGGGTTAGAAGCTCCGGTTCCAGCTCGTGGTAGGTGACGCGTCGGTCTGATGGCGTTTCATGCGTGATCGCCACGTCCAGCACATGGGTCGCCACAGCTTCAACCATGTTCAGATCGTGGTCGTAATTCAGTGTCAGCAGCAGTTTGTCAAAGCGCTGTTCAAACCGAACAGCCAGATCCACAAGCAAAGGGTCCCAGATGCTAAGCTGACTACCCAACCGAAGCGCTGGACGGTTCTGTGTCTGCAACGGTAAATCCCGCGACGCGAAGGCCCAAAGGGACAGAATTTGTTCTGCATATGGTTTGAATTGTCTGCCAAACTCGGTCAGCGCCGTGCCACCGGCTCCGCGGGTAAACAGTGGTCTGCCGGTTTCTTCTTCGATCAAATGAATGCGCGCGCTGACGGCCGTTTGAGTCACATTCAGCTTGCGGGCAGCGGCATGAAAACCACCTGTCTCGGCCACACATAGAAAGGTTTCCAAAGCTTTGGTTCGCATACCGAGAGTATTTTTTGATCATTGTGATAAAATCAATTCATTTTTTTGAAGTTGCGACTCGTAATATTGTCGGCTTCGGGAAACACGCCAAAGGATCAGCCATGCTGGACAAAAGCCACAAACCGACCTGGACCAGTTTTGAGAATGCCACCAAGGCCGACTGGGACGCCGTTATGGATTATGAAGAGGCGTATAATGCCGCCTTGCCGGATCGCATTCTGGACGCCATTCGGTCACTGGACGAGGAATGGACACCCTATCCGGTCAACCGGTATCAGCACAGCCTTCAGGCCGCGACCCGGGCTTATGAGGATGGCGCGGATGAGGAGTTGGTGGTCGCCGCTTTGATCCACGATACCGGCGACATTCTGTCACCCTACAACCATGGAGAGCTGTCAGCGGCGATGATGAAGCCCTATGTCAGCGAGAAAACCTATTGGATACTTAAGCACCATTGCGTGTTTCAGGGTTACTACTACAACCACCACCTTGGAGGAGACCGCAACGCGCGCGACAAGTATCGCGACAGCCCCCATTGGGAGGACTGCCGCTATTTCTGCCATGAATACGATCAGAAGGCGTTTGACCCAGACTATCCGACGAAACCGCTGGAGTTTTTTGAACCCATGCTGCGCCGCATCCTGAGCAAGGGCGAAGGCCATATGGAACTGAACGAAACTGCCGAAGATTAACAGGCAGCCATCAGGCGATAGACAATCTGAGCTGTGGTGAAGTCCCAGGCGGAATTGCCGTCCGGGGCCAGCTCAACCACATCGAAGCCCACGCATCTGCGCCCCTTGAGCGCGTGCTCGACCAGCCGCAGTGCCTGGTAATAGCCCAACCCACCGGGCACCGGTGTTCCGGTGGCGGGCATCAGCGATGGATCCAGCCCGTCGACGTCGAAACTGACATAGACCAGCTCGGGGAAGTCTGCAGGCAGGTCGACCGAATGGATGTTACCTGTCACCAGTTCCTCGGCATCCACGTGAAAGACGTGGTTTCTCAGTCGGCTTTGGGCCTCTTCAGTTGAAAAAGCGCGAACACCGAACTGGGCGAGCCGAACGCCTTCTTCGGCAAGCAGGTGCATCACTGAGGCGTGAGAGTGTTTTTCGCCCTGATAAGCGTTGCGCAGGTCGGCATGGGCGTCGATTTGGACGATGCCGATGGGTTGGTTTAGCGCACGGGCCACACCTATCACTGCGCCATAGCTGAGGGAATGCTCGCCGCCCAAAGTGACCGGTACCTTTCCAGCCCGAATTGCAGCCTCGGTGCGGTGCGCAAGGCGTTCCATTACCTCGGGCAACGGGCCGTCACAATTTAGCGGTTCTTCGGTGAAAATTCCTTCGACACAGGGCTCCGCGTGACCGGTGATGCGTTCCAGTTCATTACTGGCCTCGATAATTGCCTCGGGGCCTTTGGCCGTGCCGGACCCGTAAGAGACCGTGCGCTCCAAAGGCACCGGGACCACGCGAAAGCGGGCATCTTCGGTGCGTTCGGATGCGGTCAATTCGCTGTCGAGAAAAATGCTCATGAGAGTCTGTCCTTGAAGTCGTCATATCCGAACTGCCGGATGATCTTCAGCTCGTCCGTTTCGCTGTTCCACAGGGCGATTGTGGGCAGGGGGACGCCATTGAAAGTGTTTGTCTTGACCATCGAGTAATGTGCCTGATCGAGGAAGGCAAAACGCTGTCCGATCTCCAGCGGCTTGTCCCAAGTGTAGTCGCCAATCACGTCACCCGCCAGACAGGACGGGCCGCCAAGGCGATAGGTATGGCCTGTTTTGGCTTCATCCATAAGGGCAGGGCGATAGGGGGCCTCGATCACGTCGGGCATGTGACATGTGGCCGAGATATCAGTGATCGCGAGGTTCATGCCGTTGGTCGGCAGGTCGAGGATTTCACCGATCAGAATACCTGCGTCCAGCGCCACAGCCTCACCGGGTTCAAGGTAAACATCAATGCCATAGGTTTCGCGAATGTCCTTGAGGAAGGCCACCAGCCCGTCGCGGTCATAATCATCGCGGGTGACGTGGTGGCCACCGCCGAAGTTCAGCCACTTGAGCTGATCAAGGTAGGGTTTGAGCTTCGGTTCGATGGCGGTCCACGTGCGTTGCAGCGGTTCGAACCCCTGTTCGCAAAGCGTATGCATGTGCAAGCCGTCAACGCCGCGCAACGTGTCGGCGGTCAGTTGGCTGACTGGTGTGCCAAGGCGCGAGCACGGGGCGCAGGGATCGTATTTCGGAACCTCGCCTTCGGAATGTTCCGGATTGATGCGCAGGCCAACCTGCACTTTGGCGGTTTGGGCTTTGGCGAGAAACCGGTCCTTTTGGGCAGCGGAGTTGAAGATGACGTGATCGGACAGCAACAGGATTTCGTCGATATCCGCGTCTTTGTACCCGGCGCAGAAGGTGGCGACCTCTCCGCCATATTCCTCGCGTCCCAGCCGGGCTTCATAGATACCCGAGGCGCAGGTGCCCACAAGGTGTCGGCGTACCAACGGGGCGAGCGAAAACATCGAAAACGCCTTGAGCGCGCTGAGAACACGCGCGCCGGAGCGGGTTCTTACATCGGCGAGGATTTTCAGGTTCCGTTCAACCGCTTTTTCGTCGACCACAAAGCAAGGGCTGGGTACACGGGAGAGGTTGAAATTGCGGAAGGCGCCGGCGTCTCCGGCCTGTGTGGTCATCATGTCGGACATAACCGGCGTCTCCGTTTGGTGGAGAGGCCGGGGGCGCTGCCCCCGGACCCCCGGGATATTTAGGGCCAGATGAAGCTGAAGCGGATCAGAAGGTGACCGGGCCGTCGAGTTCATGGACCTGCCACGGCAGGCCATGTTCGTTCAGCATGGCCATGAAGTCGTCCGGGTCGAGTTGTTCCATGTTCCAAACGCCGGGCTCGGTCCAGTTGCCTTTCAGCACCTGCGCCGCGCCGATCATGGCGGGGACACCGGTGGTGTAGCTGACAGCCTGGCTGCCGACTTCCGCGTAGCATTCCTGATGATCGCAGATATTGTAGATGTAATAGGTCTTTTCGCCCGAGCCATCCTTGGCCTGACCTGTGGCGATATCGCCGATGCAGGCCTTGCCCTTGGTTTCCGCGCCCAGATCACCGGGATCGGGCAGGAGGGTTTTCAGGAACTGGATCGGGATGATTTCCTTGCCGTCATGCATCACCGGGTCGATGCGGGTCATGCCGACATTTTCCAGAACCTTGGCGTGGGTGATGTAGGCGTCACCGAAGGTCATCCAGAAGCGGGCGCGCTCGATCTCGGGGAAGTGAGTGCTGAGAGACTCCAGTTCCTCGTGATACATCAGGTACATGTTCTTGGGGCCGATGGCGGGGAAGTCGAATTCGACCTTGTGGGTCATGGCGGGAGAGTGCTTCCATTCGCCGTTTTCCCAGTGGCGCACTTCGGCCAGCACTTCGCGCAGGTTGATTTCGGGGTTGAAGTTGGTGGCAAATTCCTGATCGTTCGAACCACCATTGGCATCAAGCACGTCGATCTGGCGGATGGTGTCCAGCTTGTGCTTTTTCAACCATTTGGCAAAGACGGATGTAACACCGGGATCGAAGCCCGAACCAAGGATGGCGGTCAGGCCGGCCGCCTTGAACCGCTCCTTGTAGGCCCACTGCCAGTGGTATTCGAACTTCGCCTCGTCCTCGGGCTCATAGTTCGCGGTGTCAAGGTAATGAATGCCCGCCTCAAGGCATGCGTCCATCAGCACCAGATCCTGATAGGGCAGGGCGAGGTTTACGAGGATTTCAGCACCGGTTTCCTTGATCAGCTTTACTGTGTCTTCGACCTTGTAGGCGTCCAGTTCGGCGGTCGCGATATCAACGCCCACACGGTCTTTCACCGATCTGGCGATGGCGTCGCATTTAGATTTCGTGCGGCTGGCCAGCGTGATTTCGGTGAAGATATCCGAATTCATTGCCATCTTGTGCACGGCAGCGTGGGATACGCCGCCCGCGCCGACAACCAGTGTTTTGCCACTCAAAGTGCCCATGGGGGTGATCTCCTCTCAGGGGTTATTCGTAATAGGTGTAACCGTTGATCGAGTCGCGGTAAGCGCTCATCAGGGTTTTGCGGTCCTTGGCTTTCAGGGTGCCAGTCGAAATCGCCTCATCCACCATTTTGCGGAAGGCGGCGACGCAATCCTGCGGGACGAACTCGACATATGACAGAACCTGGCTGATCGTGTCGCCCTCTTGTTCGTGCAGCAGGTCAAAGCCGCCATCCGGGCGCAGGTCGATGGTGACCACGTTGGTGTCACCAAAGAGATTGTGTAGATCTCCCAGCGTTTCCTGATAGGCGCCAACGAAGAAGACGCCCATGAAATATTCGTCCTCTTCAGGCAGGGAATGCACCGGCAGGCTGGGGGACACACCGTCGGCCAGAATAAACCGGTCAATCTTGCCGTCGCTGTCGCAGGTGATGTCGGACAGCACGGCGCGACGGTCGGGGATCTGGTTCAGATATTGCAGCGGCACGATCGGGTGCAACTGGTCGATGGCCCAGACATCTGGCAGCGACTGGAACAGCGAGAAGTTGCAGTGATAGATATCAGCAACCTTTTCAAGCTGGTCATTCAGGTCCGTTTCCAGATCCTCTGACGCGGCCAACGCCTTGAGCCGCGCCATCAGCGACAGGTATATCCGTTCGGCCCGGGCCATCTGACGCAGGTCGACATAGCCGCGACGAAACAGGGCGCGCAGCTCGTTACGATAGAAGGTGGCGTCGTTCCAGCATTCCTGCAGGCGGTCGCGAGAGAGGTATCCGTGCACCGCGGCGAGGTCCGAGACCAAGTGGTGGTCATCCGGATCAACCTCGGGGCCATTGGGCGCATCGTAAAGCGTGCTTTCGAGCACGTTGAAGACCAGCATCGAGGACGTCGCCACCACGGCACGCCCACTTTCCGTGACCAGTGTCGGGTGGTCCACCTCTGCCTCGTCCATGGCGTAGGCCACGGTTTCGACGACATTGGCACAGTATTCTTCGACCGTGTAGTTGATCGAGTTTTCGGCGGCTTTCTTTTCGCCGGTGTAATCGACCCCCATGCCGCCACCCAGATCCAGGTGGGTCAATGGCACGCCTTCGCGCGTAAGCTCGGTGTAATAGCGACAGGCTTCGCCCACAGCACGGCGCACATCGTTGACATCCTGAACCTGGCTGCCCAGATGTGAATGCTGCAGCTTGAGGCAGTGCAGCAACCCCGCGTCTTTCAGCTTGTCTACGGTGGCGATAAGCTGATCAGTGTTCATCCCAAAGGCCGAGCGGTCGCCCGAGCTTTCTTCCCATTTGCCGCTGATCTGGTTGGTCAGCTTCACCCGAACACCGATCAGGGGCTCGATGCCCAGTTCGTTGTAAACTTCGATTACCGTGTCGGCCTCTTTCGGGCTTTCCAAAACGATGACCGTGTTGAACCCGATCTTGCGGCTTAGAATAGCCAGTTGGATGAATTCGGCATCTTTGACACCGTTACACACGATCAACGCTTCGGGGGCCAGACGATGCGCCAGCGCAATCACCAGTTCGGGTTTGGAGCCGGCCTCGAGCCCATAGTTGTATTTCTTTCCAAACTCGACGATCCGGTCAACAACCTGCGCCTGCTGGTTCACCTTGATCGGGAATACGCCGCGATAGCTGCCTGTGTAGCCCACGCGCGCAATCGCATCACGAAAGCTCTCGTTCAGATGGGCAATTTCGTGTTCCAGATAAGACGCGACGCGCAGAACCATCGGTGCTTTGATGCCACGGTCGTCCAGATCGCTGAGGATACCGGGCAGGCTGATCGCCGCTGCCTCGGGGGCCATGGGATTGCGCAGACCGATCTCGCCCTGTTCGGTCACCTCGATGAGGCCTTTGCCCCATTTCTCAACTCCGTAGATGGAATGCGGTGCGTCGGGCGTCTGTTTCAATCAAGTCGGTCCTTAACGTAGGGTGCCAGTTTCGCGCCCGCCAATACGGCAGCAGTTTGATTCTTCCAAGTGTAAACTATCTGATTGGGGATTCCGAATGTTACGCGGACGGGTGGATCGGGATCAGATGATTGTCCCATTGGCATTCGGCGCGGGTTCGAACAGTTGGGCGCGCGCCCGTCAATGTCCCGAAGGCGCCTGTTCCCGTGGTAAAGACCAACCCGCCCGCCCCGGCCCCAAGCCCGCAGACATCCTCAAGCGCGAAGGCGCCGGTGAGTGTGCCGCTGGTTATGTCGAACTGGTGCAGCGCATTGCCGCGCGGACAGGTTATTGCGATCATATCGGCGTCGGCTGAAAACGCGACGCTGCCAGCGTATCCCTGCAACATGCTTTGTTCGTGATCCGGTGCCGCCAGCAGGCGTGGGGCTTCACCCTGACAATGCAAGCCCAACAGGGGCGGGTGTTCGGACTTGCTGCCCTGCCATTGCATGGCAAAGCCAACCAGACCGTCGCTCCGCACCGCCAGATGGCGGATCGAGTTCTTGTGAAGCTGGTGAGGTAACGACACCTGCTCTTGGATCCTACCCGACAGGGTGAGATAGCTCAGGTTGGGTGCCATCGTCGGCAGGTTCAGCTTTGTGCGCCCGGTTTCGGGGTGGGTTTCGATCCCGCCATTGGCAATCACCAGCGTTTCCCCGTCGGGCATCAGGCGCATGTCATGCGGGCCTATTCCGCCAGATGAAAACTCACCCAGACGCGAAAAGCTTTCAGCGTCCCAGACACTGATAATACCTGTCCCGGCTTCGTAGTCGTTCTCGGTGGCATAAAAATACGCGCCATCTGCCGAGAATGTGCCGTGGCCGTAGAAGTGTCGGCTTTCAGGGGCATTTAGCTGCGCAATCTGCGCGCCGGTTGCGCAATCGATGACGATGGCAAAGGTGCCCGGACGTCTGGCAAACGCGACCGCAAAGGCCTTGTGCGGATGGGCTGCGGCCGCATGTCCGCGTCCGGGTAGAGGCACGGAGAACACGATTTTCCCCAATGTGCTCAACCCGGCAAGTCGAAAGGACCCGTCGGGAAACAGCCCTGCGGCCAGAAAATCAGGCGAACCGGCCGAGGCCCACCCGCGGACCGGGGAAATCGCGGCTGCGGCAAGACCGGCAAGAAAATGGCGGCGTGACGTCACGGGTTAGTCTCCGTCCAGCGAGTTGAATCCTGCGCTGATCCCCAATGTCGGACCCAGCTCGGTCACGGCGATGGTGCGGATATCGTGGATCGACTGTTGAAGCGCCTCGATCCGGAACCGGGCTTGGGGATCTGAAACCCCGGCCAGCGAGGGATCGTCAATGGATTGAGCGTTCTGGATGGCACGTGCAAACGCAGCGTCCAGTTCCGACGCGATTTCGGGGTGATCAAAAGACAGCCGTGCGGCTAAATCCCGCAAGGATATCAGCGAAAGTTCCACATGGCGCAAAGACCGCCCGGACCGCCACGCTTCGGCCCGGTTCGGACGGGGGCGGTCGAATGTCTCCATGGGGCGACCCAGCCGAGTGTCCGCCGTGAACTCAAGACCGGTAGACAGGGCCTTGAACAACTCCTGCATCGCTTCGTCCTGCGTCCGGTAGCGGCTGTTCTCTCCGGGTAGGGTAAGGCTTGGGGCATAGCTGTGCCAGTCCTGCGCCATCGCGCGGGCATTGGCATCGATATCCGCCGTGATCGCCCTGATCAGCGCGCAGCGATATTCGGCATTGCCCTGTTCCGCGTAATTGGGATCGAACAGCATCCGTTCGAGAGCAAAGAACCCGCGCCCTGCTATGGACGTTTCGGCATAGGTCTCCGGGCTTTGCACGGTGTCATCCTCGGTTGCGATATGCTGGGATAGCGCTTTGGATGTGAACCCTTTCGTGTCGGGCCAAAAAGCCATGGCGAAAGCGCGGTCATCGATCTCGGTCGGACCAAACCGCAGGTGGCTGGCGGATATCCAGCTGTCAAAAGCCGCATCGTAGGCCGCGCGCAGCGCCGGTGAGGTCGGATCGCACTCAACCAGGGATGCGCTGACCAGCGCGCCCGTCGTTTCCGGGAGCGTGTCGAACCGGGGCAGGATATGGGTTTCAGTCACATCCATCAGGATCGGCGCGCGATCCTGTGCCTGCGCGGCAAGTGGCATGATCAACACTGCAACAAGGGTAAAAACTCGCATGGGTCAGAGGCTCTCCAGAAATTGGATCAGGGCGTCACGGTCTGCCTTGGGCATCGAGACAACGGTGTCGCGGGTAGACTGCGCTTCACCGCCATGCCACAGGATTGCTTCAAGCAAGGTGCGCGCCCGCCCGTCATGCAGAAATTCTGTGTGGCCCGAGACGCGTTTCGTCAGGCCAACGCCCCACAAAGGCGGCGTGCGCCATTCCCGGCCTGTCGCTCGGGCCTCGGGGCGATTGTCGGCCAGACCTTCGCCCAGGTCATGCAGCAACAGGTCGGTGTAGGGCCAAATCAGCTGAAAACTGTGCTCGGGCCGATCTTCCATCCGATGAGTGACATGTGACGGTGTGTGGCATGACGCGCAGCCGGTCGCATGAAATACCTCTTTCCCGCGCAACACCTTGGGGTTATCCACGTCGCGGCGACCCGGCACCCCCAGATTGCGGCTGTAGAAAGCGACCAGGTCCATACCCTGATGATCGATCTCAAAGCCGCGCTCATCATTGTCGCCGTGCGGGGCTTTGATGCAGTTCACCTGCACATTGGTGCAATCCCCGTGCGGAACAGGGTAGAGCGGGTTCGATATGCCGATATCCCCGGCAAAAGCAGCAGCCGATTGTTCCATAACTGTCGGCATCCCAGCCTTGTGACCGAACCGGCCCATCATCGGCGTGTCAAACTCGACCGACCAGACGATATTCGGGCGACCTGATATGCCATCCCCATCCAAATCGTCCGGGTCGGCCCTGGCAAGCAGGTCTTCGACCGGGATCGCTTCCAACAGGCCAAGCCCGATCATCTGCGGCGCGACCCGTGGGCTTAGCATCGCGTTGGGGTGCAGCGGGCCATAACCCAGATCGGCTGCCTGATAAGTCGGGCGGCGCAATGAGGCGGTTTCACCGTCAGAAAGCTCCACCGGGATTTCTTCGTACGAGATGTCCAGCCGGTATTCCGCTGGATGACCTGCCAGTGCGAAATCCTGCATCTGCCCACCATAGGTAGGCTCGGGCAGAGTGGCGATGTAATCTTCTATCGCTGCATAGCCATCTTCCGACGTGCCGGGGATCGAGACCCGCAGAAACATCGAAACCGCGTTGTCATCGGGCCCGTTTGGCGTGTGTCCGCGCCCATCCTTGATGTGGCAGCGCTGGCACGACCGCGCGTTATAGAGCGGCCCCAACCCGTCAGAGGCGAGCGTCGATGAGGGCGACGAAACCCAGACCTTCTTGAACAGCCCGTTTCCGACTTTGAAATTCAGCTCCTGTTCAAAGCTCAGGTTGTCTGACGGTTGCGAGAACGCATCCGCGTCAGTACGGACCCGAACAGTCGCAGCCCCGGCGGGCAGTTCTTCAAACTGCTGCGGTGCGCTGAAATCCTGGGGCGGTGCTGTGACAACGGCAATTCGGGCGCGTTCATCGTCAGTGCGGGGGGTGAAGTTCAGATGCAGGTCCTGTAGCTCGGCTGACAGGGAAGGGGTGGCCGCAAAGGCGACCACCGACAGGGCGACAAGGCTATTCGCCTTCGTCCATTTTCGATGCGTTGAGTTGCGCATAATTGGCTTCGCCGATCCTTTCATAGAGGTCGAGCTGCGTTTCGAGAAAGTCGATATGGCCCTCTTCATCGGACATCAACTGCTCGAACAGCGACATCGAGACATAGTCGCCGGCATCCCGACAATATTCGCGCGCTTCCTTGTACAAGGCCCGTGCATCGATCTCGGCCGCAAGGTCACATTCCAGCGTTTCCTTTGGTGTTTGACCGATCCGAAGCGGGTCCAGCTTCTGAAGGTTGGGGTGGCCTTCCAGAAAGATGATCCGTTCGATCAGCTTGTCCGCGTGGCCCATCTCTTCGATGCTTTCCTCGCGGCTTTTCTTGGCCATGTGGCCAAGCCCCCAGTCTTCCTGCAACCGGTAGTGCAGCCAGTATTGGCTGACTGCAGTCAGTTCATGCCGCAGAGATTTGTTGAGATATTCGATGACTTTTGGATCGCCCTTCATCTGCACTCTCCTGTGATACTGCCGCGCGCAGGGCGCGGAGTTGCATGGGTACTTCGAGATTATCGCTTGACCGCATCGTGTCCAGAAACAGAGGCATGCATCCGCCGCAATCCGCCGATTTTCCAAGAGCATGGTAAACCTTGCCGGGGGTGATGATGGTTTGGGGGTCGGCTGTCCGCATCCAGTCGATGGCGGCGCGGATGTCGTGGTCCGAGATATTGGTGCAGTGGCAGACAATCATGAATGTTGGCTTGGGTTTGTGTGGTTCAAAGGGCTGACGGGTCAGTGTGCTGAGTGTGCCGGGGGCAGGCAAGCCCCCGGCACGCGATCTTGTTTAGTGGAATACCGCGTCGGGGTTATCCAGACTGTCTGATCCTTCAAATTCAATCTGGTCCAGTTCCAGTGCGGTCACGATGCGCTCGATTGTCTTGGTCTGGTCGATCAGGCCGTTGACGCCGGCCATGATTAGGGTTTCACCGCCTTCGTTGCCGCGTTCCAGCATTTGGTCATAGGCAAACCCTGCTTCCGCGGTCGATTTGATCCTGCCAAGGGCTTGCATCGTGACGGCCAGTTTCGCCTTCATCTCGGCGTCCAGTGCCGGATCAGTTGCGATTACCAGATCGGCCAGCGATGCGCCTGATACAGGTGTGCCATCGATGCGGGTATAGCTGCCCAGATAGACGTTCAGAACGCCCAGTCCATCGTAGTAATGGCTGTTGTGGGTGTTGTCCGAAAAGCAATCATGTTCTTCTTCCGGGTCGTTCAGCATCAGGCCCAGACGCATCCGCTCACCCGCTTGTTCACCGTAAGACAGTGAACCCATACCGGTCAGGATCGCACTGACACCCGCCGTTTCATTTTCCATCAGCGCCGTGCGCGCCGCGCCGCCTTGTTTCCACTGATCGGCCATCCAGGTCAGATCGCTGACCAGCAGGTCGGTTGCGGCGCTCAGATACTGGGCACGACGGTCGCAATTGCCACCAGTGCAGGTATCGCCGTTTGCATAATCAGTGGCTGGACGGTTGCCTGCACCGGCGCCGTGGCCGTTCATGTCCTGACCCCACAGCAGGAACTCGATAGCGTGGTAGCCGGTCGCGACATTGGCTTCGATACCATCAGCTTCGTGCAGGGTTTCGCTCAGCAGTTCCGGAGTAATCTCGCTGGCGTCAATGGTTTCGCCCGACAGTTCGAAGCTAGGGTTGGCGATGACATTCAGAACCGCAAACTCGTTCTCATCCGTCGCGCCACCATAGGCCGCGTCGACATAATCAATCAGACCTTCATCCAGTGGCCAACCGTTTACTTTGCCTTCCCAGTCATCAACGATTGCGTTGCCAAAACGATAAACTTCGGTCTGTTGATAAGGCACACGCGCTGCAACCCATGCTGCCCGTGCCGCATTCAGGGTCGCGTCCGAGGGTTCGGCAATCAGCACACCGACTGCGTCCCGCAAAACCTTTGCCGCAGTCAGGCTGTCGTCATACTTGGCTTCGGCAATATCGGCATAGGTTTCCAGAATATCCGCTTTTGTCGGCACATCACCGGCAAAAGCAAAAGTGGCTGTCGCAAATGTCAAAGCGCTGGCTGTTGCAAACAACTTGGTCATAGGGGTCGTTACTTTCTTGTCTGAACTGTCAAATCAGGCGGGTTTGTTCCCGCGGCGGCTTTCGTTGAAATAACTGAGTTAAAAAGTCAACATTGTCAATCTGAGTTTTTTTGTCGGATAATGAAACCGCTGACTCGGTTGCCACTATCCCCATATCTGGCGGGGGCTCGGTCCGGCGGATCACATTGTGCGGTACATGTTTCGGGCTAAAATCAGCCAAGTGATTCTTTGTAGGTGGTTTGTTGTTCATGAAGCGCGTGGTTCTGGCCTTGTTCCTGTTTCTTGCGGCACTTGCGGCGCAAGCAACGCAGGTTTCCACGCCTCATCACCATGGTTCGGCCCAGATCGACATCGTGTTTTCTGACACCGGGTTCGCCTTGGCGCTGAGGGTGCCAAGCATGGACATCGTCGGGTTTGAAACCCCGGTTGAAAACGATGACAGCCGCACACGTGTGGCCATAGCAATGTCAAAACTTTCCGACCCGCTGAACCTGTTCGTAACCCCGCCCGAAGCTGGGTGCTCTACGGTGGCCGCCCATGTGGTTCTGACATATGGCATCACACTGCAGAGTGGAGAGGCGAACGCAGTCACAGGCTCCACAACGGCGGAGAGTCACTCGGAGTTTCAGGCGGACTATGTCATTCAGTGTCACGATATGAGTGCGCTGAACATGATCGAGTTCGCCTATTTCGCGCAGTTCAGTGGGACCGACCAGCTGAACATCCAGTTGAAAACGGGCGGGGCACAGGACGCGGTCGACATCACACGCGCGGCACCATATCTCGATCTTCCGCCGGATCGATGAGCGCTGAAATCAGCTGAAATCAAAAGGAAAACCAAAAGTGGTGTTCCGGTTTGATGCTTTGGGGATTTTGGTAGCGGAGGAGGGACTTGAACCCCCGACACGCGGATTATGATTCCGCTGCTCTAACCAACTGAGCTACTCCGCCGTGAGTGAGAGGCGATGTAAGCGAGGGGCCGGGAAGGGTCAAGAGGGAAATCGCCCTAACCGGGGAATTCTTTCACGGGCTCTGTCACCGGGTCCTGCAAGGGCGTCTGACGGAATATCGTGGCGTCCACCATCCTGCGGATAAACGCGGCGCATATCTCCGGTTCTGTGATCAGGATCATATGACCCAGACCGTCAAGCTCTTCATAGCTCAGACCATATTTGGCCATCGGCGGTCCGTGAAGGGCAGGGGACAGAAGCGCGTCCTGGCGGCCATACAATATCCCGCCGGGGACCGACAGCTCGGGGTATCTGGCCACCAGCGCATCGCAGCTGGCATCCAACCCGATAACGTCCTGCGAGGCCGTGACAAAGGCCGACGGGCGCAGCCCTAGCGCACCACCCGCACGGTCCAGAAAGTCATGTGGAGGGGTTTCAGGGTCAAATGCCACACCCAGACTGTGCGGTGCTGTTTTTGAGGCCATGGGAACCGCAATCGTGTTGGCAATCAGGCTGCGCAGCCATTTGGTCCGGATCTCGAGCGGTTTGAAGATCACCGGTGTTTCAGGCAGCCTGTGCGTCAGTGGCGCCAGCAGAGCGAGGCCGGATACCCGCTCGGGGTGGTCCAAAGCCAGTGCCAGCGACACCGCACCGCCCAGTGAATGCCCCACCAGCACGACCTGATCCACGCCCTTAGTTTCAAGAAATTCAGCAATCATCGCGGCCTGCTGCGGCAATTGTGCGAGTTCTGCCGTATCCCGGGTTGAGTATCCACAACCGGGGCGATCCAACGCGATGACGTGGTAATCCTCGGCCAGTTGATCCGCCAACGCGTAGGTAAAATGCTGTAACTGCCCAGCCAGGCCATGAATCAGAACAACCGTCTGCGCGTCCGGATTGCCCATTTCCACATAGTGGATGCTGCCGCCCTGCACGGGCACGATCTGGCCCATCTGCGGCACGGTTTTAAGCCCCTGACGGGTTATCCGCCGGGTCCACAGGGCCATGGCCAGAAGAAAGACGGCAAAGGCCGTAACCACGCTAAGAATAAATGTCATCTAGCTGTCTCCGGTCCTAACGGGGTTGTATTGCTCCAATCCCGATTGTGACATGCGTTTCTGAAACTCGGCAACTGTTCCGGGCCAAAGCGTCGTGTTTTGCCCTTCCGCATCAATGTACCAGGATGTGCAGCCTCCGGTCTGCCAGACACTGTCCGCGTGGCGGTCATGCATTTCCTGCGTAAAGGCCGCCTGTTTCACCGCATCGGGAGTGATCACCGACAGTTCCTTGCGTTGCATCTCGCTTAGAACCCGGCCGATATGCCCGACCTGAGCTTCAATCATCAGCACGACCGAATTATGCCCCAACCCGGTATGAGGCCCCAGAAGGATGAAAAAGTTGGGAAAACCGGCTATCGCTGTACCCAGATGTGCACACATCCCATTCGCCCAGGCCGACCGCAGCGTTAGCCCATCTGTGCCGGTGATATCCAACCTTTCTACGACATTGGTGACCTGAAACCCGGTGCCCCAGATCAGCGCGTCTGCCTCTGTCCTGGTGCCATCTGTCGCTAGGATGCTGTTTCCATCGATACTGGCCACGCCGTGCGGAATGACGCTGACATTGTCGCGGGCCAGGGTCGGATACCAGTCATTTGAACTGAGAATGCGTTTGCACCCAATTCGATAGTCCGGGGTCAGAATGCGCCGATCTTTGGGGTCCGCAATCGCGCCTTCCAGTGACTTGCGCCACATTTTTAGGGCAAAGTTCATCGCGCGTTCCTCGCCCCTGAACACGCGGTGACGGAACTCGAAGAACATGAAAATCAGTTTGCGCCGGATGCGGGGAAGCTGGGGAAGGTAGGCATAAAGTTTGCGCACCCATGGCGCGATCGGGCCGTCAGGGCGCGGCATAACGTAAGGCGCGCTGCGTTGAAAAACGGTGACGTGGCCCGCAACCTTGGCAATCTCGGGCACGAACTGAACGGCTGACGCCCCGGTGCCGACAACAGCCACATGCTTTCCGGTCAGATCGACGGTGTGATCCCATTCGGCCGAATGAAAACAGGGGCCGGGAAAACTGCCCGCGCCGGGAATGTCCGGAATGCTGGGATGATGCAGCGCGCCGATGGCCGAGACCAGAAACCGGGCCGACCAGAACTGGCCATCCATGGTTTCGACCTGCCAAAGCGTGCCATCCCATTTTGCCGATTTCAGCGCCTGCCCAAAGTGGCAAAGATCATACAACCCTTCCTGATGCGCGACATTTTGCAGATATTTCTGTATCTCTGCGCCACCGGCATAGGCGCGGCTCCAGTGCGGATTAGGGTGGGTCGCCATGGAATACAGATGCGAAGGAACATCGCAGGCGACGCCAGGATAGGTGTTCTCGCGCCACGTGCCACCGATATCTTCGGCCTTTTCCAGAATGGCGATATCTTTGATGCCACGCTTGCGCGCCTCAAGCGCCATCGTCAGCCCCGAGAACCCGGCACCGATGATCAGCATCTCTGTCGTGTGGTGCATTGAAGCGCCCCTCCTGAAACAACTTTATGGATATCTGTTGCAGATGTCTGCACGTGATTGGCAGTGAAGTAGGTCACACAAGGTAAATTGACCGAACGACCTTACGTGAACAGACATGGCGAAAAACCGTCATCAGGGCGGTGTCGCTTCCTGCAAACACATATCGCAATCAGAGAGGTGAACGCGGCGTAATTCCGCCAGTCTGATTCAAAACAGGAGGATTGCCCCTTGTCGACCCGTACTCTTACACGCGCTGGTGGGCGTTCCGCGCGCCGCGCTCTTCGCACTGCGCCGAATTTTGACATGCTGCCGGGTCTGACCCGCGGCATCCCGCATTGCGAAGTTATGGACGGACGTCAGGTTGAGCTTATCGACAAGGCCGCCATGGATATTCTGGAGAATGTCGGTGTCCAGTTCCGCGACCCGACCGCAGTGGAAGACTGGAAGAAAGCGGGCGCGAAGGTTGACGGAGAGCTGGTCTTTCTGGATCGCAACATGGTGCGCGAGCTGATCGCGACCGTTCCGACGCAATTCACCTATCACGCGCGCGATCCGCAAAAGAACCTCGCACTCGGCGGCAAGCACTCGATCTTCGTGCCGATGACCGGCGCGCCGTTTCTTCGTGATCTTGACGACGTGCGCCGGAACCCGACGCTGGACGATCTGGCGATGTTTCACAAACTGTCGCACATGATGCCCGCACTGCACAGTTCGGCCCATCATATCGTCGAACCTTACGATCACCCGATCAGCCAGCGGCACTTGCGCATCACTTTTTCGTCGATGAAATACTCCGACAAGACCTTCATGGGTATGACCACCTCGCCCAGGAATGCCGAAGACGTGATGGACATGTGCGACATCCTGTTCGGCGAAGGTTTCATCGATGACCACCCGGTTACAACAGGCAACTGCAACGGCAACAGCCCATTGGTCTGGGATGAAACCATGCTGGGTGCAATGCGTGCCTTCTGCCGCCGGAACCAGCCGGTCTTGTGCTCGCCCTTCGTTCTGGGCGGTGCCAATACGCCCGCATCGGTACCCGCAACCGTGGCACAGCTGACCGCCGAGGCGCTTTCGGCGCTGGCCTATACGCAGGTGATCCGCAAGGGCTGTCCGGCGATCTGGGGGCACTACCTGTCAACCGTTTCGATGAAATCCGGTGCACCGATGGCAGGGACGCCTGAAATCAGTCTGATGAATTTCATGATTGGTCAGATGGCGCGTTTTTACGATGTGCCATGGCGCACTTCGAACACGCTGGGCGGGGCCAAGACGTTTGACGCGCAGGCCGGGTACGAATCCGCGACAACTCTGGGCGCTGTTCTGCATGCAGGGGCCCATTACATCTGGCATTCGGCAGGCTGGAACGAGGCGGGGATGCATTGTTCGGTCGCAAAGTTTGTGGTGGACGCGGAACAATGCGCGATGGCCTATCGGATGGCGGAAGGTCCTAAATGGCACGATTTCGATCAGGCGTTGGCGGCGGTTTCTGATGTGGGTCCCGGCGGACACTATCTGGGTCATCCGCACACGCAGGACAATTTCCAGACTGCGTTCTTCATGCCGGAACTGTTCGACAACAACTCGATCGAACAGTGGGTGGCGGAAGGTGAAGTTGAAATCACCGAACGCGCTCTGAAATACGCGAGGAAGCTTTTAGCCGAGTATCAGGAACCAAAGCTGGACGAGGCCAAGAACGACGCCCTTCTGGACTATGTCGCCCGCCGTGAGAGAGAAATTCCGGCAGCAGATGAGCTAAACCAGACATACTGATGCAAACTCCCCGTGCTGGCCTGCCCGAAACACCGGGCGGGTTCTTTTTCGTTCAAGACCAAGAGACCAAAATGAAGATCGCCGAATTGCACATCTACAGCCACGACCTGTCGGTCAAAAACGGACCCTACACCATGGCCAATGCACAGGTCTGGTCCTTGGATACCACGCTGGTGAAAGTTGTGGCGGACAACGGTCTGGTTGGCTGGGGGGAAACCTGCCCAGTTGGGCCAACATATGCCGAGGCGCACGCAGCAGGTGCCCGCGCAGCGCTTGCCGAAATGGCCCCTGGCTTGATCGGGGTCGAGGTGCTGCCCCTGTCCCTGCATCGCCGGATGGATAGGCTGCTGAACGGGCATGCCTATGCTAAGGCGGCCATCGATATCGCGGTGCATGACCTGCTGGGCAAGCATCTGGGCGTTCCGGTCTGTGACCTGCTGGGCGGTGCGACCACGAACAAGGTACCATCCTACTACGCCACTGGCGTCGGCGCGCCCGATGACATTGCCCGGCTGGCAGGCGAAAAGCTGGCAGAAGGCTACCCCCGTCTGCAGATCAAAGTTGGGGGTCGCCCGGTCGAGATCGACATCGAAACCATCCGAAAAGTCTGGGATGTGGTCAAAGGATCAGGCATGCGACTTGCCGTCGACGGCAACCGGGGCTGGACCACGCGCGACGCCCTGCGTGTTAGCCGCGAATGCCCCGAAATCCCGTTCATCATGGAACAGCCCTGCAACACCATCGAAGACTTGCAGAAGATCCGGCCTCAGGTCGCACACGGTATATACATGGATGAAAACAGCACCAGCTTGAACATCGTGATTTCGGCAGCGGGCACCGGTTTGGTCGATGGGTTCGGCATGAAGGTCACCCGCATCGGCGGTCTGCATCCGATGCGCGCTTTCCGCGACATCTGCGAGGCGCGCAACCTGCCACACACCTGCGATGACAGCTGGGGAGGAGACATCATCGCTGCCGCCAGTACTCATATCGGTGCCACCGTTCGGCCCGACCTGCTGGAAGGGGTCTGGCTGGCCGCGCCTTATATCGAGGGAAACTACGACCCTGAAAACGGCATCCGGATCAAAGGTGGGCATATTGAACTGCCAACCGGGCCGGGGTTGGGCGTGGTTCCTGATGAAGGCCAATTCGGTGCTCCGGTTGCATCGTTCTAACAATGGATGACTTTATGAACCTGAATGGAAAATCGGCTCTGGTTACTGGCGCAGCCGGTGGTATCGGGGCGTCAATCGTTCAACGCTTGCGCAACGCGGGGGTGCGGGTCGCCGTCGCAGACCGGTCGGTCGGTGGCATCGAGGCTGAGGCACATCTGCCCGGCGATTTACTTGATCCCGCCTATTCTGATTGCTTACCTCAGGCTGCGGCTTCGGCGCTGGGTGGGCTCGATATCGTGATCAACAATGCAGGCGTCATCACGCGCGGGTCGGTCACGGAAACGTCTGATGCGGATTGGTCTCTGTCACTGGGGGTCAACGTTGAAGCGCCCTTTCGTATCTGCCGTGCCGCGATTCCAATCATGGCCGAAGCAGGGAGTGGGGCCATCGTCAACACCGCGTCCTGCTGGGGGTTGCGTCCGGGCCCTAACCACGCCGTGTATTGTATGACCAAAGCGGCCATTGCGTCCTTGACCCAGTGCATGGGCATGGACCACGCCCATCAGGGCATTCGCATCAACGCAGTATGCCCGAACGAAGTGAATACTCCGATGCTGCGCTCGGGCTTTGAAAAGCGGGGTTTTGATCCCGATTCCGCGGTGGCTTCTCTGGGCCAAACCGTACCGCTGGGCCGGATCGCCGAACCGGAAGACATCGCCGACGTGATCATGTTCCTTGTCTCGGACGCATCGCGCTATGTTTGCGGTACGTTGGTCGAGGTCAACGGAGGGAAGCCCGTTTCATGAGGCGTTTCGATGGAAAAGTAGCGCTGGTCACCGGCGGGCGTAGCGGCATCGGTCAGGCCATCGCCCGACGTTTGCAAGACGAAGGTGCACAGGTCTTTACCGCCCAACGCGGCGAGGACAGCGAATTCCATGGAATCGCTGCTGATTTCACCGATCCCAACAGCCCCGAGCAGGTGGTCGGCAATGTGATCGCTGAAGCCAAGCGTCTGGACGTGTTGGTC
Organism: Ruegeria sp. L11; assembly: GCF_056531755.1. Classification (NCBI taxonomy): domain Bacteria; kingdom Pseudomonadati; phylum Pseudomonadota; class Alphaproteobacteria; order Rhodobacterales; family Roseobacteraceae; genus Ruegeria; species Ruegeria sp. L11. The sequence goes on from NZ_JBQFMI010000002.1 coordinate 194,120, forward strand.
AACAACGCCGGCATGATGCAGGAAGCCTCGGTCGAGGAAATGAGCCTTGAGGACTGGCAGCGTATCCTGACGGTCAACCTCACCGCACCGTTCCTGATGATCAAGGCCGCACTGCCCTACTTGCGCAAAACCAAAGGCACCATCGTCAACACCGGATCCATCGAAGGTTTGGGCAGCAATCCCGGCCACGCCGCTTACTGCGCGTCCAAAGCAGGGTTGCACGGCCTGACCCGCGCCGTTGCCGTGGATCACGGGGCCGAAGGCATCCGATGCAATGCGGTTGCGCCGGGATGGGTCGATACCGAGCTGAATGAGGATTTCATTGAATCCATGCCCGACCCGGCTGCATTCCGTCGCGACATTGCCAAAATCCACCCTGTCACCCGGACGGGACGTCCTGAAGAAGTTGCGGCGCTCGTCGCGTTTCTGGCATCAAAGGATGCAGCTTTTGTCACCGGGCAGGTCTATACGGTGGATGGAGGGCGCATGGCGAAGCTCAGCTTGCCTTGACCTCATTCCTTGCCTGACCGCCATTCTTTCCAGATCAGATAGCTGTTTACTCCAAACGAGGCGAACGGTTCGGGTGGCAATCGCGGCAGGTCCGGTTGCGCCAGAAAATGATCTGCAATCTCTGATCCACCTTGCAGTACCAGTTCTGCCACCCCTATTCCCTGCAAGGTGCCTCGAGCGATACCCAGACCGTTCTGACAACAGGCCGAGAACACATCATCCTTCAATTCGCCGAACGCCGCCGATCCGTTGCGGCTGAGGCACAGCATACCGGCCCAGCGGTGCTCCATCTGCACATCTGACAGATGCGGGAAACGTTCCCTGAACTTTCTGTCATGCACCCAGCCTGCATTGCGCAGTCGCATTGGACTGGTTTCGATCGTTGGATGAAAGCTTGAGCAGGTGCGAATCAGGATGCGATCCCCGTAGCTGCCGGAAATGCGCCGTACCGACGTCCCCATTGGGTTCGCAGGCGTCACGGACCAACGCGACTGCCCGCCCATTGTCTTGATCTGCGTGTCGGTCAGCGGCGCTGTGAGCGAGGCATAGAGGCATATGTGCATCAATTGCCGCTGGTAGAACCCAAAGCTTTCCAGATGACCGTTATTGGCCAGAATGATCCGCCCGGTGCTGACCTTGGCCTTGTTGGTGCTGACCGCCCAGCCTGCGCCTTGTTGTTCAATACGGATGACGGGTGAATGCTCGAATACATTCATCTGCCCGGCCAGACGGGCAGACAGCGCCCGCACATATGCCGCAGGCTGGATCATCACTGTCCCCGGCGCATAAAGCCCCGAGGTATAGTGTGGGCTGCCTGTGATCTCTTGCATCTGCTGCTGATCATAAAGCGTATGCGGCTCGCCCAGTTTGGTCAGGTGCGCGGCAAAGGCGCGGTTATGGGCGTCGCCCGCTTTGGTGGCGGCGGCATTGTATTTGCCGCAAGGGTCGAACATTTCCTGTGGCAGCCCGCAATCGGAGGCCACTTCGGTCGCAAAGGCAATGGCCTTGCGGTTCATCGCAATGGTGGCGCGATCTGCCTCTGATCCCTTGCCCGCGTAGTTATCCGAGGCCAAATCATGGGGCAAGTCGATCAGGAACCCCGAATTCCGGCCTGCCGAGCTCTCCGCGAAGCGATCGGCTTCCAGCAGAACGATTTTCAGCGAAGAATCCAATTGATGCAGCCGCCGTGCCGCGCTGAGCCCGGCAAACCCGCCGCCAACTATTGTGATATCCGCGGTAAGGTTCCGTTCCAGCACCGCCAGAGGTGTTTGGGGCGGCAGAATCGCTTTCCATCCCGACGGACCTGTCTGCCGGGGTAGCCTTTTGGCGTCATGTCGGCTCAACCGACGGCCTCATCCGCGTCATCGGCCAGATCGATCCAGATGGTTTTCAACTGGGTGTACTGATCATGCGCGTGTATCGAGTTATCACGACCCCCAAAGCCCGATTGCTTGTAACCACCGAAGGGTGTCGTGATGTCACCTTCGCCGAAGCTGTTCACTGTCACGGTGCCTGCGCGGATCATCCGCGCACCTCGAATGGCGCGTTTGACATTGGCCGTGAAGATCGAGGCGCATAAGCCATAGTCGGTGTCGTTCGCGATCTGGATCGCTTCATCGAAGCCCGAGACTTCAATTACCGACAAGACAGGGCCAAAGATTTCCTCGCGCGCCAATGCAGCGTCGTTGCCGGGCACTTCGACCACGGTGGCCTCGACAAACCCGTTGTCTGCCTTGCCACCGATCACCACGTTCTCGGCCTGATCCAGATAGCCACAAACCTTGGTGTAGTGATCTTCGCTCACCAGTGCGCCCATGCGGGTTTCGGGGTCGAGCGGGTCGCCGGTGTTCCATTGTTTGGCGTGATGCGCGATGCGCTCCAGCAACTCGGCCTTCACTTTCTTATGTACGATCAGGCGTGACGAGGCCGAGCAGTTTTCACCCATGTTCCAGAATGCGCCATTGACGATATGCGCCGCCACCCTGTCCAGGTTTTCGGCATCGTCCATCACGATGGCTGGGTTCTTGCCGCCCATCTCCAAGACCACCTCTTTGGCGTTGCTTTCCGCCGAATAGGTCAGAAAGCGTTTGCCGGTCACGGTTGAGCCTGTGAAGGATACCATGTCGATATCCATGTGCCGCCCAATGGGTTCGCCCACCTCGGCCCCGCCACCGGGAACGATGTTCAATACTCCGCGTGGCAAACCTGCCTCCATCGCCAATTCAGCAAGGCGCAGGGCCGTCAAAGTGGTTTCAATCGCCGGTTTCACAACAACAGAACAGCCTGCCGCCAGTGCTGGCCCTATCTTCCATGCCAGCATCAGCAGCGGAAAGTTCCACGGCAGCACCAGACCGACGACGCCGATTGGCTCGCGCACCACCATAGCGATGTGATCGTCGCCGGCGGGCGAAACCTGATCGTAAATTTTGTCAATCGCCTCGGCGTGCCACTTCAGGCAGTGGATCGTCTCGGGCACATCAACAGTTTCGCAGTCAAAGATCGTCTTGCCGCTGTCGATGCTCTCCATCACGGCCAGTTCACGGGCGTTGCGGGTTATCAGCTTGCACAACCTGATCAATATATCCTTGCGATCAGACGGATGCAGCTTGCTCCAGCGGCCATCGTCAAACGCCTCACGAGCTTTCGCGACCGCAAAATCCACATCCGCCCCATCGCAGGATGCGATATCGGTCAGCTTTTCACCGGTTGCAGGGTTCTCTGTCGCAAAGGTCTGGCCCGAGAACGACGGACGGAATGCGCCGTCGATAAAGGCACCTGTCGGCAGGTTCAGACCTGCGGCGATGGATTTGTACTCGTCCTGTGTCAGCAGATCCATGTTTGTCACCCCTCAGCCACGATGTCAGCGATTGTCTTCGTCAGCACGCGCGTCACCTGTTCCAGCGCGCGCTTGTCATCTTTGTTCAGGCCCTTCAGTGGAGGCCGCATGATACCCGCGTCGATCCCGTTCATGGTGACGCCATGCTTGATGGTCTGGATGAACTTGCCACCCTGTTCCAGCACCCGCATCAGCGGCATCATCGCAGACATGATCCGGCGCCCTTTGGCAAAGTTGCCTTCGATCACGCAGGCCTGATATAGAGCCATATGTTCCGCTGGCAGGAAGTTCGAACCGCCGCAAACCCAGAATGGTGCGCCCCAGGCGAAAAACTCTAGTGCCTGATCGTCCATGCCACAGCCCAGCTGGATATGCGGATAATCCCGCGCCAACAGATGCACCCGGTTGATATCGCCCGAGCTTTCCTTGATGCCGCAGAAATTTCGGCTCCGACCCACGCGGTCAAGGAACTCTTCCCCCATCATTGTGCCGGTACGGTGCGGATAGTTGTAAAGCATCACCGGCAGGTCGGCGGCCTTGTCGATGGCCAGCGCGTTCAGCGCGTTTTCGCGATCCGTCGGTACCGAATAGGGCGGGCTTGCCAACAGGATGGCGTCCGCGCCGATGTCGCGCGCGCCCGCGGCCAACGCAATTGAGTCCGAAGTCAGCATCGCGCCCGTGCCAACCACCAAGGGCAACCGCCCTTTCAGGCGCTGATGCGTGAATTTGGCCAGTTCCAGCCGCTCCGGCACGGTCTGGGCATAATTCTCACCTGTGGATCCGCCGGAAATCAGGCCGTGCACACTATTTTCGATCAGGTATTCGATCACGTCGGACAGGGCGTCCCAGTTCACGCTGCCATCGTCGTGATAGGGGGTGACCACAGGGGTATATATCCCTTCAAACTTGAAAATCGGGTTCATTCCGTCCTCATGCGGGTTTCGAAAATGGTGGGATACCCATCGGCACATCCAGCGCGTCAGGCATCACGAACATCCCGATCTGATCCCGGGACAGGTTCCAGTGATCCTCGGCCAGTTTCGCCGCCGCGGCTTCATCGCGTGCCTCGATGGCTGCGATGATCGCGTCATGCTGTTGGCTGGCCAGCGACAGGTTTTCGGACATTTCAACTGTCTGTGGCCGGTAGAATGTCATGCCAATCCGTGCATGATCGATCAGCAGCCGGTTGAATGACGGCAGCAGGTAGACATTGCCGGACATCTCTCCAGTCACGTCATGAAAACGGTTGTTGGCAAGTGCGCGATCTTCGGCCGACCCTGAACGAAGGGCAGCTTTGAATGCTTGCTGAGCCGCTTTCAGTTCTTCGATTTGCGCGTTAGTCGCGTTCACTGCCGCCAGACGCAGGATGGCCCCGTAAACCATCGGCGCGGCAAGGAAGAAATCGCGCAGTGTGGTGTAGGACATTTCCGAAACACGGGCACTGCGGTTTTTTCGCAGATCCAGATAGCCTTCGCCAGCCAGTTGACGAAACACTTCGCGCAGAGGCGTGCGCGACAGGCCGAATTCATCGGACAGATGCGCCTCATCCAGATCGTCACCTGGACGAAGGCGCAGCGTCAGGATGGACATCTTCAGGTGTTCTCTGAGCGCATTTTTGCGCGACTTGGCTTCGTCTTTCATCCTTTGGCCTCACTATGTCCTGTGGCCGCCGCGTTCGAATCGCGGAGGTCACAGTTTTGTATTTCTAAAAAATACAAGTTGTATACAAAAAAATCTCGTGCAGCATGGATGTCTGCAAAATAGACTCACGTTCGGGCGTCGGCCCAGTTTGGAAATGGTCCTGCTCATGCCTCAGACGCAGCACTTCGCCTTCATCCTGGTCGAGGAGTTTTCGCACCTCGCCTTTTCCTGTGCGGTCGAGCCGCTGAGAATCGCCAACCTTGTAAGTGGCGAAGAGCTGTATCGCTGGTCATTTGTATCCGAACAGGGCGAGCAGGCCGTGTCTTCCAATGGGTCCGTCACCCTTGTGCATTCCGGACTTGAGGAACTGTCCAAGTGCGATCAGCTCTTTGTTTTGTCGGGCATTCACATGCGTGACCACGTGACCCGTTCCCTTCTGGCCACACTGCGGCGCGAACGAGCGCGTGGAACGCGGATCGGGGCATTGTGTTCCGGCGCGTGGCTGCTGGCCGAGGCCGGGTTCCTCAATGGTATGCAGGCGGCGATCCATTGGGAATACCACGACGCGTTCATGGAAGCCTTTCCGGATATCAATCTGGTGCGCAGCGTCTTTGTCGCCGACGAAAAACACATTACCGCATCAGGTGGGACCGCGACCGCAGACCTGATGCTGCATCTGATTGAACGCGACCATGGCGAAGAGCTGGCCACCGATGTTGCGGATCAAATGGTCTATAACACGGTGCGTAATGCGACCGCCAAGCAGCGCGTTTCGCTGCAATCGCGCAATGGAATGCGCAATGCCCATCTGGCAAAGGCGATAGACATTATGCAGGACAGCCTGGAAACCCCAGTTTCCCCATCCTTCATTGCAGACAAATTGGGTATTTCCACCCGTCAACTTGAACGGTTGTTTGGCAAATACTTAAACACTTCCCCTAAAAGGTACTTTATGGAAATGCGGCTGGAACGGGCCCGGAAGCTGCTTTTGCAAACCGAGGCGTCGGTCACCGAAGTCGCCGTGGCCTGCGGCTTCGAAAATCCGGGTCATTTCTCTAGGGTGTACAGATCCAGTTTCGGCATCACGCCGCACGCGCAACGCAACAAGATCAACTGAAAAAGATGGGTTGCTGGTTCGCGCTTACCGGCGGGGGTGCCGCGATCTGTTGGCCTCGAACTGGCCTGATCTGGCACCCCCTGATCCTGCCGGGATACCCCCTCGTTAAAAACTGGACTAGTCAACAGACCGGCAGGATTACCCACCAATAAATCTCGATATAGGCATAAGTATATCAAGAACTTGTCATCCAGAGATTTGTTGTGCCCTGTTTCGTTAATCTACCGTTAATTTAAGGCTCAGATTGAGGCTTTGATTGTGGGTAATCTGCAATATCGACATGCGGTCGCCGCAATCTGTTCAACCTGATGGCGTGTCGTGATTTGTGTCAGGCCTCAGAGGTTTCTAAAAGGAATCTGTTTCACGGTTCAAAACAAGTAGTGAACATATCACTGAGGTTTGGTCGACCCACGCTCGGACAACGCGCCTGCCGATCATCTTTGAAGGCAAAAAACGAACGAATCCAATCCAGGTCAGAATCAAGACAGCATTCGACGGGCAACTTGACGGGTTGTGAGGAAACCCAGGTCAAGATTGCGCGCCGTTGGAATATGGCTTTGAGGCCGTAGATTGTACGTATCTGGCATGCTGCGCTGACGACACTGATATCCAGTACGACCAGAAGCGATCGGAAGCCGTCAGTCCAGATGATAGGACAGAAACCGTTCTGTCCCGCCGGTACTATACCCCCACTGTGCTTTGACACCGAAAACTTCTGAAACGGTTTCCAAAGACAGGGCATGTTCGGGCGGGCCAAGAGAGACCAGCCGCCCTTTTGACAAAACAGCCACCCGGTCACAGGCCATCGCCTGATTCAGATCGTGCAGCGCCATCACTGTCGTCACTTTTAGAATTCGAACACAGTTCAGGATCGACAGTTGGTGATGAATGTCCAGATGGTTGGTCGGTTCGTCCAAAAGCAAGAGTCCCGGTTGCTGAGCCAAAGCGCGTGCGATGTGCAGTCGCTGGCGCTCTCCTCCCGACAATGTCGCCCATTCTCTGTGTGCCATATCGGCCATTTCCACGGTTTGCAGGGCTTTGTCGACTTGCCAGGTGTCCTCGGCGCGCCACGGCCGTAAGGCCGACAGCCAGGGCGTGCGGCCCAGTTCGACCACGGATCGTGCAGTCACGCGTTCGGCCGTATCAGCCTGTTGTTCAACGATGGCAATCCGTTGGGCAATTTGTCTGCGCGACAAATGCGAAACGGGATGACCCGCTATGACGACTTTTCCTGAAACCGGACGTACCAACCCCGCCAGCAGGCGCATCAGCGTTGATTTTCCCGAACCGTTGGGTCCGACCAAAGCAAGTGTTTCGCCGGGCTCCACGACAAAGGATACGTCTGACAGCAAAGTCTTGCCGCGAACGGAATATGTCAGGTTTTGCGCCTCGATCTTCATCGGGCGCTCCTCTGGCCGCGCACCAAAATTACGGCAAAGGCAGGCGCACCGATCAGAGCGGTGACCACCCCAATCGGCAGAACCTGACCCGGGATGATGATGCGCGACACGATATCTGCGCCGATCAGGAAGACCGCTCCGATCAAGGCGGCTGTTGGGATAAGCCTGCGATGTCCCGACCCCACAAGGAACCGAGCGGCATGAGGGATGACCAGCCCGACAAAGCCAATGGATCCGACGATCGAGACCATGACAGCTGTTGTAAGTGCGGTCGCAAAGATCAGGGTTGCCTGCACCCGCCGGACTGGAACGCCCAGCGAGGCCGCTGAATCAGAGCCGAAAATAAAGGCGTCCAGTGCTCTGGCGTGAAAGCGGCAAATGAGCCAACCGACAAGGGCCACCGGAATGGCCAGATACACATCCGGCCAGCGCACGCCGCTGAGGTTTCCCATCAGCCAGAACATGATCCCGCGCGCCTGATCGGCATTGGCGGATTTGGCGATGATGAAGGCCGTCAGCGCATTGAACAACTGAGACCCGGCAATTCCCGCCAGGACGATCTGTGCCGTCGCAACCCGTCCGCCCCCTGCGCCAGCGGCTCGGGCCAGCAACGCGACAAAACCAAAAGCCAAAAGCGCGCCATTGAACGCGCCAAAAGACAGCGACAAAGCCCCCCCGCCCAAACCTGCGATGGTAACAGCCACGGCACCCGTCGAGGCCCCGGCAGAAATGCCCAAAATGTAAGGGTCGGCCAACGGGTTTCGCAGCAAAGCCTGCAACACGACCCCCGCGACGGCCAGACCAGCGCCGCAGGACGCCGCGACCAGAGCGCGAGGAAGCCGGTAACTCCAGATAATACCCTGATCAATGGGGTCGACGGGCAGGTCCGCTCCGGCCAGCTTGTTGGCCAGAACGGACAGAACCAAATCGGGCGACAGCGAGGTTTCCCCGATCATCGCGCCCGCAAGGACCGCCGCAATCAACAATGGCACAGTAAGGCACGCAGCCTTGAAACCCTGCCGTAAGATTGCGGCGACCTCGTTCACAAGTTGTTTCCGATAGTATCCAGCTTCTCGGCCAGATCCTCCAGTGCCGGGATTGCGCGGATGGTGGCGTCCATGGCCTGCGCATCCATAACGACGATCCGGTCATTCTTGACCGCATCCATCTGGCTGGTCACCGAATCAGCGCGCAGGAACTCCAGCTTTTTCAGGTAGTCGTCCGCAGCAAAGCGACGGCGGTCCATCTTGGCAATCACAATCACTGTCGGATTGGCCTTGGCAATGGTTTCCCAGCCCACTGTTGGCCATTCTTCATCCGTCTCGATGACGTTGCGGATGCCCAATGTGCTCATCATGTATCCCGGTGCGCCTTTTTGTCCGGCCACAAACGGATCGCTTTCCATCTCAGGAGAGGAAAACCAGAACACGGCTGACACGTCGTCCAGCTTCACGGCTTGCGCCTTGGCGACGGCTGCGGCTTCGCGGGCCTTGTACTCGGCAACCAGGTCCGTGCCGCGTTCGGACACATCAAAAGCTGCGGCCAGTTCTTCGATACCCTGATACAGCGTATCGGTCGAGAACGCTTGCAGGCGGGTGCCATCGCCGCCGACCGTATTGTCTTTGCCGACGCAATCTGCAGGCATTACGTACGTTGGAATGCCCAGTTCATGAAATTGCTCACGCGTGGCGACGATGCCCTCGGGCCCGACATGCCATTCATATTGCGCTGCGACCAGTCCCGGCCGCTTGGCAACCACGCTTTCAAAGCTGGGATCATTATCTGCCAGACGCTCGACCTTGGCATTCACCTCGGCATATTCAGGCAGCACCTCGTTGAACCAGACCGAAGTTCCAAGAACCTGCTCGCCCAGACCCAGCGCATAAAGCACCTCGGTCGCGGCCTGGCCGACCGTGACTGACGACGTCACAGGCGCGTCAAACGTGACCGAGTGACCGCAGTTTTCGATGGTTAGGGGAAAGTTTCCTTCGGCGGCAGCGCTGGTAGCCAGCAAGGAAAGGCCAATCAGGCCAGTGCGTAGAAACATGACAATCGATCTCCATGTGTCAATGACCAGAGAACGGGTGAATGGGCATTTACCGAAGCAACAGACGCTTTTCTGCCTGCTGTAAGCGCAGAGTGGAATACAGCCCGCCCAGCGCGTTTCTTCGGCAACCTCCCCGGACAACCCCGCCCGGTGTGTTTCGGTTTCATACCGGCAGGTCTCCTGACTGACGGGTCTTTGTCTGTCCTGTCTTCCCAGACCAAAATGGCCCAGTGACGGAAATGGACAGCGCTCGCCGCCTACAGTTGCGGGGGCAGTTCCGGTTGGCACCAAAAGGCACCTCGGATTCCCTCTTAGCCACATCGGGACCGGTAAAACGCGGGTACCTTAACACTTACCCTGCGGCAAGAAAAAACTCCGGGGTCTTTCCTATTTTCTCGCAAGAGCATGCACCTGCGCGTCTCAACATGGCGCTGATATCAGAAAAGCCGCTGAGAACGCGCCAAAATCCGGACCCAGATTCATAGTGTGTGATATTAGGGAAAATCATGGCTGGGGTGGTAGGATTCGAACCTACGATACACGGTACCAAAAACCGCTGCCTTACCACTTGGCTACACCCCAACGGTGAGCGGCTATCTACGATTGTTGATGGCAGGGTTCAAGAGCGTTTTGCAAAAAAAGCGAGCGCCGTAAAATTTTTTTGAAGGCCCCTCATTTGGTGTCGATCAACACCGCTCCGGTACGGTTGCCTTCCTGTACCATCGCATGGGCGGCAGCGCATTCTTCCAGTGTAAAGACCTTATGTACGGGGCAGATCAATGCGCCATCAGCCAGTGCCTTGTGTAGAGTCTCTATTGCGGCGGCGCGCAAATCTGCGGGCAGCAGGTAGATCAGGACTGCCTCGAGTGTCACGGCCTTGAACATCATGGGTCCAAAGGGAAAGACAGGTGTCATATTCCGGGCAGATCCATATGCGTTGATACGGCCGTTCTCGGCGATGACGGCAATGTTGGTGTCAAGGTTCTGTCCAAATTCGACATCGACGATTCGACCAATTGTACGTCCATCATTTGCGTCGAGAATCTGATCCGAAAGGTGTTCACCGGAGTAGTCGAGAACGACATCTGCACCGGCTGCCTTGACCCGGTCAAAGCTGCGGGTGCTGGCCGTTGCGATCACATTGGCTCCGGCCCATTTGGCAAGCTGGACAGCCAGATACCCGACAGTACCCGCCCCACCATGGATCAAAATGGTTTGCCCGCGCGGCGTGCCGCCCGAGAACACTGCGTGGCTTGCGGTAAGGCCCGGAATTCCAAGAATCGCTCCGGTTTCAAGTGACACCGTCTCGGGCAGTTCTACAGCCTGAGATTCAGGCAGGGTGATGTGGCTGGCAGCTGTACCGAACGCGCGTTGCCATTGCCCGTTCCAAATCCACACGCGCTGACCAATCCGCGTCGCGGGTACGCCATCGCCAACCGCTGTGATGACTCCAGCCCCGTCGCTGTGCGGAACGATCAGCGGAAACGGAGGTTCTGTGACACCTGGCCGGGTTCCCGCGCGGGCCTTGACGTCCGAGGGATTTACGCCGGAATAAGACAACTCGACCGTGACTTCACCCGGTCCAGGCGGAACCGGGGGAATATCCTGAACACGCAAGACATCGACAGCGTCTCCGAAGGCTGAATAGGTGACTGCGCGCATAGGGTCCTCCGTTTAGGTCGAGTTAAGCGGCGATTGGGCCGGTAACTCAAACAGCTTGTCGCGCTTTTTCGGGGCGATGCGCAACCGCGGATACCGGAAATTGTCTTTCGCCTATTCCCGAATTTCGGAAGAATCGACGCCCCAAAGGTTCGATTTCAGTGTCCAGCCACGGTATCCGCCGGCGGTGATCCTGCACCAGTCCAGCGAACAGGCTCCAAGGCGCGCCACCACTCCGGTCTCGAAATGGGCATTCACGGGCGAGGTCGGGTCGGGGCGGGCATAAACAGGCAGCATCTCGGATTCGATCAGCACCGTTCGGACGCCAGACAACAAGGCATAGTGAACCCAGCCACCCGCGCCGTCGCGGTCTTGGACCTTGCGCCAGTTGCCGTATTCGGCAGTGACCTGCAGCGGCATGCCACGCCTTTTGAATACCCAATCGATTCGGTGGGTTAGGGATGGTCCGCGCCGCACGTTCCCTTCGGCTGCCTTCATCGACACATATCGGGGCAGGGGCAGGTTGGTGACCGATCCGCGTTTGACTTCGGCATGTGCGGCGCAGGCACCGAACATGACCAGAAATGCGGAAACTACCGCCAGAAATCGGCGTTTTACCGGTCGAATACCACTCACTGACTGCCCGCTCTTATGCCTGTTGATCCGGTTTTGAAAAAAGGTCGACTCAATGCCATTGGGGTTCTTGTGCCCCGCCTTATCCTGCGCCACGATGCCATGGCGCGCGTCCGTTTGCAAAGCAGTGGGAGAGCCGAGGTGCCAAGAGAACGTTTAAGTGTTGTCGTTACGCGACGGTTGCCTGAGGCAGTAGAAACCCGGTTAAGCGAATTGTTTGACGTGCGCCTGCGCGACGACGACACCCCAATGACGCGTGAAGAATTAGTAGCAGCGGTGCAGGATGCCGATGTGCTGGTGCCTACGGTGACCGATACCATTGATGGCGGGCTATTGGGTCAGGCAGGTGAAAAGCTGCGGCTGATCGCCAATTACGGGGCCGGTGTCGATAATATCGATGTGGCGACGGCGCGGCAGCGCGGCATATTGGTGTCCAACACGCCCGGTGTGCTGACCGACGACACGGCAGATATGACCATGGCCCTGATTCTCGCTGTCACACGGCGCATTCCCGAAGGGTTGAGCGTCATGCAGCAAGGCGACTGGACCGGGTGGGCCCCCACCGCGTTTCTGGGTGGTCGCATTGGCGGGCGGCGTTTGGGTATTCTGGGCATGGGCCGGATCGGACAGGCCGTGGCCCGCCGCGCCAAGGCGTTTGGTATGCAGATCCATTATCACAACCGCCGCAGATTGCGCCCAGAGATTGAGCAAGAACTAGAGGCGACCTATTGGGAAAGCCTGGATCAGATGGTGGCGCGTATGGACGTGATATCAATCAACTGCCCATCGACGCCGTCGACCTTCCACCTGATGAACGCGCGCCGCCTAAAGCTGATGAAACCCTCGGCGGTGATCGTGAATACTTCGCGGGGTGAGGTTATTGACGAGAACGCTTTGACCCGGATGATCCGCGCGGGTGAAATTGCGGGCGCGGGGCTGGATGTCTACGAACAGGGAACCGGTGTGAACCCGCGCTTGCGGCAGTTGCCCAACGTGGTTCTGCTGCCGCATATGGGGTCGGCCACGCTGGAGGGCCGGGTTGAGATGGGTGAAAAGGTCATCATCAACATCAAAACCTTCGAAGATGGCCACCGCCCACCGGATCAGGTTGTGCCTGCGATGCTCTGACGCGTCGGAAAGGATCATGGATGGACGTGTTTGAAGGGGGATGCCGTTGTGGAAAACTGCGCGTCACGGCTTCGGGTTGTCCTCTTCGCGTCGGGATTTTCCATTGTCTGGACTGCCGCAAACACCACGGCGCGTTGTTTTATGCGGTGGCTATTTTTCCGGCGGATGCGGTTAAGATCACCGGAAATGTGAAAGGTTATTCTGACCGGTACTTTTGCCCTGATTGCGGATCTCCGGTATTTGCCCGAAGCGGTGCCGAAGTCGAAGTGCATCTGGGCTGTCTTGACGCGCCTGACCAATTCATACCGACATATGAATGCTGGACCAAACGGCGCGAGGCGTGGCTACCCGAATTTGCCGAGACAACCCGCTATGATCAGGATCGTCGCGCCGAAGAAACCGAACCGTAGGGGAAATGGCGAAACTTCGCTGTGATAACACGCTGCCATGCCTGATCGTTGCAGAGGGGGCAAAATCCTTACAGGATTGAAAATAAAGATTGTATTGGAGGGTTAGAACAGATGAGACATGTTTCAGCACTGCTGCTTACTACCGCACTTGCTATTTCGACACCGGGGTTCGCGCAGGAAACAGCCGATGCCGTTGCACCCGAAGCCGCGACAGAAGGGCAGGTTCAGGCGATGACCGACGAGGTTATTGCGGCCCTCGAAGCCAAGCTTGAGGGAGTCCCGGTCACATCCGAAAACTGGATGATAGCTGCGGCCAATCCGCTGGCGGTCGAGGCCGGGGCCAAAGTGCTGCGCGCGGGCGGGTCTGCCGCGGATGCGATGGTTGCCGTGCAGGTCGTGCTGGGGCTGGTCGAGCCGCAATCTTCTGGTCTGGGCGGGGGTGCGTTTCTGGTTTGGTACGACGCGGCCAGCGGGCAGATGACAACGCTGGACGGGCGCGAAACGGCCCCCCTTGCCGCTACCCCGACGCTGTTTCAGGATGAAAACGGCGAGCCGCTGAAATTCTTCGATGCGGTGGTGGGCGGATTGTCGGTGGGTACACCGGGTACGCCTGCACTGCTGGAAGAGGCGCATCGAAGATGGGGGCGCGCGTCTTGGCCCGGACTGTTTGCCGACGGAATCCGATTGGCGGATGAAGGGTTTCTGGTTTCCCCGCGTCTGGCCAGCCTTGTAGAAAACGATGCTGACCGCCTGTCGCGCTTTCCCGAAACAGCCGCATATTTTCTGCCTGACGGTCAGCCGTTGCAGCAGGGGCAGCGGTTGATGAACCCGGATTATGCCGAAACATTGCGCGTGCTGGCCAGCGATGGCGCTGCCGGTTTTTACGGAGGTGAGATCGCTGCGGATATCGTGCGAACTGTTCGCAATGCCCCAGGAAATCCCGGCGTTCTTGCAGGGGTGGATTTGGCGCTCTACCAGGTGATCGAACGTGAACCGGTCTGTGCCGAATACCGCGCCTACGAGGTTTGCGGCATGGGCCCGCCGTCGTCGGGTGCGCTGACCGTCGGGCAGATTCTGGGGATGTTGAACAGCTATGATCTTGCAGCAATGGGCGCTGAGAGCGCCGAGGCATGGCGCCTGATCGGCGATGCTTCGCGCCTCGCCTTTGCGGATCGTGGGCGGTACATGGCCGATAGCGATTTCATACCCATGCCCACCAAGGGGCTGGTTGATCCGGGTTATTTGACCCAGCGGGCAGCCTTGCTGGAAAGCGAGGTGGCCTTGTCCGAGGTCGCACCGGGCCAACCGGAATTTGACCATGCTTTGATTTGGGCGGACGACGTGTCGCTGGAGCTGCCGTCAACCTCGCATATCTCGATCGTGGACAGCTATGGCAATGTGCTGTCGATGACGACGACGATCGAGAATGGTTTTGGGTCGCGCCTGATGACAAACGGGTTCCTGCTGAACAACGAGCTTACTGATTTCTCGTTCAAGACACACAGCGACGGTGTGCCGATTGCCAACCGGCTGGAGCCTGGCAAGCGTCCGCGCTCATCCATGAGCCCGACCATCGTGTTGCAGGATGGCGAGCCGGTTCTGGCTATCGGGTCTCCGGGCGGCAGCCGGATTATCGGCTATGTCGCCAAGTCCATCATCGCCTGGGCCGATTGGGGATTGGACGTGCAGCAGGCGGTTTCCCTGCCTCATCTGGTCAACCGGTTCGGAACATATGATGTCGAGGCTGCGACTTCTGCGGAAGGATTTACAGACGCGCTTGCTCAGCTGGGTTTTGAAGTCAACGCACGCGACCTGACTTCGGGGCTGCACGCCATCGAAATCGGTGACGGGCTGAGCGGTGGTGCCGACCCGCGCCGCGAAGGGATTGCGCTGGGCGAATAGACCCTCGGTATTAGTGGGGATTGCCTGCTTTCAACGGGCCTTTTAGTCATAGGCTGAAAGGCCCGAAATGTTTTGGGGCAGGGGAGGATGACAATGGTGCAGGCAACCGCATTGCCAAGGAATGAAGCTGGTATTGAAACCGTCATAAGCATTCTCAAGCAGCGCTTTGGCGACAGGTTGCAAACGGGTGCCGCTGTCCGTGAACAACATGGGCACACCACGACCTGGATCGAAAACCAAAGCCCCGATGCCGTGGTTTTCCCGCATTCGACGCAGGATGTTTCGGACATCGTCAAAACCTGCGCGGCGCACCGGGTGCCAGTGATCCCGTTCGGAACAGGAACATCACTGGAAGGGCATGTAAATGCGCCGGCGGGGGGCGTCTCGGTCGATCTGACACAAATGGATAGTGTGCTTGCAGTTCATGCCCAGGATCTGGATTGTGTCGTGCAGCCCGGTGTCACGCGCGAAGCGTTGAATACCCATCTGCGCGATCTGGGCCTGTTCTTTCCGATTGATCCCGGGGCGAATGCGTCGCTGGGTGGAATGGCTGCCACTCGCGCGTCGGGCACCAATGCGGTGCGCTATGGGACGATGAAGGACAACGTTCTCAGCCTTGAAGCCGTGATGCCAGACGGTCAGATCATCCGTACCGGGCACCGGGCCAAGAAATCTTCGGCCGGCTATGATCTGGCCCGTCTTCTGATCGGGGCGGAAGGCACGCTGGGAATCATCACCGAGCTGACATTGCGGTTGCAGGGTATCCCCGAAGCGATCAGTTCGGCCCGGTGTTCCTTTCCGACTGTCGATGCCGCGTGCCGTGCGGTGATGATGACGATTCAGTATGGCATCCCGGTTGCCCGGATCGAGTTGCTGGACGAGTTGTCGGTTCAGGCCGCCAACGCCTATTCCGGGCTGAGTCTGCCGGATACACCGTTGTTGTTGCTGGAGTTTCACGGCTCGGAAAGCGGTGCCACAGAGCAAGCTGAAACCTTTGGTCAGATCGCCGAAGAGTTTGGCGGCACGGATTTTGCAGCGACTTCGACCACCGAAGAACGGAACAAACTTTGGCAGGCACGGCACGATATGTATTGGGCGTGTCTGCAACTGCGCCCCGGTGCGCGGGGCATCTCGACCGATGTCTGCGTACCGATCTCGCGCCTGGCCGAGTGTGTGACCGAGACGCAGAAGAAAGCTGCCGGCCTCGGCTTGCTGGCCCCAATCGTGGGCCATGTGGGGGACGGCAATTTCCATACGCTGCTGCTGATCGACATGGAAAACGTCGAAGAAATTGCCAAGGCCGAGGCGTTTGTCGGCTGGCTGAACGACATGGCGATATCCATGGAAGGCACATGTACCGGTGAACATGGCATCGGGCAGGGAAAGCGACCGTATCTGAACAGAGAACTGGGCGCTGCCACGCGGTACATGGCTGCGATCAAGGCCGCGCTGGACCCAGACAACATCATGAACCCCGGCAAGATCTTGTCGGACGACACGTAGCCGTATTCGCCCTCTAGTCCGTATTTGCGCCCTCAAAACGTCCACATGTCATGGTTTCAAAGGGTTGATGACAGAGGATGGTCGACATGAGCGTAAAGTATCTGGCGGGGTTTGTAGCCATCTGCGGGTTGGCCGTTGCAGGGCTGGACTATGTTCAGCAAGCCAAAGCATCGGAAGGTGGTTTGGGCGTAAAAGATTATCTTGCCTCGGTATCCTCGCGTGCCGGTCTTTCTGACGGCTGGTTCACGGCAGAGGCGCAGCCTTCGCCATCACAGGAACCGGCGGTGAAGAATCCCTCGGAAGAAAGTGGCAAATTGGTTTGCGTCTCGGTCGGAACAAGCAAACGTTGCCGTTCCGGTGGTTGAGGGCAGCGGTCCAACGATTGAATTGCGACCCGCTTTCGATATTCGGGTCGTTTTTTTCATATCACTGGTCGGATGAATGTCGCGCTTTCCCCCTTAAGTGCGCCATATGGTGTCAACTGATTTCAAGGGGAGACGCCCGGTTATGAAAACCCAAGTCAAAGCATTGGTCGTAGGCGGCGGCGCCGTCGGGACCTCGATTGCCTATCACCTGGCCAAAGCAGGCTGGGACGATGTGATGTTGATCGAACGGGACGAACTGACGTCCGGGTCCACCTGGCACGCCGCGGGCCTGTTGCCGCTGTTCAACATGTCCTATGCGACGACCCATATCCACAAGTATTCGGTGGATTTCTACAAGACGCTTGAGGAAGAAACCGGCCTGAATGCAGGCTTCGCGGTTGTGGGCAACCTGCGCATGGCACAGACGCAAGAGCGTATGGACGAATACATGCTCTATGCCTCGACCGCCGAGACCTGTGATGTGAAATACGAGTGGCTGACCCCAGACCAGATCAAAGAACGCTGGCCGCTGATCGAGACATCGGATCTGAAGGGCGCGATCTATCACACCGAGGACGGTTATATTAACCCTGCCGACGTGACCCAAGCGATGGCCAAGGGGGCCCGTCAGCGTGGCGTCGAAATCGTGCGCAAGATGCAGGCTGACGCGTTCCTCTGGAACGGCACGCACTGGGAAGTGACTTGCACCAAGATGGTCGAAAAGGGAGGCAACCTGGTGCCTTCCGACGAACAGGTCGTAATCACCGCCGAACATGTTGTGACCGCGTCGGGCAACCACGCGCAGCGCACTGCCAAGATGCTGGGCATCAAAATGCCTGCAATCCCGGTCGAACACACCTTTATCGTCATGGACAAAGACCCCGAGTTGGTCAAATGGCGCGAAGCAGGCAACCCAGAGCACCCCGTTGTCCGCGATGCCGACAACGAATCCTATGCACGTGAAGAACGCGGTGGCTGGATTCTTGGTATCTACGAACACGGCGCCCCTGCGCAGTTCGAATTCGGCGTTCCGGACAGCTTCCGCGCCGACCTGTTCCCGCTGGATCTGGACCGGATCGCCGAGCAGTACATGGCAATGGCCGAGCGCGTGCCGTCCTGTGCCGAATCCGGCCTGAAGGACGATTTCAACGGCCCGATCTGCTATACACCGGATGGCAACCCGCTGGTTGGTCCGGCCCCGGGTTTGCGCAACATGTGGCTGGCTGAGGGTTTCAGCTTTGGCATCACCGCTGCGGGCGGCACCGGCTATTATCTGGCACAGATGATGGTCGATGGCGAAGCCGAGATCGACATGGCATCGCTGGACCCTAAGCGTTACAGCAGCAACTGGATGACCACCGAGTTCGCGGCACGCAAGAATGAAGAATGCTACGAGCATGTCTACATCCTGCACCACCCGGATGAAGAGCGTGAAGCCTGCCGTCCGCTACGGACCGTTCCGGCCTATGATCGCCAGAAAGCCCGCGGTGCTCAATTCGGCTGGGTCAATGGCTGGGAACGCCCGAACTATTTCGGCCCGCTGGACGCGCCCGAGAATTTCGACAAGGAAGCACGCTCGTTCCGCCGTGGCGGCTGGTGGCAATATGCTGTCGAAGAAGCCAAGGCGATCCGCGAAGGTGTTGGTCTGATCGACGCGTCGGCCTTCACCAAGCATGTCGTCAAAGGCCCCGGTGCCACGCAGTTCCTGGATTGGTTCACCTGCAACAAGCTGCCCAAGGTCGGTCGTATCAACCTGACCTACGCGCTGACCTCGAATGGCACCACCCGCACCGAATACACCATCGTCCGCAATGGCGAGAACAACTACTACATCGTCTCTGCCGGTGCATGGACTGAGTACGACGCCGACTACCTGCGTAAAGCAGCCGAGGACAAGATGGGGGAGTTCGGTTACATCGAAATCCAGGACGTGACCACGCAATGGGGCGTCTTCGCTATCGCCGGACCCAAGTCGCGTGATGTTCTGAAAGAAGTCATCAAGGACGCCGACCCGGAAACCGCGCTGTCCAACAAACGCTTCCCGTGGCTGTCGGCCCGTCAGATCGAGCTGGGCATGTGCCCGGTCAACGCGATCCGCGTGGCCTATACCGGTGAGCTGGGCTGGGAACTGCACCATCCGATCGAGATGCAGAACTACCTGTTCGATTTGCTGGAAAAGGCCGGTGAGAAGCACGGCATGAAGCTGGTTGGTGCCCGTGCCCAGAACTGGCTGCGTCAGGAGAAATCTTACCGCGCCTTTGGCACCGAACTGGGCCGCGATGCGACCCCGTTGGAAGCCGACCTGCCGCGCTTTGTCGACCTGTCCAAGGACTTCCACGGCAAGGCCAAGCTGGAGGAGACCGGTGTGCGCGCCAAGTGCTGCACCTTGTTGATCGACGGTCCAGCCGATGCTGACCCGTGGGGCCGCGAGGCGCTGTACACGCCAGAAGGCGAGCGTGTAGGCCGTCTGACCTCGGGCGGCTATTCGGTCGCGTTCGAGAAGTCGATCGGGATGGGCTATGTGAAGCCTGATCTGGCAGTCGAAGGCACCAAGCTGAAGGTCAAGATGCAGGACAAGCTGTGGGATGCTGTCGTGACATGCGACAGCCCCTATGATCCGAAAAACGAAACCATCCGCAAGGACGGTTGATCAATCTAAGGCCCCGGAATTTCCGGGGCCTTTTCTGTTGGTTACGCGGATAGTTCGTCGAAACATTCCAACGCCTTGGCAGCATACATCATGGCTGGTCCACCACCCATCTGAATGGCCATACCCAAAACGTCGGACACCTCTTCACGCGTTGCGCCTGCTTTGACCAACGCGTCGGTGTGCAGGGTAATGCAGGGCTCGCAGCGGAGCGACACCGACATGCCCAACGCTATAAATTCCTTTGTTTTATAGTCGAGCGTTCCGCCTTCCTTCACAGCCTTCCCAAGTGCGCCGAATGCGCGCGACGTGTCGGGAATGGCCCCGTTGAGATTGCGCAAACTTGTACGAGTTGCCGAGAGCTTTTCTTGCCAAGCCATTTTGAGTGCCTTTTTCATATAAGATAACGGGAATATGTGCGGGCAGTGGTAAGTTGACCTTGATCTCGATCAGTTGGCAGGGCGCTCGGAAACAAATGCAAGGTTGTTTGCGGGCATGTCGATGGTTTTCAGCACGCGCAACCCTACCTGCTGGAACAGGCCAAGCATATCTTTGTCGTTCTTGTAGCCAATGTCGGGATCTTGTCCGATCAGAGCCTCGTGAAACCTTTTGTCCCCGTCGCTTGTCAATTGGCCCGAGCGTTTGAATGGGCCGTAAAAAACGAACCTCCCGTTTTCAGTCAGGGACTGAGCGATTTCGGCGAAAATGGTTCTGGTATCCTGCCAACTGATCAAATGTATCAGGTTGATCAAGACGATCAGGTCCTGCGATGGGAAGCGCGCATGCCAGCCCGAATTCGTTGCGTCCAGATGTTCGGCGCTTGCCACGTTGGGTAAGGCGCTGGCATAGGCGTCGATGCTATTGCGGCGTTCAGGGTCAGGTTCGGTGGGATGCCACGTCAGATCGGGCAGCAAATCAGCAAACGCACAGACATGCTGACCGGTTCCGCTTGCAATCTCCAATGCGTGCCCGCGGCGCGGTGCCCAGTCTTGTAGCACCGCACAAAGCGCATCGGAGTTCCGCGTTGCTGCCGGGGCAACAAGTTTACCATCCTCCCCCACGTTGGCGACACTCGCAGAGGGCGGTAGATAGCGTTTGATCATCTGTTCAACCTGTTTGTGGTCAGCGATTTGACACTGTCAGGATCCAGCACCGGCGCGTTTCCAACGACCAGATCACACAACAACTGCGAAGCTGCTGGTGCTGTTTGGAAACCATACCCGCCTTGACCCGCAGACCAGATAAACGACGGGTCAATCGGGTCGGGCCCAAGCACCAAGGTTCCGTCCGGTGCGAAACTGCGCAAACCTGCCCAGTTCGTTTCGACTCGTGTTACTGCCTCGGTCATCAATTCTTCATAGCGCGCCAGACCTTCGGCCAGCACCATGTCGTCGACATAGGCGTCCTGAGGTGGTACGGGGTCGGCTTCGGCAGGCGAAACAAGCAGCTTGCCCGCGTCCGGTTTGGCGTACCATGTTTCGCCTGTGCCCAGCATCATGGGCCATCCGGATACATCATGGCCTCCGGGGGCGGGCAGCCGCGCCATTGATCGGCGGCGAGGAGAGATGCCGATAGGTGGTACCCCGGCAAGCATGGCGATTTCGTCCACCCATGCACCGGCCGCATTCACCAGGTTGCGGGCTTCGAAGATCTGCCCGGCCTCGACCAGCCAATGCCGCTCTTTTCGAATGCCGGTTACTTTGCTTTTTGTTGCAACGGTTCCACCGTTCTTGCGAATGGTCCGCGCGAAATCCTGCAACAGACGATCAGTATCGATGTCAAATGCGGCTTCACTGATTGCCGCGAAACCCACCTTGGCCGGGTTCAGGATCGGAACGCTCGAAACCGCCTGATCGATGGGAATTCTTTCCATGTTCAGATCCTTGCGGTCGGCTTCGAAAACCTCGCTTTGGTCAAACGAACCGATCAACATCAGTCCGCGCCGTGTCAGGTACCCACCGTTCTGTGTGTGCAGGAACGCGGCCCCAGCCGTGTTCAGCGCCACCACGGATGGCGGACCATAGCTTTGCTCAAACAGGGCTGCCGAGCGACCCGACGCGTGATACCCCAAGGCGTCTTCGGCCTCCAAAACCATCACGGTTCCATGTTCCGACAAGCGCGCGCCCGCACTCAACCCGGCAATTCCGCCCCCGATGACGAGGAAATCGATCATTATTTGTGTTCCTTCCGCAGCAGGTTCGCCACAAGTTTTCTGGGTTTCATTTAGCTCTCTGGGTCAAGCATTTGGCATTTCGAAGAATCTCCAAAATATATGCAGCCTTGAATTTGGGCTTCAACCCGTTCAAAGAAGTATCAAAACGAACAGGAGGGCAAGGTGACCGCAGCAGATCTTCATCCAATGGCCACTGGGCACATTCCCCGATACGTCGTCGCAGCTGACGGAAGCGATTACCTTTTTTCGGCTATGGTCGTCTTCTTTGTCATTCTCGTGGTGCTGATCGGTGTTGGGTACCTGACGCTTCATTCGGTTCCGGAAAAAATGGCGCACGAGAACAACCATCCGCAATTTCAGTTGGTGGGCATTCTGGCACTGCTGGCCCTGTTTACACATAACGGGATTTTCTGGATTGCCGCCGTACTGGTCGCAGGATTCCAGTTTCCGGATTTCGCCTCCCCGCTTAGAAACATCGCCGATGCCATTCGTTCTCTTGGAGGTGCAAGTGCTCCGGAACCGGTGCCCGAGGCACCTGTGCCAACCCCTGGCGTTTCAGAAGTCACCGACGTGCAGGAGCAAAACACATGATTGAAACCCTGCTTTGCGCCCTGATCACGGTGCTGCCCGATTATCTGTTCCGCCGGTTTGTTCAGGGCAAACGTATCGGTCACGAGATCACCCTTTTCACCATGTGGTACGAATTGCGCTGGGGCCTTACGACCTGTGCCATTCTGGCGCTGACGGTAATCACCACGCTGTTCTATTTTCACCCAGCCAGTAAAACCGCAGCGTCCTATTTTCGAACCGTGACGATCCTGCCGCAACTTGGCGGGCGCGTTTCGGAAATATTCGTCAAGAATAACGAGTTGGTAACCGCTGGTCAGCCGATTTTCAGGATCGAAGATTTCAGCCAGGCAGCGCAGGTTCAGGCGGCAAATGCACAGATTGCACAGGTTCAGGCCTCGCTGCGCGTGGCTGAAACTGATCTGGCCGAGGCTGATGCCGGTATTGCCGGTGCCAAGGCGGCTTTGGCGCAGTCCTTGGACGATCTTGAAAGAAATACGACCCTGCGCGACCAAGGTTCAAGCGCTGTCCGACTGACCGAGATTGAGCGGTTGGAAAACCTTGTTGCCGAGCGTGAGGCGCAGGTTGTTGCGGCCGAATCCAGACGTGCGGCAGTTGAACAGCAGATCGAGGAGCTGATCCCCGCGCAACTGGCCAGTGCCATTGCACAGCTGGACGCCGCGCAGACCGAGTTGGACAAAACACTGATTGTCGCCGGTGTTACCGGACGGGTCGAGCAGTTTAGCCTGCAAGTCGGTGATTACGTGAGCCCCTTGTTGCGCCCTGCTGGCATCCTCGTTCCATCGCATACCGGACATGACCGTTTTCAGGCGGCTTTCAACCAACTGTCTGCTCAGGTGATCAAGCCAGGTATGATCGGTGAGTTGGGCTGCATGACCAAGCCTTTCACCGTTATCCCCACTGTGGTGGTCGAGGTGCAGGATGTCATACCGTCCGGCCAGATCCGTCCATCAGATGAATTGCGGGATGTACAGAACAATACTAATCCCGGATCAATTCTGGTCTTTATGGAGCCGCTGTATAAAGGTATGGCCGATGACATTCCTCCAGGCAGCAACTGTCTGGCCAATGTCTACACCGACAACCATGACCGTCTGGAACACGAGGATTTGGGCTTTTGGCAAGCTGCTTTCCTGCATGTGGTTGACACAATTGGCGTGGTCCATGCGGCAGGTTTGCGTTTGCGCCTGATCCTGATGCCGGTCAACACTCTGGTACTGACCGGGCATTGATCCGGCACCAGTAGAACAGTTCTTAAAGCGCCCGGCAGGTTCCTTGCCGGGCGCTTGTTTTTTTACAGTGCTGCTTTGAACAGCTGTGTCAGGTTTTCTTTGGTCAACTCAATCGGGTTCCCGCCGCATGAAGGGTCGATGATTGCGCCTTCGACGAGGGTTGGGACTGAGGTTTCGGTCACGCCGAGGTCTGCCAGCTTTCGCGGGATACCAAGGCTGTCGTTGAATTCCTGCACAAAGGCGCGGAAGCCATCGAACCCTCCGTTGATGCCCAGATAGGCGGCAGCGTTCTGGAACCGGTCGGCGATGGCGGGGGCGTTAAAGTCCAGCACGGCAGGCATACAGACCGCGTTTGTGGTGCCGTGATGGGTGTTAAAGTGCGCGCCAACCGGGTGGCTCATGGCGTGGATCGCACCCAGTCCCTTCTGGAACGCGGTCGCGCCCATGGCCGCCGCGCTCATCATCTGGGCGCGGGCCTCAATGTCGCTGCCATCTGCGTAGGCGCGCGGAAGATAGTCTTTCACCAAACGCATGCCTTCCAGTGCGATGCCCTGGCTCATCGGGTGATAATGCGGGCTCGAATAGGCTTCGACACAATGCGCGAAGGCGTCCAGGCCGGTGCCTGCGGTGATGAATTTGGGCATCCCAACCGTCAGTTCAGGATCGCAGATCACCACCGTTGGCAGGACCTTGGGGTGGAAGATGATCTTCTTGGCGTGGGTCTCGGAATTGGTGATGACACTGGCACGACCAACCTCGGACCCGGTCCCCGCAGTCGTTGGAACCGCAATGATCGGCGCGATTGCATCCGCGTCGGCGCGGGTCCACCAGTCACCGATATCCTCAAAGTCCCATACCGGGCGCGTCTGGCCGCACATGAAGGCGACCATCTTGCCCAGATCCAGCCCCGAGCCGCCGCCAAAGGCAATCACACCATCGTGCCCACCGGCCTTGTATGCCGCAACGCCCGCGTCGAGGTTTTTCTCATTTGGGTTTGGGTCCACATCACTGAATACACCGCGGCCCAGACCGGCCGCCTCCATGATATCCAGCGTCGCCGATGTGATCGGCAGATCGGCCAACCCTTTGTCCGTGACCAGCAGGGGTTTCTTCATCCCGGCTGCGGCACAGGCTGCGGGCATTTCCTTGATGCGCCCGGCACCAAATTTGATTGCGGTCGGATAGGACCAGTTTCCAACAAGTGACATGTCAGGTTTCCTTTGTGATTTGAGACCTGCTCGGGCGAGGGGGTCAGACCCGAGCAGGCCGTCGTCCTTAGCCCGTGACCTTCTTCAGGTGGTAGGATTTTGGACGGGTGAGATTGTGATAGCCGATGACCGAAAGACCACCGCCGCGTCCGGTATTCTTGCAACCGGTCCAGCACAGCCCAGGATCCAGATAGTCGGCCCGGTTCATGAAGACGGTGCCGGTCTCGATCTGGTCGCCCACACGCGCCGCGCGATCCACATCGCGGGTCCAAAGGCTGGCAGTCAGGCCAAATTCGCTGTCATTCATCAGCGCGATGGCCTCGGCATCCGAGGACACTTTCATGATGCCCACAACTGGGCCAAAGCTTTCGTCCCGCATCACCCGCATATCATGGGTGACATTGGTCAGGATCTGCGGCGTCAGATACGCGCCGCCATCATCCTCGGGGAAGGGGTCGATATGCGCGACCGCGCCGTCCTCAACCGCTTCGGCAATTTGTGCGCGCACCTCGTCAGCGAAACGGACATTTGCCATTGGGCCTATCGTGGTTTCGGTGTCCAGCGGATTGCCCAGCTTGTAGCCTTTCACGATTTCTACGGCCTTGGCGACAAAGTCGTCATAAAGGCTTTCGTGAACGTAAATCCGCTCGATCCCACAGCAGCATTGGCCCGAATTGAACATTGCGCCGTCGATCAGCGTGTCAACCGCCGCGTCCAGATCGGCGTCGTCCATGACATAACCCGGATCCTTGCCGCCCAATTCTGTGCCGACGCCTGTAAAAGTCCCCGCCGCCGCACGCTCCATGGCCTGACCACCACCAACCGAACCGGTGAAGTTCACAAAGTCGAACGCGTTGCCCGCGATCAGATCATTGGTCACGTCGTGGCTGAGGAACACGTTCTGGAACACGTCTTCAGGCACACCCGCCGAATGGAACGCCTGCGCCATCCGCTCACCAACCAACAAGGTCTGGGTCGCGTGCTTCAGAACAACGGTGTTGCCCGCGATCAAAGCGGGGGCCACCGTGTTGATCGCCGTCATGTAGGGGTAGTTCCAGGGCGCAACTACAAAGACCACCCCATGCGGAATGCGCTTGATATAGCGTTTGAAGGTTTCATCCTCGCCCACGGCAATATCTGCCAGTGACGTCTCGGCGATCTTTGCCATATGGCTGGCGCGTTCGTTGAATCCCCCAAACTCGCCGCCATAGCGCACCGGGCGGCCCATCATATGGGCCAGTTCCGGAACAATCTCATCATTCATTGCGCCGACGGCCGCGACGCCCGCCATCACCAGATCAATCCGCTCCTGCAACGGTCGCGCTGCCCATCCGGCCTGCGCCGCCCGCGCACGGTCAGCAATCTCAAACGCTGCATCCCGAGACAGTACTTCTCGTTCGGCAAATACCGATCCATCGATCGGCGAGACACATTGCAACATCTGCCCCATAGTCACTCCATCTCTAAAGAGAGCAGGATCCCTGCTTCATCTGGCCATAAATATCCCGGGGTGCGCGAGGGGCCGGCCCCTCGCTTCCTCCATCTCAAGCCCGCTCAAACCCGCGGGCAATTTCCCAATCGGTTACCACGCGTTCGAATTCCTCGATTTCGACCTCAGCCGCGCGGGTATAGTGATCGACAACGTCATCGCCCATGGCCGCGCGCAGCATCTGTGATCCGTGCAAAGCGTTGCGTGCATCCTTCAAAGTACCCGGGATCTTTCCCGTCTCTCCCTGATAGACATCGCCTTTGGTCGGCGGCTGCAACTCCAGCCCTTCTTCGATCCCCGCGATCCCGGCCGCCAGCATCCCTGCAATCGCCAGATAAGGGTTCATGTCCGATCCCGGAATACGGCACTCGACCCGTATCGCCTTGGTGCCATCCCCGCACAGGCGGTACCCTGCCGTACGGTTGTCTACCGACCAGATGATCCGCGTCGGCGCAAAGGTGCCCTTCATGAACCGCTTGTAGCTGTTGATGTACGGCGCCATGAAATACGTGTAATCAGCGGCGTATTTCAGCAGGCCGGCCATATAGCTTTTCATCAGCGCCGACATGCCCAGTTCATCCCCGGCATCATAGAAGGCAGGTTTGCCATCCGCCCAAAGCGACTGATGCACGTGCGACGAGCTGCCAACCCTTTCATGATGCCATTTCGGCAGGAAGGTCGCCGCATGACCCTGCTGCCAGGCGATCTCTTTCACCGCGTTCTTGGCGATCGAGTGATACTCTGCCGTGTCCATCGCAGGCGCGTATTTGATATTCAGTTCTTCCTGTCCGGCCTCGGCTTCACCTTTGGTGTTCTCGACCGGAATACCCGCATCCCACAGGTGGTTCCGGATCGGACGCATCACATGCTCTTCCTTGGTGGTCTGCAGAATGTGATAATCTTCGTTATACCCCGAGATCGGCTCCAGATCGCGGAACCCTTCCTTGCGGATCGCATCAAAGCTTTTCGCGAACAGGAAGAATTCCAGCTCGGTGGCGCACATCGCCTCATACCCCATCGCCTTCAGGCGGTTCACCTGCTTTTTCAGGATCGAGCGCGGCGCATGTGGCACTTCCTCATGGGTGTGGTGATCCAGCATATCGCACATCACCATCGCGGTGCCCTCCAGCCAGGGCACCGGGCGCAATGTGCTCAGGTCTGGCTTCATCACATAGTCGCCATAACCCCGCTCCCAACTGGTCGAGGCATACCCATCCGGCGTCGCCATCTCGAGATCCGTGGCCAGCAGGTAATTACAGCAATGGGTCTCTTCCCACGCGCCAGCCACAAAATGACCTGCATGAAAACGCTTGCCCATCAACCGACCCTGCATGTCAACCATGCAAACCAATACTGTGTCGATCGCGCCGTCTGCGACAAGCGATTTCAGGGTTTCGAAAGTCAGAGTTGCGGTCATGAAACAAACCTCATGCGTTGAGTAGGGGCGCCGCATGACAGCGCCCCTGTTTTGATATCAATCGAATGTGTAAGGAGCGCCGGCCTGGTTGATGACCGAGTTGTACTCACGGAAGATGCCAACGATCTTCTGGTGAATTTCGCCCTCCTGTGCGACCTCGTCCCAGAATTCGATAGCGGCATTTTCCACTTCTTTCCATTCTGCCGCCGGAACCTGTCGCAGCTGCAGTTTGTCACCATTCGCGCGCAAGGCCGCTTCGCCGCCCCAATACCACTGGTTACGATAGGTGTGGCCTGCTTCGACACCTGCCATCACAACCGATTTCAGGTGGTCGGGCAGCTCGGCCCAGCGTTCCTGGTTTGCAAACCAGGACCCGATCCACGCGCCTGAGATGTTGTTGGTCAGGAAATAGTCGGTCACATTGGCCCAGCCAACAGTGTAATCTTCAGTGATGCCCGACCAGGCCATTCCGTCCAACTCACCGGTTTGCACGGCCACTTCCGCGTCTTCGTAGGGAATATTGACTGGTACAACACCAAACTTGGCCAGAAAACGCCCGGCCGTCGGGAAGGTATAGAGCTTCAGCCCATCCAGGTCGCCAAGGCTTTTGATTTCCTTTTTGGTGTTGAAGTTGCAGGGGTCCTGACCCGCTGCCGACAGCCACGTCACACCAACCTTCTCATATTCCGAGCGCCAGATATCAGCCAGACCATACTGGTTGAACAGCACCGGAACATCCAGAATATGCTTGGTCGCGAAGGGGAAATAACCACCGAATTGACGCAGCGGAGTAGGCGAAGCCATGGAATCGTCGTCTGAATGCACACCGTCAATCGTGCCGCGTTGCAGGGCCTGGAACAGTTCACCTGTCGGAACGATTTGGTCCGCATAGAACAGTTCGATCTCAAGTTCGCCATTGGCATTGGCGTTGATGTAATCGATGGCTGGCTTGGTCACATGTTCGCCCAATGCGCCACCGGCATAGGTCTGGAACCGCCACTTGATGGCGGATTGCGCTTTGACGATCGCAGGAGAGGCCAATGTGGCGGCCCCCGCCAGACCGGCGGAACTTAGAAATCTGCGTCTTGTAGTCATTGTCTTTCTCCTCTGTTTAGTCTTGCTGAACTTCGCCCCTTGCCGGGGTCTTGTGACTTAATTTCCATAGACATAATTCGGCAGCCAAAGCGCGATTTCAGGAAAGATGATGATTATGGCCAAGGCGCAGACCATCACCAGAACAAAAGGAACGATCGAACTGTAGATATCGCGCAGCGAAATCTCCGGGGGGGCCATCGCGCGCATCAGGAACAGGTTATAGCCGAATGGCGGCGTCATGTATGCGATCTGCGTGGTGATCGTATAAAGCACGCCGTACCAGATAAGATCAAAACCAAGCGCACCCACCAGCGGAACGTAAAGCGGTGCGACGATAACCAGCATGGCAGTATCGTCCAGAAACGTACCCATCAGGATAAAGCTGAGCTGCATGAGAACCAGGATCATCCACGGGGAAAGACCCAGTTTTTCGGTGAACAGGCTTTCGATTGCCTTGACCGCACCCAACCCGTCGAAGACAGCGCCAAAAGCCAGAGCCGCCAGAATGATCCACATGAACATACACGAGATGCCCAGGGTGTGCCGAATTGAATTCTCGAAAACCGTGCGTGTCAGCCGCCCTTTCAGAAAGGCAGCCAGCATGGCCGTAGTGGCGCCGATGGCGGAGGATTCCACCAACGAAGTCCAGCCGTTAACAAAAGGGACCATCATCACCATGAAAATGCCCAAGGGTAACAATCCGGCTTGCAACAGCAGCAGCTTTTCTCGCAACGGAATGTCGCGGTCTTCCGCGGGCAGGACCGGGCCGAGCGACGGGTTGATGCGGCAGCGGATGACAATGTAGATGATGAACATGGCCGCCATCATCAGCCCGGGTATCACTCCGGCAAGCCATAGCTGGCCAACGGGTTGCCGCGCGATCATGGCATAAAGAACCAGAACAACGGATGGTGGCACCAGAATCCCAAGGGATGATCCGGCCTGAATGACGCCGGTCACCATGCGCTTGTCATAGTTCCGGCGCAGCAATTCCGGCAAGGCGATCGTAGCGCCGATTGCCATACCTGCAACGGACAGCCCGTTCATTGCCGAGATCAGAACCATCAGCCCGATGGTTCCGACAGCCAGACCACCGGACAAGCCGCCCATCCAGACATGGAACATCTTGTAAAGGTCATCTGCGATCCGACTTTCGGAAAGGATGTATCCCATGAAGATGAACATGGGCAGTGTCAGCAGCGGGTACCACTTCATGACTTTGATCGCAGCGGCAAAACCCAAGTCGTAGCCGCCCCGATCCCCCCATAGGAACAAGGCCGAAACCACGGCGACACAGCCGATTGCACCAAAGACGCGCTGGCCGGTCAGCATCATAAGCATCATTGATGCGAACATCAGCAAGGCAATCATCTCGTATGACATCAGATTACCTCACGCGGGATATCGTCGCCGCACAGGCGCAAGATATCCTTAAACAACTCGGAAACGGCCTGCAGCAACATCAGGAAGATGCCGATAACCATGATCAGCTTGACCGGCCACAGGTAGGGCCGCCAGATCGTCGCGCTGCGCTCTCCACCATATTGGAAGGAATACATCAGGCTGTCCCATCCCCCCCACAGCAAGATGACCAGATAGATGATCAGGAATACGACTGTGAAGGCATCCGTCCAGGCCTTGCGGCGATGCGACCATTCGCCATAAAGCAGGTCCATTCGCACGTTTGACCCCATCTGGATCGAATAAGGGCCACCAAGCATGTAGTAGGCCACCATGGCGAACTGAGCCATCTCGAGCGTCCAGAGCGACGGCACGAAAAAGGTTTTCGAGACCGAAGACCAGAACAGAATACCCATCATGACGAATATGCCGTACATGACGACGCGCCCGATCCAGCGGTTCGTTCGATCAATGACCGCCACGTAGCCCCGCAAGAACTTCATCTCGATACCTCAGCTCTCATTGTTTCGCCTCTGTGTGCGAATACGCATCAATTACCGTTTGCAGGATCGGCGTCAGAATCCCGGCAATACGGTCTACTCCCGTTGGTGTGTCAATAAGATCGTTTCGAACTTCGACCATGACATTCGGAAGCCCCCGACTGATCGCATGTTCCTGCAACGTATGCGTGACGCCATCCGTGGCAGAGTAAGGTTCGTTCAACGCGGCTTTCAGACCCGAGTCCTTGGCGCAGCGCAACATAAGTTGGGCCGCCCTGTCGTCTTCGTCATGAAGAATGCCCAGTTCGACTGATCGGGTCTTTCCGTTGTAGACGGGCGTGAAGCTGTGCATCGTGACTATGACAGGCGGCCGGTCCCGTGCGTCCAAAGTGGACGACAACAGTTGTTTGAACGGCTCATAAACCTCGCGGATCCTTTGGGCACGTTGAGCGTCCGTCAGGTTTTTGTTGCCGGGAATGGAAAATACTTCGCTTACCTGCGGCATTGCATCTGCACGTTCAGGTGAGCGGTTGCAGTCGTAAACAAGTCGGCTGATGCAGGAATGAACCAGCGGCGCGTCCAAGGCCTTCGTCAGTTCGACTGAAAGCGCCAATGCACCAATATCCCATGCTGCATGAGACAATGCAGCGTCTTCAGTCAGGCCCAATCCGTTCAGTGACGCCGGGATGAGTCGGCTAGCATGTTCGCATACCAAAACGCACTGTGCCCGACCGCTGGCATTCTGCACGCGGGCTGCCGGAGCTTCGGTTGGTAGTAGCATTGATGTCTCGGAATCGTGGTGCATAGGTAGCATTTGTTACAGCAACCTCAGACCTGTCAAGAAAATTACTGTAGACAAAATTACAAACGAACATATCCTGTAGAAAATTTGAGAAACGAAGGTGCCGATGGCCACCGTTGCGAAACTTGTCAAACAGCGGATCCAGGAAGAGCTTGACGATCTGACACGGTCAGAACGGCAGCTGGCCTCGGTACTTTTGCAGGATTATCCAATGACCGGCTTGCAATCGATCACCAAGCTGGCCGCTGCCGCGCAGGTCTCGACCCCGACGGTCATACGTATGGCACGCAAGCTGGGTTTCGACGGTTTTCCCGCCCTGCAGGACGCCCTGCGAGAAGAGGTGGCGGCACAGATCAAAAAGCCGATCTCGAAACGGGATGCCTGGGTTGTGGATGACGCGGCGGAGCATCCCACAACGCGGTTTGCGCAGGCTGTTTGGACAAATATGCGCCACACGCTGGAACGTCTGGACAAAGAGATGTTCGACACCGTTGCCCAGCTTCTGGCAAATACGGATCGCCATCTTTACGTCGTGGGCGGGCGTATCACGCGTTCAAATGCGGACTATCTGTTCAATCACATGCAGATTATTCGACCCAATGTGACGATGCTGGGCAATTCGGCAAACGTTTGGCCGCAGTACCTGCTTGATATGGATGAAACCTCGGTTCTGGTGATTTTTGATATCCGCCGATACGAGGCCTATCTCGAGAAATTGGCGCAGGTCGCATCAAGCCGCGGTGTGACGGTTATCCTGTTCACCGACCAATGGGGATCACCGATAGGCAAGACCGCCAACTACACCTTTCACGCACTGGTCGAGGCGCCATCCAGCTGGGATTCAACAATAGCGCTACAGCTGATATCGGAGACCCTGATCGCTGAAGTGCAAGAGGCACGGTGGGAAGAAAGCAAGGAACGCATCGAGGAACTTGAGCGGTTTTTCTCCTCGACGCGGATATTCCGCAGTCACGATTGAAGGCCGTACATCCACCGGGAAATATCACGGTTTTGGTCGCGCGAATTTTCACACTTCCCGCTTGACGCGCCCCGGCGCATGACTTAACCAGCGCAAACCATTTGCGGGTATAGCTTAATGGTAAAGCCCCTGCCTTCCAAGCAGGCTATGTCGGTTCGATTCCGTCTACCCGCTCCAATCCCCACTGATTTCTGCGTCAAATGGCCCTTATGGTTGGCTGTTTCTGGCAGGAATGCTTGACCGGAACGGCGGCTGGGGCCAAGAAAGCGTTCACTTTGTAGCGTTCAATACACAAGGGCCGGACATGGCAAGACAGACCGCCAATAAACCAGCACAATCAGCGGCTCCTG
The DNA here is from genome assembly GCF_056531755.1 of Ruegeria sp. L11. NCBI lineage: Bacteria > Pseudomonadati > Pseudomonadota > Alphaproteobacteria > Rhodobacterales > Roseobacteraceae > Ruegeria > Ruegeria sp. L11. The sequence goes on from NZ_JBQFMI010000002.1 coordinate 227,152, forward strand.
GCGCTAGCGAAGAGCGGGCCCGCTCAAGGAAGATCGGGGTGCTGCGGTCGCTCTGGCCTTTCATGAAACCCTACAGGCTATTGATGATCGGGGCGACACTGGCGCTGATCCTGACAGCCAGCATGACGCTGACCCTGCCATTGGCCGTGCGACGCGTTGTCGACAATTTCCGCATTCAGGACGGTGAATTGCTGGACTGGTACTTTTTGGCAGCGTTGGGCATTGCCGCTGTTCTGGCTGCGGGAACCGGTATCAGATATGCGTTGGTCACACGGTTGGGGGAACGTGTGGTTGCTGACATCCGCAAGGCTGTATTTGATCGTGTGATCGGCATGAGCCCCGAATTCTACGAACGCATCATGACCGGTGAAGTGTTGAGCAGGATCACCACCGACACGACACTCATCCAATCGGTTCTTGGCTCATCCGTTTCCATCGCGCTGCGCAATATGCTGATGTTTATCGGCGGGCTGGTTCTGATGCTGTTGACCTCGGCCAAGCTGACCGGCCTTGTCTTGCTGCTTATCCCCGTGGTGGTGGTGCCGATATTGATTCTGGGGCGGCGTTTGCGCGTGATCAGCCGCGAAAACCAGGATTGGATTGCGGCGTCTTCCGGAAACGCGGGCGAGGCATTGGGGGCGGTACAGACGGTGCAGGCCTTTACCCACGAACAGGCCAGCCGCCAGCAATTTGATGAGATGACCGAGATGTCCTATACCGTTTCGCTGCGTCGGATTCAGACGCGCGCGGTGCTGACGGTGATTGTGATATTTCTGGTATTTTCAGGCATCGTTGGCGTTCTGTGGATGGGTGCAAATGACGTGCGCAACGGTGTGATGACCGAGGGCGTTCTGATTCAATTCGTGATCTACTCGATCATCATGGCGGGTTCAGTTGCGGCCCTGTCCGAGATTTGGAGCGAGCTTCAGCGCGCCGCCGGAGCCACCGAGCGACTTGTCGAGTTGCTGAATGCCGAAGATACGGTTTCTGACCCCGTTAACTCGGCTCCTTTGCCAAAGGACGTCCGGGGCGAAATCCGGTTCGAAGATGTAAGTTTTCGCTATCCAGCGCGCCCCGATACAATCGCGCTGGATCACTTGTCGCTTCAGGTAAACCCGGGCGAGACCGTTGCCTTTGTCGGACCGTCAGGGGCGGGCAAGACGACGATCATTCAATTGATTCAACGGTTCTATGACCCAAATTCGGGCCGAGTGATGCTGGATGGCCATGATCTGCGGGAATTGGATCGCACAGATTTCCGGAAGTTTATGTCTTTGGTGCCTCAGGATCCGGTGATCTTTGCCGCCTCAGCCCGCGAAAACATTCGCTTCGGTCGTCTGGACGCAACGGATGCCGAAGTAGAAGCCGCAGCCCGTGCCGCCATCGCACATGATTTCATTGCCGCCTTGCCCGATGGGTATGACAGTTTTGTCGGCGAACGCGGTGTCATGCTGTCGGGTGGGCAAAAACAGCGTATCGCAATCGCCCGCGCCATTTTACGCGACGCACCCGTGCTGCTGCTGGACGAGGCGACCTCGGCTCTTGATGCGGAGAGTGAACGTGCGGTGCAGGGCGCCGTGGATCAGATGCGTGCCGGTCGCACGACCCTGATCGTCGCGCACAGATTGGCGACTGTAAAGAAAGCCGACCGTATTGTCGTGCTGGAAGAAGGCCGTATCGTGGCGCAGGGCAGCCATGATGATCTGGTGTCCCAAGATGGGCTATATGCGCGCCTTGCACGACTGCAGTTCACAGATGGCGTTGCGGCAGAATAGGAGTGACGCGCGGGCATTTGTGAATTCGCCGTAGCGTCATTCTACATTTTACCCCCTTTGAAGGCTAAGGCCTCGCTTGCGCGAGGGTTGTTTTGCTTCCATCTTGGTTGCGAACAACAAGCTCGTGCAAAAACACGGGAGAAAAACGGGAGGAACCACATGGCCTTTGTGGGATTGGAAGACAAGACGCGCATGGAACAGGAAATGTCGTGGGAGGATCGGGATCTGCCTGTCACCTTCCATCAGCTCCTGTCGCGCACGGCGGGGAAGTTCCCGAACCACAATGCCATCAGTTTTCAGCTTTTTTCTGGCCCCAATGACAAAGCCGAAACCCTGACCTGGTCTGAACTCCTGGGCAAGGTCAATCAGGCGGCAAACCTGTTTCGTTCGCTGGGTGTGGGTGAAAAAGACGTGGTGGCCTATGTGCTGCCAAACTGTAACGAAACACTGATTACCATGATGGGCGGTGCAGTTGCGGGGATTGTGAACCCGATCAATCCGCTGCTGGAGCCCGAGCAGATTGCGGCGATCCTGCGTGAGACAGGCGCCAAAGTGGTTGTTACATTGAAGTCTTTCCCGAAAACGGATGTTGCCCAGAAGGTGGAAGAGGCGGTGCGCCACGCGCCCAAGGTCAACACCATTCTGGAAATTGACCTGAATCGGTACCTGACGCCGCCCAAATCGTGGCTGGTTCCCTTCCTGCGCCCCAAGATGGGCGAAAAGGAAAAACTGGCACATGCGGACTACAAGAGTTTCAACAAGGAACTCGCTAAGCAACCAACGACGCTGACATTCGAGGACAGCAAGGACGATCGCGTTGCTTGTTTCTTCCACACTGGTGGGACCACCGGGATGCCCAAGGTGGCGCAGCATAAATACTCGGGCCTGATCTACAACGGCTGGCTGGGCAAAACACTGTTGTTTGACGAGAATGACGTCATCATGTGCCCGCTGCCGATGTTCCACGTCTTTGCAGTGCATGTGATCGTTATGGCCGCCGTGTCGTCGGGTGCGCATGTGATATTCCCGACACCTGCAGGTTATCGCGGTGACGGTGTATTCGACAATTTCTGGAAGCTGATCGAGCGCTGGAAGGTGAGCTTTATCATCACTGTTCCAACCGCGATATCAGCCAAGATGCAACGCCCGGTGGACGCAGATATCTCAAGTGTGAAAACCGCCTTTTCGGGTTCGGCGCCGCTGCCGGTGGAGTTGTTCCGCCGCTTCGAAGAGGCGACGGGCGTCACCATCGTCGAAGGCTACGGCCTGACCGAGGCCACCTGTCTGGTCTCGTGCAACCCCGTGGATGGCGAGAAAAAGATCGGTTCGATCGGTATTCCGTTCCCCTATACGGATGTCAAAATCCTGCTGGATGGGCCGGATGGGCCGACAGAGTGCGGCACTGATCAGATTGGTGAGATCTGCATCTCGAACCCCGGTGTGTACGCAGGCAACACGTATACTGAGGCCGACAAGAACATTGGTCTTTATCACTTTGACAAATACCTGCGTACGGGCGATCTGGGACGGTTTGACGAAGACGGCTACCTTTGGATCACTGGTCGCGCCAAGGACCTGATCATTCGCGGTGGTCACAATATCGATCCTGCCGAAATCGAAGAGGCGCTGCTGGGTCACAATGCGGTTGCCTTCGCGGGGGCGATCGGCCAGCCGGACGCGCATTCGGGCGAAGTGCCCTGCGCCTATGTCGAATTGGTCGATGGGGCGTCGGTCACTGAAAATGAGCTGCTGGAATATTGCAAGGTTCACGTGCATGAGCGTGCCGCGCAACCCAAGCACATTACCATTCTTGATGAGTTGCCGAAAACAGCCGTCGGCAAGGTGTTCAAGCCGGACCTGCGCAAACAGGCCATCACCCGCATATACAATGGCGCTCTTGAAGCTGCGGGCCTCGCTTCGCGGGTTGTTCTGGTGATCGACGATAAGAAGCGTGGCCTTGTCGCGCAGCTTGACGCGAACGGATCTTCGGAAGACGATGTCGCGAAAGTCCTGGGCGCATATACCCGACCCTGGGAGTGGTCCGAATAAGTTGGAGGAACAATGGACTATGAACGCCTGATCGACGAAGAAACCTGGGCGTTCATACGCCGCACGGCTGAAAGCTATCCCGATGATGCGGTCGATTTGTCCATCGAGGACCAGCGTCGCGTCTATGACGCGATGTGCAAGAAATTTCGCCAACCGCGCCCTGCCGGTGTCGAAACTCAGGACCTGTTCGCCGATGGGGTGCCGGTCCGCCATTATACATCCGGGCAACCGACCCGAACGATCGTCTATTTCCACGGCGGCGGGTTTGTTGTTGGCGGGCTGGACAGCCATGATGATGTCTGTGCCGAGTTCTGTGCCCAAACGGGATACCGCGTCGTTTCAGTTGACTACAGGCTGTGCCCTGAACATGTGCATCCGGCGCAGTTCCGGGATTGCTGGACGGCTGTGAAATGGGCGGTGGCTGAGTATGGCGACCCGCTTGTCCTGGCCGGGGATAGTGCGGGAGGAAATCTGGCAGCAGCTATCGCCCACCATGCGCGCGGGCGGCTGGACAATATACTGGGGCAGGTGCTGATCTACCCCGGTTTTGGCGGAGACCAATCGCGCGGTTCATATCTTGAGCACGCCCATGCTCCTTTACTGACACTGGACGATATTAAATTCTACGAAACCGTCCGATACGCAGGTACCCCGCCTCAGGGCGATTCGACTTACGCGCCCTTACAGGACAATGATTTCTCGGAACTGCCGCCTACTGTTGTGATTACCGCTGATTGTGATCCGCTCCGTGATGACGGGAAGGACTATTGCGAGCGGATCAGCGCAGCTGGTGGTCTGGCCCATTGGATCAACGAACCTGGCCTTGTCCATGGGTACCTGCGCGCGCGAACCTCGGTAATGCGCGCTGCAGACAGTTTCGAACGGATTTCGATCGCAATCGAAGCGCTTGGGCAAGAAATCTGGCCCTACGACTGACGCCAGCCAGTTACTTCAGGAAAGGCTTAGCCTTCATCGTCTCTGCGAGGGGCGCACCCAAACGGTTCAGAATGGTCGGGGCCAATTGGACCTGGTCTATCACGGTTTCAGCGTCAGGCCCGTCGGCATCGCCGAAGTAATAAAGCGCGGTTTCCTGTTGCAGTGGGCTGCGCCCACCGTGGTGTCCGCGCTCGTCCTGACCGTGATCGGCGGTGACGATCACCTCATACCCTAGTTGGCGCCAGCGTGGGATGAACGGGGCCAGCATCTCGTCTGCAACAAAACAGGCATGATCCATTTCCTCGCAGTCGTGATAGAAACGGTGACCCATGCTGTCCAGTGTGCAGGTGTGCAGGATTCCATAGTCCAACCCAAAGCGCAGACACAGATTGGTCAGGGTCGCAAATAGATCGACGTCGGACGGGGTCATCTGATTGTCTTTGCCGTAACCGGTCATGCTGTGAAAGCGACCGTGATTGATGGTCTGGCTCTCTGGCTCGTCATATTCGACGTCCCGCACATAGTCGAACGGGTGACGGTTGAAGAACTGCGACCAAAAACTGTGCGTTACTGCCCCAGTCACGCCGCCGGCCTCACGTACCTGGCTAAAGATATCCTTGTGGCTCAGGCGAAAAACGTTGCCGTTTCCGGTGCAGCCGTGTTCTTGCGGGGTTACGCCCGTATGGATCGATGCATAGCAACTGGCCGAAGTTGAAGGCAGCACCGCGCGGTGCTTCCACACCCGAGCTTCGCCGCTGTCGACCCAGCCTTCGAGGTTGCCGAACAGGCGGCGGAAATTCCGGTATGGTACTCCGTCAAGGATGATCAATAGTAGTTTACGGTCCATGGTTCGGCCTTTTGATCTGAGTATTTCATGGGGACGATACGCGAGTTGAAACCACGCGCCTGTCAAATCGCGTCCCAAATAATAAATTCCCGACGTCAGCCAAGATGCAAAACGCCGGGAATCCATTTCTTCAAAGTGATGTTACAGGCGCAGAGATCAGTTCCCCGCGCTTTCCATTTTGCGATGGGCAACGACCTCTTCCAGCCAACCCAGATGCATCTCGGGCACCGAGCTCAGCAGCAGGTCTGTATAGTCGTCGAATGGCGGGCTGAGCACCTGGCTCTTTGGGCCATAGCGCGCCACGCGTCCCTGATACATCACCGCAATGCTGTCGCTGATCGCCCGAACCGTCGCCAGATCGTGGGTGATAAACAGGTAGGCCACATCCTCGATCTTCTGCAAATCCAGCAGCAGCTTGAGGATACCGTCCGCCACAAGCGGGTCGAGTGCCGATGTCACCTCGTCACAAATGATCATCTTGGGCTTGGCCGCCAAAGACCGCGCGATACACACGCGTTGCTTCTGGCCACCGGACAACTCGGCTGGGTAACGGTCGATGAACTTCTCGCCCAACTCGATCTCGTCCAGCAACTCGACAACCCGTTTGCGTTTTTCGGCACCGCGCATGTTGAAGTAGAACTCCAGCGGGCGCCCGATGATCGTGCCGACGGTCTGGCGCGGGTTCATTGCCACGTCAGCCATCTGATAGATCATCTGCAACTCGCGCAGGTCCTCGCGGGATCGTCCGGCAAGATCAGGCGAAAGCTTGCGTCCGGCAAACGTAATCTCGCCATCGCGCGGCGGCAACAGGCCGGTGATCACCCGGGCGAGTGTCGACTTACCAGAACCGGATTCGCCCACAACTGCCAGCGTCTGCCCCGGATGAAGCTCGACATTGACGTTGTGCAGCACGTCGAAATTCAATCCCTTGTAGCGCGCGGTGATACCGTCAACGCTCAGCAGCGGTTCCGCTGTGGGCTGTTTTTCCTCGTGCTCGATCGAACGGACCGAGACCAGAGCTTGCGTGTACTCTTCCTGCGGGTTGTTGATGATCTGATCGGTTGACCCGTATTCAACCGTATTTCCCATCCGCAGAACCATGATTTCGTCGCTGACCTGCGCCACGACCGCAAGGTCGTGCGTGATGTAAAGAGCAGCAACACCGGTATCGCGAATGGCTTCTTTGATCGCCATCAGCACGTCGATCTGCGTGGTCACGTCCAGCGCCGTGGTAGGTTCATCGAACACAACCAGATCGGGTTCGGGGCACAGCGCCAGCGCAGTCATGCATCGCTGCAACTGTCCGCCTGAAACCTGGTGCGGGTAGCGGTCACCGATATTATCCGGGTCGGGTAGGCCTAGTTTGGCGAAAAGTTCCCGCGCGCGGCCTTCGGCCTCTCTTCGCGAAAACTTCTTGTGCTCAACCGCAGCTTCGACAACCTGATCCATGATCTTCTTGGCCGGGTTGAACGACGCGGCAGCGGATTGCGACACATACGCAACCTCACCCCCGCGCAGATTGCGGATATCGCCATGTGACGATTTCAGGATATCGCGCCCATTTACCCAAACCTCGCCGCCGGTGATTTCAACACCACCCCGGCCATAGGCCATGGAAGCGAGGCCGATGGTGGACTTACCGGCACCGGATTCTCCGATCAGCCCCAGCACCTTGCCGCGTTCGAGGTCAAAACTGACCCCGTGCACGATTTCGATGTCATGGGGTTTTTCACCCGGTGGGTAAACGGTTGCACCGATCTTGAGGTCACGGACCTTGAGAAGGGTATCACTCATCCCCGGCCTCCTTTCAGCGATGTGGTTCTGTTCAGGACCCAGTCAGCAACAAGGTTGACCGAGATCGCGAGCGTCGCGATGGCCACAGCCGGGTACAAAGCTGCGCCGATGCCATACACGATGCCGTCCTTGTTTTCCTTCACGATGCCGCCCCAGTCGGCCAGCGGTGGCTGAACGCCCAGCCCCAGAAACGAAAGGGTCGAGATGAAGAGGACCATAAAGATGAACCGCAGCCCGAACTCGGCCACCAGCGGTGACAGGGCGTTCGGCAGGATTTCACGGAAGATGATCCAGGCACGGCCTTCGCCGCGCAATTTGGCGGCCTCGACATAATCCATCACGTTGATGTCGACAGCAACCGATCGCGACAGACGATACGGGCGTGTCGCGTCCAGAAGGCCCATCACCAGGATCAGGATCGGGACCGTCACTGGGACGATGGCAAGAATGACAAGTGCCAGGATCAGCGTCGGGATCGACATGACCAGGTCAACCGCCCGGCTGAGAACCTGATCAGCCCAACCGCCCAGAACCGCAGCCAGCAAACCCAGCGACGTGCCGGTTACAAAGCTGAGGATCGTAGCCGCGGCCGCAATGAAGATCGTCGTGCGCCCTCCGTAGATCATGCGTGTGAGCAGATCCCGTCCAATATTGTCTGTGCCCAACAGATGTTCTGCGCTTGATGGCTCCCACACATCGCCAACCACTTCGGCCATACCGTAGGGCGCAATAAGCGGTGCAGCCAAGGCGACAAAGAAATAGAGACCTGTGAACAACAGACCGATCATTGCCGAAATTGGAATATTTTTCATCATTTCGGATGCCTCAGTCTTGGGTTGGCCAGGATCGATACGATATCGGCCACCATGTTCAGCCCGATATAGACGGCGGCAAAGACCACACCACACGCCAGCACGACCGGCACGTCACGTTTGGTTACCGAGTCCACCAGGTATTGCCCCATGCCGGGATAAACGAACACCACTTCGACCACGACAACGCCCACGACCAGATAGGCCAGGTTCAGCATCACCACGTTTACAATGGGCGAGATCGCGTTCGGAAAGGCGTGTCGCGCAATGACCTGAAAGTTTGACAACCCCTTCAGTTCCGCCGTTTCGATATAGGCCGACTGCATTAGGTTGAGGATCGCCGCGCGGGTCATGCGCATCATCTGCGCCAAGACCACCAGCGTCAGCACGAAAGCGGGCAACGCGATCGCATTGAGTTTTTGCCCGAATGACATCGAGTCATTGATCATCGCAAGCGAGGAAAACCAGCCCAGCTTTACCGAGACATAGTAGATCACCACGTAGCCGATCAGAAACTCTGGTATCGACACTGTCGTAAGCGTGATGGCAGAGATCAGCTTGTCCGGCCAGCGGTTGCGGTAGCGGACTGCCAGCAGGCCCAGGAAGATGGCCAGCGGAACCGAAACCACGGCTGCGGCGCATGCCAGAAACAACGTGTTGCCCAACCGTTTGCCAATGCTTTCCGCAATGTCCAGCTTGTTGGTCAGGGACTGACCCAGATCACCCTGAACGATACCGCCCAGCCATTCGAAATAGCGCGTCAGGGCAGGCCGGTTCAGGCCCATTTCTTCGCGCAGGTTTGCAAGGGCCTCGGGGGTTGCGGACTGCCCCAGGACGGCTTGCGCTGCGTCTCCGGGAAGGGCTTCGGTCAGGCCAAAAATCAGGGCCGAAGCGCCAAACAGCAATAGGAGTCCCAGCGCTAAGCGCTGGGAAACCAGTTTGATGATAGGATGCATGATCCGTGGCCTGCTTTACGCGAACCACAACTTGCGCGACACTTGGCCGTTCATCATCTCGCCGTTGGGATCTTCTTCCCAGCCTGCCAGAACATTGCTGGATGCATCGACGAAGTTGTTGAACATCGGGCAGATCAGGCCACCTTCATCGCGGACCATTTGGCCCATCTGACTGTAAATACCTTTTCGTTTCTCCGTGTCCAACTCGGCACGGGCCGCGAAAAGCATGTCATCAAAGGCCTGAACCTTGAAGCGTGTGTCGTTCCAGTCTGCGGTCGACAGGTACGCAGTCGCATACATCTGGTCCTGCACCGGACGGCCACCCCAATACGAGGCACAGAAGGGCTGCACGTTCCAGACCTCGGACCAGTAGCCATCATTGGGCTCGCGCTTGATTTCCAGTGGGATGCCAGCCTGAGCGGCCGTCTGTTGGAACAGTGCCGCAGCGTCTACTGCGCCAGGGAAGGCCCCGTCTGCAACTCGAAGGATGATCGGCGATCCGTCGTGGCCCGAGTTTTTGTAGTGCTCGGCCGCTTTTTCAACGCTGAACTCGCGCTGGGCGATGGAGGCGTCGAACAACGGGTAGGCCGCGTTTACCGGCATGTCATTCCCGACCGATCCATAGCCGCGCAGAACCTTGTCCACCAGTTCTTGCCGGTTGATGGCATATTTCAAAGCCAAACGCAGTTCGTTGCTGTCGAATGGCGCGGTGTCGCAATGCATGATGAACACATAATGGCCACGACCCGGAGTTGAGTTCACGGTGATATTGGGTGCACGACCCAGCAGGTCGGCAACTTTGGGCTCGATCCGGTTCGCAAGATGGACCTGACCACCTTGCAGCGCGGCTGTCCGGGCGGTTGCGTCGTTGATCACCACGTTTTCGACACTGTCGAAATGCGCGTCATCGTTCCAATAGTTCGCAAACTTGGTGAACACGTGGCGGATCCCAGGTTCATCGACCTCAAGCTGATAGGGGCCAGTACTGATACCCGCTGCGGGATTGTCGATGCCACCATCAGGCTGAATGACCAGGTGGTAATCCGACATCAGATAGGGCAGGTCTGCGTTCGCCTCGACCAGCGTCACTTGGAAAGTGTCGCCATCTGCCTTCATGGACTCGATGCCCTTCATGACGCCCAGAGCACCAGACTTGGAGTCCTCGTTCGAGTGACGCTGCATGGTTTTCAGCACGTCTTCGCTGGTCAAGGTCTTGCCGTTGTGGAATTCGACACCCTGACGCAACTTGAAAGTCCAAACCTTGGCATCTGCGCTGCCTTCGACGCTTTCCGCCAGACGTGGCTCGATCGAGCCATCGGGCGCGACCTCAACCAGCGTGTCGCCAAAGTGACGGCCGTTCATATATGGGACCGAGCTGGCATAGGTTGCCGGGTCCAGTGAGTTTGTGGATTCACCGCCAAACAAACCCAGCTTCAGGTCACCACCCTTTTTCGGGCCAGCAGCCCGAGCGGCGTCTGCGAACATTGTGCTGGCCATCGCAGCCGAAACACCCAGCGCCGCGGCTTTCCCCATGAATTCGCGGCGGGTCATTTTTCCGGCTGTGACCTGACCGGCCATATGCGTGATTTGTTCGTTCATCGAGTATTCTCCCTATCGAGTGGTTTTAACCCTTTTCGGGTTTTTGTTGACGCATGAGTCAACGTTGACTTATTTCGGCGGACCGGGCAAGGATATTTCTCCTTGATGCCGAAGGCCGAAGCGCAAGTAACTTTGTTTGGCGCGATGCCCTTTCCACAAGAATATTATGATACAGTTCTGTTTCAGGCCAGTTTCCGGGCCTTTACGGTCTGGGGTGGTGTGATATGCGTCAGTTCATCCACGTATTGCGACAACCAAGTCCATGACATTGGTGCCAGTTGGCCCGGTTGTCAGCAAGGCTTGTGCTTTGTCCAGAAACGACCCGCTGTCAGCATTTATAAGCGCAGTCATCCCGCTGTCGTTCCATGTTGCACCGGTAATGATTCCCCCTGCCGCATTGGTCGGTCCGTCTGTGCCGTCCGTTCCGCCGACAACAACTGTCAGGTTTGACTGCCCGGCAATCTCCTGCGCCAGCGCAAGTGCCAGTGCTTGGTTTCGTCCACCGCGCCCAGGGTGATCCGGCAAGACCACAGTCGGTTCCCCACCGAAGACCATCACGCCTTTTTCCATTCCGCGCAGCAGTTGGCCGAGATGTGCGGCAACCTTCAGATAGTCGTCATGCAGCGCCTCTTCATCGGCCCAAACCTTTAGCCCAGCCGCTTCGGCGGCTTGTACAACCGCACTGCGGGCATGGGCGTTCGAGGCCACGATCCGCGTGACGGCCTCAAATGTGTGGCTGGAAGGCAAAGCGCCGACACCCGATCCAATGACATTGAGGTCGTCGCCCGGTACGTCCGAGATGGCCAGAACGGTCGCGCGCGCGCCCGCAAAGTGCGACAGCAACCCCCCGCCTTTGATGCGGGACAGTTTGCGCCGCTCAGCGTTCATAGCGCCGATGTCCATTCCCTCTGACAGTAACTTGCGGTTCAACGCTTCAAGATCGCTCAGCGATTTTCCGGGCAAAAGGTCCTCGGCCAACGAAGACGCGCCACCCGACACCAGAAGCAGCACATGTGATCCGGGTTCCATCTGCTCCAGCGCAGCACGCAGAGCGCGCCCGCCTGCAAGGCTGCGGTTGTCCGGAACCGGGTGCGAGGCTTCGATCACCTCGACAGTGTTAGGCAAGTCCCGACCGTGATCGTCCTTGGTCACGACAAGCGTGGGCACCGCGCCGAACTGCTCCAACGCCGCCCGTGCCATGGCGGCGGCAGGCTTGCCAACGGCCAGAATACGATCCGGTTTCGGGATGTCGTGCAGGGCGGCCTCGGTGGCGGTGTATCCGTCAACGGCCTCAACTCCGGCGCGCCAAAGTTGAACGGCTTGCTTTTCAGTATCCATCAAGTCTCCACCCAGATTGTGACCGGTCCGTCGTTGACAAGTTCAACGGCCATGTCGGCCCCGAATTGTCCAGTTTCCACCGCTACACCTTGCGCAGCAAGGTGGTCTGCGAAGGTGTTATACAGATGCTCGCCCAGTTCGGGCGGTGCTGCAGTTGAAAACCCCGGCCTGTTACCGCTTGTTGTATCTGCCGCCAATGTAAACTGGCTGATCACCAAGGCTGACCCTTTTACATCCAGAAGCGAGCGGTTCATCTTGCCCGCGTCGTCCTTGAAGATCCTGAGTCTGGCGGTTTTCCGGGCCAGTTTTTCAGCCTGAGCCTCATCGTCCCCCTGCATGGCGCAGACAAGAATCAAAAGCCCCGGACCGGATGCGCCAATGACGTTGCCATCGACCGATACTTTGGCTTGCGAAACTCTTTGCAGCAACGCGCGCACGTGGTTCCCCCCTCTTGGCGATTATCTTGCCTGAGCGATGGTTTAGCCGCGCCAGTCGACAAAGTCACCCAGCGCGGCACGATCTGTGCGAAAGTTATTTGCGGGGTGCTTTCTGTCCGAATACCCAAAGGAAATCGCGCACAGGATCAGGCGGTCTTCCGGGATCCGAAAATATCTGTGCAGGAAAGGGCCATACGCGGCTAATGCGGCCTGAGGAATGGTTGCCACTCCCAACGCCTGCGCTGCCAACGAAAAAGCCGTAACAAACCCTCCGCAATCCATTGCGCCATATGGCCCAAGTTCCGCCGGGCTTGAGACGATGGCGCAATGCGGTGCATCGAACAGAGCGAAATTGCGCATCATTTGTTGGGCCGATCCTGCCCGGTCCCCGCGTTCCACACCGACTGCTTCATAGAGCGCCCAACCGCACGCGCGGCGGCGGTCTTGATAGACGCCTGAATATGACGCGGGAAACGGAAGATCGGGGGCCGGTGCGCCTGTTTCAGCTTCGTTTTGCATCGCCGCGCGGAACCTGTCGGTCTCTGCGCCGCTTGTGATCACCAATTGCCACGGCTGCGCGTTACACCAGCTTGGGACCCGGGCCGCGCTGGCCACGATTTGTTCGATCTGCTCCTTTGGTACAGGGTCGGGCAGGAAGGCCCGGCAGGATTGGCGTTTCTCCAGAAGGTTATTCAGTTCTGCGAATGACACTAGCGCCTCGTTGTTATGTTCCGACCCTCAGGATGATCATGCCGCGCGAGATGTACAAGCAGTTGCTATTGCTGCCCGTTGGCTGCCAGATACCCGACAACCCCGGCAACAAGCAGGCCCAGAACAACGGCAATCGTGATCTTGATGGCTGACCAGGGACGTTCCCCCTGAACCCGCCCGGTTCGACCGTTCACCACAAATCGATAGGTCTGCCCGCGATATTTGTAAGCCGCCATCCAGATCGGCAGCAGAATATGTTTGAAGGTGACATCGCGCACCTCGGTGTCCACCGCGTGGATACGCTGCTTGTCACCCCCAATATCGAAGCGAACATCCCGTTCGATCACGCGCGCCATATGCGCGCGGGCCTCGCTGTAGCCATCTTTCAATTCGACCGTATACGCTTCGGCGCGAAACCCGGCGAGGTATTCTGGCTGGTAAGGCTCCAGCGCAGGCAGATCCCAAGGCTGCAGCGCGTCGGTGTAAGCCTTGGGCAGCGACCGCGAGGCCAGCACCAGGACGTCATCAAAAAATCGCGCAACACGACCCGATTTGGGCGACCAGCGCACCTTTGGTACTTGTTTCTGAACCCGTTTACCGTCGCGCATAACGGTGTGGGTTTCATAGTATATCACGCCGCGCTCACCACGGTAGGCGGATTTGGTGTCGGCATCAAAGGTCCAGTACGGCACATAAATGCCCTGCATCTTGCGGCCCTTGCGGGCATAGTCCTTCAACCCGTTGGGCGCGAACCATAACCGACCCAGCCAATCACTCATCGCCTTGTGCGCCTCGCGCTCGTCGAAAGCAAAAGGCAGAACACCCTTTGGCTTGATATGCCGGTTCACGCCGGTGTCGGTTACCACCGGCGTGGCACAGAACGGGCATTCCGCAGCGTGCGTGTTGGGGTCGAATTCAACCTGCGCCGCGCAGTTCGGGCAGGACAGAACGCGCGTCTGTTCCAGCTCGCTGTCAGGCAGACGGTCCGCAATGGCCGCGTCAAAATCCAGTTCGCGCAGGCTGGCACCTTGCCAGGGGCCCGATCCGATTGGTTCCGAATGACCACAATGATCACATGTCAGCGTACCATTGCTAGGGCTGAACCGATAATCCGCACCGCATTGCTGGCAGGGAAAGCGGTGCTCTGCAAGGTCAGGGGCGTGTGTCATACGTTACCCAATAGTGTCAGGTCAGATGGAGGAGTCTCGCGCTTCGGTCAGGCCCCCGGCGGCGGTGGCGGCAGAATGGTGAACAGTTGCGCCAGTTCCTGAACGTCACCGGCCTTTCTCCAGCCGTCCTGGCCCGCGGTCCAGACATAAGTGTCGCGCGTCAGATCGCCCTCGCTGGCCATTCGGCCCATCCTGGCTTTGGAGTATGGGCCGCTGGTCTGCCCATCCACGGCGATATGCCAAACATGCTCGACCGGTGGCGGCGGCGGGGCCGCATGAGTTGACGGTCGTGGGGCAGCGGGGGCGGGCGATCCCCACGGGCCGCTTGGCTGGGCCGCTGCCATGTTTGACATCTGCTGTGCCATCGCCATGCCCATTCCCATGCCAAGACCTGCGCCCATGCCACCGCCTTGGCTGGGGTTGCTGGCCGCAGCCGTCATTGCCTCTGCTGCGGAATACTGTGTGAATTTGCCCAGATCTCCGGCCAATCCCATCGAGGTCCGCTTGTCCAATGCGGCCTCGACCGCCGGAGGAAGCGAAATATTCTCGATGTAGAATTCCGGCATCTCCAGCCCATAGCCTTCCAGCACTGGGGAAACTTCGGCCGCGATCAATTTGCCCAGATCAGCCGTGTTCGCTGCCATGTCCAACACGGGAATGCCAGACCCCGAAATAACGCGGCTGAACTCCTGCACGATGATGTTGCGCACCTGAAAGCTGATCTCGCTCATGGTGAATTCGCCGTCAGTTCCAACGATTTCCACAAGGAACCTAGCCGGGTCTTTGACCCGAACGGTATAGGTGCCATAGGCGCGAATGCGGGTCGGACCAAACTCGGGGTCGCGCAGCATGATTGGGTTCTTGGTCCCCCATTTCAGGTCGTTGAACCGGGTCGTATTGACGAAGTAGATCTCGGACTTGAACGGCGACTGAAAGCCATGATCCCAGTGCTGTAATGTGGTCAGGATCGGCATGTTGTTGGTCTCAAGCATATAGAGACCTGGCGTGAACACATCTGCCAATTGCCCTTCGTGCACAAATACAGCCGCCTGACCTTCGCGCACCGTCAGCTTGGCACCGTATTTGATTTCATGGCCTTCACGCTCGAACCGCCAGACCATGGTGTCGCGAGTGTCGTCAACCCAATGGATGACGTCAATGAATTCTCCGGTCAGAAAATCGAATATTCCCATTTGGGTTCTCCTGTCCTTGGGGTCAGAGCGGCTGCCCCATCAATTCCTGGGCAATGACATGCACGATGGGGCGGGCCTGATCGACTGTCTCGCCGGGCTCAAGCCGCTTATCATAAAGCATTGTCAGCAGTTTTTCGTCATGGCTCGTCAGCAGGGCAAACTCGTCATCATCATTGAAGATCGATGGGCGCGCTGCCGGGCTATCGTTAGACAATCCCAGCCCCTGTGCGATTTCTTCGTGGATACAACTGCGACGGACCAGATCAGTCAACTCGGCCCGGATCAACGCAACGGCGCGTACATATTTATACGGAGACGCCGTTGTCGCCGAGGCAAAAACAAAACAATCGAAATTCGATCTCGGATTTGCGACCAGATCAAGCGAAGCCTGACTGATATTCGGGATCAGCTGTTTCAGTCGTGACACCACATAGGTGCTGTCGTCCTTGCCCGCGAAGAAGACGTGGAAATTTGCGTTTCGGGAGACCACGGAAATCGGATGATCCGTCAGCCTCGCCAGGCGCGAGGCAAAGGACTGAACCCGTTCCGCATCCTGTTCCCGTACAGCAGGCAGCACGGAAGGCCCAAACTCAGTCTGGATGCGCACCGGCCCCGACCAACGGCTGAGCTGCCCGTCTGTCTGGCGCGACCCGATGGAAACGTTTTGGGTCGGATATTCGCTGTAGAACGCAATCGCTTCGAAATTTCGCGCCAGATCCTGGGCGTCATAGGGCGTATCGGGCCCGCCCCCGTCTGTCCGCAATAACCCCCGCACCAAGAGGTCGCGTTCGACACGCTGGTAAAACCGCGCCAGATCCTGACTTGCGGCAGAGGGCGGTACATAGGCATTCGCCGCAACAGAAACAGGCGCCGGGCGCGCTTGCGGCGCAATCGAGGATGTCAGTGTTTCATCGCAATTGGCCAAAGCCAAAAACGCCGCCATCCCCAGCGCCTTTTTCAGATATGTAATATCCCGCACGCCCAGTTCAGCCTCAGCCGGGGACAGCGGTTCCGGCGTTGTCGCCGGTCCCGTCTCGTCGCGCCTTGGCGGATGCCAGAGTGTCGCGCAGTTCCGCCTCCATCTTCTGCAACTCGGCCTCAGCGGCAGCACGTTTGGCTTTTCCTTCATCCGCAATGGCCAGGCTTTCGTTGATGGTGCCGATCAGGTCTGCGTTGGCCTTTTTGACAGCTTCGATATCGAACACGCCGCGTTCCATTTCCTCGCGGATCATCTTGTTCGACTGGCGCAGATTGGCAGCATTCGAAGTCAAAAGCTCGTTGGTCAAATCGTTGGCGTCGCGCACCGCGGCGGCAGCTTCGGCGCTGCGCTGAATGGTGACGGCCTGTGCCAGTTGCGTTTCCCACAGCGGCACGGTGTTCACCAGCGTCGAGTTGATCTTCGTGACCAGCGACTTGTCGTTCTCCTGCACCAGCCGGATCGACGGCAGCGACTGCATCGTGACCTGACGCGTCAGTTTCAGATCATGCACGCGGCGCTCCAGATCGTCACGCGCGGCGCGCATGTCACGCAGTTCCTGCGCTTTCATCACCTGTTCTTCTTCTGGCGCGGCCTGAACGGCGGCTTCCCTTTCGGGGATGTCATGGCTGTCCAACTCGGTCAGCTTTTCTTCACCCGCCGCGATGTACAGCGCCAGTTCATCGTAGAAACCCAGAGTTTTTTCATAAAGCAGGTCCAGCGATTTGATGTCCTTGAGCAGTGTATGCTCATGCCCCAGAAGATCGTCGGTTATGCGGTCGATCTGCCCCTGAACTTCTTCAAACTGAGCGGTGAATTTCGCAAATGGCGCGGCCCTGCCCAGCAGCCTTTCCCACCAGCTACGCTCGCGGCGCACGTCCAGCTCACTGACCGAAAATCCGCGGATCGTGGTCACGATATTGCGCAGGCTGTCGCCTGCCGGGCCAACATCCTTGTTGCGCACATCCGCAAGCATGGCCTGACTGATTTCCTGCAATTCGGCCTGAGCGGAAGACCCGAAAGCAACAATCGAGTTGGTGTTGCCCATGTCAATCTCGTCCATGCGCTTGCGGATCTCGGCACTCACGGGTTCATCGGCTTCTTCAAGCGAGATAACCTCGGCCTTTGGTTCGGGCAGGGCAACTGCGGTGACTTCCTGCACCAGTGTTTCGGCCTGAGCCGCCTTGTTTTTGATCTCATCGGACATGGGGATGTTCCTCGCTCAAATAATGGCCGGTCAGTCCAACCGGACGCCTTCGCGCTGCAATCTTTCGCGCAGCACGTCGATTTCGACCGTCAGATCACTGCGGTCATCCAATAGCATTTTCCGCGTACGCGCGGCGAAATTCTGTTCCAGATCATCCAGCAAGGCGACGTAGTCTGTCATCGCCTGCGCATCGCGGGTCCGGGCATAGACATCGGCGAACTTGACCGTCGCATCACGCGCGCCCTGTAGATAAACCGTCATGTATTTTCGCGCGCCCGCCAGATCGCGGGGGTCTTCCTCGACCGTTCGAAAAAGGTCACGTGCGGTGTCCTGAAACCGTTCCAGACGGGCTTCGATCCGGCGATCACCCGCGCGTTTGATGGCGTCCGTCATCTCGGAAAGACGGTTTTCCGCATCCTCAACGACCCGGGCAACGCGATCTTGCTGAAAGGTGTCAATTCCTTCCATGCCCTTGTCCTTCATCGGGTCAAACCCGAAGGAGGCCGAATGCAGCACCGTTGCTGCCACGCCGAACAAGACGGGGGCTAGCAGGCTGACTTGCGATACCGCTTCCGCATTCAGAAACTCGGTCCGGTAGGACGCAAGAGCGGCGCCCAGACCTGTCAGAAGGCTGGCAAAGATTTTACGGGGAAACGCAGGCCGGCGGGCAGCCTTACGGGCGTTAAACGCGGCTTCGGCCCGCAGACCTTCGCGCAGCAAGAACGCAGCTGCCGTCAGCAGGCCAGCTGCGATCAGACCTATGGTCATGCCAATCGCGCCGTCGTTCAGCGACAGAAATACCAATGGGATGGCCGGTATGAACAGGACATTGGCACGCGCGCCCGCAGGTTCGACCCGCGCGCCATCGAATTGCCCACGGGGCTGAAGAGTGTCGCCGGACGTATCATCCTGAGGGCTGTACTTGCCGCCAAATCGCTTTGCCATGCGTTACAAGCCCCCAAGCACGCCTGTGCACACGCCAAACAAGAGCGCCAGCAATACGGCGTAGGCGAATTTTTGCACTCCGCTTCCGGACATCACGCTCCCCAATTAGCAGCAATCACAGAAAATTTAGGGGATACGCAGGCTTGGCGCTAGGGGGAAGGTTGCCGAACCTGCATCACTTGCGGGGATTCTTGCCGATGGGCGGGCGTTTTCTTTGTGGTCGCGTCGGGCGTTTGGGGGCCGCTTCGGGTTTGGCATCCGAATCCAGCCCAAGTTGATCGCGCATAACGCGGCGGCGGATTTCTTCGACTTCGCCCGGCTTCAGATTGCCCAATTGGAACGGGCCGTAAGAAACCCGCAACAAACGGTTCACATTAAAACCGATATCTTCGATGGCCCGACGGATTTCTCGGTTCTTTCCTTCGCGCAGACCGATGGTCAGCCAGGCATTGGCCCCTTGCTGGCGATCCAGCGTGACGGTCATCGGCTGGAACCGCTCTCCCTCAATCACCAGACCTTTGCGCAGAGGTTCGAAATTTTCGTCTTTCGGGCGGCCGTTTACCCGCACACGGTATTTGCGCAACCAGCCGGTCGCGGGCAGTTCAAGCTTGCGCTTGATAGCACCGTCATTAGTCAGCAGCAGCAGACCTTCGGAATTCAGGTCAAGCCGGCCAACGCTCATCACCCGCGGCATGTCTTCGGGCAGCTTGTCGAAAATCGTATCGCGCCCTTTTTCGTCGCGGGTTGTCGTAACCAGCCCAGCGGGCTTGTGATACAGCCACAGGCGCGAGGGTTCCGGTTCCGAGACCGGTTTGCCGTCGACCACGATCTTGTCTTTCGCCGTCACGTTCAGGGCGGGGCTGTCGATGGTCTTGCCATTCACGGCCACGCGGCCAGCTTCGATCATGCGCTCGGCCTCGCGCCGCGACGCGACGCCAGCGCGGGCCAGGACTTTGGCGATCCGGTCGCCGGGAGGAGGGGTCTTGTTCATGTCTGGGCCATACCCTATCCCGCGCGCTTGCGAAAGGCAGGTTTCTGATGCAGTCAGGGGCATGGTATTCAAATCGCATATGGAACAGGCGCTGCGTGAGGCGCGCGCAGCAGCGGATCGCGGCGAAGTGCCCGTTGGCGCGGTCATTGTCGGGCCGGATGGCTCTGTTGTGGCGCAGGCAGGAAACCGGACGCGTGAGTTGAACGATCCTACTGCGCATGCAGAAATCTTGGCTTTGCGCGCGGCCTGTACCTATGCCGGATCTGAAAGACTGCCCGGATATGATATCTATGTGACACTGGAACCCTGCGCCATGTGTGCAGCGGCACTGGCGGCCGCGCGCATCCGGCGCGTTTACTATGGGGCGTCCGATCCCAAATCCGGCGGCGTGGCCCATGGCGCGCGGGTTTTTTCCCACCCGCAAGCACATCACAAGCCCGAGGTCTATGACGGCATAGCCGCCAAAGAATGTGAAAACCTGCTGCTGGATTTTTTCGCGGAAAAACGAATAGAAAAATGACCGTGATCTGACAGGACGGCCACTGTCAATTCCAGTCCAGGCGATACACTGTCTGCTGCCCGCCGAACCCTTTCAGTGCAACCGATTTTGGCGAACTGAACCTCAGACCGCCCTCCGGGTTGACCAGCAATCTGGTCACGTCGGTGACATGAATTTCATTCGGGCCACTTACGTCTGTCACGCGCGCGGCCTTATTGACGACGGACCCGAAGAAATCCTCATCTTTCTGTATGACGTCGCCGGTATGAATTCCAATCCGCAGACCCAGAGGTGTTTCGGAATTTGCCAATGCGTTCTTTCTTTGCAGCTCGATTGCTGCCTGAATCGCATCCTGGACCGTCGGGAAGATCGACATCGTGCCATCCCCAAGGGATTTGACCAGCCGTCCCTGATGGGCTTGGATAAGGTGTTCAGCCAGATCAAAATGACCGGAAATAAGCTGGGCCCATTTTTTGTCACCCAAGTGCCGGGTGATATCTGACGACCCGACAATGTCAGTGAACATGACCGAAGCGGTTCCCTCGGTCTGATCCTGTGTGAACTCCTGTTTTGCGGCTTCGATCAGTGCATTCAACACCGAATGCTCGATGCCGATCTTTTCCATGTTCGAGGTCGGGTTAGACACATGCAGCTGCACCATTTTCCAGACGCCGTCTTCCAGATGCAGAACAAATGTAAAGCGGTGCCAGGCTGAATTGCCGTTCGAATGAAAGGTCAGCGTCGCTTCGCAAAATGCCCAGCCTACATCCCCACATTCAAACGCTTCCAGCGAATGTTCCTGCCAGTCATAGTCCGGGATTTCGTTGGTGTGATCGGCGAAGCCACGCCGAAACACCTGCCCGGACCATGCCTCTTCATCCGCCGAGCCCTGATACCGCAGGTGTTCCGAGGATGACAGCATATTGACCAGCACAGCCCGATCCTTGTCATGAACGGCCTGATTCCATCGCCGTACAACTGCGATCAGTTCCGGTGAAGGGACAATGTCGCTGGTCATATCATCCCTACAGCTTTATCGCCTGCATAACCTGCGGTTCGATGACGTCTACACCCGGCAAAGCACCTGCCAGAGCCTGAGCGGATTGCTCAAGAATCGGGAAGGTCTTGTAGTGGCAGGGAATTACCGTCTTGAAGTTGAAGTATCTTTTGGCGGCGTAGGCGGCAGCTTTCATATCCATGGTGAAATGCCCGCCCGCTGACAGGATGCCGATATCGGGTTTGTAGTAATCCCCCATCCAGTCCATGTCGGCCATGATGTCGGTATCACCTGAAACATAAAGCATGCGCCCCTCGGCACTGATCATAAAGCCGACCTCGCTGCCGCCTGTGCGCAGGCCGTCCGGTGTCGAAAAGGTCGAGCTGTGAGAGGCCGGGACCATTGTTACCTTGACCCCGTTCAGGTTGACCGTGCCGCCCTTGTTGAAACCAATGGTCTCGATGCTTTCGGCTTCGGCCCAGTACCCCATCAGGTCATATTGTCCCACAACCGGAATCTTCAGGTGTTTGGCCAAAGGCAGAACGTCGACGACATGGTCAAAATGCGTATGGGTCAGAAGGATGTGGGTGGCGCCATCAACGGCGGCGTCATGCTGTTCCTCGGGCAAGACCGGGTTGCCGGTCAGCCAGGGGTCGATTAGCAGCACCTGTCCCTGGGTTTCGATACGGAAACTTCCATGGCCCAACCAGATAATGTTCATAATTATTTCCTCCCAATCATTCTGTTGGCGGCAGCCTAACATCGGATAAGTAAATTTCCATGGATTGGTTTCGTGAAATAGACGGGTACTGCGAGCGGCTGTCTCCAGCCTACTGGGCCGAGCCCGTTAACGCGGTCACAAACGCTGCTTTTCTGATTTGCGCATGGGTCATGTGGCGGCGCGTGCGCAATCAGAACATGCCGCTGGCCAAGGTTCTGGTGGCGCTTCTGGCGATCATCGGGTTTGGCAGTTACCTGTTCCACACGCATGCGCAGGTATGGGCGGCTTTGGCGGATGTCGCGCCCATACTGTCGTTCATTTTGGTCTATATCTTTGCGGTGAACAAAAACATCTGGAAGATGCCTTCGGGGTTGGCGTTCGGGGGAATGCTTCTTTTTCTTCCCTATGCGACGGCTGCTGTCTCACTGTTCCAAATGGTCCCGGGGCTTGGAGGGTCGGCGGTTTATGCGCCGGTCGCTTTGCTGATCCTGATCTATGCTGTTGCGTTGCGCGACCGTGATCCGATTCTGGCCAAAGGGCTGAAAATCGGGGCGTTGATCCTGATCCTGTCGATTGCCTTCCGTGCCCTCGATATGCGTCTCTGTGCTCAATGGCCGGTGGGGACACATTTCATGTGGCATATCCTGAATGCCATTACACTGGGCTGGATGATCGAAGTGTATCATGCGGCCCTCATCAGGGGCCGCTTCACCCAAACTCGTGGATCATGAGCATATGTCGTGGAGGCCTGTCGTGACCATCCTTCAGACTTATGATTCGGTCGGTGAAACGGCGCGGCCCTTTTCTCAGTCTTGAAAGGCCGCGGCCAGATGATCCGGCAGGTCGAATTCGCTTAAAACCCGTGCGCGGCCCTCGGGCGACATCTTGCGGGCAGTCTTTTCAACAATGCTCTGGATTTTCTCGGCTGAGTGTTTCGCCGCAAAGGGCTGGAAATACCATTTCAGAAACACAAAGCAGATCACATCTTCCAGCGCCTGCACCTCTGCATCGCGTTTGATGCCTTGCTTGCGCAACATGCGACCCGCGGCTTCGGCCTGCTCAGCGTCATAGCCTTCTTGGGTCATCAAACTCATCACCACGTCCGCGTGATGCACACCTTGCGCCTTGCGCCAGGCCAGATAACCCGCCCGACCTTCCGGGAATTCATTGCGGGCAAGCTTCCACCGCTCCACATGTTGACCACGCGCCGCGATCTGCAAAGCGTCGGACGCGCCTGGAAACAGGCGGTCAAGCTCTGCGCTCATGCGCTCGCCGTAAAGCTGCGCTTCGGGGCGGCCATCATCGCGGTTGGGGTCATTTGCATTCGCCGCATCGATGGCATCCAGGACCGCTTGTTTTTGCGTGTTCATCAACTGCTCCACTTGCTTGTCAGAACCGCAAGCGCCCTATGCAGTTCCTTTTTGGTATTTGCAGCAATGCTAACGACTCGCTTTGGGCTGTGCACCCTCGAATATGCGCTTTGGCCGGGTCGGAGAGGGGAAATCCGACCCGGCCGTAACCTGCGCATCACTTTGCAGGTTTAACCTTGTCCTGAGTGACCGGTTCCGTCACGGGCGAGGGGAAGGTCAAAGTGCGTGTCAGGTTGCTTGTGTCGATACCCAAGGCCATGGCCGGTGCGGCCAAAAAGGTGGCGGACAAGACTGCGGCAATCATCAGGGGTTTCATGTTTTTCTCCGGTTTGCGTTGTGTCGCACAACTAGAAATGAACAGTACAGTTCAGTTTTCAAGGTCAATATTGAACTAATTAGTTTACTTTTTTGCATACCACTCATTCAGTTTTGAATGGCGGGTGTCATGCGGCGGAACTTAAACTCGGGACGGCCCATGGCGCAGCGGTCTTGCGACTGCCGCGACAGACAGGTAAACGCCCCATAACGTAGATGAGGGAAGCCGATGTCGATTGACCAAAGCACCGCCGCCAAAGTGGCCAAACTGGCCCGGATCAAGGTCGAGGATGACGCGCTGCCGGCGCTGGCATCCGAGTTCAACACCATCCTCGGATTCATCGAACAGCTGAACGAAGTGGATGTCGAAGGTGTCGAGCCGATGGTCTCGGTCACGCCGATGCGGCTGAAACGCCGTAAGGACGAGGTGACCGACGGCAACCAGCAGGGCAAGGTGCTGGCCAACGCCCCTGACGCCCGCGAAGGGTTCTTCGCAGTTCCCAAAGTGGTGGAGTAAGACATGAGCGAGCTGAACAAACTGGGTCTGGCCGAGGCGCGCGATGCGCTGCGCTCAGGTGACGTCACTTCTGTCGAGCTGACCGACGCCTGCCTGAAAGCCATTGACGAGGCAGATGCGCTGAACGCCTTTGTCCACAAGACACCCGAACTTGCAATGGAGCGCGCCAAGGCTGCGGATGAGCGGATCCAGCGTGGCGACGCACCGTCGATGTGTGGCCTGCCGATCGGCATCAAGGATCTGTTTTGCACCAAGGGTGTGCCGTCGCAGGCGGCGTCGAAAATCCTGGAAGGGTTCAAGCCGGAATACGAATCCACCGTTTCTCAGCAACTGGCCGACGCAGGCGCGGTGATGCTGGGAAAACTGAACATGGACGAATTCGCCATGGGATCGTCCAATGAAACATCGACCTATGGCAATGCGGTCAGCCCGTGGCGCCGTGGCAACGATGATGCGCAACTGACACCGGGCGGCTCGTCTGGCGGGTCTGCGTCTGCCGTGGCTGCTGATTTGTGCCTGGCTGCGACAGGTACCGACACCGGAGGCTCGATCCGCCAGCCTGCGGCCTTCGTTGGCATCACGGGCATCAAACCCACCTATGGTCGTTGCTCGCGGTGGGGTATCGTCGCCTTTGCGTCCTCGCTGGATCAGGCAGGACCAATGACCAAGAACGTGCGTGATGCAGCGATCATGCTGGAAACCATGTGCGGACATGACCCCAAGGATTCGACCAGTGCCGAACTGGCGGTCCCGAATTTCGAGGCCATGCTGACCGGTGACATCAAGGGCAAGAAGATCGGTATCCCGAAAGAGTACCGTATGGACGGTATGCCCGCCGAGATCGAAAAACTCTGGGCCGATGGCGCAGCGATGCTGAAAGCCGCGGGGGCCGAGATTGTCGACATCTCGCTTCCGCACACCAAATACGCGCTGCCCGCCTATTACGTGATTGCTCCGGCCGAGGCATCTTCGAACCTCGCCCGCTATGACGGTGTTCGCTATGGTCGCCGTGCACAGCTCGCGCAGGGCGATGGCATCACCGAGATGTACGAAAAGACCCGCGCCGAAGGTTTTGGCCCCGAGGTGCAGCGCCGCGTGATGGTCGGCACATATGTGCTGTCCGCAGGTTTCTATGACGCCTATTACAATCGCGCGCGCCGGGTCCGGACCCTGATCAAGAAAGACTTCGAAGACGTGTTCGCCGCAGGCATCGATGCCATTCTGACACCGGCAACCCCTTCGGCGGCTTTCGGTCTGGGGGAAATGACCGAGGCGGACCCTGTTCAAATGTATTTGAACGACGTCTTTACGGTTACCGTGAACCTCGCTGGCTTGCCCGGTATCTCGGTCCCCGCAGGGCTGGATGCACAAGGTCTTCCCTTGGGGTTGCAGCTGATCGGGCGCCCGTGGGAAGAAGGTGACTTGCTCAATACCGCTTATGCGCTGGAAAACGCAGCCGGTTTTGTGGCCAAGCCCGGCAAATGGTGGTAAGCCTTCGGGCAAGTGAATTACTGAAGACGGAGCCAAACAATGCGTGTTTTGCTTTTGGTCCCGGCCCTGACACTGGCTGCGGCCTGCACCAATGTCGCGCCGTTGACCAGCACGGGTTTCAACACGCCTGAATATCAGGCGCAGCGCGAGGTTCAATTGGCGGGTCAGGGCGGGGCGGTCAATCCGCTGCTGGCTCCGGTCGATGTTTCCCAGCAACCACTGGGCACACCGGGTTCATCGACCTTTGCAACAGGTGAGAATGCGGACATCGCCAACCAGACCGCCGCAGCGTTGGCCAGCACGTCCGGGCAATCCTCGGTCTCCGCGTCGCCGTCTTCCGGCTCCAACAGCAGCGCAATCTCTGACGAGCAGGACTTCGCGGCCGTGTCCGAGAGGCGCAGCATCCAATCCGATGCCGCCCGGATTGAGCAAAACCGCCAGACCTACGAAGTCGTCGCTCCAACCGCCGTGCCTGAGCGCACGGCGAGCGGCCAACCGAATATCGTACAATATGCGCTGAGCACCTCCAATCCGGTGGGCACACAACTCTACAGCCGTTCCGGTTTCAACCTGCAAGCCAAGTCACAGCGGAACTGCGCGCAATTCCCGTCACCGGATCAGGCTCAGATCGAATTCCTGTCCAACGGCGGTCCGCAACGTGACCGCAAGGGTCTGGACCCGGATGGCGACGGCTATGCCTGTGGCTGGGACCCCAGCCCGTTCCGCAGTGCCGTTAACAACTGACACCTTAACGCCGATCTGGCATCCGTCTCCGAATTTCGGCAAGCGTCGGGGCGGGATGGTGCCATCCTTGATCGTGATCCACTATACGGCCATGGACGGTGCGCAGGCGGCTCTGGATCGCCTATGCGACCCGGCTTCCGAAGTTTCGGCTCATTACCTGATCGGCAATGACGGCACCCTTTGGCAAATGGTGCGTGAAGAAGATCGCGCCTGGCATGCCGGGGCAGGGGAATGGGACGGCAAGGACGACATCAACTCGCGCTCGGTTGGGATCGAACTGGATAACACCGGCAAACATCCGTTCTCGCAGCCGCAAATGGCGGTGCTGGAACAGTTGTTGCCCCTGATCATGACCCGCTGGTCCATTGCGTCGTCCGGGGTCATTGGACATTCCGATATGGCGCCTGGTCGTAAATGCGATCCTGGGCCGCGCTTCGACTGGAACAGGCTCGAAAAGCAAGCGCTGGCCAAACCGCGCGGCACAGGAGTTGATCCGATGTCACCCGATGCAGAAGCATTTCGCGCCTCTGCTCGGATGGCAGGTTTCACCGCCCCCGTGGACGATGCAAAACTGCTGGCCGCTGTCCGGTTGCGATTTCGCCCCTGGGCGAAAGGTCCGCTGGACATGGCGGATATGAATGCGGTCACCCCGTCGGACACAACAACCTGATCCGCTCTTCATCTGGCCAAAAATATCCCGAGGTTGAATTGGCCGCAGGCCAAGAAGGGGCTGGCCCCTTCTCGGGCCTGTCAGCTCTTGACGCCGCAGACCACAAAGCCTACCCAGCCCGGGCGCGGAGGGCCGGATGGCCGCTGGGGCGTATGCCCGAGAGGAAAGTCCGGACTCCACAAGACAACGGTGCCGGGTAACGCCCGGGCGGGGCAACCCGACGGAAAGCGCCACAGAAATCAGACCGCCCAGGGCCTCGGCCCCGGGTAAGGGTGAAACGGTGGGGTAAGAGCCCACCGCGCCGCTGGCAACAGGGGCGGCACGGCAAGCCCCACCGGGAGCAATGCCAAATAGGGTCCCCGCGCGGGCCGGTCGGCGCAAGCCGATACCGCCGCTAAGCGCGTCTTGGCCGAGAGGGACCGGGTTGGCAGCTTGAGCCGTGCAGCAATGCACGGCCTAGAGGAATGGTCATCGAAGGGGGCAACCCCGGAACAAGATCCGGCTTACAGGCCCTCCGCGCGTATCTACTTATCCTCCGGGTGGCGTGTAAGTCCCCGCCAATCTTGCGGCTTTCTCAGTGACCGAAACGAACTCGTCCGCAGTCCAGGCCCGAACCGTTTCTATGTTCGTGACCGCACCCGATGCCGCGACCGCCATGCCGACCGCCACAGCATCTGTTCCGTCCGGCGCTTCGCTGATCACGACCACGTCATTGCTGCCGGTTGTCATGTAAAAGGATAGCAGTCGACCGCCGACTTTCTCCAGCAATGCTTTCACTGGGCCGGTTCGGTTCTCGGGCTTTTGCAACATGCCTTTGACACCAGCTTGCGAATAAGTTGCGTAGGTAATGAAAACAGGCATTGGTACCTCCTTTTTAACGAGAAATCACAGGGCCTTTCAGTCAGCCGCCCCGGGGGCCGTCTTGCGTCAGATGCCGGAGATCAGCGGTGCCGCGATGTGCCAAAGACCTGCTCCGATAAGCGCCACACCTGACACCGGCACCAGCCACCGGGCTGTCAGCAGAAGCTTTTCCAGCGCGACATAGGCGGCAATGCCAACAATCCAGTGGAGGTTCATGATCCCTCCGACGAACAGCAGCAGCATCAATGCCCAGCAGCAGCCCAGGCAATACGTGCCGTGCAGGGCTCCGGTTCTGAGCGCGCCGAAGGGTCCGGGCCGGTTGTGACCGGCCAGAAACCTTGCGGGGCTTTGGCAGTAACGAAGGCACGCATTCTTCAAACTTGAAAACTGATAGAACCCGGCAGCCAGCAGAACACATCCCGCGAAGGGGCCAGAGCGGATTGTCATCATCGGCCCGCTCGACAGCCCGATATGTTCCAACCCCCACTGCAATGCCGTTGCCGTCAGGCTGAACGCACCCCAGGTCACCAGATAGCCCAACAGGAAACACAGGCTGAACGTTGCGGCGCGCTCTTTCTCAGGGCCCATGCGCTTTGTCGCTGCAAACAAAAGCACGGCTGGCGCGGCACTTGGGGTCATCATGGCAATCATCATGATCCACCACATCAGGAAGATGAGCAGAGTGTAACCGAGGCTCCAGGCGGTTGCGGAACCCATCTGCATGGGCTCCCCAACCGGGCCTGCCATGCGGGTCATTTCGACCGCAGACATTTTCATCCCGACGCCGGCAACTGTGTACCAGGTGGCAGCAAGAATGATCAGAAGGACGCTGCCCAACACGATTGCATTGTCCTGCCTCAACAGCCGCTCAATCGCCCCGGCAGGGGCTGTCGCACTCTGTCTGGTCATGAGAGGGTCTCCGGCTACGCGCCCAGAACACCGTGACCCGAGAGGTTCAGATGTGCGAGATGGGCGTGCGTGGCATCAAAGGTAAGGCTGATTTCGCCGCCCGTTGTTTTGGCCGACCCCGAGGCAGCCTCGGCGTGGCGGTACTCAAAGCCGTTCGGCAACTGGATCGATGCCCTGTGCGCGGCGCCCGATACGATATGTGGAATCGGGCTGACCTCGACGTCGAAGACCCCCGGAACATTGGCGTAGCCGCTACGATCATCGCGGTTCCAGTTCAATTCGATTGGGACAAAAAGCGTATCATATTTCGTCGGGGCCATCGCACTGTAAACGTACCACATGGTTGCCATTTCATCGGTGTCTTCGCCGGTCATGATGGCCTGCAATGCTGCGCGCTGTTCGGCTGTAGCACTTTCGTCAATGATCAGTTGCATCTGACCATTGCCTTCGTGGATCGGTCCCGGCCAGTGATAAACACCTGCTGCCCGCAAACCGGCCAGATCAGTATCGCCATAATGCCCGCTTTCGATGTCGAAAACGACAACAGCCTCGCAATTTCCGTGTGATGGAAGAACGCTGAATTGGCAGGGACAGCCGAAATTGCAATTACAATTGGCCAGTTCTTCGCCCTGAATAACCCATTCTGTCATGATAGCCCCCCAAGAAAAGCTGCGTAAAACAACACTGCTCCGCGCGGGCATTACCTGTTCACACTGCCTTGGTCGTCGAGCCTGAAGTTGGCCTCTTGGACGTATCAGTTGCGGCAAACCTATCACGATATCGTGATATGTACAAACTTACTCACTGTCTTTTGGTCCTCATCGGCTTGGAAATTCAGTCCGGAATCCCGTGGGGGTTGAACGTGGTATTCGCCTTTGCAATCCTTTGATAGAACTGGGGCGTATTTTGAAAAACCGGGAGGATTGTCATGAGCTTTATGAAGACACTTGCGTCCGTTGCAGTTGGTTTCGCGGCTGCGAAGGGGATGGAGAAATACCAGAAAATGGGCGGAATGGCTGGCTTGCAGGACATGATGCAAGGCGCAGGCGGCGGCCTTGGTATGGATCAGCTTGGCAAAATGGCCGAACAGTTCGGCCTTCCCGGAGGTGCGACAGGCCTTCAGGACATGATGGGTAAGATGGGGCTGGGTGGCAGTGCCGCAGGTGCCGCAGGTGCCGCCGGTCTTGGCGGGCTTTTGAATGCGATGCAGGGGGCGGCCAGAACTGGCAGCCAGCAGACCACCGACATGATGGAGACGGTGTTTGGCGGAACACCAGCCGGGGCTGCCATGGAAGCTCAGGCCAAGCTCATGTTGCGGGCGATGATCCAGGCGGCAAAGGCAGACGGCGAGCTGGACGAGCACGAGAAAGAAACGATCCTCGGAGAGTTGGGCGATGACATCAGTGACGAGGAACGCGCATTCGTGCAGGAACAACTGAACGCACCTGTCGACGTCATGGGTCTGGCAGCTGATTCTGGGGCACCGCTCAGAACGCAGATTTATGCGACATCTCTGGCGGCAATACGGTTGGACAATGATCGTGAGGCCGCATATTTGCGGCAATTGTCCACTGCGCTGGGTCTTTCGGACAGTGAAAGGGACCAGATTCACAGCTATATGGGTGCGCCAACGTTACCGGGTTGAACCTGTGCCCGATTCCTGGGCTGGGATCGTCCGATTGGCCTTGACATGCACGGCGTAGCGCGTAAAAGCGCACGCTCATAGGAATTCAACCGAAAGGCCCCTGCCTTTCCGGACGCAGGAGATAACCATGGCGAAGCCGACGACAATCAAGATCCGTCTGAACTCGACCGCGGGCACGGGCCACTTCTACGTGACCAAAAAGAACGCGCGCACCATGACCGAGAAAATGACCATTCGTAAATACGATCCGGTCGTTCGCAAGCATGTCGAGTACAAGGAAGGCAAGATCAAGTAATCTTGCCGTTCCATTTGGACTTTCCAAAAGGGCTCTGCTTGGCAGAGCCTTTTTTTGTGTTGAGTTCCGGTGGTTTGTTGCCAAGAATGTCAGCATGCCCACCTGGGGCCGTTGCAGGAGCGCATCAGCCACCGATGCAATCGCATGGCCTGTGGCTTGCTTTTTGTGCCGACCTGCAAGTACGCTTGAGCAAACCGCCACAAAATGTTGACCGCCATGAAAAAAATCTTGTTATCCACAATTGCCGTTCTGACTTTGGCGGCCTGTGAAGACCCGTTTAACCGCAAAGGTGTTGGGTTTACCGGAATCGATGGCGAACCCCGCACGATTTCCGACGTTCCCGGAGCCGTCGCATTTCTGCCGCCTGAAACGAATGTCCCGGCCGAGCTGGCAGAACTTCAGACCGTTACTCTCTTGGCTGATGAAGTGGACCCCTCCAAGGTGGCAGCCGTTGCTATCGACAATGGCGGGCGGACGCCGGACAATGCGGTCCAGCTACAGGGCAGCGATACGAATCTGTTCCTGAGCACCGTCAGCGTCAACGGAACCTTGTATGGTGTCCTTCGCACACCGACGAACAGCGTAAAGGTCGACAACTCGGTCGGCGTTGGTTTCGCGCAAGAGGCTGAGCGTTTCACCGGGTGTCTGCCTGCCGGCGATGTGTTCCGCAAAGGCACGTCCGAGCGTAGTTCGGGCTTTGCTGTACCGTTGAATTGCAGCTAAGTCTTGCACCTTCTAATGTATCAAGCCCTCGCTGATCTAGCGGGGGCTTTTTCTTTGCGGGGTACGCGGACGTCGTCGCCTTGTCCGCTAGGATTCATGTACCGGGCAAGCGCGATCGCAGCTGGTTCAAAACGAAAAAAGGCCGGTCTGATGACCGGCCTTTTCCCTTACATAGGTTTGCAATTACTCGCGGTTACCTAAGAATTGCAGCAGGAACATGAACAGGTTGATGAAGTCCAGGTACAGGTTCAACGCGCCCATGATAGCGGCCTTGCCCAGCCATTCCTGATCGCCACTATGGGCCATTTGCAGGTATGTGTTCTTGATATTCTGGGTGTCATAGGCGGTCAGGCCCGCGAAGATCAGAACGCCGATGGCCGAGATTGCAAAGGCAACCGCCGAAGACGCCAGAAAGATGTTCACAACCATCGCGACAATCAGGCCGATCAGGCCCATCATCAGGAAAGTGCCCATGGCGGACAAGTCTTTCTTGGTTGTGTAACCATAAAGGGAAAGGCCCGCAAACGCGATTGCGGTGATCAGGAAGACCTGAATGACCGACTCACCGGTGAAAACAAGGAAGATCCAGCTGATCGAAACGCCCATCACCGCCGCAAAAACGTAGAACACCAGCTGTGCGGCAGCCGCCGACATACGGTTGATCCCGGCGCTGAAGCCGAAGACAAACAGCAGAGGTGCAAACATGATGACCCAGCGCAGGGGCGACGCGTAAATGCTATAGCCCAGCGATGTCAGATAGGTATCGGCATTCAACTGTGCCGCTGCGGCTGACGGATCGCTTGTGGTTGCCAGGCCTGCGATGGCCCAGGCTGCTGCGAATGTGATGAGCATGCCTACGGACATAGTGCCATAGACTTTGTTCATATGGGCGCGCAGGCCCTCATCAATCTCGGCAGCGCGCGCGCCGGCCGCCGTCCGGATCGTGTCGAATTGTGCCATCAAAGGGTCTCCCTTTACATAATTATTCAGCCCCCCGGCTGTGCGGGAAGCGTTCTAGGTAAATATCGGCAACTCTGGGCAGTGTTTCAAGTATTTACCGTGGAAAACCAACTAATTTACGCAACAAAAGTGACGGTCCGCATCAGCCGACCGCCACTCATGAAGTTACTATTTGATTTTGCATCACTTCTGCCAGAATTCCGGCGCGTCCCAGACGAAACGGCTGGCTTCGGCATCAGCCTCTGATCTGGAGACTCCGATGTCCTGAAGGGCGCGATCATCAAGCCGTGCCAGTTGGCGGCGTTGACGCTTCAGGAAAACAGCACGCCTGATGATAGTGCCGAGCGATTGCTTTTGGGGCTTGCAAGGGCGATGAATGGCAATTTGGGTCATACTTATTGTCCTTTCGTGTGTTTACGATGGTTTCTCTCGTCTTTATCAATTTCCTTGATTGATATGGGGGAGTATGACATATATTGAAAACGAATATTTTTGATGAAACACATAAGGAATCGTGAAGGTGCGGAATCTGGACATTACAACCCTGCGTTCATTTGTTGCTGTGGCGGATCAGGGTGGGGTGACGCGCGCTGCAGGGTTCCTGCATCTGACGCAATCTGCGGTCTCGATGCAGTTGAAACGGCTGGAGGAGCTGCTTGGCCTTCAGCTGTTGGACCGCAGTGGCAGAACGATTGCCCTGACCGCGTCCGGTGAACAATTGCTGGCTTATGCGCGCCGTATGATCGCGTTGAATGATGAGGTCATCTCGAAACTGACTGATCAGGCCTTTGAAGGTGAGGTGGTATTGGGGGTTCCTCACGACATAGTTTACCCGGCCATCCCACGGGTCCTGCAACGGTTCAACGCGGATTTCCCGCGAGTCCGAGTTCAGTTGGTGTCGTCGTATTCATTGCAGTTGAAAGAGATGTACAAACGCGGCGAATGTGACGTGATCCTGACCACGGAACCGTCGTCGGTGGATGGTGCGGAAACCATTGCAGAGCTGCCCTTGCGCTGGATAGGTGCTCCGGGTGGATCGGCCTGGCGCAAGCGTCCGCTGCCTTTGGCACTTGGACGTCGCTGTTTGTTTCGACCACAGGTGATATCGGCGCTGGATGCAGCCGGTATCCCCTGGGAGCTGTCGGTGGAAACTGAAAACGACCGCACAATCGAGGCCACGGTCAGTGCTGATCTGGCAGTGTATGCAGCACTGGAAGGTACCGAAGCCGCACATCTTGAACAGATCGAAGGCGGGGGTGCGCTACCGGACCTGCCTGCGCATATGATCAACCTGTATGGTGGCGAACCGGGGCGAGACGCGGTTGTCGAAGCGCTGGCGCAGTTAGTGCGTCAGAACTTCCGCCTGCTTGGGGGGGCACAGCTGCGTGCCGTGGTGGGCTGATTGCGGTCAGGGGGTGATCACGATTTTGCCTGTCGATTTACGCTCTTTCAGCAACCGCATGCCCTGCGCGACCTCATCAAGAGGCAAGACGTGGCTGATGTGTGGATTGATGCGGCCCTCGGTGTGCCAGCGGAAAAGTGTGTCAAAACTTTCGCGCACGGCTTCTGGCCTGAATTTCAGATACCCGCCAATGTAAAAGCCGATCACGGTCAGGTTCTTGACCAGCAGATGATTGGCGGGGATTTGCGGAACTTCCCCGCCGGCAAACCCGATGGGCAGCAGACGGCCTTCGGGATTGGTGGCGCGGAAGGCCGCCTTGAACACATCGCCGCCGATTGCGTCATAAACGACATCCGCGCCGCCAAGCGATCTAACCCGCTCCCTCAGGTCCTCTGCGGCATCAATCAGGTGATCGGCCCCTGCGGCGCGGGCAACGGCCAGCTTTTCGGGGCCGCGGGCCTGAGCGATGACGGTGGCACCCATGAGCTTGCCGATTTCAACCGCGGTCAGCCCGACGCCCCCGGCTGCGCCGGTGACCAGAAGCGTCTCACCGGGTTGCAGCCGGGCACGGTGGTCAAGGGCCATGTGACTGGTGCCATAGGCTATCTGGATCGCTGCCGCGTCTTCGAAACGGGTCGTGTCCGGCAGCGGGATCGCGCGATCGGCGTCGAAAACGCCATATTCTGCCAGACCGCCCTGACCGGAATAGACGGCGATCCGATCGCCCGGTTTCAGGGTGGACACACCTGGACCGATGGTATCCACGACACCGGCGATTTCCATACCCAAAGTAAACGGCGCAGGCGGTGTATCCTGATACGTGCCTTTCTGCATCAGCAGATCAGCGAAATTCAACCCGCAGGCTTTGATCGCAACCCGTACCTGACCCTCACCCGGCTCGGGTTTCGGTACATCGCACAGCTGGGCAACTGCCCCGTCAGATCTAATACAATAGGCCTTCATTTGGTTCCTCACGTGCTTGGGGCATAGGCACGTGAGCTGTGCGAGATGTCAATTCCTTATGCGCGGCGTCATGAAACGCCTGAAAATCTGTCGCATGTCCAGCCGGGCCACGCGAACAGCGGGCAGGGCATTTGACGCATACAACCACAGCCCTTGTGAGGGGGGATCGACTCAACCAGCTTGAAAAAAAATTCAAAACCGGCAATATTGGCAAGCAGTGCTGGTAACGGGGGACGGCACAGTCCGGATCTGGGGGCGGTTAAGGAAGCCCCTATTGGTATTGCGATCTCGGACGTCGCACGATCCCGTACAAATGTGTGTGTAGTAGAGGAGAATACCAATGACTCATCACGTCGATGTCCATGTGGGCAAGCGCGTTCGGCATCGCCGCTGGCTGATTGGGATGACCCAGCAACAATTGGCGCAGCAAGTTGGTATCAAGTTTCAGCAAATCCAGAAATATGAGACCGGAGCCAACCGAATCAGCGCGTCCCGCCTGTGGGACATTGCCGAGGCATTGGACGTACCGGTCAGCTTCTTCTTTGAAGGTCTGGAAGAGGCCCAGAAAAGCAGCGCGGAAAAGAAATCTGTTCCAGCCGATCTGATGGGCGATAAAGAAGCCCTGGATCTAGTTCGCTCTTACTACGCAATTCCGGAAAACCAGCGCCGCCGCCTGTTTGAACTTGCACGTGTCCTCAGCGACGTCGCCTGATCAGACCGGCTTGACTTTGTCAGGTAATGCACGCACCAGAGCGCCATGCATCCGGCGAGTTTAAGCGACATTGAAATTGCAGAAGAAATGGCCGAAGCGGCACGCGCGGCCATTCTTCCTTTTTTTCGTCAGACCAACCTGGAAACTGCGAACAAGCTGACCGTAGGGTTTGACCCCGTCACCGTGGCGGATCGGGCCGCTGAAAAAGCCATGCGAGAGGTGCTGTCCCGATTGCGCCCTGAAGATGGCGTATTGGGTGAAGAATACGGTGCGCACAAGGGCAGCAGTGGCCGAACCTGGGTTCTGGACCCCATCGACGGCACGCGCGGGTTTATCAGTGGCACACCAACCTGGGGCGTTCTGATCGCGCTCAGCACAGCAGACGGGCCGGTCATGGGGGTGATTGATCAGCCCTACATTGGCGAACGCTTTGTCGGATCGACAGCTGGTGCGCACCTTACAGGGCCACTGGGGACCAGTAAGCTGCAAACACGGGGGACGAAGTCTCTGGCGCAAGCGACGCTGTTCACCACTTTTCCTGAAGTCGGCACCCCGGATGACCGGGCCGGGTTTCAGGCCGTATCGGAGCAGGTGCAACTGACCCGATATGGAATGGACTGCTACGCTTATGCCTTGTTGGCCGCTGGGCAGGCAGATCTGGTGATCGAAGCAGGGCTGAACGCGTATGACATTCAGGCGCCTATCGCGGTTATTCAGGCGGCAGGCGGAATTGTGACCGATTGGCAAGGCGGCCCGGCGCATGAGGGCGGTCGGGCATTGGCCGCAGCCAACGCAGAAATACATGCAGAGGCACTTAATATCCTGCGTCGGTTCTGAAACCAGTTGTCGCAGATACCGATGGCGGGTACATAATACCCGGTCGGTTCTTAAGCCCGTTTTCCGCCGACCTTCGCACTCCTTGCAAGAGACGGGCAGATGCAGGAGCGCGACATGACAGAAATCCTACTCAAAAACGCTGATCTGATCCTGACGATGGACGAGTCCCGGCAGGAACTCCCCGCGGCGGACATTCTGATCCGCGACGGCCAGATCGCGGGGATCGGGCACGGATTGCAGACACAAGGCGAGGTTCACGATGTTTCGGGCTGTCTGGTGACACCCGGGTTAGTGAACACCCATCACCATCTTTACCAAACGTTGACCCGCGCGGTGCCGGGCGGGCAGGACGCATTGCTGTTCGGGTGGCTTCAAACACTTTATTCGATTTGGGAGAAGTTCGGACCGGACGAGATGTTCACCTCGGCCCAGATCGGTTTGGCAGAGCTGGCGCTGTCAGGCTGTACGCTCAGTTCCGATCACCTGTACCTCTACCCCAATAGTTCGCGTCTGGAGGACACGATTGCTGCCGCATCCGAGTTGGGGATGCGATTTCACCCGACACGTGGCGCGATGAGCATTGGTGAAAGCGATGGCGGCCTGCCTCCGGACAGTCTGGTGGAAGAAGAAACTGCCATTCTGGACGACATGATCCGCGTCGTGGATGCTTTTCACGATCCGTCAGAAGGGTCGATGTGCCGCGTAGGTCTTGCCCCGTGTTCACCGTTTTCCGTCAGCCGGGACCTGATGCGAGATGCAGCCCTTCTGGCACGGGACAAAGGCGTGATGTTGCATACACATCTGGCTGAAAACGATGAAGATATCGCCTATTCACAGGCTCAGTTCGGTTGTCGGCCCGGTCAATACGCCGAAGATCTGGGTTGGACTGGCCCGGATGTCTGGCACGCTCATTGCGTCAAGTTGGACGGGGCCGAGATTGATCTGTTTTCACGTACGAAAACTGGTGTCGCTCATTGCCCATGTTCGAACTGCCGTCTGGGATCAGGCATCGCGCCGGTGCGGACGATGCGCGATGCGGGGGTAAAGGTAGGCCTCGGCGCTGATGGCTCGGCCAGTAATGACAACGGTAATCTGATGCTTGAGGCCCGGCAGGCGCTGCTGTTGCAACGGGTGGTCAATGGGGCGGATGCGATGTCGGCCCGCGAAGCATTGGAGATTGCAACACGTGGCGGGGCCGATGTGCTGGGGCGTCCCGACTGCGGGCGGCTTATGCCGGGAAAACGCGCGGATGTCGCTGTCTGGGATATGCGCAGTATCGAATGCGCAGGCAGCTGGGACCCGGCAGCTCTGCTTCTGGCCGGTCCGATGCAAGTAAAGCACCTGTTTGTCGAAGGCCGCCAGATCGTGCGGGATGGGCATATCACGACGATTGACCTGCCCCGCGTGATTGAGCGTCAAAACAGTCTTGCCAAGGGGTTGCAGGCCTAGGCGGCCTGCCGCCCACCAATCCAGACCTCGGCCACAGCCCGATCATCACCCATCATGATGGTCGGGAAGATTGCCTCCCAAACATCGTTTGCACAAGCTTCGCGCTGGGCGATGGCCGGGGTCGAGGCGAGATCAATCACGACCAGATCCGCCTCCATTCCCGGAGCAATGTTGCCGATGCAATCATCCATCCGCAGGCTGCGCGCCGACCCGACTGTACCCAGCCACAGCAATTGCGCCGGATGCAGGGGGCGCCCACGCAACTGACCGATTTCATATGCGGCAGCCATGGTGCGAAGCATTGAAAAACTTGATCCGCCACCGGTATCCGTTGCCAAACCGATCCGGTGGCCATCGTGGATCAAGCCGTTCATGTCGAACAGACCCGACCCTATGAAGGTGTTCGAGGTGGGGCAGTGGATCAGCGACGCATCAACCTCGCGCAGACGATCGCGTTCCCGGTCTTCCAGATGGATGACATGCCCATAAAGTCCGTTCTGCCCCAGCAGCCCGAACTTTTCGTAAGTGTCCAGATAGTCCCGCGCATCGGGAAACAGGGAGCGGACCCACTCGATTTCGTCTGTCTGCTCGCTCAGGTGTGTTTGCATCAGGCAATGGGGATGCTCCGCCCAAAGCGCGCCCATGGCCTCAAGCTGTTCAGGGGTGGACGTCGGTGAAAACCGGGGCGTGATGGCATAGGACAGGCGGTCGACACGGTGCCATTTCTCAAGCAGCGCGGCAGATTGGTCATAGGCGGTCTGGGCTGTGTCACGCAGACCTTCAGGCGCATTGCGATCCATGCAGGTCTTGCCCGCGACCACGCGCTGTCCCCGTTGCAGCGCGGCAGTGAAAAAGGCATCCACGCTTTCGGGGTGGATGGTGCAAAAACTGCACATCGTCGTGGTGCCATGGGCGGCAGTCAGATCCAGATAAAGGTTGGCGATTTCAGAGGCGTATTCAGGATCACCAAACTTCATCTCTTCCGGGAAGGTGTAGGTGTTCAGCCAGTCGATCAACCGCTTACCCCAACTGGCAATCATGGCCGTCTGTGGGTAGTGCACATGCGGGTCAACGAAACCTGCAATGATCAGGTGATTGCCATGGTCCTTGATGACGGCATCAGGGTGACGCCGCATCAGCGCATCAGACGCGCCGACATCGGCAACGCGCCCTTTGTCAATCACGACAGCTTCGTCCAATCGGGTCGCTTCGGTTGGCTCTCCGTCAAAGGGTGAGCCTGTGAAACTCAGAACGCGCCCTTTCAAAAGCGTCTTTTGCGCCATTTGCCCTGTTCTCCACCTGTTTGGGACCGCGCTGTAGCATAGGCAGACGAAAGAAGTGGGTAAATCGGCGCATTGTCATTGTTTTCTGGTAGCTGCTTCTTCTATTTAGGGGCCAATCGCCGAAAGAAGGGGGCAGCGCATGACGACAGGCAGTGATCAAGCCGAACACGATCTGCCCCACGACGAAGACGCGTATGCACTGGATCGCCGGACAGTGGCGGCGATCCTATACGCCGTCGATGTGGATGATCGCGACAAGCTGATTGAGCTGATGGAGCCACTGCACGCGGCTGATATCGCTGACCTTCTGGAGCAGATCAATCCTTATGACCGGGCGCGGCTGATCCGGCTTTATGACAAGGAATTTGACGGTGACATCCTGTCTGAACTGGACGAAGCGGTCCGCGAGGAAATCATCGCCGTCCTGACCCCCGAGGTTCTGGCGGAAGCCGTGCGCGAGATGGAAAGCGACGACGTCGTTGACCTTCTGGAAGATCTTGAGGAACCGCAGCAGGAAGCCATTCTGGGCGCGCTCGAAGATTCCGAGCGGCTAGCGGCGCAACAGGCGCTTGCTTACCCCGAGAATTCGGCTGGTCGTTTGATGCAGCGCGAGGTCGTCATGGCGCCCGAGCATTGGACCGTCGGTCAGGCCATCGACTTCATGCGTGCCAATGACGATCTGCCCGAGCAGTTCTATCATGTTGTTCTGGTCGATCCGCGCCTGAAACCAACAGCGCAGGTGACATTGGGCAAGCTGATGGCGTCCCGTCGTGAGGTGCCGTTGCGCGATCTGGCGGAAGAGGAGTTTCACATCATCCCCGTTGATCAGGACGAGGAGGACGTGGCTTACGCCTTCAACCAGTATCACCTGATCTCGGCCCCTGTAGTGGATGCCGATGGGCGTCTGGTTGGTGTGATCACCATCGATGACGCGATGGTCGTTCTGGATGAAGAGCACGAAGAAGACATCCTGCGCCTTGCCGGTGTGAGCGACGAAAGCTCTCTGTCCGACAGTGTCGCGGCGACCAGTCGGCGACGGTTGCCGTGGCTGGCGGTAAACCTGTGCACAGCGATATGTGCTTCGTTGGTAATCTCGCAATTTGCGGCGGCAATTGACCAGCTTGTCGCGCTGGCCATCCTGATGCCGATTGTTGCATCCATGGGGGGCAATGCGGGTACTCAGTCGCTGACCGTTGCAGTGCGCGCACTGGCGACGCGCGACCTGACCAATTCAAACGTGATGCGCGTTATCAGGCGGGAACTGCTGGTGGGCATGTTGAACGGGCTCTGTTTTGCCATTGTACTGGGGACCGTGGGAATGCTGTGGTTCGGTTCACCTTGGCTGGGTGTCGTGATTGGGTCAGCCTTGGTCGTGAACATGATCATCGCGGGCTTTGCAGGTACGGTAGTACCGGTGGTGCTGGATCGTCTGGGAATTGACCCGGCTCTGGCGTCAGGAACCTTTGTGACAACCACAACCGATGTCATGGGGTTCTTCATCTTTCTTGGGCTTGCCAGTGTGGTGCTATTGTGACCGATCTGACTGAAATCAAAGCAGCTGCACGCAAAGCGGCATTTGCGCGCCGCAAGGTCGCGTTCGACACGCGTGTTCCCGGTGCAGCCGGACGTTTGTCCGAGGTTCTGGCGGGTTATCGCGGCGTGCCCTTGTCAGGCTACATGCCAATCCGAACCGAGATCGACCCGGTGTCTGCCATGGCTGAAGCTGCGGCTTATGGACCTGTCGGTGTTCCCGTGATACAAGCCGCTGGAAAACCTCTGAAATTTTCGCGCTGGACGCCAGAAGGACCGCTGAAAGACGGCCCATTCGGTGCCAGAGTGCCCGAGGTCGATGATTATTTCGACCCCGAAATCCTGATTGTGCCGCTGGTGGCTTTTGATGCCCACGGCGGGCGTTTGGGATATGGTGGTGGATTTTATGACCGCACGCTGGAAGGATTGCGAGGCAAGCGCGCGACACTGGCAATCGGTTTCGCTTTTGACGCGCAAGAGGCGCAGAAACTGCCGCTGGAGCCGACCGATCAGCCGCTGAACATGGTTATCACCGAAAGCCGGGTGCTGACGTTCTAAGCCTCATTGCTGAAAGTGGCTGCGTAAATAGTCCCAGGCATCCACCTCGGTACCGTCTTTCAGGATGCAGATACCAAAGACGCTTCCGTCTTCGTTCTTCCGAAGTTGGTAAACTCCATCATTCTCGACGCAAAAGGTTGCCGCGGGATTGGGCATGGATGTCTTTGTGCCTTGCGCCATAACGCCCGAAGCGACCACAAGGCCGAATGTCAATATTGCCAATAACTTCACAACATGTCCTTTTGATATAAGCGCATGGCTAAGACTTTGCCACGCCTGCAAGCAATTTCAAGTTCGGGCTCAACTTAAATTTCACGGTTCCGCCTTGTTATTGCCCAGCACAGCCCCTACGACCCGGATCATGAGGATTTTGTTTCTTGGTGATGTCATGGGGCGCGCGGGGCGCGCGGCCGTTCAGCAGCATTTGCCGCGCCTGCGCGATGAATGGCGGCTGGATTTCGTTGTAGTCAATGGCGAAAACGCATCGAACGGCATGGGGTTGAGCGGCGATCACGCCAAGCTGCTGCTGGATGCCGGTGCAGATTGCCTGACATTGGGTGACCATGCGTTCGACCAGAAGGACATGCTGCAATATATCGAGAAAGAACAGCGCATCGTGCGCCCGGTGAACTATGCCAAGGGCGCGCCGGGGCGGGGGCACCGGCTGTTCAACGCACCCGGAGGGCGCAAGGTTCTGGTGGTGCAGGTGTTGGGGCAGGTTTTTATGAAACGGCCATTCGACGACCCGTTCTCGGCCATAGAGCCCATCCTGAAATCGCACCCCAGGGGCGGGCAGGCACAAGCCATCATTGTCGATATGCATTGTGAGGCGACGTCCGAGAAGATGGCCATGGGTCACTATTGCGACAAGCGCGCCAGCCTTGTGGTGGGCACACATACCCATGTACCGACAGCGGATTCGCAGATTCTGCCGGGCGGCACAGGCTATCTGACGGATGCGGGCATGTGCGGCGACTATGACTCGGTCATTGGTATGGACAAGCAGGAACCGATGCGCCGGTTCATAACCGGGATGCCCAAGACCCGGTTTACCCCTGCCAATGGCGAGGCCACGCTGAGCGGAGTGTTCGTCGAAACGGATGATCGCGACGGTCAGGCCAAATCTGTTCGCATGGTGCGCGTTGGTGGGCGTTTGGAACAAGCCGGGCCTGATTAACGAACGTCGGGCTTGCCCTGCCACGCGCAATGCGTGAAACTGCATGTCATCAGGCGCTTGGGCCAGGGTTCGGACAGAATACCACGAATGAATTTCCTTTCACTGACAGAGACGGGCAGCGCAATTCTGGCGCTGCTGATTGTTGCGAGCATGTTCGTCATGTTCCTGCGCGAGGTTTATCCGACCGAGGTCGTGGCCATCGGCGGTGTCTCACTGATGCTGGTCACAGGGATATTGCCCTATCAAAGCGCGCTGGCGGTCTTGTCCAATCCCGCGCCCTGGACGATTGGGGCGATGTTCATCATCATGGGGGCCTTGGTGCGGACCGGGGCCTTGGACGCCTTCACGTCGACCGCGCAAAGGCAGGCGCAGGTCAACCCGCGCATTGCCATCGGATTGCTGATGGGGTTTGTCGTTCTGGCCTCGGCTTTTGTGTCTAACACGCCCGTTGTTGTGGTCATGATCCCGGTCTTTGTTCAGATCGCCCGCACCCTGAACGTTCCCGCGTCAAAGCTGCTAATTCCGCTCAGCTATGCCGCCATTCTTGGCGGGACACTGACATTGATCGGAACGTCCACCAACCTGCTGGTGGATGGTGTGGCCCGCGCGCAGGGGATGAAAGCCTTTTCGATATTCGAGGTCACGCCGCTGGGGATTGCACTGGTGATCTACGGCATGGTCTATCTGCGCTTCATCGCCCCCAGATTACTGCCCGAGCGGGACAGCATGGCCTCGCTGCTCAGCGACCGGTCCAGAATGAAGTTTTTCACCGAAGCGGTCATTCCGCCCGACAGCAACCTGATCGGGCGTGAAGTGACCGGCGTTCAGTTGTTCAAACGTCCCGGCGTGCGTCTGATCGATGTGGTCCGGGGCGATGAATCGCTGCGGCGCAATCTGAAGGGCGTTGAATTGCAGGTCGGTGACCGCGTAGTTCTGCGCACCGAGATGACCGAACTTCTGAGCCTACAGAGCAACAAAGAGCTGAAGCGTGTGGATCAGGTTTCTGCTGTCGAGACCAAGACGGTCGAGGTGCTGATCACACCCGGATGCCGTTTGGTGGGTCGGACCCTTGGAATGATGCGACTTCGGCGTCGGTATGGTGTCTATGTGCTGGCCGTTCACCGTCGCAATCAGAATATCGGTCGCCAGTTGGATGATCTGGTGGTTCGGGTAGGGGATACATTACTGCTGGAGGGCGCCCCGGCAGATATCCAGCGCCTTGCGGCGGACATGGACATGGTGGATGTCAGCCAACCTTCTGCACGCGCCTTCCGTCGCAGCCATGCGCCAATTGCAATTGGCGCGCTGGTCGGGATCGTCGTCCTTGCAGCGCTGGGTGTCGCGCCGATCCTGCTGTTATCGATTGTGGCCGTAGCCGTGGTTCTTCTGACCCGCTGCATCGACGCGGACGAGGCGTTCTCCTTTGTCGAAGGTCGCCTGTTGGCGCTGATCTTCGCGATGCTCGCCATCGGTGCGTCACTGGACAGCTCTGGTGCGGTTTCACTGATTGTCGAGGCCGTGGCACCGGGATTAAGCGCTCTGCCGCCCTTCCTGATCATCTGGGCGATCTATCTGCTGACCTCGGTGCTGACCGAACTGGTTTCCAACAATGCGGTTGCGGTTGTGGTCACGCCTATAGCCATCGGGCTGGCCCAGGCCGTCGGAATGGACCCGCGCCCGTTGGTGGTTGCGGTTATGGTGGCGGCTTCGGCGTCCTTTGCAACACCGATCGGATACCAGACTAACATGATGGTCTACGGCCCTGGCGGTTACAGGTTCACCGATTTCATGAAGGTGGGTGTTCCGCTTAACCTGACGGTCGGATTGTTGGCATCCCTTCTTATTCCATTGATCTGGCCTTTGTGATTTCGGCGCAGAATCGCCACTTTGTCGAAGCGCATCTTGCAAAGATCCAAGGGCACACGATCTTTTGCGAAGAGGGTTTGCAAAAGGATTTGACCGATGCAGCATTTGGGTCGCGCAATATGGGCGGGTGCAGCAACTTGGGCAGCTTTAAGCGGTGTCGCTATTGCCGGTATTGTTGAAGGGACCGCCACATACCGAGAGCGCATTGCACTGCCACCGGACGCAACCCTTTATGTCGAGCTTCAGGATATCTCGCTGGCCGATGCTCCCGCTGTCACGCTTGCCGCGCAACGGTATGCGCTGAGCGGGGTGCCCGCGCAGTTCAAATTGACCTATGACGATGCACTGATCATGGATGCTCATCGCTATAGCGTTCGGGCATCTGTGATGCAGGGGCAAAACCTGCTGTTCACCACAGATACCGTTTACCCCGTTCTGACGAATGGGGCAGAAAATGCCGCTGATCTTCTGTTGGTTCAGGTCCAGGGGCAGGGGGCGGCAACGCTGGACAACACCCAATGGGCCGCCTCGGGCCTGAATGGTGCGCCTGTCGAATCCGAGAAACGCCCCGAGCTTGTTTTTGGTCAGGATGGGGTTTTTTCAGGAAGCAGCGGCTGCAACCGGTTCAGCGGTCAGGCCGAGATTTCCGGTAATCGCATTGCGTTTCCAGACAACATGGCTGCAACACTCATGGCGTGCCCGCCCCCGCTGGACGCGGTTGAGCGGCAATTCCTGCAAGCCTTGCAGAACGTCACGACATTCGCGATGCA
The DNA here is from genome assembly GCF_056531755.1 of Ruegeria sp. L11. Classification (NCBI taxonomy): domain Bacteria; kingdom Pseudomonadati; phylum Pseudomonadota; class Alphaproteobacteria; order Rhodobacterales; family Roseobacteraceae; genus Ruegeria; species Ruegeria sp. L11. Next base: position 272,151 of record NZ_JBQFMI010000002.1, read on the forward strand.
GGGCAACGCTCTGGCTCTGCTGGATGCGCAGGGCCAACCGGTGATCAAACTGTTGCGCAAGTAACAGGGAAAGTGCGTCAGGCGACGGCCCTTGAACGCCCGGCATTGCGACCGGAAAAGATGCAGCCGCCCAGGAATGTGCCCTCCAGCGCGTTGTAGCCGTGATAGCCGCCACCGCCGAATCCGGCGACTTCGCCAGCAGCGAACAGGCCCGGTACGACATTGCCGTCTGATCCAATCATCTGACTGTCCAGATTGGTCTGCAACCCACCCAGAGATTTGCGTGTCAGAATATGCAGCTTGACGGCAATCAGCGGGCCGTTGGCCGGATCCAGAAACTTATGCGGTTTGGCTGTGCGGATCAGTTTATCTCCGCGGTAATTGCGCGCGGCAAGGATCGCCATCATCTGCGCATCTTTCGAAAAGGGGTTGTCGACCTGAGAATCCCGGGCTTCGATCTGGGCACGCATTTGAGCCTCGTCTATCGGAGTGTCGCCCAGATGGTTCATGCCGTTGACCAGTTCAGTCAGCGTTTTTGCAACAACAAAGTCCTCACCCTTTTCCTTGAACGCCTCAACCGGAGCAGTTGCGCTGGAACCTGACAGAATGCGTTGGCGGATAACCTCTTTCCAGCTGCCCGAAGTGAAGTCGGGGTTTTGTTCCGACCCGGACAGCGCAAATTCCTTTTTGATCACCTTCTGGGTCAGAACAAACCAGCTGTATTCATACCCGGTTTTCAGAATCTCACGCAGTGTCCCCAAAGTGTCGAACCCGGGCAGGCACGGCGGAGCAAGGCGGTTACCCCTGGCGTCAAACCACATTGAGCTTGGGCCGGGCAGGATACGAATACCGTGGGCGGGCCAGATCGGGTCCCAGTTGCGCACGCCTTCGGTGTAGTGCCACATCCGATCACCGTTGATGACATGGCCGCCCGCCTTTTCGCTGATTGCGATCATGCGGCCATCGACGTGAAAGGGTGCCCCTGCAACCATATCTTTGGGCGGCTCACCCAAACGGTCCCGTGGCCAGTTTTGACGCACCATGTCAAAATTGCCGCCAATACCGCCGGACGTGACAATGATTGATGGGGCATAAACTTCGAACTCGCCAACCTCATCGCGGTTGGTTTTGCTACCGCGCTGGGCGGTGTCATCGGCCAGAATTTCTCCGGACACACCTTTGGCGGTTCCGTTCTGCATGATGATATGGCTGACCTGGTGGCGGAACTTCATCTGGATCAATCCGGCGCTGACATGGTCGCGGACGCGTCGGATAAATTGTTCCAGAACGCCGGGGCCAGTGCCCCATGTGATATGAAAGCGCGGGACCGAGTTACCATGCCCAGTCGCATAAGACCCGCCACGTTCGGCCCAGCCAACGACCGGAAACCAGCGCAGGCCCATTTCGTGCAGCCATGGCCGCATTTCGCCAGCGGCAAACTCTATATAGGCTTCGGCCCATTTGCGGGGCCATGCGTCTTCGCCACGGTCAAATTGGGCGCTGCCCATCCAGTCGCGTAGCGCCAATTCGTGGCTGTCGCGTATACCCATGCGGCGCTGTTCGGGGGTGTCGACCATGAACAGGCCTCCAAGGCTCCAGAACGCCTGACCGCCCAAAAAGGTTTCGGGTTCCTGATCGACAATGATCACCTTCTTGCCCCGGTCGCCCAGTTCCGCCGCAGCGGCCAGCCCGGCCAACCCGGAACCGACGATAATCGCATCTGCAGTATTGTTTGTCATGAACACTCCTTTCAGCGGCGGCGGAACAATGCGGTGAACGGCAGATCCACGGCAGGCAATATGATGCCAAAGATGGCCGAAAGCAGTGCCAGCAAAACAAGGCGGCCGGCAATGGCAACCTGATGATCCGCAATCATCCCCTCGCAAAGTTGAGTCAGATCAGCCTAAGCGAGGCGGAATGGCGCAGGCAACCGCGCCGTTGGGTCACTCGTATCGCTGGACGAAACGGCGCAGGATTTCGCCGGGCTGCGTAACCTCTGCCGAATGGCAGTGGTCGATCAGTTTCTGCGCGTCCTCGGGCGGGAAGTAACCGTGGTTCCTGTAGATGTTGATGCGCTGTTCAAAGTCTTTGGCATCGGCTTCCGGATGGAACTGAGTGGCATAGACGTTCCGGCCCCAGCGGATCATCTGAAACGGGCAGGGGTCGGACGCAACAAGGTGAACGCAGCCCTCGGGCAGGGTTTGAACCGCTTCTTTGTGGCCAACAAACGCATCAAAGGTGGCGTCCAATTCTGCGGTCAATGGGTCTTGTTGTCCTTCGGGGGTCAGGCGGCACCTGGACGGTCCCACAGGCTCGCCATACCGGGCTTTGCTGACGTTGCCATCCAAATGTACCGCCAGAATACCAAGGCCATAGCAGCACCCCATGAAGGGATGATCCTGCGCGGTAATCTGCGGCATCAAACCCAGGATTGCGGCTTCGATCCGCGCATCCGTCGCGGATTTGGTTGCGGGGTCATCACTGACGCATCCCGGCCCACCGCCTACAATTACCCCCGCATAGTCCGCGACTTTCAGCCCTTCTGGCAGGTCTTCGCGATCCAGACGGATGCGATGCGTGCGTTCGGGCGACAACCCGCTGCGGTTCAGGATCGAAGCAAATTCTGCGTCGGAGGCATCCGTTTCCGGGCGCAGTTGCAGGATCAAAAAGCGTTTCATGATCAGCCTTTACCCGTCACAGCGGCCAAAAGACAAGGATGGCGGGGACGGAAACCGCGATGATCAGAGCCTCCAGCGGCAGGCCCATGCGCCAGTAGTCGCCAAAATGATAGCCGCCGGGGCCCAGAACCAGCGTGTTGTTCTTGTGACCGATAGGCGTCAGGAACGCAGCCGAAGCCGCAACGGCAACGGTCATCAGGAAAGGGTCGGGCGACACCCCGAGCGTTTGGGCCATCTGGATGCCCACCGGGGCCGCGACGATGGCGGTGGCGGTGTTGTTCAGTACATCCGACAAGGTCATCGTCACGACCATCAGTACCGTCAGGATCGCCCATGCAGGCAGACCGTCGGTCAGCTGAATCAGCGCATTGGCAATCAGCTCGGTGCCGCCGGATGTTTCCAAAGCGCTGCCCAGTGGGATCATCGAACCCAGCAGCACGACAACGGGCCATTCGATGTGGTTATAGATCTCCGTGATTGGCATGACCTTGGTCAGCACATAGGCAATGACGACAAGCCCCAATGCGACTGGAAGGTAAATCAACCCGACGCTGGCCGCAAAGACGGCAGCGGCAAACAGACCGATGGCCAACCAGGCCTTATCGTTTGCCGTCACGTTCAATCCGCGTTCGGCCAGTGGCAGACACCCCAGCCAATCGGTCACATCAGCGCTGCGATCACGAGGGCAAAGCAGCAGAAGGATGTCTCCCGGTTGAACCTCGGTCTTGCGAACCTGTTCGGTGATCTGACGACCCTGACGCGAGATGCCCATCAGGACGGTACTTTGGCGCCAGGCCAACCCGATACCCTGCGCAGTACGGCCGGTTATGCGCGCGCTTTCGGGAACGACCACTTCGATTACTTCCAGACCTTCGCCTTCAGCCGTCAGCAGCTCCTGCCGTCGCGTGTCCGAAAAATCCAGTTTCAGCGCAGAACGGAATTCGTCCAGTGCTTCGGGGCGCGCTTCAAGCACCAGCGCGTCGCCATCGTTCAATGTGGCATGGGTTGACCGGCCATATCGCCGTTTCCCATCCCGGATCAGGCCGATGATAGCCACGTCGGATTTTTCGGCCGTTTCATAAAGCTCGCTGACCCGTTTGCCGATATGGGCAGAGCCCGGCGGGATCGTCAGTTCGGCAATGTATTCGGCCAGTACCTCGGATGTTTCTTGTTGCACGCCGCGATTGGGGATCAATCGCCATCCGATCAGCGCGACAAATGCCAGACCGGCAATCGCTGCTATTCCACCAACAGGGGCGAAATCGAACATGTGAAACGGCTCGCCCAGCGTTTCCTGCCGGATCGAAGCGATGATGATATTCGGCGGGGTGCCGATCAGGGTGACCATGCCCCCCAGAATGGTAGCAAAGCTCAGCGGCATCAGGGACAGGCCGGGGGGGCGACCCGCTTTGCGCGCGGTCTGAATATCCACGGGCATCAGCAGGGCAAGCGCCGCGACATTGTTCATGAAGGCCGACAGAATCGCACTGATCCCGCCCATCAGGGCAATATGCGCGCCCAGCCCGCGTGACGCATCAACCAGAGTGCGGGTGATCAGAAAGACCGCACCCGACCTGACCAAACCGGCAGAGACCACAAGCACCAGCGCGACGATAATGGTCGCCGGGTGGCCAAAGCCCGCAAAGGCGCCACCCACCGGCACAACACCCAGCACGACGCCGATCATAAGCGCGGCAAAAGCCACAAGGTCGTATCGAAACCGACCCCAAAGCAGCATTCCGAAGACAGTGATGAAAAGGGCAAAAAGTATGATCTGATCTGTCGTCATGCCGTCACCATACAAGGCGGAGAGGTCGTCGCAAGCCGCTCTCTTGATCCTGCCCCCCGCAAACGTCTATATGAGCGCCGAACACGCAAACATGATGACGAGGACGCACTATGGCAGGCCACTCCAAATGGGCCAACATCCAGCACCGCAAGGGGCGTCAGGACGCCGCGCGGTCCAAACTGTTTTCCAAACTGTCGAAAGAGATCACCGTGGCCGCCAAGATGGGCGACCCCGATCCCGACAAGAACCCGCGCCTGCGTCTGGCGGTGAAAGAAGCCAAGTCGAACTCGGTCCCCAAGGACGTGATCGACCGTGCGATCAAGAAATCCCAAGCGGGTGAAGGCGACGATTACGAAGAAATCCGCTATGAGGGCTATGGGCCCAATGGTGTTGCGGTAATTGTCGAAACCATGACCGACAACCGCAACCGGACCGCATCGACCGTTCGTTCCACGTTCTCGAAGAACGGTGGCAATCTGGGCGAGACCGGCTCGGTTGGGTTCATGTTTGACCGCAAGGGTGAGGTCATTTACCCGGCAGATGCTGGTGATGCCGACACGATTTTTGAGGCCGCCATCGAGGCCGGAGCCGAAGACGTCGAAAGCTCGGAAGACGGTCACATCATCTGGTGCGCGGATACTGATCTGAACGATGTCTCCTCTGCATTGGAAACCGCGCTTGGAGAATCGGAATCCACCAAGTTGGTCTGGAAACCGACCACAACGACGGAACTGGGCCTTGAGGACATGCAAAAGTTGATGAAGCTGGTCGATGCGCTGGAAGACGATGACGATGTGCAGCGTGTCACGACCAACTTCGAAGCCACCGATGAGGTCATGGCGCAGCTTTAAGCTGACCCATACCAGCTCATTGAAACCCGGTCGCAACGGCCGGGTTTTTTGGTTTTTGATGGTTTTATTGAATTATTGGCTGAAACAGTCGATGCGCTTAGGCTGAAAGTGCGGGAAATACAGAAAACACGAAGACACAGTACGAATGACATCCGAAACTTCCGATCAGACCAAGCGCAACGTGCCCGTCCTGGCCGGGCAAAGTATCCTGTCTCAGGTCGCGTGGACGCTCGGCAGCCCGTCGGTTGTTTTGCCGTTTTTAGCCGTTTCCTTCGAGTTGCCGATGTTTGTGGCGGGGGCGCTGGTGTCGGTGCGGATGGTCGGTTGTTTAATTGCGGACTTCTTTTTAGCGCAACCCGTTGCGGCAAGAAGCAAGAAGAAACGTGCAATTGCGCTGACCGAAGCGGTCATTGGCGCCTGTCTGGTTCTGGCAATCGCTGCGGCCGCAACCGGGGCTGTCCCATTGATCGCGGCGGTTTTCCTGTCTGTATTTCTGGTGATCGGGCTTGTCAGCGAAGTGCAGACCCTGATGCTTACGGATCTGCTCGGGGACCACGTTCAGGCGCGTTCGCGCATGGTCATGCAATACCTGCAACTTGGTGCCGGGGGGCTATGTGCCATTGGCCTTGCGTTGCTGGTGCATCAGTTCACCAAGGATAATCCACCCTTTTCGCGCCATTCAGTCATGATTGGCGTTTCGGTTTTATTCTTCCTGCTGTCGGGTCTGTTCATGCTGGCGATGACGGAAACCGTGCGTGAGGGTGCACCGACGACGCCGCAGAAGTCCGAAAGGGGCATTTCGATTAAGGCGAATATCAAGGGTATTCTGGACATGTTCGAATACCAATGGTTCCGGCGGTATATGATCATGCGTCTGCCCTTGGTTGCTGTGTCGCTGTCTGTTCCGTTCTTCGCTCTCATCGCAGCCGAAGCGCATCACAGCTCGACACAGGGATTGACCGCGATGATCGTTTCTTCCGCTTCGGGATATCTTGTATCGGGTCCTCTGTGGCAAACCATCAACATGAAATCCCATCGTGCGGTCATGGTGGTCGGGACATTGATGGTCGCCGCAACAGGCAGTGTCCTTTTGGTGTTCCACTATTTGGGCATTGACCATCAGGTTCATTTGCATGCAATTGCGCTGTTCATTGTCACCGTTGCGGTGACCGGGATCAGCAGTGCGCGCAAGCTCTATTTTCTGGATGTGGCACCCAAAGAGCAGCGGGTGCGGGGATCGGCGGCGGTCAAGGCGTTCGCGCGTTTAACCGCGGTGTTGTTGTCTGCGGGCCTTGCCGCTGTCGCCCATATGCACGAGGTCGCGATGGCCGTCGCATTCATCGTCGTCGCCAGTCTGGTGTCCTGTATAAACTGCTACCGCATGATGCAACCAGAACGGAAAAAGGCGGAACAGCCCTCGAATTGAGTTTTTGGCGAGCGTCGCGAAAGCCTCAGAAGAAGGATGAAATCTCTTCCAGGGGTTTCTTGAGTTTTGCCACAGCAGGCACAGTCGCTCCTTCTGACGGGTGTCCCACCGCGATAATCATGGTTGGTTTTTCCGACGCGGGCCGGTCCAGCGCGTCGTTCAGAAACCGCATCGGGTTTGGGGTGTGGGTCAGGGTGCTGAGGCCCGCGTGATGCAGCGCGGCAATCAGAAAGCCGGTGGCAATGTTCACACTTTCCGGGACGTAGTAGTTCTTGTACCGCGTTCCATCCTCGAATTGCCCCCAGCGCTGGGCAAAAACCACGATCAGCCAGGGGGCGATTGTCAGATGTTCTTTGACCGCGTTGGTGCCGATGGGCTCCAGCGCCTTGATCCATTCATCCCCGGCGCCACCTGCGTAGAACCGGCGTTCTTCTTCTTCGGCTTCTTCCCGGATGCGGTGTTTCAGGGCAGGGTCCGAGATGGCTGCAAAATGCCAGGGTTGGTGATTGGCGCCTGACGGGGCGGTACCCGCAGTGCGCAGACTGGTTTCGATTACCTCACGGGCAACGGGGCGGGGGCTGAAATCCCGGATAGTATGACGCTGACGCATCTTTTCATAAAATGCCTGCGCCGCGCCCAGCATGTCTGTATCGCTGATGTCGCATCGGTCTGGCAGGGGAATAGGGTCATAGCCAAGAGCGTCACGTGAGAACATCGGTCCCTCCGAAAATGTCGTGTCTGTTTAGCTGCTTTGAGGCGGAAGCAAAATCCGTTCTGATGCACGTTTGACAGCCTGGGTCAGAGGTTTGAGTGCGGGCGCAAGAACACGCCCAACCTGCCAGCTCAGCGCGACATCCAGCGGTGCATCGGGCACGATGGGGCGCAACAGCCCTTGTTTCAGAACCTCCCGCACCAGAGCCGCGGGGTTCATGCCCCACCCAAGCCCGGCAATCGCCGCGTCCACAAATCCGTGTGAAGAAGGCAGGAAATGAGACGGGGGGGAAAGGCGTTTGCCAGTGTGCTGAACAATCCATGCCCTTTGCAGCCCGTCCTTTTGGTTGAAAACCAGGCAGGGTGCCTTGCCCAGTTCTGCCTCGGTCACTTTGTCCCGAAACCAGGTGTTGATGAATTCCGGGCTGGCCGTTGGCAGGTACCGCAACACGCCCAATGGGATCGCGTCGCACCCGGTCACTGTCTGGCCGCCAACGGTGACGGCGGCGCTTACCTCGCCCCGCCGCAGCCAGTCTGCGGAGTGATCCTGATCGTCGATCACCAGATCGAACAGCATGTCAGGCACCTGCGCCATCGCATCAACAAACCAGGTGGCCAGACTGTCTGCCGGTACGGCAATGCGGACGCGGGCGGACCTTGATTCCTGCTCCAGCGTAAGCTCTCGAACCAGCTGTGCCTCAAGCAGTCCGACATCTTCCGCGTAACGGGCGATGCGCAGCCCGGCGGGCGTTCCGGTGCAAGGGGTGCTCCGATGTATCAGGGTGGCTCCAATCCGATCCTCAAGCGCCCTGATCCGCTGGGATATCGCCGAGGGCGTCACCGCCAGCTCTGCCGCAGCCGCATCAAAGCTGCCATGACGCAGAATGGCAGACAAAGCGGACAGGTGAAGAGGATCCAGCAACATTAGTCAGGCTTAACTCGGGATAACATCTTTAATTTGATAGATCGCACCGACGATCTTAGTCAACGTCTTGCAATAGCAGGAGGTCCCATGCCCACGTCCATGATCGCCGGTTTCGCGCTGGGTTTCAGTCTGATCCTCGCCATCGGGGCACAGAACGCCTTTATTCTCCGACAGGGGTTGCGGCGTGAACATGTGTTTCTTCTGTGCCTGACCTGCTCAATGTCTGACGCGGTTTTGATTGTTGCAGGCGTCACAGGGTTCGGGACTCTGGCGCATTCAGCCCCCTGGTTTGAACCTGTACTGCGATTTGGCGGGGCCGCTTTTCTGACGTGGTATGGGCTGCGCAGTTTCGGGTCTGCCCTGCGGGGTGGCGCGGTAATGGAAACGGGCAACGGCCCGCGAACCAGCCTTAAAACCGCAATGCTTACCGTTCTCGCCTTCACCTGGCTGAACCCGCATGTCTATCTGGATACAGTGGTTCTGATCGGTTCCATCTCGGCACAGTATGATGACCGGGTCGGATTTGCCATCGGGGCGGTCACGTCCAGCTTTGCCTTCTTCTTTTCACTTGGATACGGCGCAGGTGTTCTGTCTCCGGTGTTTGCGCGCCCGCGCGCCTGGCAGGTGCTGGATGCAGTGATCGGTGTCGTAATGCTGGGTATCGCACTGAAACTTGTTGTCATGTGAAGGGTTGTTCCCGGCAGGGTTTCGGTGTTCAACCTAAGCCATGACATCGCTTGCCGTTTCGTCGCGCCCGCTTGCCGCTATGTTCTGGATGTTTGCCGCCGGGCTGTCCTTTGTTGTGATGACCGCATTGGTCAAATCTCTGGGCACGACGATGAATCCGGTCCAGGCCGCATTCCTGCGTTATGCGCTGGGATTGGTGTTTCTGTTACCGGCCTTGCGGTCGATCATGGCGACCCGGCTGACACCCCGCCTGCTGACGTTGTTCGGTTTGCGTGGTGTCGTACACGCGATAGCTGTCATGCTTTGGTTTTTCGCCATGACACAAATCCCCTTGGCCGAAGTCACTGCCATGAACTACATGACGCCGGTTTATGTCACCTTGGGCGCAGCTCTGTTTCTGGGCGAGAAGCTGGCTTTTCGCAGGGTTGCCGCCATTCTGGTCGCCTTGGTGGGCGTGCTGGTTATCCTGCGCCCCGGGTTTCGCGAGGTCTCACAAGGTCACCTTGCCATGCTCGGAACGGCCCTGATGCTAAGCGGGTCCTATTTGCTGGCCAAGCTTCTTGTCCGCGATGTTCCACCTTCGGTTGTTGTGGCGCATCTGTCCATCTGGGTAACCATCGCCTTGATCCCCTTTGCGGTTGCCGTCTGGACCCGGCCCAGTATGCAAGAACTCGAGGTTCTGTTTCTGGTGGCCAGCTTTGCGACCGCAGGTCATTACTTCATGACATTGGCGTTGCAGGCCGCGCCTGTGGCCGTCACACAACCCGTTACATTCCTGCAGTTGATCTGGGCCACGCTTGTGGGTGCAGCGATCTTCCACGAAAGTGTCGACCTATGGGTCGTGGCTGGCGGAACCCTGATACTGGGCGCTGTAAGCTTCATCTCATGGCGCGAGTTCATGTTGAACCGTCGGGACTTGACGCCTCCCAGTATTGCGCCGAAGCTGTGAAGTGACATCTCTGCGCTTACATTGATTGACGAGTCAATAAAAACATCCTAGCTTGGTCGCATGACACCTGTATGGGGAAAGCGATGCCAAAAGTTGGAATGGAGCCGATCCGCAAGGACGCGATTGTTCGAGCGACGATTGCTGAACTGGGTGTCAAGAAATCCCTGGATGTAACTGTCAGCCAGATTGCCAAACGCGCGGGCATGTCCAGCGCATTGGCCCACCATTATTTTGGCGGAAAGGATCAGATATTTCTGGCCGCAATGCGTCAGATCCTCGCCGACTTCAGCGACGAAGCCAGGGCCCAGTTGAAAGCGGCCAAACCGGGCAACCGGGCAGAGGCGATTATCCACGCCTGTTTTGCCCCGTCGTGTTTCACACCTGACGTGACTGCCGCCTGGATGACGTTTTATGTGTTGGCGCAAACCAACAGTGACGCGCTGCGATTGTGGCAGATCTATCAGGCGCGCATCAGATCGAATCTGGTTTATGCCCTGCGTCCAAGGATGCTGGATCCGGTTGAGGCTGCCGAGAACATGATTGCCCTGATTGACGGGCTCTATATTCGCGCAGCGCTCAGCGCCCCGGAAGAACCGCAATTGGCCGTGAACCACGCTATGCGCGTGCTCGATACTCTGCTCGAGGCTGAAAAATGACAAAACCGAACATTCTGATCCTGATGGTGGATCAGCTGAACGGAACCCTCTTTCCCGACGGTCCCGCTGACTGGCTTCATGCTCCGAACCTGAAGAAACTGGCCGAACGGTCGACCCGCTTTGCCAACGCTTATACTGCGTCGCCGCTTTGCGCGCCGGGGCGGGCCAGCTTCATGTCCGGTCAATTACCCTCACGCACCGGCGTCTACGACAACGCGGCTGAGTTCCGCAGCGATATCCCAACTTACGCACACCATTTGCGCAGGGCCGGCTATTACACCTGTCTGTCAGGCAAAATGCACTTTGTCGGCCCGGACCAGATGCACGGGTTTGAGGATCGCCTGACAACTGATATCTACCCGGCCGATTTTGGCTGGACACCGGATTACCGCAAACCGGGCGAGCGGATCGACTGGTGGTATCACAACATGGGATCGGTGACCGGCGCGGGTGTTGCCGAGATTTCCAACCAGATGGAGTATGATGACGAGGTCGCCTATAACGCCAAGGCCAAACTGTATGACCTTGCGCGCGGCAAGGATGACCGCCCATGGTGCGTGACGGTCAGCTTCACCCATCCGCATGATCCCTATGTCGCCCGTCGCAAATACTGGGACCTTTACGAGGATTGCGCGCATCTGCTGCCCGAAATCGCTGATATCGGCTATGACAACCAGGATCCTCACGCCAAGCGGATCTTCGATGCCAACGACTGGCGTAGCTTCGACATCACCCAAGAAGATATCCGAAAGTCGCGCCGCGCCTATTTCGCCAATATTTCCTATCTGGACGACAAGATCGGTGAAATCCTCGAAGTGCTCGAAACGACACGGCAAGAGGCGATCATCCTGTTCGTCTCGGATCACGGTGACATGCTGGGCGAACGTGGCCTTTGGTTCAAAATGAACTTCTACGAAGGCTCGGCGCGCGTTCCTTTGATGATTTCATCCCCGGACTTGCCTGCCGGGCGGATCGATACGCCAGTTTCCACCATCGATGTCACACCCACACTCGGGGCTCTGGCAGGTGTTGACATGGCCGAGATCGCCCCATGGACGGACGGTGAAAACCTGGTGCCGCTGGCGCAAGGCGGGGAACGAACCGCACCTGTGGCCATGGAATACGCGGCCGAGGCATCGTATGCGCCGCTGGTGTCGCTGCGCTATGGCAAGTGGAAATACAATCGATGCGCGCTGGACCCGGATCAATTGTTTGATCTCGAGGCAGACCCGCATGAACTGACCAATCTGGCAGACAGCCCCGAACATGCGGGCACGCTGCAAACCCTGCGCGCAAAGTCCGAGACCCGCTGGGATTTGGAGCGCTTCGACGCGGATGTCCGTGCCAGTCAGGCGCGACGCTGGGTCGTGTACGAGGCACTGCGGCAAGGCGGATATTACCCATGGGATTATCAGCCGCTGCAAAAGGCGTCCGAACGCTACATGCGCAATCATATGGATCTGAACATCGTCGAGGAAAACGCCCGGTTCCCACGCGGCGAGTAACCTCTTCATCTTTTTAAAAATACTCCCGCCGGAGGCGTCATACCCGGCGGGCGAGGAGTTGTGAATATGGAAGCAGATTTTGTCATCGTTGGCGCAGGGTCCGCAGGCTGCGCAATGGCATATCGTCTGAGCGAAGGTGGGGCCTCGGTCCTTGTGATCGAGCACGGTGGCACCGACATGGGGCCGTTTATCCAGATGCCTGCCGCGCTCAGCTATCCGATGAACATGTCGCGCTATGACTGGGGATATCAGTCCGAGCCCGAACCGCATCTGAACAACCGCCGTCTGGCCTGCCCGCGCGGCAAGGTGATCGGCGGGTCGTCGTCGATCAACGGCATGGTCTATGTGCGCGGTCACGCACGCGATTTCGACACCTGGGCCGAGATGGGGGCTGACGGTTGGTCCTATGCGGATGTGCTGCCCTATTACAAACGCATGGAGACATGGCATGACGGCGGCCATGGGGGCGATCCGGCCTGGCGCGGCACTGACGGCCCATTGCACGTGTCGCGCGGTCCACGCGCAAACCCACTGTTTCAGGCCTTTGTCGATGCAGGCCAGCAAGCGGGATACGAGGTCACCGGCGACTATAACGGAGAAAAGCAGGAAGGCTTTGGCCCGATGGAGCAGACCGTCTGGAAAGGGCGGCGCTGGTCGGCGGCAAATGCCTATCTGAAGCCCGCGCTCAAACGCGACAATTGTGATATCGTGCGGGGTCTTGCGTCTCGGGTTGTTATGGAAAGCGGTCGCGCCACTGGTGTGGAATTGATCCGTGGCGGCAAGAAAGAGATCATCAAGGCCCGGCGCGAGGTCGTTCTGGCTGCGTCCTCGATCAACTCGCCCAAACTGCTTATGCTGTCTGGTATCGGCCCGGGCGCACATCTGGCGGAACATGGGATCAACGTCGTTGCGGATCGTCCGGGGGTGGGTGCGAACCTTCAGGATCATCTGGAGCTGTATATTCAACAGGCTTCGCTACAGCCGATTACGCTCTACAAGCACTGGAACCTGTTCAGCAAGGGTCTGATCGGGGCGCAATGGCTGTTTACCAAGACAGGTTTGGGCGCATCGAACCAGTTTGAAAGCGCGGCATTCATCCGGTCTAAGCCGGGTGTGGAGTATCCTGACATTCAGTACCACTTCCTGCCGATCGCAGTTCGCTATGACGGACAGGCGGCGGCAGAGGGGCACGGGTTCCAGGCGCATGTCGGCCCGATGCGGTCCCCGTCACGCGGGGCGGTCACATTGCGATCTGCGCAAGCCGCAGACGCGCCGGTGATCAAGTTCAACTACATGAGCCATGAAGAGGATTGGGAAGACTTCCGCACCTGTATCCGGCTGACCCGCGAAATCTTTGGACAAAACGCTTTCAAACCCTATGCGGGCAAGGAAATTCAGCCGGGTGCCGCTGTGCAAACCGATGAAGAGCTGAACGCCTTTATCGCGGAACATGCTGAAAGCGCCTATCACCCCTGTGGCACCTGCCGGATGGGGCGTGCGGATGACAAAGGTGCGGTGGTCGATCCCGAGGGTCGCGTCATCGGCGTGGACGGGCTGCGCGTCGCGGACAGTTCGATTTTCCCGCAGATCACCAACGGCAATCTCAACGCGCCCTCGATCATGGTGGGCGAGAAAGTATCGGATTCTCTGCTGGGCAAAGACCCGTTACCCAAGGCCAATGATCGCCCGTGGATCCACCCCGGCTGGGCAACCGCGCAGCGATAATGATACTTAACTGCTCCCGGTTGAATACGCTATTCAGCGCTTGCCGGGGGCATGTTAGGAAAAGGTTCAGCGTTCTTGTCCAGATAAGGTTGAGCCACGTTTCAGCACAACTTGCCCTCTGCACGGCAGGATGCGCGTGGCGCTTTATTGAAATTCGCGGGATTATTGCGGGTAGTTGATCCCGGTCAAAGCGATAACCCGGTCACGCTTCTATCACTGGTTTGCAACGATAAATGAAGGAGCGAACAGAGATGTCTCACACCCCGCATGAACTGGCCGAAGAGTTTCCGGACAAAGTTGAACTGATGAGCCAGCTCAAGCAGTCGGATGCGCATTTCGCCCGGCTGGCCGATGAATATCATGAGGTCAACCGCGAAGTGCACCGCGCCGAGACCAATGTCGAACCCATGGAGGAACTGGCCGAGGTTGACCTGCGCAAAAAACGCGCGGCGCTGAAGGATGAGATCTGGGCGATCCTGTCCAAGACTTAAATTCATTGGCGGGGGCTATGCCCCCGTCGTGCCCAGAGACGTGACGCTGATAGGGCTTAGTCGCCAGACTAAGATCAGGTCACTTCATAGGGCAGGGTGCCGCGAATATGGGTGTCGATGCTTAGACGGCGTTCCAGCGGCGGAACCGAACGCTGGTGACAGGTTTGCCGCTCGCAGATGCGGCAGGAAATTCCAATGGGCTCGTAAGCGCTGGCATTGTTGATGTCGAGGTTATCAGCATAAACAAGCGCCGGGGCATGGCGGACCTCGCACCCCAACGCAATGGCGTACCGTCTGACGGGCGCACCAAACGAACCCCCCGATTTTGAGACATCCCGCGCCAGCGAGATATAGCGAACGCCATCTGGTGTTTCCGCCAGCTGTCGCAGGAAATGCCCGGGCGTTTCAAAGGCCCGATGCACGTTCCAAAGCGGGCAAGCGCCACCAAAGCGTGCAAATTGCAGGCGTGTGGCCGAGTGCCGCTTGGTGATCGTCCCCGCCTGATCAACCCGGACGAAGAAGAACGGGATACCCTTGGCGCCGGGACGCTGTAGTGTCGACAGCCGATGTGCAACCTGCTCGACCGACGCCCCGAACCGGTTGCTGAGCAGCTCCAGATCGTGACGCTCTTCCTGAGCAGCAGTCAAAAACGCGGTATAAGGCATCAGAGAGGCACCAGCGAAATAGTTGGCAAGACCGATCTTGGCGATGGCGCGGGCTTCGTCACTTTGGAACTTGGCGAAGTCCAGCGTTGCCTCCAGCAGCTGGTCCTGACTGATCAGCGCAACCTGTAACAGAAGCTGGAACACCTGCGTCTGCGGCGCTGCACGGGAGGACAGGCGCAGAATTTTGCTGTCGACATCATAAGCGCGCAAGGGGCCCATATCTGAAAAAACCACCTGAATTCCGCGTTCTGAAAGGCTGCTCAGGGCGGCTTGCCGGATACCGCCGGGGCCGTCGGCGCGGTTGGCAAACAGTTCCGCTGCCCTGTCCACGGCGTCGATGTAGTTGTCGCAATAGTGGAAGAAATCACGCACTTCTTCCCACGGGCTGGCCTGAATACGTGCATCTTCACGCCCCAAAGCCTCGTCCAGCGAGGCAAGGCGTTCATGTGTCTGCCGGTAGGTTTTGTGCAATTCGATAAACGCGCGCGCCAGGGTCGGGGCGTTGGAAGCTGTCAGGCGCAGATCGGCCAGAGGGGGCTGTATGTCGGCAAAAACAGGATCGGCCAGCGCCTCGCGCATGTCTGAAACAAGACGTTCGCTGTCGCCGGTGCTGAGTTCGGTAACATCCATTCCGAATTCCTGCGCCAGAGCCAGCACAACCGTGGTCGAGATCGGCCGGTTGTTGTTCTCCATCTGGTTCAGATAAGGCAGTGAAACGCCCAGTTTGGCGGCAAATTCGCGCTGCGTCAGGGTCAGGCGAGTCCGCATTTCGCGCAGTTTCGCGCCCGCATAGAGCTTTTGGGTGGCCATAGGGTGCCTTTGCAAGTTTTCCAATTTCCGAGGTTAACTTTGCAAAGTCATTGGGGCAAGCGGTTACAGCCCCAATTGCCGTTCTCTTCGTACGACAGTTGAAATTGCGACGATCGCCAGAACGGCTGTTGCCAGCATCAGCCAAAGCAGCGGCATCGCGCCGGTTTCACGTGTCAGCAAGGCACCTGCCAAGGCGCTCAGCCCGGCGCCGCCACCTAACATAATGGCGCCACTCAGGCCCGAGGCGGTTGCAGCCAGTCGAGGGCGCACTGATAGCGCGCCCGAGGTTGCGTTGGGGATGACCATGCCATTGCCGACGCCCACAAATGTCATGAACCCAAAGAAACTGAGTGCGGTTCCACGGTCGGCCAGAAACAGCAATGCCGACACAGCGACGCCAAACGCATTGAGCAGGCTTCCCCATAGCACCATGCGGTTCACACCGAACCGCACTGAAAAACGCCCGCTCATGAAGTTGCCGACAAAATACCCAACTGCTGGTGCGCCAAAATAAATGCCAACCTGCGCCGCGCTCAACCCGAACAATTCTGTGCCAATGAAAGGTGCGCCGCCGAGATAGGCGAAAAACGAACCCGATGAGAAGGCGCAAGCCAGTGAGTATCCCCAGAACCGTGGCGAGGTCAAAAGTTCGGGGTATTCCTTGAACTGCTGGACAAGCGTTTTGCCGCTCTTTGCCGATGTTTCCCCAAAGTCCGAATAGGTCAGTGCCATAGTCAGCAAACCTACGGCAAAGGGCAGCCAGAAATTCGCTTTCCAGCCGAAACTCACTTCTAGCAAGCCGCCGATGGCAGGGCCAATCATCGGAACCACGGCCATGCCCATCGTCACATAACCGATCATCGAGGCAGCTTGGTCCTGATCGTACATATCCCGCACCGCTGCGCGGCTGAGAACCATACCGACGACCACTACCGCCTGACACATCCTGAACGCCAGAAAAACCGTGGCATTGGGGGCGAAGATGCACCCAAGGGTCGCCATCAGGAACAGGCCAAGGCCCCACAGTAAAACTGGTCTGCGTCCTGCCTGATCCGCAATTGGACCTATAAGAATTTGCAGAATGGCATTGATCAGCAGATAAAGCGCAATCGACAGCTGCATGACCTTGTAATCGGTTTCGAAATACTCGGCCATGTTTGGCAGGCTGGGCAGAAACAGGTTCATGCTCAGGGCGGACAGGCCCGAGAGTAAAACAAGCGTCGCCAATGTGGGTGGTGTGCGGTGGACCGCGTCAGAGCTGAACTGCATGGTTCACATGTATAGCCGTGGATTTACGGAATGCCAGCCATTCGCAAAATTGCCTGCGAGAATTCGCAGTTTTGCAATTATCCAAATTACTGTTGCTGAAATTTTGCAAATTTGCCGAAAATAGCTTTGGATGAGCGGCCCAAACAGGTAGGGTCCCGTCAAATTTATAAGGGGATAGTCGTCATGAAAGACATTCTTTCCGAGTTGGAAGGCCGCCGCGATAACGCGCGTCTGGGCGGTGGGCAGAAACGGATCGATGCCCAGCACGCTCGCGGCAAACTGACCGCGCGTGAACGGATCGAACTGCTGTTGGACGAGGGCAGCTTTGAAGAGTTTGACATGTTCGTCAGCCACCGCTGCACCGATTTCGGGATGGAAAAACAAAAGCCTGCGGGTGACGGTGTTGTCACCGGTTGGGGCACGATCAACGGGCGCATGGTTTATGTGTTCAGCCAGGATTTTACCGTCTTTGGCGGATCGCTGTCGGAAACCCATGCTCAGAAGATTTGCAAGATTATGGACATGGCGGTCCAGAACGGTGCGCCGGTGATTGGCATCAACGATTCGGGCGGCGCGCGCATTCAGGAAGGTGTGGCTTCGCTGGCGGGGTATGCCGAAGTGTTCCAGCGCAACATCATGGCCTCGGGTGTGGTGCCGCAGATCAGCGTTATCATGGGCCCCTGTGCGGGTGGCGCGGTGTACAGCCCGGCGATGACCGACTTTATCTTCATGGTCAAAGACACCTCTTACATGTTCGTGACCGGCCCGGATGTGGTGAAGACCGTAACCAACGAAGTGGTGACTGCCGAGGAACTGGGGGGGGCCTCGACCCATACCAAGAAATCCTCGGTCGCTGATGGCGCGTTCGAAAACGACGTCGAAGCTTTGGCCGAGGTGCGGCGCCTGGTGGATTTCCTGCCCCTCAACAACCGCGAAAAGCCGCCCGTGCGCCCGTTCTTTGACGAACCCGGCCGGATCGAGGCTTCGCTGGACACTCTTGTGCCAGAAAATCCGAACACGCCCTACGATATGAAGGAACTCATCGCCAAAGTGGCGGACGAGGGCGATTTCTATGAAATTCAGGAAGATTTTGCGAAGAACATCATTACCGGGTTCATCCGGCTGGAAGGTCAGACCGTAGGCGTCGTCGCAAACCAGCCGATGGTGCTGGCCGGGTGTCTGGATATCGACTCCTCGCGCAAGGCTGCGCGCTTTGTACGCTTCTGTGACTGCTTCGAAATCCCGATCCTGACACTGGTCGATGTTCCTGGCTTCCTGCCGGGAACAAGCCAGGAATATGGCGGCGTCATCAAACATGGGGCCAAGTTGCTGTTTGCCTATGGCGAGGCAACCGTGCCGAAGGTGACGGTGATTACCCGAAAGGCTTATGGTGGTGCTTACGACGTTATGGCCTCCAAGCATTTGCGCGGTGATTTCAACTATGCCTGGCCCACCGCCGAAATTGCGGTCATGGGGGCCAAAGGGGCGACCGAGATCATTCACCGCGCCGATCTGGGGGATGCGGACAAGATCGCATCTCACACCAAGGATTACGAAGACCGATTTGCAAATCCCTTCGTGGCAGCCGAGCGCGGCTTCATCGATGAGGTGATCATGCCGCATTCGACCCGCCGTCGTGTATCCCGGGCATTTGCCAGCTTGCGCGGCAAACAGCTGAAGAACCCGTGGAAAAAGCACGACAATATCCCGCTGTGATCCTTCTGGGGGCGGGGTGGCCCGCCCCGCTCAATCTTAGACTGCCACAGCGGCTCTGAGACTAAAACGCCCTCAAATTGAGGCGGAATTGACAAAAACCGGCAAATAGTTGAATGATCCGACCCGTCAGACATAGAACCGCGCAGACCAATCGTACTGCGCGCGCGACCCCGGAAGGAGGAGCTCGCCGCTGGTGGGTCCGGGGTCGCGCCATTTGTCTGGTTGCTCTCGCCTTCAGCCATCCTGCTTTTGCAGACTCCGATACTTTGCTGCCGGTTCCGTCGGGCCAGCCAGTGCAACTGAGCGATGTCCTGCTGGACAACAATCCCGGCGAGCTTTGGCTGCGCTTTCGCTTTATCGCGCCCAGAATTGGCGCGTCAGTGGGACGGATCGGGTATGATGTTGCGTCGAAGGATATGGAGCATCTGTGCCAGATTCTGGCCGTTCCATATGTCGCGCAGCATGAATTGCATCCGGCGCGGGTCGTGATCTCTTTGTCCGATCGCCCGGTAGAGTTTGGTGATGCCGCCCCTGATGCGACCCAGTTTTTTGAGGCCTACCGGCTGGAGCAGTCCCAGTGTATCTGGGAGGGGCTTTGACCATGACCGCAGGAATCCATGAGTACAAAGCGTCTCAGACCAACTGTGCGGCTTTGGAGGTGCGCATCATGACCCCATCCCTTTTCGGGCTCGAATTGCTTTTGTCTGCAAGTTTGACACAAGAGGGCCTTTCATGCTGAAGCATCGTGGTTTCCCCGGTCGCCTTTCAGGCACTGACTTTCAGTTCACCATTCGTCGCGCCAACCCAAAGGGCGCTACACCGTTAACGCGGCGCGAGCGGTTTCGGGACCGTAAACCTGCGGACAGGCGCGCTGATATTGCGTTCATGGAGGCCCTTTGGGCCCATTTCGGCGACCAGCCGTTCGAACGGGGCAATCTGGATGCGGGGCGTTTGAGCTGGCTGTTCGGGCGCGAAGTCATCCCGGCAGAAGATCCCTTTGATCCGGCCAGTTATGATGCCTTGCTCGTTATCGACGTAAACGCTGCGCGCGCATCCTTCCCGGACATCATCGACGGGATGGACTGATTGTGACACTCGCAGCCGCACATAATCCAATCCCTGCCGGTTTCGGGAAGATCCTGCCCGAAACCGGGCAGGATGTATGTGTGGTCTCAGAAGTTCAACTGGGCCGCAAGCTGAACGCGGCTGCCGTCAAAGGTTCTGCCGGTGGGCGCGTCATTCCGCTCGCCATAGATGTATTCGGCGCTGAGCGTCAGACTGTCTGTCGCCTTGTAGAACGCGTTGACATGGATCGTTTCCAGCTCGGTGAAGGACAGCGTGCCGGTCGAGGTCGGCAGATCATAGTCTTCACGACCGTAAGCAATGCCGACATTCCATTTTGCACCGATGTCCTGCCTGAATTCCACGGTATAGCCATCCACATCGTTGGCCTGCCCACCGACAATGGCATCGCCGAGACCGATCAGGTACGGGCCAAGCGCCTCACCCGTGACGTAGTTGACCTGGAACAACCCGCCTTGCCAGGGGCGGATGCCGCCGGAAAGCGTAAAGCCGGTTTGATCCACTTCGACATTGCCGGAATTGGCTTTACCGTACAAAACGGCACCACGGGCAATGTACGTACCGTCGTTATATTCCGCCGAGGCCGTCAGGACGGGATCATCGGAATTCGACCCGCTGACGTTCTCTTCGATCGAGACCGCAAACTGTGCATTGCTGCCAAGCTGTCCGGTGTATCTCAGCTGTGGGACACGAGCGAATGCGATACCCACCGGGCCGTTGAATTCGACAGTGGTCGGGTAGGTGTCCAATGGTTGGAAGTTGGTCCAGTACTGACCAATCAGGAACTGATCGCCGATGGTGATGTTGGCATGGCGAATGCGCAATTCAGCCGTGCCGCCGGAACCGAACAGGTCAAGCTCAAGCTGTCCGCCAATGTCACCGATCCCGCTTGGGGTGGTGGTGCGCAGTCCGATCCGCGATTGGCGAACGGTTGCCCCGAAGGTGCCGTCGGTTGCGGCCGAGGGTTCACCGATAACATTCACGAACGCCGTATCCCCCTGATCGTAGTCGAAGTCATAGAAGAAATCGGCCTTCACGTATCCGTAAACGTCCAGAACGGTGTTGCCGATGCGGAAATCTCCGTTGGCGGGGCTGCTTTTGGCGGCTTCCAGCGCCTCGACCCGGGCGCGCAAAGCGTCGAGTTCGGCTTGAGTCTGGGCGTCCTGAGCGAAAGCAAACGTGCCGGTCACACTGAGCGCAGAGGCAGCGAGCAGGAGTGCCTTTTTTCTAGTCATAGTCATGTGGGTGTTCCTTTGAGTGCGAGTGTGCCCAAGGACCGTTTCACGCAGCAGAAATCTTTGGAAATCACGAGAAAGAGAATTGAACCGACTGATTTCTCAAGAAAATGTGCCTTTTTTGGCTCCTTGAATCACGGCGTCTTGAACCTGTCATCTAACGCGCTGCTGCGCCGTAATTCCTTCGCCGGTGGAGTGGCGGCGATTCGTGATGCTGCAACTGCAGAAAACATCGGAAGCGGTCCGTTTTGTAACGAAACTGTGACGGTGAACGGGTCTGTCGCGCTGGTATTTCACTTGAATGCTGTCGGCACGAAGTTGCGCGCCATTTTGCGGCTTGGGCAGAAACCAGCCGAGTTGTCCCGGGGAAACAATACTGTGTTTGCTCAACAGATTGTGCCGTGCAAACTGAATGGGCCGTGCGGCTCTACTTTGCCTGCGCCGCACATGCACCTACTATTCCGTACCCCTTCCTTGCGCGGGCAGGCTTGTGTTCCCCACATAGACCTGTCCGCGTTTTTCTTTTTGGCCTCCACGGCCAAAGAGAAGCGAAAACCTGCACAAAACCTGCCTGCAGCTGCATTGATATTGAATAACAGGCCCCATTTCGCGCATCTGATCCCAAAGGAACCAAGAAACCTAAAAGGGCAGACACAATGCGATTCTCGAAACTCATCCTTGTTGCGGCGACCTATGCGGGTCTGGCCGCGTGCGGTGACACCACGGGCGAACAGGCACTCCTCGGCGGTGGTGCCGGGGCTGTGGGGGCCGCGGTCCTCAATGCCGACCCGCTGTTTGGCGCGGCCGTCGGTGCAGCGGGCAACGTGCTGTACTGCAAGACACAGAACACCTGTAACTAACGCATATCCTTCGGGGCGCCTGGCGCCTCAGCCATCATTGCGCATCACGCCGTCGTGGGGATCGTACCCTGCGGCGGCGTTTTGCGTTTCCGGAACACCAAGCCAAAGGACGTTTCATGTTCAATAAGATCCTGATCGCCAACCGGGGCGAGATCGCCTGCCGGGTCATCAAGACCGCCCGCAAGATGGGTATCGGCACCGTTGCCATTTATTCGGACGCGGACAAGAACGCGCTGCATGTGTCGATGGCCGACGAAGCCGTGCATATCGGTCCGCCCCCGGCGAACCAGTCCTACATTGTGATCGACAAGGTCATGGATGCCATCCGTCAAAGCGGTGCGCAGGCGGTTCATCCCGGCTATGGCTTCCTGTCGGAGAACTCGAAATTCGCCGAGGCGCTCGAGGCCGAAGGTGTTGCCTTTGTCGGCCCCCCTGTCGGTGCAATCGAAAGCATGGGCGACAAGATCACGTCGAAGAAGATCGCACAGGAGGCCGGAGTTTCGACGGTTCCGGGTTACATGGGGCTGATCGAAGACACGGACGAGGCGGTCAGGATCTCGAACGACATCGGTTATCCGGTCATGATCAAGGCCAGCGCCGGTGGTGGTGGCAAGGGTATGCGCATCGCGTGGAGCGATGAAGAGGCGCGCGAAGGCTTTCAGTCGTCCAAGAACGAAGCCGCAAACTCGTTCGGAGATGACCGGATCTTCATCGAAAAATTCGTAACCCAACCGCGCCATATCGAAATTCAGGTTCTGTGCGACAGTCACGGAAATGGCATCTACCTGGGCGAGCGTGAATGCTCGATCCAGCGCCGGAACCAGAAAGTGGTGGAAGAGGCACCGTCACCCTTCCTTGATCCTGAAACCCGCAAGGCGATGGGTGAACAGGCTGTCGCTCTGGCCAAGGCCGTGAACTACGCAAGTGCAGGTACGGTCGAGTTCATCGTGGACGGAAACAAGAATTTCTACTTCCTCGAAATGAACACGCGCCTGCAGGTGGAACACCCTGTTACGGAACTGATCACTGGCGTCGATCTGGTCGAGCAGATGATCCGCGTTGCAGCGGGTGAAAAGCTTTCGATAACGCAGGATGACGTGACCCTGACCGGCTGGGCGATTGAAAACCGTCTGTATGCGGAAGACCCGTATCGCAACTTCCTGCCGTCGATCGGTCGTCTGACCCGGTATCGCCCACCGCAGGAAACCGCGGCCGGTCCGTTGCTGGTCAACGGCAAATGGCAGGGTGAAGCACCCGATGGTGAAACCGCCGTGCGCAACGATACCGGCGTCTACGAGGGCGGCGAGATCAGCATGTATTACGATCCGATGATCGCCAAGCTCTGCACTTGGGCGCCGACCCGCGAAAAAGCAATCGAGGCGATGCGCGTGGCGCTGGACAGTTTCGAAGTGGAAGGCATCGGTCACAACTTGCCGTTCCTGTCGGCAGTGATGGATCACCCAAAATTTGTCAGCGGTGACATGACAACGGCCTTTATCGCTGAAGAATATCCAGACGGGTTCGAGGGCGTCACGTTGCCCGAAGTGGATCTGCGCCGGATTGCTGCGTCCTGCGCGGCCATGCACCGCGTCGCCGAAATCCGGCGCACCCGCGTGTCGGGCCGGATGGACAATCACGAACGCAAAGTAGGCAAGCGCTGGGTTGTGACATTGCAGGGGCAGGATTTCGCCGTGCAGGTCAATGCCGACAAAGAGGGGTCAACGGTCAAGTTTGAGGACGGACCGTCCTTGCGTGTCGCCTCGGACTGGACACCGGGCGATCAACTGGCGGTTCTGGACGTGGATGGAAGCCCGCTGGTTCTGAAAATCGGCAAGGTCTCGGGCGGTTTCCGCGTTCGCAACCGCGGCGCGGACTTGAAAGTGCATGTGCGCCGCCCACGGCAGGCGGAACTGGCCAAGCTGATGCCGGAAAAACTGCCACCAGATACCTCGAAATTGCTGCTCTGTCCGATGCCTGGCCTTGTCGTGAAGGTCAATGTCGAAGTGGGGCAGGAAGTGCAGGAAGGTCAGGCGCTTTGCACAATTGAAGCGATGAAGATGGAAAACATCCTGCGCGCCGAAAAGAGGGGCGTGGTGGCCAAGGTCAATGCAGGCCCCGGTGACAGCCTTGCTGTGGACGACGTGATCATCGAGTTCGAGTGACCATGTTGGCGCTTTCGACATACATTCCAACGTTTCCAGCGCATCGCGCCGGGGCCTTTGGACATGGCGAAAGCGTTCAGCCCCCTTCGCGCCGTTCGCGAATCTCGCGTTCGCGCAGGGGGGTCTTGTCGATAGACCTGCCAATCTCACGCACGCTCCACGGGCTGGGTTTGCGCAGTTTGACCACGCCGTCCTTGTCGACGAACACCATCTGGAAGCCACGCGGCCGCAGCTTGGTCCGGATCGGAGACCGGGCAGACGGGTCCGTGTCTGTCAGCACGATGACATCACGGTCGCGCATGGCTGCTTCTTCTGCGACAAGCATATCGATCTGCTGCTGGAACCGCGGATCGGCAGGCGTGTCAGCGAAAACCACAATGGGGCGTTTGACCCACAAAAATTCGCTGAGTTCACTTTCACCCACCGGGCGGACAAAACTGTCATCAGACGGCGCGGTTCCGTCTGCCGCCAAGGCGGCCAGAGGGATTAGTGCCGAGAAAACAAAGGCAAGCGTGCGTGTCATGTGGCCTCCTGTTCTTTCGAATATAGCCCCTGTGCCCGCGATTGCGACCGGCGATTTGTGCCGGGTGACCACATTTTCGCGCTTGTGCCTGAAAGAACAGGCCAAGTGCAGGACCTTGGCGCGGACGCTTTCAGCGACCGCCATCCGTATTGACGAGAGGAAATCGAAATGACCGACACAAAGGACTGGAAAGCGCTTGCCGAGAAAGAGCTGCGCGGACGTCCGTTGGGCGACCTGACCAAGGAAACGCTGGAAGGTATCGCGGTCAAACCGCTTTACACCCAGGAAGACACCGCCGATCTGCCGCATATGGGGTCTTTGCCGGGGTTTGGCCCGTTTACCCGCGGTGTCAAGGCCACTATGTATGCCGGGCGTCCATGGACGATCCGCCAGTATGCGGGCTTTTCGACCGCCGAGGAATCGAACGCGTTCTACCGACGCAATCTGGCAGCAGGCCAGCAGGGCGTTTCGGTTGCCTTCGATCTGGCGACACATCGCGGCTATGACAGTGATCACCCGCGCGTTGTGGGCGATGTCGGTAAGGCAGGTGTTGCCATCGACAGTGTCGAAGATATGAAAATACTGTTCGATGGCATCCCGCTCGACAAGGTCTCGGTCTCGATGACCATGAACGGCGCGGTTGTTCCGATCCTGGCCAGTTTCATTGTTGCGGGTGAAGAACAGGGTCACGACAAATCTGTCCTGTCCGGCACCATTCAGAACGACATTCTGAAAGAATTCATGGTGCGCAACACCTATATCTACCCGCCTGAACCGTCGATGAAGATCATCTCGGACATCATCGAATACACGTCGAACGAGATGCCCAAGTTCAACTCGATCTCGATCTCGGGCTATCACATGCAAGAGGCCGGGGCGAACCTTGTACAGGAACTGGCCTATACGCTGGCTGATGGGCGTGAATACGTCCGTGCCGCGACTGAGGCCGGGATGGACGTGGACAAGTTCGCGGGCCGTTTGTCGTTCTTCTTTGCCATCGGCATGAATTTCTTCATGGAGATCGCCAAACTGCGCGCCGCTCGCACGCTATGGCACCGGGTAATGACCGAGTTCGGGGCAAAGTCCGAACGGTCGAAAATGCTGCGCACCCATTGCCAGACTTCCGGCGTTTCGCTTCAGGAACAGGACCCTTACAACAATGTTATCCGCACCGCCTATGAAGCGATGAGCGCAGTTCTGGGTGGCACCCAATCGTTGCATACAAATGCTCTGGACGAGGCAATTGCGCTGCCCACCGATTTTTCGGCCCGCATCGCGCGGAACACACAGCTCGTGCTTCAGGAAGAAACCGGTGTAACTGATGTGGTCGATCCGCTGGCCGGTTCCTACTATGTCGAAAGCCTGACCAATGAACTGGTCGAAAAAGCCTGGGCCCTGATGCAAGAGGTCGAGGAGATGGGTGGCATGACCAAGGCGGTTGCCTCGGGTATGCCCAAGCTGCGGATCGAGGAAAGCGCAGCCCGCCGTCAGGCCATGATCGACCGGGGCGACGAAGTGATCGTCGGCGTCAACAAGTACCGCAAGGAACAGGAAGACCCGATCGACATTCTGGATGTCGACAACGTCGCCGTGCGCGAGGCGCAAGTGGCGCGGCTGGAACGCATTCGCGCAACCCGTGATGAAGCCGCGTGCCAAGCCGCGCTGGACGCCCTGACCAAGACCGCCCAGGAGGGCGGAAACCTGCTGGCCGCTGCGGTCGAAGCCGCCCGCGCCCGTGCATCCGTAGGAGAGATCAGCATGGCAATGGAGAAAGAATTCGGCCGCCATCGCGCCGAGGTGAAAACCCTGGCCGGTGTCTATGGCGCTGCTTATGAAGGCGACGAAGGCTTTGCCGCGATCCAGAAATCCATCGAGGACTTTGCCGAGGCCGAGGGCCGCCGCCCCCGTCTGCTGGTGGTCAAGATGGGGCAGGACGGGCATGATCGCGGTGCCAAGGTTATCGCCACGGCCTTTGCCGATATCGGGTTCGACGTGGACGTTGGCCCGCTGTTCCAGACACCTGCCGAGGCCGCGCAGGACGCGGTGGACAATGACGTACATGTGGTCGGCATTTCCTCACAGGCGGCGGGGCATAAAACACTGGCACCGCAGCTGGTGGAAGAGCTGAAGAAAGCAGGGGCCGACGATATCATCGTGATCTGTGGTGGGGTGATCCCGCAACAGGATTACCAGTTCCTGTATGACCATGGGGTCAAGGCTATCTTTGGTCCGGGCACCAACATTCCCGAGGCCGCTCAGGACATTCTGCGCCTGATCCGCGAAGCGCGGCCCTGACACAAGGCAAGTCTTTCAACGAAAGCTCTTGTGATCCTGCGCCAATGGCGAAAACATGCGGCCGGATCCCTTTGGGTCCGGTCGTTTTCGCAGGAGGGTGCACATGTTACTCGATCATCTGGCCGTCGCGGGCGAAACGCTTGAAGAAGCGTCTGCGCATATCGAACAGGCGCTTGGTGTTGCACTGCAACCCGGTGGGAAACACGAAAAATTCGGGACACATAACAGGCTGCTGGGGCTCAGAGACGGGCTCTATCTGGAAGCGATTGCCATCGATCCGCAGGCGCAGCCTCCGGGTAGGCCGCGATGGTTCGATCTGGACAATTTTCAGGGCGGCCCGCGTTTGACGAACTGGATATGCCGGGTCGAGGATATCGAGGCCACACTGTCGATCTTTCCCGATGGCACCGGAGAGCCCATCGACCTGACCCGCGGCGCGTTGCAATGGCGCATGGCGGTTCCGCCAACGGGGCGTTTGCCGTTCGACAATCTGTTTCCCGCCCTTATCGAATGGCAGGGCGACCTGCACCCGGCAAACATGTTGCAGGACAGCGCGTGCCGGTTGCGGCGTCTGGTTGTCTACCACCCCGACGCCCTGACACTGGCCCGTCAACTGGGTGAACTGGATCATGTGGTGTTCGATACCGGCCCCGCCGCTTTGCAGGCAGAGATCGAGACACCTCATGGACTTCGGGTGCTGGAATGAACATACGCCCGGCCACAGCGTCAGATGCACCAGCCATTGCCCGGATCACCAATGCGATCATCCGGGACACTTTGGTCACTTTCACGACGGACGAACGCAGCGCCGCCCAGATTGCCGAAGATATCAAGGCACGCGCGCCCGGTTATCTGGTTGCCGAGCACGACAGCCACGTTATCGGCTTTGCCACATATGGCCCTTTCCGCACCGGGCCCGGTTATGCGCAAACCTGCGAACATACGATCCAGCTGTCACCGAATGCGTGGGGCAAAGGGCTGGGACGTGCGTTGATGTCAGAACTGGAGGAAATCGCGCAAGCCCAAGGCGTTCATGTTCTGGTCGCGGGCATATCCTCGGCCAATCCGGGGGCTGAGGCGTTTCATGCCGCACTTGGCTATTCGAAAGTCGGGGTGATGCCCGAAGTCGGATTTAAGTTCGGCCAGCGGCTGGACCTTGTGCTGATGCAGAAAATTCTTGGTGCTGAATGACCTGTTGCACCTGACAGTCCCGAATTGTGACGCTAGGGTGCGGTCATGTCGATCTGGACCCGCATATCCGATGCGCTCAGCGCGCTTGCCCAGGGCGAAAGCCTGACCGCAGTTTTTGAAAAACTACGCTCGCCACCGGAACGGTCCGTCGCCTTTACGATTGCGGTCATCGCACTGGGTGCCAAAATGGCCAAGGCAGACGGTCAGGTGACCCGTGATGAGGTCACCGCCTTTCGCGACGTGTTTCAGATCGCGCGCGAAGATGAGGAAGGTGCAGCCCGCGTCTTCAACATGGCCCGTACGGACGTGGCGGGATATCAGGACTACGCCCGCAAAATTGCCCGCATGTTTTCCGAAGACAGTACAACCCTGTGTGACCTGATGGAGGGGCTTTTTCACATCGCGATGGCGGATGGTTTCTATCATCCGAACGAAAACGCATTTCTCGAAGATGTCAGCCAGATTTTCGGGCAAACCGACGCGCAGTTCAAAGCACTGCGGGCGCGTTTTGTCCCGGATGCGCCAAACGATCCTTACACGGTTCTGGGCGTTCCACATGACATGCCGCTGCCCGACATTCGCAATGTCTGGCGGCAGCTGGTTCGGGAAACGCACCCCGACGCCATGATGGCCCGGGGTGTCCCCGAAGAGGCGATCCGGTTGGCCGAGAAAAAGATGATCGACATCAATCGCGCCTGGGATGAAATCAACGGCGCGCGGGCCTGATCAGATGCGGCTGGCGACCTATAATATCGAATGGTTCGCCAATCTGTTTGACCAGAAAGACAGGCTGATCGTCGATGACAGCTGGTCTGGCAGGCACGACGTCACCAAAGCGCAGCAAATCGAAGCGATTGCCAAGGTTTTGACCGCAATTGACGCTGATGCGATTGTAATCGTCGAGGCGCCCAACACGGGCAGACGCCAGAACACGGTTCGGGCCCTGCAAGCCTTTGCCGAAGCGTTCGGCTTGCGCACGTCTGATGCGGTGATGGGCTATGCAAACGACACGCATCAGGAACTGGCATTGCTCTATGACAGAACGGTGCTGAGTGTTCACCACGATCCCAAGGGAGATATTGCAGATACCACAGCCCCCCGGTTCGATGGTGTATTCAAAATCGACCTCGACATTGATGCGACCGAGGATGTCGTGCGGTTCTCCAAACCGCCGATGGAACTGGCGGTGACGACGCAAGCGGGGCACAACATCCGTCTGATCGGGGCACATCTGAAATCCAAGGCACCGCACGGTGCCGAATCGCGGGATGAGGCGATCCGGATTTCGATTGCCAATCGCCGCAAACAGCTGGCGCAAGCGATCTGGCTTGCACGGCGCGTCGAATGGCATGTTGCGCAAAAACAGCCCGTCATTTTGCTGGGCGATCTGAACGATGGCCCCGGGCTGGATGAGTTTGAGCACCTCTTTGGCCGCTCGTCGGTCGAGGTGTTGCTGCAAGCCGGATTGTTCGACCCGAACGCCGTCACAGCCTACAGGTTTCGGCCCGGGCCGGTGCCTGCCACTGCGCGCTTTGCCCGCCCGGAAGAAGGTAAATTTCTGGACGCATTACTGGATTACATAATGATTACCACGGACCTGCAAGCATATCGCCCGTCCTGGCGTATCTGGCACCCGTTTCAGGATGCCGCCTGTTGGGCTGAACCGGAATTGCGGCAGGCGCTTTTGACGGCCTCCGATCATTTTCCGGTCACGCTTGATATTGAACTGTGACCTTTCCAGCCTGCCACACGGGCCTTATATGTCAGGTATGAAACGCATCTTGCTGATCAGTACGATCTCAGTGTTCCTTGCCGCGCCTGCAATGGCACAGGAAGACAGCGAAAAATCCCTGATGGAACAGGGGGCCGAACTGTTTTTCGAAGGTCTGCGCAAGGAAATGGAACCGGCATTGGAAAACTTGCTGGGTCTGGCGGAAGAGCTTGGCCCGGCGATGCAGTCATTCTTGCAGCAGATGGGCCCGGCGCTTGCTGAACTGGCGGCTGAGGTCAAGGACTGGAGCGTTTATGAGCCGCCCGAGATCCTGCCCAATGGCGATATCATTATCCGCAGAAAACCGACCCAAGAGCCATCTGAGCCTGAAAAGCGGGATATCGAGGTGCCCGAAGGACCTACAGATATCTGACCCGCTCAAATGTCAGCCTTTGACAATCACGCGAGTCTGAGATTTCAGCGCTGCTGCCAAGGCGCTTAACCGGGCTTCTGCCACTTCGCTGAACAGGGGGGCTGCGGCCTCGGGCAGATACAGTTCCAGCTCTCGCTTTTTGGGGAAAAACTTGAGCTGCCCCATATTGGCATCGTTGTGCATCCACAGCATCGCGCCAAACCGCATGGCCTTGCCCAAAATCTCGGCCTGTTTCTGGCTTTTTTCATCCAGCAATTCGTAAAGCCGAGAGAACCGATTGCCTTCCCGTTTGTTGCGATAGCGGTGTTGCAGTGCCAATCCGATGAAGACACGCTCGGAATGCTTCAAACCACCCAGATTGGCGCGCGTGACGTTGTCGAAACACACCTCGGCCCGATAGTCGGGATGCGCGCGCCAGCTTACATCGTGCAGCAGGCAGGCCGCCTTGATCAGGCGCACTCTGCTGGGCGGTGCCGATCTAAACAGCGGGATGACAAAATCATAGAGGTTGCTGCCAAATCCCGGCAGGCGGGCGTCCTTGGCTTCCGAGAACCGGCTGGCTTCGATCAGCGGGTCGCGGTCGCGCACTTCCTGCGGCATCTGCTCATACAGCAACCCCTCGCGGATACCATAGCTTGAGATGGCGATATCTTTGGGTTTGAACGTACGGATCAGCCGTGCCAGAACATCCATCGCGTAAGGGATAAGCGCCATGCGCGAGCTCGACACGCCCGCCTGAGCACGCAGCTTTTCACCATCGTGTTTTTCGATGTATTTGATCGTCTCGCGCACCTGTTTGGTGGTCATGCGGTATTCATGCAGAACGTTCAGCGGATAGCCCCGCCGCAGCATGTCCAGCCGCGCAAAGGCGCGCCAGCTGCCGCCGACCAGAAACAAACGGTCTCGCTGCTGGCCCATCTGATTGCGCAGATCCTCCATCGTTTCCTTGATATGCGCTTTTCGCGCGCGCCGCCCGCCTTTGATGTCGCGCAGTTTCAGCGGCCCAAGTGGCGAGGTCACTCGGCGGCCGACCTGACCACCGCCGATTTCGGCCAATTCCATCGACGACCCGCCGATATCGCAGATCAGCCCATAAGCTCCGGGCCATCCCAACAGGACACCCTGTGCCGACAGGCGGGCTTCTTCGTCACCGTCAATGATGGCCACCTGCAAACCGGTTTCAGCCTGCACCTGATCGCAGAACTCGGGCCCATCCGAGGCTTCTCGCACAGCGGCGGTGGCCACAACATGCAAACCGGGCAAGTCCAGATCCATTGCCAGGTGCTGGAAGCGCCGCAATGCCGCCAGGGCGCGTTCGCGGCCACGCGGGTTCAGCCGTCCGGTTTCGGACAGGCCCGCCCCCAGTTCGCACATGACCTTTTCATTGTAGAAATAAGCCGGTGATCGGGCCGCCCCGTCGAAAATAACCATCCGGACCGAGTTCGACCCGACATCGACAACCCCGACGCGCGACAGCGCCCGTGCGTCCGGTTTGTCAAACAGAGGCTTTCCGATTGTTCCCCAGTCCGGGATATCGGTTTCGACGGTCTGATCCATGTGCCTTCCAGATTGTTCTTTTTGAGGATGCGAAATTGACGTCAGCGGGTCAATCATTGGTCTCGACCTCATCCGGGGCCGTGTTCAGTACGCGAATGGCCAGAGCGCGTGTGATGTCGCGTTTTTCCGCCAGGGCCAATTGGTCCAGTTGGGATACTACGTCGGCTGCGCTTTCAAACCGCCGGTCCATATGCTTGACAAGATAGGCGATGACATCGGGGCCGGGGTTGAGCTGCCTGTCAACAAACAACTTGGCAAGAACCGCGCCCAGCAATGCGTCGTCGGGCGGGTCCAGAGCGACGTGATGCGCGCCTTCGACCCGGCTTTGCAGATCGGCCAGCGGCAACGCCCAGAATTTGGGCGCAAGACGGCCGGTCATCAGCAGGGGGTGCCCTTCGGCCAGTACTAGATTATGCAGGTGGAACAGCGTTTTTTGCTGCTCGAGATCACCGGCAATCAAAGGCACGTCTTCGACCGCAATCGGCATACGCGCCAGGTCTGGCACATCGTCATATCGCAGGTCGCTGGCCTGAAGGATACGCCCGCCGGTTTCAGCGGCCCAGACATGGGCCAGATGGGTTTTGCCCGCACCGGCAGGTCCGCTCAGCACCAGTTTGTTGCCAGGCCAGGACGTGGCCGAGATCATTGCCACCGCCAGCGCATTTGCCGGTGACACAAAGAAATCCTCTCGCCCGAGCGCAGTTTTGGCGGGCAGATCAAAGCTGAGTTGTCGGGCCATTTACTCGGTTTCCTGATCCAGACCTTCAAGACCAGTGTACAATCTGCTGTCGAGGTATAGCGATGTGGCAAAGCGGGCCAGCACGCCCAATGCTGCGGCGACCGGGACAGCGATTAGCATGCCGACGAAGCCGAACAGCGCGCCAAAGACCGACAGGGCCAGCAGGAGCCAAACCGGGTGCAGCCCGACAGAGCTGCCGACCAGCTTGGGTGTCAGGAAATTGCCCTCGGTGACCTGCCCAATGGCAAAGATACCCGCGATAAGCCCGATATGAGCCCAGTCGCCCCAGAACTGAAACAGCGCAAGCCCAATGGCCAGCGAGCCTCCGATAAGGGCGCCCAGATAGGGTATGAACGTGACCAAGCCCGCGATAAAGCCCACAATCAGACCGAATTGCAGACCAGCAAGCATTAGTGCAACCGCGTAATAGGTGCCAAGGATCAAGCAGACCGTTCCCATGCCGCGCACGAACGAGGCCAGAACCGCGTCGATCTCACCCGCCAGCCGCCTGATGATGGGGGCGTGGTCACGTGGCAGCAGCTCTCCGATGCGGGCGGTCATGCGATCCCAGTCCAACAGCAAGTAGACGGCCACAACCGGCACAATGACCAACAGAACAACGATGTTGATCGCGGAACCCAGCGAGGACAGCACCGTCTGCATAACGTCCCCGGTCTTGGATTTCAGCGTTTCGCCAAAGGACACCAGCATCGCGTGCGTGCTCGATTCCCGGTCAAGCAAGGACGGGAACTGTTTTTCTATGAAACTGCGCAACTGTTTGAACAGATCAGGCAGTACATCGACAAGATCCAACAACTGGGTGATCAGCGCAGGGACCACCATCAGAATTGCCAGTACAAACCCCAGAACACCGACGACCGTGATGACCGCCGTAGCGGCCATACGCGACAGGCCCAGCCGCTCCAGCCGGTCAGCGACCGGATCCAGAAAATAGGCAATGGCCCCACCGATGACAAAAGGCAACAAGACATCGCCAAGGGCCCACAGGATCAACGCGAAAACCGCAGCGGCGATGCTCCAGTATCTCAGCTGATCCTTAACCGGCAAAGCCATGGCGATCCCCTTGTTCAGGCCCTTGCAGGTGTTCTTGGCGCATCAAAGCCCATGATGCAAGCGGTTCATGGCGCTTGGGTTTGCAGGGGTCAGCCGCGCAAGGTTCCCAATTCAGGCGTGTCTTTGGTGGCGGTCTCATCGGGCCAGTTGGTGCGCCAAATCTCGGCCGACCAGTGCCCGCAATGAACCGCCGGGCGGTCAAAGCCGGGCAGGGGTGGCAGCAAAGGCGCGACGACGACGTCGTGACGGGGCACCGCGAAATAGGGAAAAGAGTACCGTTCCCGCCCCGACCGGTTCACAACCCGATGGGGCGTGGATTTCAACCGCCCGCCCGACCACAGCTCCAGCATGTCACCGATATTCACCACGAAACCACTGGGCGGGCAATCGGGCGAGATCCAGCCACCGCTGCGGGTCTGCACCTCAAGCCCGCCCACCGGATCGGGGGCAATGATGGTCAAGGCGTCGGTATCCTTGTGCGGATGGATGCCATAGCCTGCCTCATCTTCGGCCTGAGGCGGGTAATGCAACAGGGTCATGTTGGTCATCGGGTCCCGGAATGCACCGCGCAGCGAGTCGGCTTTCAAATCCAACCCTGCTTCTAACGCGCCCAGCAACAGATCGGTGACGCGATCCAGTTGCCGCCAGTAACCCAGAATGACCTCTTTCGCACCGGGTACACCGTCGGGCCAGAGGTTTGGCCCGTATAACGCGCAATCCTCACGCACCGGGTCGTCTGCTGCGACCTCGTGATGCAGTTTGTACCCCTCGTACTTGTCAGCCTTGCCCGAGCCATCATTGGGTGTGAAAAACCCCATGGGTATATAGCCGCGATAGTTGGCGCGGGTGATGGCCTGATCCCATTTTTGCGCGTCATCGACGGCAAAAATCTCTCGGGTGATCTGGCGTACCTGATCCACGGTCTGCCGGGATACGCCTGTCCCGGTGATCGACAAAAAGCCGATCCCCTGACAGGCCGCAAGGATGTCTCGGACCGTCGCGTCATAGGCTGCGGTTCCCGGGGCAGTCAAAGGCGCGATATCAATCGTTGGGATACTGTCCATCAGTGAATCCTCACCCCCTGACGTTGCAATTCAGCGCGAACCGGTGCCAGATTCAGCTGGTCCAGCTCCTGATTGCTTTTCAGTGAGACCGCAGCGGCGATGCCCGCGCCCTGACCCATGACCGCGCAACAAGCCATGTTTCGGGTTGCGGCATGTGCCACCCGGTCCGCGCCATGCGACCGTCCTGCAACCAGCAGGCCTTTGATGCCCTTGGGCAGCATCGAACGATAAGGAATTTGCATGTACCGCCCCGTAGTTGGCAGGATCAGAATGCCATAGCCGTCGATGAACTCGGGATAGATGCCGATCGTATCCTCGAACCGGCCCTGATGGCGGGCATCGTTTTCGGTCATGTTGTAGACCGCGTCGATCTTGCGGGTGTCGCGGATGCCGATGGTCATACCGAAATTCCGCAAACGTGCGTTTTCGCAACCGGGCATGAACCGTCGCAGCGCCTCGATGGCCAGCATGGTCTGGCGGCGACCTTCAATCTCGCCGCGCGTCAGGCTGTCGGGATCGGTGCCGTCAACCTCGGCCAGATGGATGAGGTTCATGTATGTCAGCTCGCCCGTGTCATGCATCGCGCCCCAGGTGCCGGCGATGGTGTTCAGATGCGGCGGGATCAGCCCCTGATCGATTGCTTGCTGGAACGGTTTGTGCACGAAGGGTGAGAACATGTCGTCCTCTTTACCCGAGGTCTCAATGTTCCACTCTCCGCCACCGCCCCAGTCCTTGTAGGTCTGCGGGTCAGCTTTCACACCTTCCATGAAGGCGCGTTTATCTACGCCCGCCAGATGGAACATGACCGAAGCCGCCATCATGTCCTCGCGCGGAGTTTTGTGGGTCGGCGCGCCCGAACGATGGGCCACATCCGCGTCGCCGGTGGCATCGATGACGACCTTGGCCAAAATCGCTTCGCGCCCGGCTTTGGATTCTGTGATGACGCCGGTGATCCGGTCGCCTTCCAGGATCGGGGCCACGAAATGCCGATGCAACATCGGATGCACACCCGCTTCTTCGACCAGCTTGTCGGCGACCAGTTTGAAGCCTTCGCTGTCCAGCTCATAGCTCAGCGACTGGCTTTCCGGAACGGCGGCCCCCATCTCCTTGGCGCGGGTCTCGAATTCCATCCCGATGCCACCTGCCTCGACGGTTTGCTCGTGCCGGTACCAGGCAAATCCTTCGACGCCGACGGCAGTGATGTTGCCACCCATGCAGCCAAACCGATCAATCAAAGATACCTCGGCCCCCGCACGTGCCGCTGCAAGCGCCGCTGCCAACCCGGCAGGGCCAGAGCCCACGACCAGGACATCGGTTTGATGAATGACGGGGATTTGGCGTGCGGGTTCCTGAATGGTTTGCATCAGCGCCTCATGGAATTTGCGTTTCCGCTACCATTGGGTTTCCCGATTGGCGGGTCAATCAAAAAACCGACTGCCGCAAGGTCGGAAAAACACCAATGCGCGATTGCCCCCGGCGGGGCTTTGGCATAATCACCTGTCCAGTCGAATTCTTACCTTTGAAGGTCCGTCCATGCGCCTGAGCCGTTACTTTCTGCCCGTTCTCAAGGAAACCCCGTCCGAGGCTCAGATTGTCAGCCACCGGCTGATGCTGCGTGCAGGGATGATCAAGCAGGCCTCTGCCGGGATTTATTCCTGGTTGCCGCTGGGCTTCAAAGTGCTGCGCAAGCTGGAAAACATCGTCCACGAGGAACAGGCGCGGGCCGGTCACATCGCGATCCAGATGCCCATCATCCAGTCGGCGGATCTGTGGCGTGAATCCGGGCGCTATGACGATTACGGTCAGGAGATGCTGCGGATGAAGGACCGGCATGACCGGGACATGCTGTTCACGCCCACGGCCGAAGAACTGGTGACCGATATCTTCCGCGGCCACGTGAACAGCTACAAAGACCTGCCGCTGACGCTCTACCAGATCCAGTGGAAGTTTCGCGATGAAATCCGCCCGCGTTTCGGCGTGATGCGGGGCCGTGAATTCTACATGAAGGACGGATACAATTTCGACCTGACCAAGGAAGATGCGCTGCACGCCTATAACCGCCATCTGGTCAGCTATCTGCGCACTTATGAACGGATGGGACTTCAGGCGATTCCGATGCGCGCCGATTCCGGCCCCATCGGTGGCGATGACACGCATGAGTTCCTGGTTCTGGCCGATACCGGCGAATCCGAAGTTTTCTATGACAGTGCTGTCACTGACCTGACCTTTGGCGACCGTGACATCGATTATGACAACCGCGAACAGTGTCAGGCCATTCTGGAAGAGTTCACTTCGAAATACGCCCGCACTGATGAAACCCATGACGAGGCGCTGTTCAATCAGATCCCCGAAGAACGTCGCCGCGTGGCGCGTGGCATCGAGGTGGGTCAAATCTTTTACTTTGGCACCAAATACTCCGATCCCTTGGGCGCGACTGTCCAAGGCCCGGATGGCAAACCGGTTCCGGTTCACATGGGCAGCCATGGTATCGGTGTCAGCCGCCTTGTAGGAGCAATCATCGAGGCCAGCCATGACGACAAGGGCATCATCTGGCCCGAGGGCGTGACCCCATTCCATTGCGGTATCGTCAACCTCAAGCAGGGCGATGAAGAAGCCGATGCAGCCTGTGACAAGATCTACACGGCGCTGACAGCTTTGGGTCTGGAGCCGCTCTATGACGACCGCAACGAACGCGCAGGCGGCAAATTCGCCACGATGGACCTGATCGGTCTGCCCTGGCGCATCACGGTTGGCCCGCGTGGTCTGAAGAATGGTGTGGTTGAACTGACCTGCCGCCGTACCGGCGAAAGCGAGGAACTGAGCCCCGAGGCGGCCGTTACCAAAGTTGCTGAGATTTACCAGCAGATCGCCTGAGCGACCATCAGTTGCTGCATGAAGCGGGCGTTGAAACACGCCCCGTGATCCGGAAGGGGTGCCGAAGGCTCAGACCTGGCGGCCCTTCCCAGGCTACCTGAAGGCCGACCGCGTCAGTCGGTCGGTTCTCAGTTTTGATCCGACGTCGGGCGCTCGGCCAGGACGTCTCCGTTGGCTCCGTCACCTGTGGCCACAACAATCGGGCGGCCAAGGCGGCTGATCAGTTCGCGAAACTCGATATCCAGAAAGCGCAATCCGCAAATCCGCGCATCGGTTGCCCGATCCGTGATACACAAACGGCCCTGCCGGAACACCAGACGATATCCTTTGTCTTTCAGGATGTCTGCCAGATTGCCCCAGCTTGCTGCGGTGACAAAGATCGGCCGGATGGCCGCGCGCAGCAAGGCTGCGGTCTCACAATCCAATTCTGTTGAAGCCTGACGGGTCGAAATTGCACCCGCGCCATTGGTTGAAATTCGTAAATTCATTGAGCGACCCCCGCTCTTTAAATGTGTTCCCCCATGGTTAGGGTGGCAAAGTTTCTGAAAATAATCAAAAAGAGTAATAAAATTTCGCACTTATTGTTGCCTTTACGATTCAGTGGCTCACGATGTGCGATGATTAACGTCATACCTGAAACAATCACCTTCTGTCTGTGATGCGCTTCACAACTCATGGTGTAGCGCCCGAATTAGAAGACACCTGTTTTGCACGTGTATTTTGGTCATGTCCTGCAACGATTCGGCTCATTCAGGCTGAGGAGCCAGTTCAGAGTGACAACCGGCTTGACCATTGGGCGAAATGCCGAAAGGGTCGCCGCAAACAAGAAAACCCGGAGCAGGCATGGCCAAGACACCCCCGCCCTTTGCCCCTTTTGAATGGAAAATCGCCTGGCGATATCTGCGCGCGCGCAGGGCCGAAGGCGGTGTCAGCGTGATGACATGGATCTCTTTGATCGGGATCACGCTTGCCGTGTTTGCGCTGATTGCAACGCTGGCTGTCCGTTCAGGTTTTCGCTCTGAATTCGTCGGCACCATTCTGGGTGCCAATGCGCATGTGACGGTCTATTCCTCGGGTGAATTTGACGCGCAGGGCCGGGTGGATCGAACAATTGCCGACTACAAGGAACGCACCGACCGCATAGCGCAGGTGCCCGGAGTTGAGCGTGCCGCACCGCTGGTGAAGGGGCAGGTGCTGATCACCAACCGCGACAGCAGCAGCGGGGTCGAGGTGTTTGGCATCCGACCCGACGATCTGCTCGACTTGCCGGGTATCGCGCAGGCGGAACAGGCGGCGGGGGACCTGTCGGACTTCCAGACGGGTGAGGATGTCATCGCCATTGGATCGGGTGTGGCTCGCAGCATCGGGGTCACTGTCGGGGATGTGGTCAAACTGACCTCGCCCAACGGGGTCAAAACCGCCTTTGGCACGTCGCCGCGCGTGAATGCCTATCGCGTTGTCTATGTGTTTTCGGCCGGTCGCTATGACATCGACCGCACCCGCGTCTACATGCCGTTTTCGCAGGCGCAGGGCTTTTTCAACCGTGAAGGTGTGGCGGATGAGATAGAAGTGATGGTGGACAAGCCCGAAGATCTTGGCCCGATCCTGATTCCCATTCTTGAGGCGTCGGGCGAGCGCAGCCAGATCTGGACATGGCAGGACGCATCCGGCGGCTTTCTGCGCGCGCTCGAGGTTGAGGATAATGTGATGTTCATCATCCTGTCGATCCTCGTTCTGATTGCTGCGATGAACATCGTTTCGGGCCTGATCATGCTGGTCAAGAACAAGGGGCGCGATATCGGTATCCTGCGCACAATCGGCCTGAGCGAAGGATCGGTTCTGCGCGTCTTTTTCATCTGCGGTGCGTTCACCGGCCTGATCGGCACTGCAATGGGGGTTATCCTGGGATGCCTCTTTGCAATCTATATTGATCCGATCTTCTCATTCGTGAACTACGTGATGGGCGGCGGCGTATGGGATCCGTCGATCCGTGGCATCTACGCCCTGCCGGCCGAACTGCATCTGAGCGATGTGCTCAAGGCGACGGGCTTGTCGCTTGGCCTGTCTTTCATCGTCACCTATTTCCCCGCCCGCCGCGCGGCGCGGCTGAACCCGGTCGAGGCGCTGCGCTATGAATGATGTCACCTTGCGACTGAACGGTCTGACCAAGACCTACCTCAAAGGCACACCGGGCGAGGTGCAGGTTCTGCGTGGGGTCGATCTGGAGCTGCGCGCGGGTGAGGCCGTGGCCATGGTTGCGCCGTCAGGGGCGGGCAAATCAACGCTTTTGCACATTGCCGGTCTGCTGGATCGGCCTGACGACGGAACCGTCGAAATCGGGGGGCAGAATGTGAACGGCAAGGGCGACCGAACCAGAACGGCGTTGCGTCGGCAGGATATCGGGTTCGTATATCAGTTCCATCACCTGCTGCCCGAGTTCACGGCGCTGGAAAACATCACATTGCCGCAACTGGCCAATGGCGCGTCCGAAAAAGCTGCTCAGGCACGGGCATTGGATCTGCTGGACCGTGTGGGCGTCGCCCCGCGCGCCAGCCACCGTCCTGCGGCGCTGTCAGGCGGTGAACAACAACGCGTGGCTTTTTGTCGGGCGCTTGCCAACGCGCCTCGTGTTTTGTTGGCGGACGAACCGACAGGCAATCTGGACCCTGAAACTTCGGATCAGGTGTTCGATGCGCTGATGAAACTTGTGAGGGACGACGGTTTGTCGGCGTTGATCGCGACCCACAACCTCGAACTGGCGGCGCGCATGGATCGCATGGTCCGGCTTGAGGGTGGCGTGCTCAGGCCAGTTGAGTGATTGCAACACCGATGGCCATGACCGCGATACCACCCGCCCGCATCAGGGTGAGGGGTGCCACCTGTGCGCCGAACAGGCCGAAGTGATCGATTGCCGCGGCACTGATCAATTGCCCCAACAGGACAAAGAACACGGCGTTTCCCACACCGAAATGCGGGGCGACATGGGTGATCGACAACACATAGAATGCAATCAGGATGCCAGCGAACAACAGGTGTTTCGGGGCCTGCGCAACCTTGGACAAGGCTGCAAAACCGGGAAACAACAGCATGGTCAGAACCGAGGCGGCCAGGGCAATTGCAAACAGCACCACAGCTGCCGTTGTCGGTGATCCGATGACCTTGCCAAGGGCCGCGTTAAGAGCGGCCAGTATCGGAATTCCAAATCCGGCGGCCAGCATGATGGCTGCGTATTGTGTCATTGCCCGAACCCTCTGCACCTGTTTCGTTGATCTGGATCATTGCGCCCATATGCCTGTCGGGCAACCCTGCAAATGTCAATTGTGACAGGAGGATACGATGTTCAAGGCAACGATCGGTATGCTGGTTCTCGGGGTCTCGGCTGCTGCCGCACAAGCTGCTTGGGCGCAGGATGCCGCGACCGGAGAGGAACTCTATTTGCATTACTGCGCGACCTGTCACGGGATTGACGCAACCGGGCAGGGGCCGATGGCCAGTGTGCTGGTTGTTCAGCCGTCCGATCTGACCGCATTGTCCAGCGAAAGCGGGGTGTTCCCGACCGCCCGCGTTGTCGCCCGCATCGACGGCAGGGATCCGCTGGTCAGCCATGGCAGCCCGATGCCGGTCTATGGCCCTTATTTCGACGGGCAGGACACATCCATGAAAACACCGGAAGGTCAGCCGATCCTGACCAGCCAGCCGATCGTTGATCTGGTGGCATATCTGGAAACCCTGCAGCGCGCCCGGAACTAACTGCAAATCCCTTCGATCCTGGCTTCGCTCCACGGGATCAGGACCGGGCGCTCGCGCCCCTGTTCCGGCAAGGGCGACAGATCAAAATGGGCACCCAGCATGTCGTGTAGTCTTTTGGTGCGCTTTGCCTGAGGGGCCAGCGCGCGACAGCACACGTATTCCTCGACGATCGCGCCCTGCTGTTCGAACCCGTAGGTCAGAAAATCCGGAGAAGTTTCGAGGTCGAACAGATACGGATCCCTTCGGCCCCCATGTTCCGCCGCAGCGCGCAGGGGGTGGTAACCCGTGGTCCGGCGATTCTGCCATTGCCAGACATGCGTCAGCTCATGGGCCAAAAGCATCGCGGCCAGCAGGTTCATCTGATCCGGAAAGTCGGACATATAGTCCTCCAGATACCAGTCGCGGGCAAAGTAGACTTTGTTGAAGAGGGCCACGGCGGCGGGTTTGCCCGTCACCGGCCCGGGGTCCACCGGGGGCAGAATGCGATCGCGGCAGGCCAGTCGCGGGCGTTCTTCGCGGAAATACGTCACGTTTGCCACCGGGGCACCTTCGACCAGACGGATGTGATCCAGATTCAGGGTTCCCCCCTGAATGGTTTCCGCAAAACCGCGCTCCTGTTCGGTCAACTGACGACCGCAGGCGGCCAGCAACAAAAAAGAAGCAAAGAATATACGCAGAACCATAAGTTGAATCTTATTCCGCTCCGGGTATTCCGCAAACCGTTTTCACAGACTCATGGCCAGAACCCGGCTGATTTCCGTAAGTGATCGCCCGGACTGACCCATCCATGTATTAAAGGCGTTCTGAACCGCCTCCATCGCTTTCTTCGAGGTGGCAGGCTTGTCGATCACACCTTCGGCAATCAGGCGGGCGGTGACATCCTGGGACAGAATGAAGCTGTCCCGCCCGGCAAACCGCATCGCGTACTGTGCCGAAGCGCCGCCCAGTCGGGCCCCGCGTTTGGCCAACATGGCCAGAAGATTGACGTAGTCATCAGATGGCCAGCCGCCCAGCACTTTACCCACGCCGCCTTC
Organism: Ruegeria sp. L11; assembly: GCF_056531755.1. NCBI lineage: Bacteria > Pseudomonadati > Pseudomonadota > Alphaproteobacteria > Rhodobacterales > Roseobacteraceae > Ruegeria > Ruegeria sp. L11. The sequence continues at coordinate 314,589 of NZ_JBQFMI010000002.1, forward strand.
CTCGCGCAGCTCAAGCAGGAACGCAGCGTTATCCCGTACAGCCGCGATCTTGGTTCCATTCCTGACGATGCGCGTATCCTGCAACAGGGTGTCAAACTTCTCATCATCCATGATCGCGCATCGCCCCACGTCGAACCTGTCAAAGGCTGTTTCGAACCCGTCCCATTTGTTTTCGATGACTTTCCAGTTGAAACCGGCCTGAAAGATGCATTTCGTGATGACCGACAGCCAGCGGTCCTCAGGCATCGCTGCCAGTTCCGCGGGGGTTTTCGGTTTGCTCAGTTTTGCGTCCAGTGCTTCTGGACCGCCGTGGCGCGCGGCTGCGATTTCAAAGATTTCGTCAAACGTTCGCATCTGTCTAACCTTGATGTTGCCCGACATTGAATGTTTATCTTTTGTTCTTGTTTGGCAACGAAAAATCTGACCTCTCCCAGATTTGATGCAGTCCCCCGAATAATAGGATTCGCAGAAAAATGCGGATTTTTGAAAGAAGTTCTCGACAAAAGGTGGCAAAATGTTTTCTGATTGACTCGTCAGTCAACGTCCCGTCTTAGCGAAATGGAACAAGGGCAAGCCGGGTTGGATGCATAAAGAGAGCCGGGAGGGGGAAACAAACTGGCAGCAAGATCTTTTCCACAATTTGGAAACGGATCACTGTTCTTTTCCAGCCAAATTTGTGCATGCTGCGGCATGGCATTGTCATCAGACAGAAAGACCGGCGGGGAAAACCTTGCCGGGATGGGCAAAACAAATATGACAGGGAGTTAAGTCCATGAAAAAACTAAGTGTAAGCCTAATGGCTCTGAGCGTTGCAGGCGCAGCGCAGGCGGCGGATATGGGTGCCGTGGATGAACCGATCAAACTGGCGATCAACGAATGGACCGGCCAGCACGTGACCACGCATGTGGCGGGTGAGATGCTCAAGGCAGCCGGGTACAACGTCGAATATGTGACCGCGGGTATGATGAACCAGTTCCAGGCGCTGGCCGATGGCGACATCGACGCGACACTGGAAATCTGGTCTTCCAACGTTTCCGATGAATACGCCAAGAAAATCGGTGAAGGTACTGTGGTCGAAATCGGTGATCTGGGTCTGGATGCCAAGGAAGGCATCGCATACCCGGCGCATGTGGCCGATCTGTGCCCGGGCCTGCCCGCATGGGAAGCGCTGAAAGATTGCGCGCAGGTCTTTGCGACGGCGGAAACTCTGCCCGGTGGTCGTCTGGTCGACTACCCGGCCGATTGGGGTACTCCGGGCGCGGATCGCATGACCGGTTTGGAATTGCCGTTCAAAGCCGTACCAGCAGGGTCCGAAGGGGCGCTGATCGCGGAATTGCGCGCCTCGACCGAACGCAAATCGCCGCTGCTGATCACTTTCTGGCAGCCGCATTGGGCGATGTCGGCCTATGACGTTCAATTCGTTGAACTGCCCGCCGGTGAAGAGGCGTGCTTTAGTGATCCGGCCTGGGGCCCGAACCCGAACGCTGTCAATGACTGCGACTTCTCGCCCTCGCGCATCTTCAAAGCTGGCTGGAGCGGTATGGAAGAGAAATGGCCAGCAGCCTTTGAAATCCTGACCAATTATCAGCTGGCGGTTGAAGACCAGCAGCCGATGATGGGCGCGATCGACGTTGACGGTGGAAAGGTCGAAGAAGTTGTCGCCGCATGGATGGCCGAAAACGAAGGCAAGTGGCGTCCGGTTGTTGACGCGGCAACCCAGTGAGCCCGCGTAAGTGACGGACACGACCATGCCAGCCATCGCCTGCCGGAGTCTCTGGCAGGTGTTTGGCCCCGGCGCTGACAAAGCCCTGACCGACGCGCTGTCTCGGTCAGGGAATGACGCAGACACGGCTGCCGCCGCCCTTCGGGAACAGGGGCTGATTCCCGCAGTTCAGGATGCCAATTTCGAAGTTCAGGAGGGCGAGCTTTTCGTCATCATGGGCCTGTCGGGCTCGGGCAAATCCACGCTGATCCGCTGCATCTCGCAGCTGCTGCCCGGCACGGGCGGCGAGATTCGGGTGGACGGCGAAAATGTCATCGGAGCCTCGAAGAAGGCGCTGACAGAGTTGCGCCGCAAAAAACTGGGCATGGTGTTCCAGCATTTCGGCCTGTTCCCGCATATGACCGTTTCCGAAAACGTGGCCTATCCGCTGCGCGTGCAGGGTGTGGGCAAGAAGGAACGGCTGGCGCGCGCACAGGAGGTGATCTCACTGGTCGGTCTGGAAGGGCGCGAAGACAGCTTTCCGCGCCAGCTTTCAGGTGGCCAGCGCCAGCGTGTGGGCATTGCCCGCAGCCTCGCCGTAAATCCCGATATCTGGTTTCTGGATGAACCGTTCTCGGCCCTCGACCCATTGATCCGCCGCCAGTTGCAGGATGAATTCCTGCGCATTCAGGCGACGCTGAAGAAATCCATCGTCTTTATCACCCATGACATTCAAGAGGCGCTGAAGCTGGCCGACCGCATTGCAATCATGCGCGACGGCAAGATTGTTCAGATCGGAACGCCCACAGATATCGTGTTGCGCCCGGTGGATGATTACGTGCGCGAATTCTCGAAGGATGTCGCCAAAGGTCAGCACGCCAAAGTCGCCTCGGTGATGCGGAGCAAGGCGGAATGTGGCCCGGATGATCCCGGCCTCACCACCTCGATGACGCTGGACGCAGCCCTTGCGCATTGCATGGAGCTGTATGAACCCGTGCCCGTGCGGGATGAGGCGGGCAATGTCGTTGGCACGGTGCATCCGTCCGATCTGGCCGCAGCTCTTCAGGTGGACGAGACATGACCGCCATAACCGACCTCCCGACACGGCGCAGCGCGCAGTTGACGGCAGGTGCGAAAGCCGCCCTGATAACGGTTATCGTCGGTGCAGTTTGCCTTGCGCTCGAGGGTATCGCCCCGTGGCTGGTCAAATGGCCCGCCGCGTGGGAACTGCCTGCAACCCAATGGGTTGGCGCGTTTCTGGACTGGTTTCTGAACCTGATTAAACCGGCAATGCGGCTGTTTTCGGACCTGATGACCCACCCAATGAACTGGGCGAATTTCGTGCTGGGCAATACGCCATGGCCCATCCTGATCGGGATCGTAACCGCGTTGGGCTGGTATCTGGGCGGCTTGTCCATGGCCGCACTTGGCTTTCTGGGCCTCAGCTTTGTTTTGGCCTCGGGCTATTGGGCCGAAAGCATGAATACGCTGGCGCTTGTCGCCGTGTCTGTCCCTGTGGCGCTGGTCATTGGGGGCGGCATCGGCATCCTCGCCAACGAAGTGCCAAAGGTGAAAACCTTTGTACAGGCCGTGCTGGACATCATGCAGACGGTGCCGACCTTTGCCTATCTGACACCGCTGCTGCTGCTGTTTGGATTTGGTCCTGTTGTTGGTCTGATTGCTTCGGCCATCTATGCCGCACCGCCCATGGCGCGCAATGTGATGCTGGGATTGGAACGGGTGGAGCCCGAGATCAAAGAGGCGGCCATCATGTCCGGCGGCACTCGGTTCCAGCAACTGTTCCAGGTCGAAATCCCTGCCGCCACCACTCAGATCATGGTCGGTGTGAACCAATGCCTGATGGCTGCTCTGTCGATGGTTATCATCGCCGCCGTCATCGGCGGGTTCAACGATATCGGCTGGGAGGTTCTGCTGACCATGCGCAAGGCGCAGTTCGGCGAATCGCTGATGGCGGGTCTGGTTATCGTGGTCTTTGCGGTGGTGATCGACCGGATGAGCGGTACTTTGGCGACCGAGCGTAAACGCTATGACAGCCGCGTTGTCTGGGCGATGCTGGGCTTTGCTGTTGTCTTCACTGCGGCCTTCCGGGCGTGGTTGCCAAACCCTGCGGAATTGACCCTGCTGGACCCGATGGCCGAGATCGTGGACAGCGGCCTGACCGCGTTCACGCAGGCCAACGGCCAGTGGCTGGACGCCCTCAAGAACAACTCATTGTTCTATGTACTGCTACCGCTTCGGATCGGGCTGGATCAGGCGGTGCTGCCCTTCACATGGGGTTTCCAGTGGACGTCGAGCATGAGCTATGGCCTGTTCGCGGCCGGTGCCGGGATTGCACTTTTGATGGCGTGGCGCGGACGGCTGACTGGTGGGCTGGTCGTTCTGATTCTGATTGGAATGCTGGAAACCGGTATCGCGAACCTGCCGTGGCCCTTTGTCCTGACTGGCGCTGCCGCGCTGGGCTGGGTTGCCGGGGGCTGGCGTCTGGCCGCGCTCTGCGTGGGGCTGCTCTGCACCATCCTCGTCTCGGGCCTGTGGGAAAGGGCGCTGCTGTCGCTTTATCTCAGCGGTGCAGCGGTGTTTACCTGCGCTTTGGCGGGTGGGCTGATCGGCCTTGCCAGCGCGGTATGGCGGCCTGTGTGGAACGTGGTTCGCCCGATCTGTGACATGTTGCAGACGATCCCCCTTTTCGTGTTCCTGATCCCGGTGCTGATGGTGTTCCAGATTGGCGAGTTCTCGGCCTTTCTGGCCATCTGTGCCTATGCGATTGTCCCGATGATCCGCTACACGCGGCACGGGCTGGTCAATACACCGGATGAGATGATGGAGGCCGCAATTTCAAGCGGCGCGACTGAGTGGCAGATCATGCGCGATGTGAGGGCGCCTTATGCGGCCCCGACCATCCTGCTTGGGCTGAACCAGACCATCCTTTATGCCTTTGCCATGCTGGTCATCGCGGCACTGATCGGGACCACCGGTCTGGGCCAGTCGATATATCTGGCGCTGGGTCAGGCGGATGTAGGATTGGGCATATCTGCCGGTGCCGCGATGGCGATTCTGGCACTGATCGCCGACCGCATCGTGCAGGGCTTTGCCGAAGAACGCCGCGCGGCGCTTGGGCTGTAATACAGGGCAGGGGCGGTGTATTCGCCCCTGTGACCCAACTTGATTTCGGGCAAGGAAGTCGCTGCCCTCTCACTCTAGACCGACCCCAACACGTTGGAGAATATCATGACCGGTTGGGGCCTGTTTCTTGCAGCACTCATCGCTTTCCTACTCAGCCATGCAATTCCTGTACGGCCCACCGTGCGGGGCTGGCTGATCGGCGCGCTCGGGCGCCGGGGGTATTTCGCTGCCTATTCACTTCTGTCTTTGGCCGTGCTGGCCTGGCTGATTGTCGCCGCGGCAAACGCCCCCTATGTCGAGGTCATTCCACCGTTCGCAGTCTTGCGCTGGGTGCCGATACTGATCATGCCAGTGGTGTGCTGGCTGGCTGTGGCCGGGCTTGCGATCCAGAACCCGTTTTCTTTCGGAGGGATGGGCAAAAGGCCCTTTGACCCCGAACACCCCGGTATTCTGCGCACCACCCGCCACCCGATCCTTGCCGCGCTGCTGTTGTGGTCTTTGGCGCATCTTCTGGCCAATGGAAGCCTGTCACATGTGATCCTGTTTGGCCTGTTTGCCGGATTTTCTGTTATGGGCACGACCCTGATCGACAGGCGTAAGTCGCGTGAGATGGGCTTTGAATGGGTTCGGTTGTCCCGAAATACGGCGCGGTTCTCACTGTGCTCACCGCGTCCCTGGCCACGCCCTTGGGTCTGGCTGACCGCACTGGCCGCTTATGCGGTTCTTCTTCACCTGCACGCACCTGTGATTGGTCTGTCACCGCTGCCTTGACTGGGGGAGTGGTCGGGCAGCACCTTGCGTGCTATTTGAAACGTCACAATCGAATTACAAGAGGTCCAAGATGCATCTGGCCTATGTCACCACCACCGACCGCGGCGCGACGGATCGCCTGCTGAGCGCTGTTGCTGAGCGGCTGCTGGCATCCGGCGCGAAACTGGCCGGTGTTGTCCAGACGAATACGGAATGTACCGACAGCAGCAAATGCGACATGGATGTCCGCGTGTTGCCGGATGGGGATACCATCCGTATCTCGCAATCGCTGGGCTCGCAGTCGCGCGGCTGCCGTCTGGACCCCGCTGCGCTGGAACAGGCGGTTGGGTATGTGACTGCCTCGCTTGCGAACGCACCAGACCTGCTGATTATCAACAAATTCGGTAAACATGAATCCGATGGGCGGGGGTTCCGCCCGGTGATCGGCGAAGCGCTGGCGCTGGATATTCCGGTGCTGGTCGGCGTGAACGGGCTGAACGCCGAAAAGTTCAACACCTTCGCCGAAGGTGCGGCCGAAGAGCTGCCTGCGGATTTGGACGACATCATAGGCTGGTTCAACCGCATAGCGCAGATGCGCCCGGCTGCGGAATAGGTGCGCAATCGACCGGCGCATTGATCTGAACGTCATGACATGTGGTGGCGAAGGCCACGCGGCACCCTTCGTTCACAATCCGGTCGCGTTAGCGCCGGTTTAAGATGTGTAAAACGGATCAGGTCTGTCGCATCTGAGAATGGGGGCAGACCAACAGCAATAACATAGCTGCCAGACAATAACGCAGTGCGGGACACGAGTCCTGACCATCTTCGGAATACGCTGGAAAGATGGTGGGCGACCCTGGAATCGAACCAGGCGTGCGTCTCCGCGAGGGAGTTACAGTCCCCTGCCACACCTTGCGGCCTGTCGCCCACTGTCAGGCGTTGCACCTGACGTGGAGGCGTGATTACTAGCGCACCAAAGGAGCGTCAACAGGAAAATTTCCCTTTGGCGCAGGAAACCGAATTCCCGGCCCGGAGGCCCTTGAAATGAAGAAACCCAAATGGGTCGTCGAAAAGGAACAGGCGCGCAAAGCTGCTGCTGCGGAAACAGTCTGGCTGTTTGGCCTGCACGCGGTTCGCGATGCGCTGATGAACCCAAAACGGCAAAAACTACGCCTGATGGTGACGCGGAATGCGTGTGACAAACTGGCGGAAGCTATTGAATTTGCTGGGATCGAGGCCGAGATAGTCGACCCGCGAAAGTTTTCTGCCCCCATCGATGCCGGATCAGTACATCAGGGCGCAGCGCTAGAGGTCAAGCCGTTGGAATGGGGTAGTCTGGCCGATAACTGCATCGGTCGTGAAAACCCTCGTGTCATTCTGCTGGACCGGGTCACAGACCCGCACAATGTTGGGGCGATTCTGCGCTCGGCCGAAGTTCTGGGGGCCAGTGCTGTGATTGGCACACGCCACCATTCCGCGCCCGAGACCGGAGCACTGGCAAAAACCGCCAGCGGCGCGCTTGAACGGCAGCCCTATCTGCGGGTGCGCAACCTTTCGGACGCGATTGTCGAGCTTCAGGGCATGGGCTTTCTGGTTCTTGGGCTGGACGGAGAAGCCGACGTGACAATCGAAGGCGCTTTGGGCACTGGCCGGAACCGCCCAGTCGCGCTTGTGCTGGGTGCGGAAGGTCCAGGATTGCGGCAGAAGACAAAGGAAACCGTGGATCAGTTGGTTAAAATTGACGCAGCCGGGGGATTTGGTTCCCTGAACGTCTCAAATGCTGCGGCAATCGCCTTATATGCATCGCGACCCTGAATAAAGGAGAGCGTCATTCCCGGTCCTGCCAAAATCGCGACCTGCTGCTATTGCGGTACCCGGGCTGCCTTGATCCTGAAAGGCAAGGAACGGCACGAGCTTAGCTGCTCCAACTGTGGAGCGCCGCTGCACAACCTGAAGATGCTGCCCGCGCGGAAAGTACACAAACCCGAACCGCTGCGCGTAGCTGTGTCTCATGCTGCCCCTCGGAAAGCAAAGCGCAAAAAGAGGAAGAAGACCATGCTTGCGCGCGTGTTCGACGAAGCATGGGACGTGATCGAAGACATCTTTGACTAAGTTTCAACTGGCGAACACTCGTTCACATCCGCGTCAACAGGGGTTCCGAAAAACGCGAAAAGTTGCATCTTGATGGTCTTGAATGTGCAGATTCCCATATGACGATGCTGAACCGACGTACTTTTATGAGCTCGCTGAGCACTGTATTGCTGGCTCCTGCCGTGTTTGCGCAGGACAACCCCGTGTATTACGCCACTGACGGTGTGGCGTTGGCAGGGTATGATCCCGTGTCCTATTTTGACAGCGACGCGCCTTCAAAAGGGGCACCCGAAAACGCGGTCATGTGGAAGGGCGCCCGGTGGCATTTCAAATCGCAGGCAAATCGCGAGCTCTTTGAAGGCAACCCGCGCGCCTTTGCGCCGCAGTTCGGTGGTTATTGCTCGTACGGGATGGCGATGGGTGTGTTGAAAAGCACGGATCCGAATGCGTGGCAGGTGGTCGATGGGCGTCTTTACCTGACGCATTCACCCGCGGTCGAGGAAATCTGGCAGCAGAATCAAACAGGATACATTGCGATGGCAGAAGAAAACTGGCCCGCAATTCTCTATGGGGAGTAGGCAAGGTTCAGCTGATTGTGAAAAGTCATCACAAAAATGCGCCACCCCTCTTTTTTTTAACGGATCCATGCTTAAATGTCACAGTGACCGCGGAACGGAACTGCCGCGGGTCATTTCACTGTCCCTCGTTCCAACAACTGGCGCCCAAGCATTCTTGGGCGCTTTTTTCTTTTTGGAACCCTGTTAAGGATAGGGCATGCCAGACTATTCCGATCAGTACCTCAAGGCCATTTTGCAACGCACCAAGACGGTGGCCGTTGTCGGCGTTTCCATGAACCCGGTGCGACCCAGCTATTACGTGGCGCGCTATTTGTCGCTGAAAGGGTTCAAGGTGATTCCCGTCAATCCGGGCCACGCGGGCAAAGACCTGTTTGGTCAGACGGTTCGCGGCAGCCTGTCAGAGATCTCCGAGCCTGTGGACATGGTGGACATTTTCCGGCGGTCCGAGGCTGTGCCACCCATTGTGGATGAGGCGCTGGAAGCTTTCCCGTCGCTTGGTACGATCTGGATGCAGATTGGCGTGGAACACCCTGAAGCGGCGGCAAAGGCCCAGGCCCGTGGCGTGGATGTGGTGATGAACCGCTGCCCCAAGATCGAATATCAACGCCTGTTTGGCGAATTGCGCATGGGCGGATTTTCGACCGGGATCATTTCGTCCAAGCTTTAGGGTTTGGCGGGGACGTAAGGTTTCAGACGGGCGACCTGTTCCTTCCGCCGCTTTTCCAGCACCACGTCGCGCGGAACCCAGTCATACCGGGTATCCTCGACCAGCGGAGACCAGAACAACACGCCGCCATAACGCCACGGGTCCAATACGACACCGTCATACAGCGTCGCACCTTTACCGCTGATGATTGCGGTGCTGTGGTCGATCCGCGTCGGGTTGTCCGCGTTTGCAATGGCACGGTGCAGCTCCAGTGTCCGGAAGTTTTCCTGTTTCAGCCGCCGCTCGATATCCTCGGCCCAATGCCAGCACAGCCCACGCGGGCGCAGCCCCTTGTTGACCTTCATGTTATGGATCAGGGGCGGGTCTGTGATCTGGTATTCCTCGACCAGCTGAGCGGTATAGGCGTAAGCAATTCCCGCTGCGCGTCGGGCCTCCTCAGGGTCGATATCCGGGCCAAGGCCCTGAATCTCCGTGGCGAGCCGCTGCACCTCATCCCCGGTCGAGCGCGGCGGCGCGGCGCAGCCAGCGACGATGGCAAGGGTTGCCACAAGCATCAAAATTCGGATCATAACGCGCCTTCGCCCTGACAGTCTGGCATCCGAGTATAACGGCCCAGGAGCCAGTGCGGAACCCGGACGTTACCCTTTGGGGCGGGCAGCTTTTTCGGCGATACCGCTGGTGCCCTGACGGCGGTCCAGCTCGGCCAGAACATCATCCAGCGCCACGTCCCGCGCGGCCAGCATGACCAGAAGGTGATACAACACGTCCGCCGCTTCCGAGGTCAGCTTAACCTGATCCCCTTTTACGGCTTCGATGATGGCCTCTATGGCCTCTTCACCGAATTTCTCGGCGCATTTCTCAGGGCCTTTCGCAAGCAGCTTGGCCGTCCAGCTGCTTTCGGGATCAGCCCCCTTGCGTGCCTCGATCGTGGCGGCCAGATCGTGCAAGATGCTCATGTTAGCCTCATGGGGATGCCAGCTGCGGCCATATGTTCCTTGGCCTCGCGGATGGTGTATTCGCCGAAATGGAAAATCGATGCCGCCAACACGGCGCTTGCACCGCCCTTGGTGACGCCCTCGACCAGATGGTCCAAAGTACCAACACCGCCCGAGGCGATCACGGGCACATCCACCGCGTCGGAAATGGCGCGGGTCAGCGGCAGGTTGAACCCGGATTTGGTGCCGTCGCGGTCCATCGAGGTCAGCAGGATTTCACCGGCCCCCTTGGAGACCACGGTTCTTGCAAAGGCAACCGCGTCAATGCCGGTGGGTTTGCGCCCACCATGGGTAAAGATCTCCCACTTGCCGGGGCTGACGGTCTTGGCGTCGATGGCGCAGACAATGCACTGACTGCCGAACTGATCTGCCGCTTCGGCAATCACATCCGGATTGGCAACCGCGGCCGAGTTGAAGCTGACCTTGTCCGCCCCCGCCAGCAGCAAGGCGCGCACATCGTCTTTTGTTCGCACCCCACCGCCCACGGTCAGTGGCACGAAACACTGTTCCGCCGTACGCTGCACCACATCGAACATGGTGCCGCGATTCTCATGGGTCGCGTGAATGTCGAGAAAGCAGATCTCGTCCGCTCCGGCAGCATCATAGGCCTTGGCCGATTCCACCGGGTCGCCTGCATCGCGCAGGCCCACGAAATTTACGCCTTTGACCACTCGGCCATCGGCAACATCAAGGCAGGGAATGATCCGGGTTTTCAGCATAGGATATCCTTTATGGGCGCACCTCTAGCGGCAAAGCCCTGCCGATGCCAGACTTGTGATTGTGAGAGGTCTCTATTCTGTGAAAACTGGGGTGAATTTCACAGAAGGAATATCGATATGCGTAGACTGATACTGGCTTGTGTTTTTTCAATCGGAGGCGCGCTGACCGCAATGGCAGATGATCTGATCAAGGTTCAAACCGACAAATCCGTGGCCGAGGCGCTGGACGCGCTGGAAGCCGCCGTCGGAAATGCAGGCGCAACCGTGTTTGCCCGCATCGACCACGCGGCCGGGGCGGAAAAGATCGGTACGTCCATTCCTGCCAATCAGGTGCTGATCTTCGGCAACCCGGCGCTGGGTACGCCAGCCATGCAGATCGACCCGCGCGCCGGGCTGTTTCTGCCTCTCAAGGTGCAGGCGTACGAAGACTCCAATGGCCAGGTCTGGCTGATCTATGAAGACCCGAAAGAGACATTGGACGACCTGAACGATGTCGACAAATCACCGGTCATCGAAAAGATGCGCGGTGCACTGGCCAAGCTGACCGCCGCAGCCGCGCAATAACCGATCACGACAGGGCGCGGATGGCCTCGGCCAGGTCAATTGCGCCATCATAAAGCGCCCGGCCTGAAATCGCGCCGTTCAGCGCAACGCCGCAATCGCGAAGGGCGATCAGGTCGTCCAGCGAACTGACACCGCCCGAGGCGATCACAGGGATGGAAACGGCCTGTGCCAGGGCAGCGGTCGCTTCGATGTTCGGGCCCTGCATGGCACCGTCGCGATTGATATCGGTGTAGATGATTGCCGCAACGCCCGCGTCTTCGAAACTACGGGCCAGATCGGTGACCTGAACATTGGTCTCTTCGGCCCAGCCCTTGGTGGCCACCATGCCATTGCGTGCGTCGATGCCGACAGCGACCTTGCCGGGAAAGGCTTTGGCTGCTTCGCGCACCAGATCTGGATTTTCGACAGCGACAGTGCCCAAAATGACCCGCGCCAGCCCCTTCTCGATCCATGTTTCGATTGTGGCCATGTCGCGGATGCCACCACCCAGTTGCGCAGGCACCTTGCACGCTTTCAGAATTGCCTCAACCGGTGCTGCGTTGACCGGCTCGCCTGCGAATGCACCGTTCAGGTCGACCAGATGCAGCCATTCGCACCCCGCCTCGACAAAGGCACGGGCCTGAGCGGCCGGGTCTTCGTTGAACACGGTGGCCTTGTCCATTTCACCACGCAGCAGGCGTACGGCCTGGCCGTCTTTGAGGTCGATGGCGGGGTAGAGGATCATGTCGGGCGGCCCTATATCACTGTTACACGCGCGGGATATCGCACAAGCAGGGCAGGGGATGCAACGCGACGCTGGGTCATTCTTGCCCGCCGCACAATAGCGGGTCAGACTGCCCACAAAACAGGGAGAAAATCATGAAGACTTTTACTCTTTCAGCGGGCCTGATGCTGCTTGCTACAGCTGCTTTTGCCGACGATCCGGTTGACGGCCTGTGGAAAACCGCGCCGGGCGACACGGGTGGCTATCTGCATGTGACGATTTCCGAATGCGGCAGTGCGATCTGCGGCACCATCGACAGCGCGTTCGACGCCGATGGCAACCAGCAGCTGGAATATGAGAACCTTGGCAAAAAGATCATCTGGGACATGGTCCCCGAAGGGGGCGGCAGCTATGACAGCGGTAAGATCTGGGCCCCCGACCGCGACAAAACCTACAACTCGAAAATGTCTCTGGACGGCCAGAACAAGCTGACCGTCAAGGGCTGCGTAGCGGGCGGCCTGATCTGCCGCGGTCAAACCTGGACGCGGGTTCAGTAAGCCTCAGGGATTCCAGGTCAGGAAGTTGCCTAGCATGCGCAGGCCAACATCCTGGCTTTTCTCGGGGTGAAACTGCATCCCAACCATCGTGTCGCGGCCAATCACGGCCGTGACGTCCTGCCCATAGTCCACATAAGCCAACCGCTGTGCCGGGTTGTTTACACGAAAGTGGTAGGAATGGACGAAATAGGTGTGATCGCCTGATTTCACCCCGTTGAAAACTGGATGATCGCTTTCCAGAACCAGATCGTTCCAGCCCATATGCGGCACTTTCAGCGCGGCATCTGACGGTTCGATCCGAACGACGTCGCCTGCCACCCAGCCCAGACCATCGGTCTCGGTGTATTCATGGCCCTTGGTTGCCATAAGCTGCATGCCAACGCAGATGCCCAGAAAAGGGCGGCCCTTCTGTTCGACCGCTTCGACCATCGCGTCATAAATACCCTTGTGGCCGCGCAGCTCGGCGGCACAGGCCGGGAAGGCACCATCTCCGGGCAGAACCAGTCGGTCCGCACGCGCAACCACATCCGCGTCCGAGGTGACAACAACGTCACCTGCGCCGACTTCTTGCGCCATGCGTTGAAACGCCTTTTCCGCTGAATGCAGATTGCCGCTTTCGTAATCAATTATGGCGGTGAGCATTTACAGCGCACCCTTGGTCGACGGAATCGCATCCGCCTTGCGCGGATCGGTTTCAACTGCATCCCGCAGGGCACGCGCGACTGCCTTGAACGCGGCCTCGACGATGTGGTGGCTGTTGAAGCCGTGCAACTGGTCAATATGCAAGGTGATGCCGCCATGGGTGCTGAGCGCCTGAAAAAACTCGCGCACCAGTTCTGTGTCGAACGTACCGATCTTTTGCGTCGGTAGATCGACATTCCAGATCAGGAACGGGCGGCCCGAAAGGTCCAGCGAACAGCGTACCTGCGCGTCATCCATCGGAAGATGGCATTCGCCATAGCGCCGGATACCCTTCTTGTCGCCCAATGCCTGTGCCAAAGCCTGACCCAGCGCGATGCCGGTATCCTCGACCGTGTGGTGATCGTCGATGTGATAGTCACCCTTGGCGCGGATTGTCATATCGATCAACGAGTGGCGCGCCAGCTGGTCCAGCATATGGTCAAAGAACCCGACGCCGGTCTGATTGTCATATGTGCCGGTGCCATCCAGATTGACCTTGACCGAAATATCGGTTTCGGCGGTCTTGCGGCTGATCGAAGCGGTGCGCATGGGCGAAATCCTTTTGCTACAGGCGCGCTTATAGACGGGGTGGGGCGGGTTGATCCAGACCATGCGTTGCAATCGCTGCAAACTGTTGCAAGGGATTGCACCCGGCCCGGCACCATGTCAGCTTGCAGACAACACGAACCAACAGGGCCACGCCATGTCCACCTGCGTATTCATCCAGATCCGCTGCAAACCCGGCACCACCTACAAGGTCGCCGAGGAAATCGCCCTGCGCGAAATACACTCAGAGCTTTATTCTACCAGCGGTGAGTTTGATCTGATGCTCAAGCTCTACATCCCCGAAACCGAGGATGTGGGCCATTTCATCAACGAACACCTGCTGGTGATTCCCAATATCGAACGCTCGCTGACGACGATGACGTTCAAGGCGTTTTAACCCAGTTCAAAGGTGGTCACGCCATAGATGCGGGACAGGTCGATATCCGGCTGATCGCCGGAATACATCCGGGCGGTTTCGAACACTTTCGTAAGACCCAGCGCATCCGCCAAAGCAAAAGCAGCCGCGTTGGGCTGTGGCATGTCGATGAAAACCGCTTGGTCGCTGGCTGTTGCTGATACGGCAGTCAAAAGACTGGCAAGCAGGCCCCGTGCGACACCGGCGTCATCTGCGAAAAGCGGCCCGATCTTGTACCCTGTCTTACACGGTCTCAAGGTGGCATATCCCCTGATCTGCTCCTCCACTGTACACACCCGTGAGATATGATTCGGCGCACTCAGCCAACCTGTTAGAAACGCGTCGCGCTGCGCAGGGAAGAGTTGCCGGTCATAGGCGAACAGCTCCGGCGATGGCTGACTGAGCGGGCTGATTGATGCGTCATCGCTCTGCCCTAGAGTGTCGAGAATGCCTCTGACAGTGCCGGTGAAGCGGTAATTGTTATAGGCAAAGGTGAAACCAGACTTGCGGTAATTGTGTTGCTGATCAACGACCCCGTCGAGCCCGATATTGCGCCCGGTTCGTTGCGCCAAAGCCTGATGCCAGATTTTCAGCCCGTAACCCGACCCCCGAAATTCCGGACGTACAATGTAAAATCCCAGAAACGAAAACGCATCACCATAGTCCACCACAGACACTGATGCGATCATCTCATCGTCCAGAAACCCGCCCAGAAACCCGTTGGGGTCGGTGCCGTAGAAACAGGCGGCGTCGTGGTGGCCGGGGTTCCAGCCCTCTTGGCCTGCCCAGTCGACAGCGGTCTGCATTTCATCCGCAGTCAGGGGGCGAATGACATAGTCGGACATAAGCATTTCCCGTGCGTGATTGAAACCATAGCCACAATGGCGCAATGCCAACGAAAGAACCATATGTTTGGGAAAACTTGGTATCTGGAGCGGGCGAGGCGATTCGAACGCCCGACCCTAACCTTGGCAAGGTTATGCTCTACCCCTGAGCTACGCCCGCATCAGATACATATGTGGTCCGAAGACCTCTCAATGGAGCGGGCGAGGCGATTCGAACGCCCGACCCTAACCTTGGCAAGGTTATGCTCTACCCCTGAGCTACGCCCGCGCCGTTGAGTGAGGAGGGATGTATAAATTCCCACGCGGGGCTGCAAGCGGAAAAACACAAAAAGCGGGAAAAATCTTTTCGACGGAATCCGGCCCGTGACCCGTTCAACCCGTAACTCAAATCAACAAAACACAGGCAGGAGGTGCCGTCATGATATCCGTTGCAGACCTGAAGATCGTGATGCTTGCCGCGATGATTCTGATCGGCGCTGCCATCCTGAAACCGGATCGGCATGAACATGACCGGTTCACACCGGTTCTGCTGGGCGCACCGCAGATCGAAACAACCGTTCTGGCAGGGTAACACCCGCCAGATTGCCTAAAGCGCCAGAATCAAGTTTGCAAAAGCCGCACCCAGAATGGCGAGGAAGGTCAGGCTCATGCCGGCCTGCCGCAGGATGACGATCTGTGGCGTCCGTCCAAATCCGTACGCATGCAAAAGACGCCCCGCCAGCAACATCAGCCCCAGCAGATGGACCAAAACCCCGGCCGCGCCCTGCAACTCGACCATAGCAATCAGCAGCAGGGAAATCGGGGCGTATTCGGCGCAGTTCGAGTGTGTCCGTATCGCCTTGATCATCAGCTTGCTGCCACCATCCCCGACCGAGATTCTGTCGCTGCGCCGTTGCAGGATCACTTTGACGCTGAGTGTGACGTAGAGAAGTGCGACCAAGGCCGCATAGATCGGGGTGATTGCAAGCATAATGGGTCTCCGCTCAATCATAGAAAAAGGCCGTGCGGTCTCCCACACGGCCTGATGAACATTAGGTTGTTTTCCGACTTATTCCAGTTCGATCAGAAGGTCCTTTGCGTCAATCTGGCCGCCGGGCTGGATATGCACCGCTTTGACGGTCGCGTCGCGTTCGGCGTGGATGCCGGTTTCCATCTTCATCGCCTCGATGGTCAGCAGCATATCGCCTTCCTTGACCTGCTGGCCCGCGGTCACAGTGACTGTGGCCACAACACCGGGCATCGGCGCACCGACATGATCGGGGTTGCCGACCTCGGCCTTGGGGCGCGCCTGAGTGGTTGATGTGACCATCCGGTTCGGCACCCGGATCACACGCGGCTGGCCGTTGAGCTCAAAGAACACTTTGACCTCGCCTTTTTCGTCCGTCTCGCCGATGGCCTGACACCGGATTTCCAGCGTCTTGCCGGGGTCGATTTCGGCCGTGATCTCTTCGCCGGGCTCCATACCGTAGAAGAAGGTGCGCGTGGGCAGGGTGCGGACCGGGCCGTAAATCCGGTGACGGCCCATGTAATCCAGAAACACCTTGGGATACATCAGGTACCCGTTCAGATCCTCGTCATCGACCTCTTTGCCTTCCAACTGCTTGGACAGCTCGGCGCGGGTGGCCTCAAGATCGACGGCAGGCACGTCCTTGCCGGGGCGCTGCGTGTTGGGGGCCTCGTCTTTCAGCACCTTCTTGATGATGGTGTTCGGGAAGCCGCCCGGAGGCTGACCCAGATTGCCGCGCATCATGTCGACGACCGAGTCGGGGAAGGCCACATCTGTCGCCGGATCCTCGACCTGCTCGCGGGTCAGGCCCTGACTGACCATCATCAGGGCCATGTCGCCAACAACTTTCGACGACGGCGTTACCTTTACGATATCGCCGAACATCTGGTTCACATCGGCGTACATCTGCGCGACCTCGTGCCAGCGCTCTTCCAGACCCAGACTGCGCGCCTGTGCCTTGAGGTTGGTGAACTGACCGCCCGGCATCTCGTGCAGATACACCTCGGACGCCGGGGCCTGCAGGCTCGATTCGAAGGCCGCATATTGACCGCGCACTGCCTCGAAGTAATCGCTGATCTCGCGGATGGCCTTGATGTCCAGCCCGGTGTCACGGTCGGTGTGGCGCAGGGCCTCGACCACGGTGCCCAGCGTCGCCTGGGAGGTGTTGCCGCTGAAGCTGTCCATTGCGCAATCCACCGCGTCCACACCCGCCTCAGAGGCGGCAAGGATGGTGGCGCTGGCGATGCCGGCCGTGTCATGGGTGTGGAAGTGGATCGGCAGTCCAACCTCTTCCTTCAGCGCCCGGATCAGAATCTTGGCCGAGGCTGGTTTCAACAGGCCCGCCATATCCTTCAGACCCAGAATATGCGCGCCTGCGTCGCGCAGTTCCTTGGCCATGCCGACATAGTATTTCAGGTTATATTTGGCGCGATCAGGATCCAGAATATCGCCGGTATAACAAACGGTGCCCTCGCAGATCTTGCCGCTGTCGATTACAGCATCCATCGCAACGCGCATGTTCTCGACCCAGTTCAGCGAGTCGAAGACGCGGAAGACGTCGATGTTTTTCGATGCCTGGCGCACGAACTCCTGCACCACGTTGTCGGGATAATTGGTGTACCCAACCCCGTTTGCGCCCCGCAGCAGCATCTGTGTCATCAGGTTCGGCATTGCCTCGCGCAGGTCGCGCAGACGCTGCCATGGGCATTCCTGCAGGAACCGGTAGGCCACGTCGAACGTCGCACCGCCCCAGCACTCGACCGAGAACAGCTGCGGCAGGTTCGCGGCATAGGTTGGCGCCACCTTGATCATGTCGATCGACCGCATCCGGGTCGCCAACAGCGACTGGTGCCCGTCGCGCATGGTGGTGTCGGTGATCAGCAGCTGCCGCTGCGCTTTCATCCAGTCCGCCACGGCCTGCGGGCCTTTCTGCTCCAGCAGGTTGCGCGTGCCCATCCGCGGCTCGGCCTTCTGCGCGGGGGGCTTGGCGACTTTCAGGTCGGCGCGCGGCTCGGGGCGGTCCTTGGTTTCGGGATGACCATTCACCGTGATATCGGCGATATAGGTCAGAACCTTGGTGCCCCGGTCGCGGCGGCGCTTGAAGGCAAACAGATCCGGCGTCGTGTCGATGAATTTGGTGGTGTATTCATTCGACAGGAAGGTTGGGTGCTTCAGCAGGTTGATAACGAAATCGATATTGGTGCTGACGCCGCGAATACGGAACTCGCGCAGGGCGCGGTCCATCCGGCTGATCGCCTTCTCGGGCGTCGGCGCCCAGGCGGTGACCTTTGTCAGCAGCGAGTCGTAATACCGCGTAATGACACCGCCCGCATAGGCCGTGCCGCCATCCAGACGAATGCCCATGCCCGTGGCCGAGCGATAAGCGGTGATCCGGCCATAATCGGGGATGAAGTTGTTCTGCGGGTCTTCTGTGGTGATCCGTGTTTGCAGCGCGTGACCGTTCAGATGCACCTCGGCCTGGCTGGCGGCGCCGGTGGCTTCGGCCAACGTTTTGCCCTCGGCGATCAGGATCTGCGCCTGAACGATGTCGATGCCGGTGACCTCTTCGGTGACCGTGTGTTCGACCTGTACGCGGGGGTTTACCTCGATGAAGTAGAACTTGCCCGTCTCCATATCCATCAGGAACTCGACAGTGCCCGCGCATTCGTAATTCACATGGGCGCAGATCTTGCGGCCCAGTTCGCAAATCTCGGCGCGCTGTTCTTCGCTCAGGTAAGGGGCAGGGGCGCGTTCGACGACCTTCTGGTTCCGGCGCTGGACCGAACAGTCGCGTTCATAAAGGTGATAAATCTCACCATGCTTGTCGCCCAGAATCTGCACCTCGACATGGCGGGCACGGGTGATCATCTTTTCCAGATAGCCTTCGCCATTGCCAAAAGCGGCCTCAGCCTCGCGGCGGCCTTCCAGAACCTTTTCTTCCAGTTCATCCTCCGATTGGATCGGGCGCATCCCGCGCCCGCCGCCACCCCAGGACGCCTTGAGCATCAGCGGGTATCCGATCTCGGCGGCCTCCCTGCGGATCGCGTCCATGTCATCACCCAGGACCTCGGTGGCTGGAATGACAGGCACACCGGCCGCGATGGCCACGCGCCGCGCGCTGGCCTTGTCACCCAATGCGCGCATGGTCTCGGCCCGGGGGCCGATGAAGGTGATGCCGTTCTTGACACAGGCATCCACGAAATCCGGGTTTTCGGACAGCAGGCCATAGCCCGGATGGATCGCATCCGCTCCGCAGTGTTTGGCCACGCGGATGATCTCGTCAATCGACAGATACGCCGCGACCGGACCCATGCCCTCGCCAATCTGATAGGCCTCATCCGCCTTGAACCGGTGCAGGCCCAGTTTGTCTTCTTCAGCGTAAACAGCGACGGTGCGTTTGCCCATCTCGTTTGCTGCGCGCATGACGCGGATGGCAATCTCGCCGCGATTGGCGATCAGGATCTTGTTGAAGTCTGTCATATCAGGTCCCGGTCTTTGGTGTTTGGGCGTCTTATTGGGCGGAGAATACGCACAGGTACATCCGTTCTTCTGGGTAGAACCGGCATGTTATCGCTCGCAAACGCCCTTTGGCCTCGGCACACTTATAGGGATGCCGCGTTGCAGCATCAATAATTTAGCGTTTCGTCTCAAACTGACACAGATCGGCCAGTCCCATCTGGCCCATATTTGCGAGCAGATCCTGCCTCAGGATATCGATCACATGCGCCGGGCCTTTAGCGCCAAGTGCCGCAAGACCGTACAGAAATGCACGCCCCAGCATGACAAAGTCCGCGCCCAGCGACAGCGCACGCAGGATATCCAGCCCGCCTTCGACACCGCTGTCGAAGATCAGCGGCAGGCGGGTTGTGCTCCGGATTGCGGGAAGAACCTCGATGCTGGCCGGGGCCGCGTCGAACTGTCGGCCCCCGTGATTCGACACCCACAGGGCGTCCACACCCACCTGTTCCAGCCTGTCCGTGTCCTCGGGGCGCAGGATGCCTTTCACGACGAACGGCCCATCCCAATGATCGCGCAGCCATTTGACGTAATCCAGATCCGGCGAGGTCCGCAGCAGGTATCCGACATGGGCCGTCGGCGGCAGATCACCAGGGTCATCGATATACTTGTCCAGTGTGCGCATGTGCGGAACGCCGCTGCGCAGCATACCCAGGGCCCATGCAGGTTTTTTGGCGATCTGTGCCAGCAGGCGCGGTGTCAGTTTCGGCGGCTGCCGCAGGCCCGAGCGCGTCTGCCGTTCCCTACGCGAGGCGACAGGGACGTCAGCGGTCAGAACCAGAGTTCGAAATCCCGCCCCGCGCGCCCGGTTCAGCATGTCCATGCGAATTTCTGGGTCCCTTGGCGGATACAGCTGGAACCACGCGGTCTCGCCCAGATAGGGGGCCAGGTCTTCGGGGCTCTGACTGGCCACCGTCGATAGCGAATAGGGAATGCCTGCCTTGGCGGCGGCCTGCGCCAGCAGTCGCTCTGCATCAGGCCAGACAAGCCCGGACATCCCGATCGGCGCAATACCGAAGGGCAAAGGACAGGTGCCGTCCAGGATTTTCACCGACGTATCGAATTCAAGGTCCCCATGCAGGATCGAGGGGCTCAGACGGACATCATCCAGTGCCTTGCGATTGCGATGCCGCGTCGTTTCAATCCCGGTGCCACTGTCGATATATTCCCACACGAAGTGCGGCAGCCGACGGCGTGCGCGGCGTTTCAGATCGGGAATACCGGGATAGGTACTGTGCAGGTCCATAAGGATTGATCCGGCCTGCGGGGCGATTCGGCAAGGTTTTCAAGCGGCTTCCGGCGATGGGCGTTTACCCGTTGCGGGAACGCGCCTGGCCTGCTCCAGCGCCCCGGCGGCGACGTGAACCTGATTGCGCCCCTTGTCCTTGGCGACATACAGCGCATCATCCGCGGCTCGCATCAGATCCTGCGGCATGGTGCCGTGGGCGGGGTAATGCGCGACCCCGACCGAGATTGTGATACGGGGCAGGGCCTTTTCGCCATAGCGGACAATGACCGCCTCGACCGACTGGCGCAACTGCTCGGCCCGGGTCATGGCATCTTCGGGGCTGTTGTCGGGCAGGATCAGCATGAATTCCTCACCGCCGATGCGGCAGGCGATCTCGTCCCGGTCGCAGCCCTGTTCCAGCGCCGCGCCGACCGCGCGCAACACCATGTCTCCGGCGTCATGACCATGCGTGTCGTTGAATTTCTTGAAGTGATCGACGTCCACGGCAATCAGGCTCAGCGCGGCGCCGGTCTGCTGGCTGCGGCTGATGGCCTTGCGCAATGTCTCGGTCATGTGGCGGCGGTTGAACAGCCCGGTCAGCGGGTCGCGCACCGATTGGTCATGCAGCTGATCGCGCATACGGACATTGGCGATTGCCATGCTGATCTGTTCGGCGCACAGCTGCGCCAGCTTGCGGCTTTTATGGAAACAGGCCTCTCGCCCCTCAGCCGCGCGGAGATGCAACAGACCAACGGTTTCCCCGTGGGCCAGAATGGGAAAACAGAAATAGGGCCGCCCGTCATGCGGTTCGGCATGTTCGCAGACAAAATCGATCTCAGAGGCACCGAACTCATAAGTCCGGCCGCGCCTCAAACCCCAGCATCCTTCCGGATGGATATGAGATTTATGCGTTCCCCCGTTCCAGCTGGCACACCCGTCCAGCACATCGCGCGAGTTGGAATAGACGTACACGCTCCCCTCGGCCTCGGGCAGGATATGGGTCATGAAGCGCGCCACCATGTCGAAAAGCTCATCCAGTGAGCGGCTTGATTGCAGCCACTCGTTCAACTCGCCCAGCAGGCGTACCTCACGCGCCAGGCGAAGCTGCTCTCCCATCAGTTCGCGTTCTTTCACGGCGCGCTTGTGTAGATCACGCATCTGACGGCGGTTGGTGCGGTGGACAATCAGGATGACCGTGGCCAGCGCCAGCAACGCGACGCTGCTCAGCAACGCCAGCGACAGACGCACGCGCGTGATGAACAGGGTTCTGAGATTGGTGATGTCCGAATAAAACTCGATAGCGCCAAGGAAAACGCCGTCTTTGATGATCGGTGTATAAACTTCGGCCACATGTCGGGTGATTGGGCCCGCATGTCCGGCGGGGTCATTGTCAATCGACTCAACCTCTGCCGCGGGTTTTTCCTCGTGGTTGTAAAAAACCCTTCCGGCGGCGACGACTGAATGGAAGTAATGTTTTGTGTTCACGGCCCCGACATCGCTGGCACGGGTCGACCAGAACACCTGACCGGACGCATCAAACAGTTTGAACCGGTAGATGTCCGAGGTTTCGGGCAGCAGCATCAGGAATTCCGCGTCATGCTCGTGCAGCTCATGGTACCGAAACGTTGCTTCCAGATTGTCCAGATGGCTTTCGACCTGACGGCTTAGCTGCATGGCGTCTTTTCGCAAATCCGATTCCAACATGCGGTCCACAACCGGGGCAGGGGCCGCATAGATGCCCCATCCTGCTGCCGCTGTCAGCGCGATCAGAATCAGGGTAACGCCCACAAGTTTCAGCCGTGACGACCCGCCCGTCAGTTCCTTCGCTTCCATCTGTTCCACTCCCGCAGCAATGGGGCCAGCATCCGGGCCAGGACTTGACAGAGGGTTAACAGCCCCACAGGGCAGCGGCATCTTTGTTTAGAATTGAATGCAAAAAGACGTCAAAAATCCTTGCGAACAAGCCGTGAACAAACTCTTTCCCTCGGCCTCCATCCGGCGTAGTTTGGGGTCATGAGCAGTTTTGACGAAATGGACGCCTTCGAAGGCGCATCCCTGTCGGCGCGGGCTATGGCCGTGCGCCCTTCGCCCTATCTGGATGAACTGAACCCGGCGCAACGTGACGCGGTCGAACGTCTGGACGGCCCGGTTCTGATGTTGGCCGGGGCGGGGACGGGCAAGACCAAGGCGCTGACGGCCCGGATTGCGCATCTGCTCAACACGGCGCGCGCGCGTCCGAACGAGATTCTGTCGGTGACTTTCACCAACAAGGCCGCGCGCGAGATGAAGGAACGAGTGGGCCGCCTGCTTGGCCAGCCCGCCGAGGGGATGCCATGGCTGGGCACCTTCCATTCCATTTGCGTCAAATTGCTGCGCCGCCACGCGGAACTGGTCGATCTGAAATCGAACTTCACCATTCTGGACAGCGACGATCAGCTGCGCCTGCTCAAGCAACTGGTTCGGGCTGCCAACATCGATGACAAACGCTGGCCCGCGCGGATGCTGGCGGGGATCATCGACGACTGGAAAAACCGTGCGCTGACGCCCGACAAGGTGCCTGTGGCGGATGCCGGGACCTATAACAACAAGGGCATTGAACTTTACGCCCAATACCAGACTCGCCTGCGCGAGCTGAATGCGGTGGATTTCGGCGACCTGCTGTTGCACATGGTCACGATTTTTCAGACCCATCCGGATGTTCTGGAACAATACCAGCGCTGGTTCCGCTACATCCTTGTGGATGAGTATCAGGATACCAACGTTGCCCAGTACCTGTGGTTGCGCCTGCTGGCCGGGGGGCACAAGAACATCTGCTGCGTGGGCGATGACGACCAGTCGATCTATGGCTGGCGCGGGGCCGAGGTCGGCAACATCCTGCGGTTCGAAAAGGACTTTCCCGGTGCCTACGTGGTGCGGCTGGAACAAAACTACCGCTCGACCCCACATATTCTGGCAGCAGCTTCCAACGTCATTCGGGGCAACGAAAGCCGTTTGGGTAAAGAGCTGTGGACCGATGCCAAAGACGGCCACAAGGTCAACCTGATCGGCCATTGGGATGGCGAGGAAGAGGCCCGCTGGATCGGTGAGGAAATCGACGCGATGCAGGGCGGGACGCGCGGTATCCGTCCGATGAATCTTGATGAGATGGCGATTCTCGTCCGTGCCTCGCACCAGATGCGCGCGTTCGAGGACCGGTTCCTGACCATCGGTCTGCCCTATAAGGTGATCGGCGGCCCGCGTTTCTACGAGCGGATGGAGATCCGCGATGCCATGGCTTATTTCCGGCTGGTGACCAGCCCCGAGGATGATCTGGCGTTCGAGCGGATCGTGAATACGCCTAAACGCGGATTGGGCGACAAGGCGCAGCAGACCATTCAGATTGTGGCGCGCGAGAACGGCGTGTCTCTGGTCGAAGGTGCCCGGATCGCAGTCGACAATGGGCTGATCAAGGGCAAGGGCGGCAAAGCGCTGCGCGAATTGATCGACGGGTTGGTGCGCTGGAATGCGATGACACGCGCTCCCCGGATTGAGGTCGATGATGACACTGTTATCGATGATGGGGTTTCGCCGATCCGATATGGCGCGCCCGAGCATACCCATATCGAACTGGCCCAGATCATTCTCGACGAATCCGGCTATACGGCCCATTGGCAGAACGACAAGACCCCCGAAGCGCCGGGGCGTCTGGAAAACCTCAAGGAACTGGTCAACCAACTGGACAATTTCGAAAACCTGCAAGGGTTTCTGGAACATGTCAGCCTGGTCATGGACAATGAGCAGGATGGTGACGGCGCTAAAGTCTCGATCATGACCCTGCACGCGGCCAAGGGGCTGGAGTTTCCCGTCGTTTTCCTGCCGGGGTGGGAAGACGGGCTGTTCCCCTCGCAGCGGTCGATGGACGAAACCGGCCTCAAAGGGCTCGAGGAAGAACGCCGTCTGGCCTATGTTGGCATCACCCGCGCCGAAGAGGTTTGTACGATTTCCTTCGCCGCCAACCGGCGTGTATTCGGGCAATGGCAGAACTCGATGCCGTCACGGTTCATTGACGAGTTGCCCGAGGACCATGTCGAGGTGCTGACACCTCCGGGCCTTTATGGTGGCGGTCATCAGACGGCGGGCATAGAAACCCGCGCGGCCGAAGCCAATGTCTATAATTCACCGGGCTGGAGACGGCTGCAGGCGCGGCAGGGCCAATATGGCATGTCGCAACCCCGCGAAAGCCGCAACACGGTGATCGACGCCACCGCACTAGCCAGTTTCACGCTGGGCGAGCGGGTGTTTCACCAGAAATTCGGTTATGGCGCGGTGATCGGGATCGAAGGTGACAAGGTCGAGGTCGATTTCGACAAGGCGGGCATCAAGAAAGTGGTCTCGCGTTTTCTGACCAACAAGGATGACGTCCCGTTCTGAGGCGTCATATCCCGTCGACCAGAACCAGATTGGTGGTTGCGGTGGCCTTTCGGATCTTCGCCAGTTCGGTGTAATCCGGGTCGTCCTTCCAGGCTTTCGCCGCTGCAAGATCCGGAAACTCCATCAACACAATCCCGCCTTCGGGCCAATCGCCTTCAATCCGTTCGACCGGTTTGGATGAGACCGTCAGCAGGCGACCGCCGTGGCGGTCGAAGATCGGCATGAAACCCGCCAGATAGGCCTGGTACCCGTCCGGGTCGTGAATGTTGATCTGCGCAATAAAATAGGCGGCCATGGCATCCTCCGCATCAGAAATCAGGACGCCACCCTACACCAGTGTCCGAAAAACAAAAAACGGCGGTTCCCAGGGAGGAGGAGAGGGAACCGCCGTCTTGTCAACATCAGAGCAGGGAGGAGGAGAGCCCTGATGTATGCGAGCCCGGGTTTGAACCCGGTATGAGGAAGACGCGGCGATGTCAGGGAGGAGGAAGACATCGCCGCGCGCTTTCAACATCAAGGCAGGGAGGAGGACGCCCCGATGTATCCGTGTCCGGCGGGTTGAGGCCGGTATAAGGTGCGGCAACGTCAGGGAGGAGGAAGACGTTGCCGCTGATTACAGACCCTAAGGGAGGAGGAAGGGCCTGATCTCAGTATGCGTGTCGCGCTTATCGCGCGGTTTGTTCGTTTGCCGCCTGCAGGGCAACGCGGCGGATCATCGAGCGGTGCAGGCCAAGATCGGCCAACTCGTGGTTCGACAGGGCGGACAGTTCATTGACCGTCTGGCGATACATGCGATAGCGCACGAACCGGGTCTTTGCGTTTTCCAGAACTGCGCCAAAACCGAACGCCGGTGCGTTCTTTACTGCTGTATGCGTGCTTGCGACTGCCATGCTCATCATCCGTATCTTTTTGTCTTGCCGGTATCGTCCGGCCCTTGCTTGAGACTGAAGATAGGCAAATGCTGCAATTGCACAATAGGTCGCGACATCAATGCTGCTATGCAGCAAATGCATAGATTGGCTCAGTTTTTTCATTTCGCAGCGATGCGCCTTGAAAATATGGGGTCGACCCTAGGTCAGCTTTGACAGGGGCATTTGGCCCTTCCCGGTGGCCTGCCTTTGAATTGAGCGCACTCGGCGGGAAAATGGGCAAAACATATCCGTTCTGATGTTGACAAGGCTTGGGTGAATCGCTCGTGGGAAATCATGGGGCGATGTGGTCGCGTGGGGGAGATTGCTGGAAAACGACCCGAAATTCTGAACGATTCGAAGGGCGGATTGTGCATTTGAGGCCAATATTTCCAGTCCAAATGAAAAGAAGTCAAAATTCCTGGGAAATCGCGGGAAAAAAACTGACCGAAAATTTCCCCATATATAGGGGTGTGTTATTCGCCACCCGCTAAAACTGGTGTCACGAAGCTCGAATCCTTCAGTGACAATCCAGTCTGGCCGTGTTCCTCATGACACGTTGCGCAAAATTCCTATTGATTTCCATGAATTCCCATGTCATCCCTTATACATCCGATGAGGACGAGGCAGCAGGGGCACCAAACGACCCCGACCAAAAATATTCAGGTTTCATACAGGCATCTCGCTTTCATCAACCAAGAGATCCGGCGCGCGGGCGAGCAGACATCCCCCCAGGTGGCGCGCGCAGCTGGACATCCCGCAAAGCGGGTCAATGCGGCGGGTTGATCAGTGGCAGCAGATCAACCCGCCGTTTTTCATCCGGGGGGAACGTGAATTCAAGGTGGGGCGCAAGCGAAAGGGACAGTCGTCTTGGCGCGCAGGTTTAGAGGTGAAAGCCACCACAAGGTGGATACGAAGGGCAGGGTGTCGATCCCGGCCTCGTTTCGCCGTGTGCTTGAATCGTCCGATCCCAACTGGCAGCCCGGTGACAACCCCGAACTGGTGATTGTCTATGGTGACCACCGCCGCAAATACCTTGAATGTTATACCATGCAGGCGATTGACGAGGTTGATGCCAAGATCGATGCCCTGCCGCGCGGCTCGATGCAGCGGCGGATGTTGCAGCGCATGTTCCATGGTCAGTCCTTCCCGACCAACGTGGACGAAACCGGGCGTCTTGTGCTGCCCGCCAAGCTGCGCAGCAAGATCGGCCTCGAAGGCGAGGCGTTCTTTATCGCCGCAGGCGACACCTTTCAGATCTGGAAGCCCGAGACCTACGAGGTCGAGGAACTGGCCAAGACCGAAGAATGGATGGATGATCTGCCGGACGATTTTGACCCGATGCAGTTCCTAGACGGCACCGGGGATGCGTAACGGCATGGCCGGCGCTGCGTCCTCATCTGAAAAACCACATATCCCCGTTCTGCTGCGCCCCTTGCTGGCTGCGGTTGCGCCGGTCACGGGCATCTGGCTGGACGGCACGTTTGGCGCGGGCGGCTATACGCGCGGGCTGTTGGAGGCCGGGGCAGACAAGGTCATCGGTGTAGACCGTGACCCGCTGGCCTTTGAAATGGCGGCAGATTGGGCGCAGGATTACGGCGACCGGCTGGTGATGCAGCCCGGCGTATTCTCGCGCATGGACGAATACGCGCAGGATCTGGATGGCGTTGTGCTGGATCTTGGCGTGTCCTCGATGCAGCTGGATCAGGCCGAGCGCGGGTTTTCCTTCATGAAGGACGGTCCGCTGGATATGCGGATGAGCCAGCAAGGCGAAAGCGCCGCCGATCTGGTAAACACAGCGACCGAGGCGCAACTGGCCGATATCCTGTTCCACTATGGCGAAGAACGCGCCAGCCGCCGGATTGCCAAGGCGATTGTCCGGGCGCGAACCGAGGCGCCGATCACAACCACCCTGCGACTGGCCGAGATTGTCGAATCCTGTCTGCCGCGCCCGAAACCGGGGCAATCGCATCCCGCAACGCGCAGTTTTCAGGGTCTGCGGATCGCGGTGAATGCCGAGTATGAAGAGCTGTTTCAGGGCCTTATGGCCGCCGAACGTGCGCTGAAACCCGGTGGGCAGCTGGCTGTTGTCACCTTCCATTCCATCGAGGACCGGATGGTCAAACGGTTCTTTCAGTCGCGCGCGGGCAAAACAGGGCGTGCGAACCGCTATGCGCCCGAGATGGAACAGGACCAGCCGCAATTCACGCTGAAGACCCGCAAGGCTGTTGGGCCCGACGAACAGGAATTGCAGGAAAACCCGCGCGCGCGCTCGGCCAAGCTGCGTGTCGCGATCCGCACCGATGCTCCGGCGGGGGAAATTGAGGCCCGCGCCATTGGAATGCCTCAACTTGGGGGAAGGGCAAGATGAAGAGTGTTTTGTATGTGTTGACTGCTCTGTCCGTGTTCGGATTGGCGCTTTGGGCCTATCAGGAGAATTATCGCACCCAACAGGTGGTGAAGGAAACGCAATCCCTGCAACGCGAGATCGGCATGGCGCAGGTGCGGCTGGCGGTCCTGAACGCAGAATGGGCTTATTTGAACCGCCCCGACCGGCTGCGAGAACTGGCGGACCTGAATTTTGAACGCCTTGGTCTGCTGCCTCTGCGGGCCGAACAGTTCGGGCGCGCCGATCAGATTGCCTTTGCCGAAGACCCGGACCTGCCCATCGTTGACCCGATTGAATTGCAGGCCATCACCGACATTCAGGCATTGGGCGAGGTGCAGATCCCATGACACGCACGCCCCTTCGTCCACTGGCCCGTATCCTTGACGCCCGCGCCCGTGGCGAAAACCCAAAGGCGATCGAGCGTGAAAACATCCGCAAGCGCCACGAAGACATGAAAGACCGCGCCCGCGCCCGCGCCGAAGGGCGTCTGCTGGTGCTGGGGCTGTTCTTCTTCTGCGCATTCTCGGTGGTTGGCGTCCGCATGGGCATGTTGGCAACGTCCGAGGTGCAGGAGCCACTGGCCAATGCGCCGGGGGCCGCGATTGCTATGCAGCGCGCCAATATCGTCGACCGCGAAGGGCGCATTCTGGCCACCAATCTGGATACCTATTCCGTCTACGCGCAGCCGCCACTGATGATCGATCCGATTGCGGCAGCAGATCAGCTGGTCGCGATCTTCCCCGATCTGGATAAAGAGCGTCTGGTCAAGGATTTCACTGGCAAGCGCAAGTTCCTGTGGATCAAGAAACGCATTTCGCCCGAACAGAAACAGGCCGTGCACGACATCGGTGATCCCGGCATCCTGTTTGGCCCGCGCGAGATGCGCCTCTATCCCAACGGCAAGTTGGCCGCGCACATCCTGGGCGGCTCCGGTTTTGGCCGCGAGGGCGTCAGCGCCGCCGAGGTGATCGGTGTGGCCGGGGTGGAAAAGCAGTTTGACGACTATCTGCGCGACCCAGCCAATGGCAACAAGCCGCTGCAACTGTCGCTGGACCTGACCATTCAGGCCGCGGTCGAACAGGTGCTCTACGGCGGTATGAAGATCATGAACGCCAAGGGCGCATCGGCGGTTCTGATGAATGCGCATACGGGCGAGGTTGTGTCCGCCGCCTCGCTGCCCTCATTCGATCCCAATGATCGCCCACGCCCGCCGACCTCGGGGTTTGATCCCTCGGACAGCCCGCTGTTCAACCGCTATGTGCAGGGCGTGTACGAACTGGGTTCGGTCTTCAAGATTTTCACCGCCGCGCAGGCGGTTGAACTTGGGCTGGTAAACTCGAACACCATCATCGATACATCCGGCCCGATGAAGATCGGGCGCTTCCCGATCGGAGAGTTCAACGGCAAGAATTACGGCAAGATCAGCGTGGCGGATGTGATCGTCCACAGCTCGAACCGTGGCACCGGGCGTCTGGCGTTGCAGATCGGCGCGCAGCGCCAACAGGATTTTCTGAATGCGCTCGGCATGTTCGACCCGACCCCGTTCGAGATTGTCGAGGCCACGGGCGGTGTGCCGCTGAAGCCAAAGAAATGGGGCGAGTTGAGCACTGTGACCATTTCCTACGGCCATGGCCTGTCAACCAGCCCGATGCATCTGGCGGCGGGATATGCGGCGATTGCCAATGGCGGGCACTATGTCAGCCCGACCATCCTGCGCCAGAACGGTCCACAATATGGCCCCCGCGTGATGTCGCAGGGAACCGCGCGTCAGGCGCAGAAGATGCTGCGCAAAGTGGTGACGGATGGCACCGCCAGCTTTGGCGAGGTGAAAGGGTATGACGTGGCTGGCAAGACCGGCACGGCAGACAAGCCCAAGCCACGCGGCGGGTATTACGAAGACAAGGTCATCGCCACTTTCGCAACGATCTTCCCGGCTTATGATCCGAAATATGTGCTGATCGTCACGCTGGATGAACCCTCAATCGTGGCATACGGCGAAAAACGCCGCACCGCAGGCTGGACCGCGGTGCCTGTAGCTGCCGAACTTATTGGTCGCGTGGCACCTCTGCTGGGCTTGCGTCCCCGGCTTGAGCCTGAGGCGGGCGCTGCTATAACGCTGACCTCAAACTAGGCTGTCCGGCAAGAGGTGGGTCATGGGCACAAGGACAAAGAAACTCAGCCAACTGGCCCTGACCGCGCGAGGCGGGGTTAACCCCGAGATCACCGGTCTGGCCGTTGACAGCCGCGAGGTGAAAGACGGTTTCCTGTTTGCAGCTCTTCCCGGCACGCGGGTTCATGGCGGCACGTTCATTCAATACGCCCTGCGCATGGGGGCCGCCGCCATCCTGACCGATGCCGAAGGGGCGAATATCGCAACAACTGAACTTGCGGCGTCGGATGCGGCGCTGGTGGTTGTCGAAGACCCGCGTCAGGCACTGGCCGGGGCCGCCGCCCTATGGTTCGGTGCGATGCCGCAGACGATTGTCGCGGTCACGGGAACCAACGGTAAAACCTCGGTTGCCACCTTTGTGCGCCAGATCTGGACCGAACTGGGCCATGCCGCCGTCAACCTTGGGACAACCGGTGTCGAAGGGGCATGGACCGCACCGCTGGCCCATACCACTCCCGAGCCAATCACCCTGCATCGCTGTATGGCGGAAGCCGCCGAAAACGGCGTGACCCACGCCGCGATGGAGGCCTCGTCCCACGGCCTCGAACAGCGCCGCCTGGATGGCGTGCACCTGACCGCTGCCGGGTTTTCGAACTTCACGCAGGATCATCTGGATTACCACGAGACTTTTGAAGCGTATTTCGCAGCCAAGGCCGGGTTGTTCGACCGCGTTCTGCCGCAGGATGGCACGGCTGTTATCAACCTGAGCGATCCCAAGGGGTCTCGGGTCCGCCGGATCGCCGAGGCACGCAGTCAATCGGTGCTGACCGTCGGGTTGGGCGACGCCGATCTGTGCCTGATCAACCAGCGGTTCGATGCTACCGGGCAGGATCTGCGATTTGCGTGGCAGGGCCGGACCTTCCAGACCCGCCTGAACCTGATCGGAGGGTTCCAGGCCGAAAACATCCTGCTGGCCTGCGGGCTGGTGATTGCTGCGGGCGACAGCCCCGAACGGGTCTTTGAAACGCTGCCGCACCTGACCACCGTGCGCGGGCGTATGCAACTGGCCGCTACCCGCGACAACGGCGCGACGGTTTTTGTGGATTACGCGCACACCCCCGACGCCGTGGCCACCGCCCTCAAGGCGCTGCGTCCGCATGTGATGGGTCGTTTGATCGCCATTGTCGGCGCGGGCGGCGACCGCGATGCCACGAAACGCCCGCTGATGGGAAAGGCAGCCGCCAACCACGCAGATATGGTTTTCGTCACCGACGACAACCCACGCAGCGAAGACCCCGCCGCCATCCGCGCCGCCGTCATGGCAGGTGCGCTCGAGGCAGCGGGCGACGTCAGCGTGACCGAGGTCGGCGACCGCGCCGAAGCCATTCTGCGCGGCATCGATGCCCTGCAACCCGGCGACGCACTGCTGATTGCGGGCAAGGGCCACGAAACCGGTCAGGTCGTCGGCGATCAGGTGCTGCCCTTCGATGATGTCGAACAAGCCAGCATTTCCGTCGCCGCGTTGGACGGGAGGGTCGCATGACGCTCTGGACAGAATCCGAGGCCGCTCAGGCAACGGGGGGGCGGGTCACGGCCGATTGGACCGCTGATGGTGTCTCCATCGACACGCGCACCCTTCAACCCGGTGATCTGTTTGTGGCGCTGAAAGCGGCGCGGGACGGGCATGAATTCGTGGCTCAGGCGCTTGAGAAAGGCGCAGGCGCGGCTTTGGTCTCGCATATTCCCGACAACGTATCGCCAGACGCACCACTGCTGATCGTTGATGATGTGCAGGCGGCGCTCGAGGCTTTGGGGCAGGCGGCTCGCGCCAGAACGAATGCGCGTGTGGTGGGGGTGACCGGCAGTGTCGGCAAGACGTCGACCAAGGAAATGCTGGCTGTGATCCTTGAAACACAAGGCAAAACCCATGCCAGCGTGGCCAGCTATAACAACCACTGGGGCGTTCCGCTGACCCTTGCACGGATGCCGCGCGACACTGAATTCGCGGTGATCGAGATTGGCATGAACCATCCGGGCGAGATTGCCCCGCTGGCCCGGCAGGCCCGCCCGCATGTGGCGCTGGTCACGACCGTGGCGGCGGTGCATCTGGAAGCCTTCGAGTCAGTCGCGGGCATCGCCCATGAAAAAGCAGCGATCTTTGAAGGGCTCGAACCCGGTGGCGCGGCAATCGTCAACGCAGACATCGACGACGCGGACATCCTGCGCCAAACGGCGCTTGGGCAGGGGGCCGGGATTGTTGATTTCGGCCAAGGCGCAACGGATTACCGGCTGACCGACGTTCAGCAGGGGGCGAACACCGTGACTGCCGAAGCTGCCGTTGGTGATCAGGTATTCCGTTTTGAGGTGAACTCTGCCGGTACGCATTTCGCCATGAACGCGCTCGGGGCTATGGCTGCCTGCGTTGAACTGGGTGTCGATCTGGATGACGCTATCGCGGGTCTGCGCGCATGGTCCCCGGTCAAGGGGCGTGGCGTTCGGGAAAGCATTCCTCTGCCCGGCGGCGGGCAGATCGAACTGCTGGATGACAGCTATAACGCCAACCCGACCTCGATGGAGGCCGCGCTGGATGTGCTCGCCGCCTCACAAGGCAAACGCCGCATCGCCTTTCTGGGCGATATGAAAGAGCTGGGCGTGCAGGAAGAGGCGATGCACGCCGCCATAGCCGATGCCAAAGCGATGGCACATGTTGATCAGGTGCATTGTATAGGCCCGTTGATGCGGGCACTGCACCACGCGCTGCCCCCGGCAAAACGCGGCCTCTGGTCTGAAACCAGCACCGAGATGGCCGAACGGTTGCCTTCGCTGGTCAGGGATGGCGATACTGTGCTGGCCAAGGGCTCCCTCAGCATGGGATTGGCCTCGATTGTTGACGGTCTGCGCAAAATGGGGCAAGGGGGCGCGCTTGATGGGTGATCACGCCCATGCGCCTCGTGTGAGAAAGGTATTGTCATGCTGTACTGGTTGACCGCCCTGTCGGATGGCGGGGATTTCTGGAACCTCTTCCGGTATATCACCTTCCGCGCAGGCGGTGCCTTCATGACGGCACTGATCTTTGGGTTCATCTTCGGAAAACCGCTGATCAACGTGCTGCGCAGAAAGCAGGGCAAGGGCCAGCCGATCCGCAATGATGGCCCCGAGGGGCATTTTTCCAAGGCAGGCACGCCAACGATGGGCGGGTTGCTGATTGTCGGGGCACTTGTGACCTCGACCCTTGTCTGGGCGCGTCTGGACAACCCGTATGTCTGGATGGTGCTTTTCGTGACCCTGTCTTATGCGGCCATCGGATTCGCGGATGACTACGCGAAGGTCTCAAAACAGAACACGCAGGGGGTTTCAGGCAGGATGCGCCTCGCATTGGGCGTGATTATTGCCGTGCTGGCATCGCTTTGGGCGACTTTGCACCACCCCGAAGCGTTGCAGAACCAGCTGGCTGTACCCGTATTCAAGGACACGCTGGTCAATCTGGGCATCTTCTATATCCCGTTTGCGATTGTCGTGATCGTAGGGGCCGCCAACGCAGTAAACCTGACCGACGGTCTGGACGGGCTGGCCATCATGCCAGCGATGATCGCCGCCTCGACGCTGGGCGTGATTGCCTATGCGGTGGGCCGCGTCGACTTTACCGAATATCTCGACGTGCATTACGTGCCGGGCACCGGTGAGATCTTTATCTTTACCTCAGCGCTCTTTGGTGCGGGTCTGGGGTTCCTTTGGTACAACGCCCCCCCGGCGGCGGTCTTCATGGGCGACACCGGATCGCTGGCGCTGGGCGGCGCGCTGGGCGCCATTGCCGTTGCCACCAAGCACGAGCTGGTTCTGGCCGTCGTCGGCGGGCTGTTCGTGGTCGAGGCGCTGAGCGTGATCATTCAGGTCCTCTACTTCAAACGCACCGGCAAACGGGTCTTCCTGATGGCCCCGATCCATCACCATTATGAGAAAAAAGGCTGGGCCGAGCCGACCATCGTCATCCGCTTCTGGATCATCTCGCTGATCCTGGCGATGATCGGTCTTGCAACGCTGAAGGTGCGGTGACCAACCGCCGAATTGTTTTGTCAGGATGTTCCAGCGGAGGTAAGTCAACCCTGCTGCAGGAAATGGCGAAACGTGGCTACGCAACGGTTCCTGAACCTGGTCGACGTGTGGTCAGGGCCGAGCAGGATAGCGGTGGGAACGCGTTACCGTGGAATGACCCCGAGGCGTTTTGCAGAAAGGTGATCGGCACGGCTTTTGACGACATGGCCCATGCTCCAGCTGGTCTGGTTCTGTTTGACAGGTCGGCGCTGGATGCTCTGATCTGGTTCGAGCGCACGGGCACAAATCTTGAAAATGCACTGCGTGATAAGATTCTGCGGCTTGACTATGATTGCCGGGTGTTCCTGTTTCCACCATGGCCTGAAATCTATGTTCAGGACAGCGAGCGACAGCATGATCTGTCTGACGCTCTTGCGGAATATGAAGCTTTGTGCGACCGCTTACCGAAACTTGGTTTCCAGACAGTCCTTGTCCCGAAACGGCCCGTGGTCGAGCGGGCAGACTGGCTTGAAGCGCAGCTAGGCAAAGGACACATGAAATGATCCCGGTCAAAGGCTTTTCAGGGCAGAAAGTTGCGGTTCTGGGATTGGGCCGGTCCGGTCTTGCAACCGCACGCGCCTTGCGCGCAGGCGGGGCGGAACCGGTCTGCTGGGATGACAACCCCACAGCCCGCGCCAACGCCGAGGGCGAAGGGTTCTCCTGTGCCGACCTGCGCAAACAGGGGGCGTTTGACACGATTGCCACGCTCATCGTTTCACCGGGCATTCCGCATCTTTATCCCGAACCCAACCCCGTGGTTGCCGCAGCTTTGGATGCAGGCGTGCCGGTCGACAATGATATCGGCCTGTTCTTCCGCTCTTTTGCGGGGCCGGAATGGAGCAACTATGACACTCCGCCACGGGTCATCGCGGTCACCGGCTCGAACGGGAAATCCACCACCGCGGCGCTGATCCATCACATCCTGACCGAGGCCGGGCGCGAGGCGCAGTTGGCCGGAAATATAGGGCGCGGTGTTTTGGATATCGATCCGGGTGGCGATGGCTCGGTCGTGGTGCTGGAACTTTCCAGCTATCAGACGGAACTGGCCCGTGCGCTGACCCCGGATGTGGCGGTGTTCACCAACCTTTCGCCAGATCACCTGGATCGCCACGGTGGCATGGGCGGATACTTCGCGGCCAAACGAAGGTTGTTTGCCGAAGGCGGCCCGGACCGCGCGATCGTTGGCATCGATGAAACCGAAGGCGCCTTTCTGGCTGGCCAGCTGGCCGAAGGGCCGGCGGATGATCGGGTGATCCGTATCTCGGTAACGCGAAAGCTGACCGGGCCGGGATGGCAGGTCTTCGCGCGCAAGGGGTTTTTGTCGGAATACCGCAAGGGGCGGCAGGCCGGGTCTATCGACCTGCGCGCGATCAAAGGCCTTCCCGGTGCCCACAACCACCAGAACGCCTGTGCGGCTTATGCGGCCTGCCGGTCGCTGGGCCTAGCGCCGCGCGTGATCGAGGATGCGCTGCACGCGTTCCCGGGCCTGCCGCACCGCAGCCAGATCATCGCCGAGGCGGACGGGGTAACCTATGTCAACGACTCCAAGGCGACCAATGTCGATAGCGCCCTGAAGGCGCTGACTGCGTTCAAACAGATCCGCTGGATCTGTGGCGGGCTTGAGAAAGAAGGCGGCGTCGCAGCCCTGAACGCAGCAGCGGATCAAGTGATAAAAGCCTATGTCATCGGTCGTGAGGCGGCGGGCTTTGCGATGCAGCTGACGGTCGACGCGCAGGTCTGTACCACGATGGAGGCAGCAGTGGCGCATGCCATGGCGGAAGCCCAGGCGGGGGAGACCGTTCTGCTCGCTCCGGCGGCGGCAAGTTTCGATCAATATGACAATTTCGAACAGCGTGGCGACGACTTCACGGCGCAGGTGCAAAAACGGCTGTGCTAAGGCCGCACCTGCAACAGCCCGCCGGTAGATGTGGACATTTTTCAATCAGATTGACACTTTGTGGGAATTGAGGTTGCGTCACCTCCAGGTCAATAAAGAGGAAGCGGAAATGTCTGCACGCAAAATTCTCTCCATCCTTCCCGTCGTTGCGCTGGCCGGGGCCTGCGCCAATAGCGGGGCGAATTATGTTCCTATCATCGACGGGCCTGTGGGTCCGAACTACCAGTCCGATCTGGCCAATTGTCAGGCGCTGGCCCGGTCTCGCCCGACGCTGGACAGCAACACCGCGGGCGCTGCCGCCATCGGCGCGGCTGGTGCGGCGGCAACCACAGCGATTATCGACAACAGCGCCAGCGATCTGGGCCGTGCGGCGGCCGCCGGTGCTCTGGTCGGTGTGGGTGCCAGTGCGATCAGCAATACCCAGAATCAGGAAGTGATCGTGCGCAACTGCATGCGCGGTCGCGGCTACAACGTCGTAGGTTAATGCCGCGCAAACGGAAGTGTAGGTTAATGCCTGGCGGCAATGGCAACACCTGCGGCATGGCCTGATGACCACGCCCATTGAAAGTTGTAGCCGCCAAGCCACCCGGTGACATCCACCGCTTCGCCAATCGCATAGAGGCCAGGGACATCCTTGGCCTCCATCGTTTTCGACGACAGATCATCGGTATCTATTCCGCCCAGTGTGACCTCGGCAGTGCGATACCCTTCGGTTCCCGACGGTACCAGCCGCCAGTCAGACAGGGCCGCGACCAGTTCAGACAGCTTCGCGTCCGACTGATCGGCCAGATTGCCGGACATCGGAATGACTTGGCTCAGATACTCGACCAGCCGGGACGGCAGATGCCGCGCAAGTTCCGTTGTCAGCGCCTTGCGCCCGGCGTTTTGCCGTTGCGCACGCAGCAGATCGAACAGGGGCAGTTCGGGGATCAGGTTCACGCCGATCTCCTCACCTTCGCGCCAATAAGAGGACAGCTGCAAAACGGACGGCCCGCTGAGGCCGCGATGGGTGAACAACAGCGCTTCGTCAAAACTTGTGCGTTCGTTAGAAAGCCGCACGGGCAGGGAAACACCGGACAGGTCCTTGAACCGGCCATCCGAAAAGGTGAACGGCACCAGCGCCGCGCGGGTGTCGGTCACCCGCAGGCCAAACTGCCGGGCAATGTCATAGGCCAGCCCGGTCGCGCCCATCTTGGGGATGGATTTGCCCCCCGTGGCCAGCACCAGATTGGCGCAGGTCAGATGCAGGCGCTGCCCCTCACGCTCGACCTCCAGCGCGAATCCGGTGTCCTCCTTGCGCAGATCACGCAGCGCGGTCTGCACCCAAAACTCGGCGCCGGTGCGGCTCATCTCGTCCAGCAACATCTGGATGATCTGCTTCGAGGAGCCGTCGCAGAACAACTGCCCCAGCGTTTTCTCATGCCATTTGATGCCGTGCCGGTTCACCAGGTCAACAAAATCCCACTGCGTAAACCGGGCCAGCGCGGATTTGCAGAAATGCGGGTTTTGCGACAGGAAGTTGCCCGGCCCCGCATACATGTTGGTAAAATTGCACCGCCCTCCGCCCGAGATGCGGATTTTCTCGCCCGGCGCCTTGGCGTGGTCGATTACCAGCACCCGCCCACCGCAACGGGCCGCACACATCATGCCTGCCGCTCCGGCGCCCAATATGATCGTATCGAACCTCATGCACCGCCCTTGGCGTGGATTTTCGGCGATGACAAGGGTGAAACCCGGCGCACCGGGCCTGAGGCAAAGGATTTAGTTGTCAGGTGAATGATTCCCGGAAAATCGGGGCCTGCGGGCGGTGACACCCTTGCACGGGGGCCGGTTTGGGCTGGTTGTCGGGATTATGCGCGCGCGTCGCGGGGCGGGGTTGGAAGGGTGCAGATCACAGAAAACCACGCTCTGGTCCGGTCAAATTGCGGCACCGTTCAGGTTGTGCAGGGCACCTGGTCCCGCCAAATGTTGGGCCACCGAACAGGGTGGTGGCAGGCATGTCTGGCAGAAACGGCGAGGGCCGGGCAACGTTCAGATACTTTTTGGAGAATCGATTTCCGGTACCAGTCAGCCGCTGTCGTGTCATGCCGTCCGCCCGGTTTAGCGGCAACAGGAAGCTCCAATGCCAAAGGCTTGACCGGGGTCAGCCCTCGCGCACTCCTAACGGGAAGTCTTGCCGCGTCAGCCCGTCTTTCCCGCCAAGCACAAAGCGCCACAGATGCCGGGTAAATTCGCCAAATTGCACCGAAAAATATGTGCAAAAATAAAAATATGTCGACGGAAGTTCACTAAAACAATACAATAACCCTTATTATTTTGAACTTAACGCATTTTAGAAACCAAATCTCATCAGCGGGCCGATTAATGCCTCGTGATTTCCATTCAGGCCCGTGGCCCGTCCCGCGCAATGCAGCGCCATTCACACCCGTCGGCTGCATCTGCAATCACAACACGCCTCTGATGCGTGCCAGCCCGCCTGTTTTCGGGGTGGCACATTTCAACAAGTTAAAGAGTTCCGAGACACGATCATGGGTATTACTCTGAATTTGAACAATCCAAGCGACCTTCCCAAGGCGCGGCTCAGGGCGATCCTGTTCCTTGATGCATGTGATTACTCTGCCGCCGTCCGCGAGGCCGAGCTTGAAACACTGGCCAGAATCCGCCGCGATCTGAATTGCGTCAGCGATCTGGTTAACAGCTTTCGGGGCCGGGTGACCGGCCTGACCGGTGACGGGCTGTGCGCCGTTTTCCCAAGCGCGCGTGCCGCCGTCGAAACTGCGCTGGGGATGCAGGATGTCCTGACCCATGCCCCCGACCGGTACGCCAAAGGGTATCGAATTGGGATACATCTGGGCGACACGTTCGAGGTTGACCAGCAGATCATCGGCGACGCTGTGAATACGGCGGCCCGGATCGAAAGCGTCGGCTCATCCGGCGAGGTTCTGGTCTCAAGCGTTGTGCGCAATGCGCTGCGCGGACGACAGGATTTCCTGTTCAACTCGATCGGGCGGCCCAATCTCAAGAATATCGGTGCCACGCTCGAACTGTTCAAAGTGGCCCGCGCAACCATCGACGTCCCCTATGAGAAGGACGGAAAAGCACAGCCGGTTCCCGTTCCCACCAATCCAACAGCCTTCCGGTCCGAGCAGATGTCGTTCTCCGTACCGCGCCCGAATTTCGTGATAGGTCTGTTGTCTCCGGATGTCGGTGGCAGTTCCGAAACCGCGACATTCGTGTCCAACATCGTCGCGGAACAGCTGTCCAAATCCCTTACCGAAACCGAAGCGCTCGAGGTTCAGGATTACCGGGTGCCGCAGGTCGCGCTTCCAAAGGAACCACTGTCGGCTGGACCTGATCTTTTCCTTCAGTGTCGCGCTTCGACCTGTGGCAGCATGTTACAAGTGTCCGCCACCGCAATGCGGTCGGAAGACAGAAAAGTGATCTGGAGCCAGAATGTGGTGGCGGATCAGGGTGACTTTCTGGGGCAAAACTGCTCGGGACTGACATCGTTCATCAGCTATGCCACCGACGCTTTGCTGACGGCTTTGCTGAACGGGCGTCACATGCGCGATCCGGCCTCCCATCACGCGGCGAAGACGGCTCTTGCAGCCGTGCATCATCTGCTGACCATGACAGGGCCGGGAGTCGATGAGTTGGAGGCGGACATTCTGGCTGCCTACGAGCTTGATCCCAAACCAGCCTACCTAGCGTGGCTGGCTTATGTCACGACCTTCAAGGTCGGTGAACGGTACGGTACCTGGGATGCCACACTGGAAGCGCAAGCACGCGATCTGGCCCGCCGCGCGGTCGAGGCTGACCCGGATAACGGCACTGTTCTGGGCCTTGTCGCCCACGTGCATTCCTACGTGTTCCGAGAGTTTTCGGTGGCGCAGGATCTGGTCGACCGCGCGCTCGAGCTCAGCCCTTATCGGGCGATGAGCTGGGATTCAGCCGCCATGCTTTATTGCTACACAGATCGCCCCGCGCTGGCGGTGGAAGCCGCGCAGAAGGCCCGGCTTCTGGGTCGGCACAACCCGTACCGGCACCTGTTTGACGGGGCAGGATGCGTCGCCGCGCTGGTCAATGGCGAGTTCGAGAAATCCATCAGGTTCGGAGAATCCGTGATGGAGGTTCAGCCGCAATTCAAAGCGGTCATGCGTTACCTAGCAGCGGCCTATGGGCACGCAGGCGATCGGCAACTTGGTAAAAGCGCTTTGAAACGGTTGATCGAATTAGAACCGGACATGTCGCTGGCCTGCATCCAGCAGGACCGGTTCCCGGTGCCAACACGGTTCAGCGCGCAACTGATGGAAAGCGGCCTGTCCAGGATCGGATTGCCGCAACACGCTTAAAGCAGGGGTAAAAGTAGGGGGTTTACTTATGTCTTACGTTTCCACGCTCAACGGTTTCGGAATGATGGTCCGACGTGGTGAGCTGATCTCGTGCAAAGTGGTGAAACTGATGAACCTTGCCGGAACCGGTGGTCTCGGTACCTCATTGGGGGCGAACCAATCTGAGCTGAACAATTTCATTTTCGATGCCCAGAGAGAGAGTTACCTGCAATACAGTAAAGCGATCAACGCGCTGGACCCAGAGGTGTTGGACGATGAAACGCTGCGCAAACTCAGCGATTTCATGCAGGACGAGCGGTTTATCGATCCGCTCAAGGCTGACGCAGGCGTAATGGATTCGATAGACGGTGAGATCGGGAAACGCTCTGCCCTCGGCGCGGCCTCAATCGCGATGAGCGCATCTTCGGCGTTTGCTTTGAATCGAAACAGGAATCGCAACAGAAACCGCAATCGCAACAGAAACCGCAACCGAAACAGAAATCGCAATCGCAACCGGAACCGCAGCGATTTTGACTTTGGCGGTAGTGATGCCTCCTTCGGCTGGCGCGAGATGCGCGATCTGTGCCGGATCGGAATGCTGCCCGCATCCGGTCTGCTGGGCAAGGTCTGGGAAAACATCGACCTTCTGCCGCCACCGGGCCCTGACGAAAGCATGAAGGAAACCGAATACTTGCTGATCCTGCAAGGTCGGCTCAAGTGGTCAAATCAGGCGACACGGCGCGAGGAAATCGTGGCGCAGGCTGGCTTTGGTATTGATGACTATCTCAGCCCGCTGGGCATTGACGAGCAGGGCGGCTTTGATGCGACACGTGCACTGATGACGATCCTGCTGGAACTGACGAATGAAATCGGCCTGACCTACAAGAACCGTTTCAGCCGACCCAGACCCAATATCATCCAGCCGCTGATCCGGCCCTTTATCCCGGTGCCTTTTCATGCGGCTTACCCCTCGAACCACTCCTACCAATCCTTCGCGATTGCCGAACTGTTCTCGCGGCTGATCCCTGAACATCCGGGCACTGTCGCTTTGTTCCACCGCGCCCAGCGGATTGCTGAAAACCGCGAATGGGCTGGTCTGCACTACCCAAGCGACACAGCCGCCGGGCGAAGTCTGGCCAGAAAAACCGTGGCTTACCTGACCGAGGTTCTGGACGAACTGATGGACGAAGCACAAGACGAATGGCTGGGTTAAGGATCAACGCGAGGTGACGAAATGACCGCAGGAAACGAAGACTACGCACGATATTACTATCTCTGGCATCTGGTCGCGATCAAAGCCTTGACCGTCAAGGCGCCCCCGCCCGCTGACGGAGAGACTTGCCCGGAAATCGACAGCGCGATCTGGGATTTCACAGGCCCTGCTCTGGCCGAGGCGAAGATCGCCCTGATCGACATGGGCGTGGCCCCGCATCACCCAAACCTGAAAGCGCCGGACACCGGACCGGTTCCGGCGGACAGGGTCATTCGGGACGAAGCCCTTGATCTGGCCAGCCACCCGTTCGGTGTCAAATACATCGACCGGTCGGCCGTTGGGGCAGGGGCAGAACATATCGAAGAACATGTGCAACATCTGTCGGGCATTCAGAACCCCTTGGGCATTCCGGGCCTGACGTCGCAGGAACAGCGGGTGATTGCCGGATTGAGATCGGGGTTCGGTGTCAAGCGTTACATCGATGCTTATGACGATCGCTATGCCGGGCACGGCACCAGCTGTGCCGGGCTGGCCTGCGGAACCAGCTTTGCGGCGGATCAATTCGGCAATACCGGCAATATCGCGGCGTATTACGGGGTTGATCCCAAAAGCAGGGTTATTCCGATCACGACGTCGATCTCACCCAGCCCGGAAGAGTTGATTGCGGCGTTTCTTTATGCCCTCCACAAAGGCGCGCATGTCATCCTGTTTCCGCGCGATGCCGCGAACCCTGCTCATTGGCCGGGATATAGATTTCGCCCTGCCACTGGCACCGAGCCGTTCTATCCGGGTCTGGACTCGCACGAAAAGACGCGCCTGCACGAGACGAGGCGCGACGAACCCGACGGCGACGCGCGCGACATCTCGGTGGCATGGTCGGCGCTGGACAAGATCATCAAATGGGTCAGCACGAGAATTCCGGTGGTCTGCGCGGCTGGCAATGACGGTCGAAGTGAACTGATTTACCCTGCCAGCCTGTCCGGTGATCCAACCAACGGGATCATCTCGGTGGGGGCCGTCAACTATAATGGCACCCGGTCCGGGTATTCAAACCACTCTGCTGATCTGACCGTGTCCGCCCCCTCGGATGACGGTGAGATCTACAACCGCTATCAAATTCGTCTGGACCGTGATGCAGCCTCGGCCACTGACTTCCATCTGGAAAACCCGAAACATCACCTGAAACGCGACGGCAGTGGTGACGCGATCCCGATTGTCGAATTCGCGCCTCAACGGTTGGTGACCTTGGATGTGCCGGGCCCGCGGGGCTATGTCGAAGGCAGCCTTGCCGCGGCGGTCAAAACCCGAAAAAAGGCGGTGGACGATCCTGCCGGGCTGTATACTGAATTCGGCGGCACTTCGGGGGCTTCGGCCCTTGTTGCCGGGGCAATAGCGATGATGCAGCGAAAGTCGCCCAATGTTCTCAACGGGGTGCAGATCAAAGCCATCTTCAAGAACCTCGAAACATCTGCAACGCGTTTCAATAACGCCCACTGGTATTGGTCCTCTGCCGCAGGAACCCTGCAAGCTGATGCGATCAACGGGTACACGCCACCCCCCAGGGCCGAACTGTTCGGTCTGGCGGGGTTGCTCGATGTGCCGCTGCTGCTAAGCAAGGTCTGATGCCCACCTCCTCCCGTCCGGTGGCCGTCGTAAAACGGCTGACCGGCGATCCGGGCGTGCGGCGCGGGTCTTGGGCGGGAAATCCCGATTTGCTCCTGAACAGGCTGGCCTGATCGCCAAATTGCATGTAGACTCTCAGCCAGATCCCGAAAACGGGGCGTTAACGAGGCAGAGAGTGGCGGTATCTCATGACTGAGATGGTGTATGGCGCGGTCCAGGACCAGCGCGGA
The DNA here is from genome assembly GCF_056531755.1 of Ruegeria sp. L11. NCBI lineage: Bacteria > Pseudomonadati > Pseudomonadota > Alphaproteobacteria > Rhodobacterales > Roseobacteraceae > Ruegeria > Ruegeria sp. L11. The sequence continues at coordinate 358,499 of NZ_JBQFMI010000002.1, forward strand.
GAACCGATTCTACCGAAGTGGTGGCGTACTATCGATCGCTGGACGATGTCCTGCGTTCTGATCCTGTTTACCATCGGGCTGTTGCTGGGGCTGGCCTCTTCGCCGCCACTGGCCGGTCGCAACGGGTTCGACCCCTTCCATTATGTCGAGCGTCAGGCCTTCTTTGGCGGATTGGCGCTGATCGCGATGCTGCTGACCTCGATGATGTCTCCAACCTTGGTGCGGCGTCTGGCCGTTCTGGGTTTTCTGGGGGCCTTCGTCGCTCTGGTCTTCCTGCCGGTGTTTGGAACGGATTTCGGCAAAGGCGCGGTGCGCTGGTATTCACTGGGCTTTGCCTCGCTGCAACCATCCGAGTTTCTGAAACCCGGCTTTGTCGTCGTGGCTGCATGGCTGCTGGCCGCCTCGCAGGAAATCAACGGTCCTCCGGGGCGGTTGTGGTCCTTTGCGCTCTGCATGGCCATCGTGGCCATGTTGGTGATGCAACCCGATTTCGGTCAGGCCTGCCTGATCCTGTTCGGCTGGGGCGTCATGTATTTCGTGGCCGGGGCCCCGATGCTGCTGTTGCTGGGCATGGCCGGTGTTGTCGTTCTGGGCGGGATGTTGGCCTATTCGAATTCCGAACACTTTGCCCGCCGCATCGACGGCTTTCTAAATCAAGAGGTCGATCCGACCACCCAGCTTGGCTATGCCACCAACGCCATCCGCGAAGGTGGCTTGTTCGGCGTCGGCGTAGGGGAGGGGCAGGTGAAATGGTCGCTGCCCGATGCCCATACCGATTTCATCATCGCCGTCGCGGCCGAGGAATACGGCCTGATCCTTGTCATGATCATCATTGCGCTGTATGCGCTGATCGTCGTGCGCTCGCTGCTGCGGCTGATGCGCGAACGCGACATGTTCATTCGTCTGGCCGGTACCGGTCTGGCCTGCATGTTTGGCGTTCAGGCGATGATCAACATGGGTGTTGCGGTACGTCTGTTGCCCGCCAAAGGCATGACTTTGCCGTTCGTCAGCTATGGCGGCTCGTCGCTGATTGCAGGCGGTATTGCCGTCGGCATGCTGCTGGCCTTCACCCGAAACCGCCCACAGGGCGAACTAGGCGATATTCTGCGCGGACGAGGATAATGGGGAACCCTTACCTGTTGATTGCGGCTGGCGGCACCGGGGGCCATATGTTCCCCGCTCAGGCGCTGGCCGAGGCGATGCTGCACAAGGGCTGGCGCGTGCGCCTGTCCACCGACCCGCGCGGTGCGCGCTATACCGGCGGCTTTCCCCATTCGACTGAAATTGTCGAGGCGTCCTCGGCCACCTTCGCCCGTGGCGGTCTGGCGGCCAAGGCGATGGTTGGCCCGATTATCGCTGGTGGTGTCACCAGCATGGTCTTCCAGATGATGCGCGACAAACCCGATGTTGTCGTAGGCTTTGGCGGTTATCCCTCGATCCCGGCGCTGGGCGCAGCGACCCTGCTGAAAGTTCCGCGGATGATCCATGAACAGAACGGGGTACTGGGCCGCGTGAATCAGCTGTTTGCAACCCGCGTTGCACAGGTGGCCTGCGGCGTCTGGCCGACGGATCTGCCTGAAGGCGCGCATGGCATCCACACTGGCAACCCGGTACGTGCCGCGGTTCTGGACCGCGCCGCCGCCGGGTATGTCCCGCCGGGTGACTATCCGATGTCGGTTCTGGTGATGGGCGGCTCGCAGGGTGCGCGCATCCTCAGCGATATGGTGCCGGGTGCGATTGCCGCGCTGCCCCAAGACCTTCGCGCGCATATCCGTGTCTCGCATCAGGCGCGGGATGAAGATGGCGAACGGGTCAGCGCATTCTACCAAGATCATGGTATCCGCGCCGACGTTCAGCCCTTCTTCGATGACATTCCCCGCCGCATGTCGGATGCGCAGCTTGTGATCTCGCGCTCGGGCGCGTCCAGCGTGGCCGATATCTCGGTCATCGGTCGCCCTTCGATCCTGATCCCGTTTGCTGCCGCCGCCGGGGATCATCAGACCGCCAACGCGCGCGGGCTGGTGCAGGCCGGCGGGGCCATCATGATCCCGGAAAATGCGCTTGACGTTCCCACGCTGACACAGCAAATCACCACGGTTCTTACGAACCCCGAAGCCGCACAGAAAATGGCCCATGGTGCCCTGTCGGTCGGGGCGCCCGATGCCACCCAGCGTCTGGTCGCTCTGGTCGAGCAGCTGGCGCAGAAGGAGACCACATGAACCCAGCAACCAAACTGCCGCAGGACGTAGGGCCGATCCACTTCGTGGGCATCGGTGGGATTGGCATGTCGGGCATCGCCGAGGTGCTGCTGAACCTGGGGTATCAGGTGCAGGGCTCGGACCTGAAAGCCTCGAAGATCACTGACCGTCTGGCCAGTTTGGGGGCCGAGATTTTCGTCGGCCAGAGCGCCGAAAACCTTGAAAACGCCGCCGTCGTGGTTGTCTCGACCGCGATCAAACCGGGCAACCCGGAACTGGACCAAGCCCGCGCCCAAGGTCTGCCCGTTGTCCGCCGCGCCGACATGCTGGCCGAACTCATGCGTCTGCGCTCAAACATTGCCATTGCCGGAACACACGGCAAGACCACCACGACGACCATGATGGCCGAACTGATGGTGGCAGGCGATTTCGATCCGACCGTGATCAATGGCGGCATCATCCACGCCTATGGATCGAACGCGCGGATGGGGCAGGGCGAATGGATGGTGGTCGAAGCCGACGAGAGCGATGGCTCGTTCAACCGCCTGCCCGCAACCATTGCCATTGTCACCAATATCGACCCCGAGCATATGGAACATTGGGGTGATTTCGACAGGCTGCGGGACGGCTTTTACGAATTCGTCTCGAACCTGCCATTCTACGGTCTGGCCGTCTGCTGCACCGATCATGCCGAGGTTCAGGCCCTTGTCGGCCGCATCACCGACCGCCGTGTGCGAACCTATGGGTTCAACGCGCAGGCGGATGTGCGGGCTGTGAACCTGACCTACAAAGGCGGCGTGGCGCATTTCGACATCCATCTGCAATACGAAGACAAGATGATCGAAGGCTGCACCCTGCCGATGCCCGGCGATCACAACGTCTCAAACGCGCTGTCCGCCGCTGCCGTCGCCCGTCATCTGGGCATGAAAGCTGCGGAAATCCGCGACGCGCTGGCCAATTTCGGCGGCGTCAACCGTCGCTTTACAAAGGTCGGAGAAATCGATGGCGTCACCATCATCGACGATTACGGCCACCACCCCGTCGAAATCGCAGCCGTTCTCAAGGCCGCCCGTCAGGCGACCGAAGGTCGCGTGATCGCCGTGCATCAGCCGCACCGCTATTCGCGCCTGTCCAACCTGTTTGACGATTTCTGCACCTGTTTCAACGACGCCGATGTCGTGGCCATTGCTGAGGTTTTTGCCGCTGGTGAAGACCCGATCGAAGGCGCGTCACGCGACGATCTGGTGCAGGGCCTGATCCGTCACGGCCACCGCCACGCCCGCGCGCTGCTGGATGAAGACGACCTTGAACGCCTCGTCCGCGAACAGGCCCGTTCCGGCGATATGGTCGTCTGCCTCGGCGCCGGTACGATCAGCGCCTGGGCCAATGGCCTGCCCGAGAGATTGCAAAGAAAACAAGCTGTTTGACGCGTCATTTGTTTGTCGCACAACTTAAAAGTGTGATATTCTGACCGCAACAGTCGCGTGTCCTCGGAGGGGCGAATGGACTATTCGATGATCTTTGCAGCGCTTTGGGTGATCTGCGCCACCATCGTGGCAATGCTGCCGATGCGGCTGCAATTCCCACCGGGGTTTGTCCTGTTGGTCTGCGCACCAGTGCTGGTCGTATGGCTTGGATATGTCCACGGCTGGTTCTGGTCGGTCGCGGCATTTGCCGGGTTCGTGTCGATGTTCCGCAACCCCATCCGGTATTACTGGCGCAAATTGACAGGGCGCGAGGTCGCAGAATGACGTGGTCTATCGCTCTGGCAGCCCTGTGGGGCATTGCCGCCAACGTTCTTGCGCTGATCCCCAGCACCGACAACCACTGGACGCGCGCCTATATCCTGATCATCGTGGGCATTCCCATCGTCGGCTATGTCACCTATGAAAATGGCCCCTGGATCGGGCTGCTGGTGCTGGCAATGGGCATGTCCGTGCTGCGCTGGCCGGTGATTTATCTGACCCGTTGGACAAAGGTGAAAATGCAGGGCATGAAGGCGGCCAAAGAATAACCGGCCAACTTCAGGAGGTCTGTCATGGCGACAATCGCCACATTTGCCTATCTGCCGCTTGTTTCCTTCGTTCTGGGTGCCGCTGCCGGGTTTACAGCGGGCCGCTGGCTTGGCCTGCGCAGTCTATTGTGGCTGATCGGGCTGACATCCGCGGTTGGTCTGGGGCTGATCGTCGTGCTGGCTGGTGTCGGAACGGGTGAAGAAGACAAGGCGTTCGGCCCGCTGGTCTGGTTGACTGCCGGTGTTCTTCCCTTCCTTTTCGCCGCAATCATGGGCGGGGTCGGTGGGCGCAGCCTGGCGGTGCGCGCGACTACATGACTCTGCTTCCCCCTGTTCTTCCCGATGTCCGGGGCCGCCTGTCCAAAGCGCGCAACCTGTCTGACCTCACATGGCTCCGCGTTGGTGGGCCGGCGGATTACCTGTTTCAACCTGCCGATATCGAAGACTTGCAGGCCTTCCTGCGCGATCTGCCGGATGGTGTGCCGGTCTTCCCGATGGGGGTCGGCTCGAACCTCATCGTGCGCGATGGTGGCTTGCGGGCCGTGGTGATCCGGCTGGGGCGCGGGTTCAACGCCATCTCGGTTGAGGGCAATACGGTCATCGCGGGCGCTGCCGCACTGGACGCGCATGTTGCGCGCAAGGCCGCGGATGCGGGTGTGGACCTGACCTTTCTGCGCACCATCCCCGGCTCGATCGGGGGCGCGGTGCGGATGAATGCGGGCTGTTACGGCAGCTACACGGCGGACGTGCTGCGCAAGGCCACCATTGTCACCCGGCAGGGCGACCTGCGGGACCTGACGACCGAGGATCTGAACTTTCGCTATCGCCAGTCCGACCTGCCCGAAGGCGCCGTTCTGATTTCGGCCACGTTCGAAGGCCCGTCCGGCGATCCCTATGACCTTCATGCCCGAATGGAAGCGCAACTGAAAAAGCGTGACGAAACCCAGCCCACCAAGGACCGCAGCGCCGGATCGACCTTCCGCAACCCGGCCGGTTTTTCCTCGACCGGGCAGGCTGATGACGTGCATGACCTCAAGGCGTGGAAAGTGATCGACGATGCCGGAATGCGCGGCGCGACACGCGGCGGGGCACAGATGAGCCCGAAACACTCGAACTTCCTGATCAATACCGGCACCGCCACCGCTGACGACCTCGAAGGTCTGGGCGAAGAGGTGCGAAAAAAGGTTTACGAAACAAGCGGCATCACGCTAGAGTGGGAAATCATGCGGGTCGGTGATCCGCTAAAAGAATAAAGCCCCGACCGTCAGACCAAAACAGGCAAATTCAGGCGACGGATCAAAGGCATAAACGCAGTACGGACCACCACATAAGGTCCGGGGACATTGAGGCGCACATTGGGTATGTCGAGCAGGACAAACCCCAAAGTGGCGGTATTGATGGGCGGCCCCTCGGCGGAACGCGAGGTGTCTCTCAGCTCTGGGCGCGAATGCGCGGCCGCCCTTGTGGGAGAAGGTATTGAAGTGGTCGAACTGGACGCAGGTCCCGACCTCTATGCGCGCCTGTTGGATATTCAGCCGGATGTGGTTTTCAACGCCCTGCATGGCCGCTGGGGCGAGGATGGCTGCGTGCAGGGGATGCTGGAATGGATGCGTATCCCCTATACCCATTCGGGTGTTCTGGCCTCGGCCCTTGCGATGGACAAGCAACGCAGCAAGGACGTCTATCAGGCCGAAGGTCTGCCCGTTGTCCCCAGTGTGATCGTCCCGCGTGCCGAGGTGACTCGCGCCCACGTGATGGAACCGCCCTATGTAGCCAAACCCAATAACGAAGGGTCCAGCGTCGGTATCTACATTGTCCACGAAAACGCCAATGGCCCGCCGCAGCTGTCCGAAGACATGCCCGACCAGATCATGGTCGAGAAATACGTGGCCGGACGCGAGCTGACCGTGACCGTGATGGGCGACCGCGCCCTGACCGTGACCGAGATCATGACCGATGGCGGCTGGTACGACTATGACGCCAAGTACAAACCCGGCGGATCATGGCACGTGGTCCCTGCCGATATCCCACAGGACATCTTTGATCGCTGCATGGATTATGCCCTGCGCGCGCATGATGCTTTGGGCTGCAGGGGCGTTAGCCGCACCGATTTTCGCTGGGATGACAGCGCGGGTGCTGATGGTTTGTTTCTGTTGGAAACCAACACCCAGCCGGGCATGACACCCACTTCGCTGGCCCCGGAACAAGCCGCGCATCTGGGCATGACATTTGGCCAGCTCTGCGCCTGGATGGTTGAGGACGCCTCATGCAACCGTTAATCGCCAGCCGCTCTCTGGAAATCCATCGCACCAAACCCCTTGCCGGGCCGGATGCCGATTTTGCCTCGGCCGATACGGAGCCGCATGACACCCAGCCCATTCTGCGTCTGCGCGGGGCGCGGGTGTTTTCCCGCACCGCACGCCGCAGTGATCCGGCCCCGTCGCGCCTCAGCTATCGTCTTCAGCGCTGGATGCTGACACCGGGTATCCGTCTGGGCGTCAAGCTTGGCCTGCCGATCTGCGCCATTGCCGCAGCAGTTGGCGTCTATTTTGCCTCTCAGGACCGGCGCGAAGCGCTTGGTACCTATATCGCCGATATTCGCACCTCGATTCAGGAACGCCCCGAGTTCATGGTTAACCTGATGGCCATCGACGGGGCAGGCACCAGCCTGTCCGATGATATTCGCGAGGTCGTGCCTCTGGATTTCCCGATCAGTTCATGGGATCTGGACGTCGAACAGATGCGCGACACGATCACAGGGCTTGATCCGGTGAAATCGGCAACCGTCCGCATCCGTCCGGGCGGCATCCTTCAGGTCAACGTGGTCGAGCGTCAGCCCGTGATTGTCTGGCGGACGCATGACGGGCTCGAACTGCTCGACGAGACCGGCGCGCATGTCAAGGAAACCACCTCTCGCAAGGACCATGCCGACCTGCCTTTGATCGCGGGCGCGGGCGCGGATGCCCATGTGGCGCAGGCGCTCGAGATTTTTCAGACCGCCCGCAGCCTGGGCAATCGTGTGCGCGGGCTGGTGCGCGTGGGTGAACGGCGCTGGGATCTGGTCCTGGACCGTGGCCAGCGCATCATGCTGCCGACCGAGCGCCCGGTGCGCGCGCTGGAGCGCGTGCTTGCGGTGAACGAGGTGCAGGACCTTCTGGAACGCGACGTGGCCGTGGTCGACATGCGCCTTGGCCAGCGTCCCACCATCCGAATGACCAAAGCCGCCAGCGAAGACTGGTGGAATACAAAAGTGACACTGAGTAACGGGCAGTAACGAGCATGATGACCGATCTTTATCAGTCCCAACGCGCCATGCGCCAAATGCGGCGCCAGGCATTGCAACGCGGTGTGATCGCGATTCTGGATGTGGGCAGTTCCAAGATTGCCTGCCTCGTTCTGCGTTTTGACGGATCGGGCCGGCTGAGTGAAGATAACACCATCGGCTCAATGGCGGGGCAGACGGGGTTTCGGGTGATCGGGGCCGCAACGACACGTTCGCGCGGCGTACAGTTTGGCGAAGTCACCGCCATGCAGGAAACCGAACGCGCCATCCGCACCGCGCTTCAGGCCGCACAGAAGATGGCCGATATCCGTGTCGATCACGTCATCGCCTGTTTCTCGGGGGCCAACCCGCGCTCTTACGGGCTGGACGCACAGGTTGATCTGGATGGCCAGCTGGTGACCGAGGCCGAAGTGGGTCGTGTTCTGAACGCATGCGACGTGCCGGATTACGGCGACGGGCGCGAGGTGCTGCACGCACAGCCGGTCAACTTTGCGCTCGACAACCGCTCGGGCCTGATCGACCCGCGCGGGCAGATGGGCCAAAGCCTTGCGGTCGATATGCACATGCTGACCGTCGATGCGATGGCGATCCAGAACATCGTGCGCTGTATCAAACGCTGCGATCTGGAACTCGCCGGGATTGCGAACTCGGCCTATGTCTCGGGAATTTCCGCGCTGGTCGAAGATGAGCAGGAACTCGGCGCGGCCTGTATCGACATGGGCGGCGGTACCACCAGCGTTTCGATCTTCATGAAGAAACACATGATCTATGCCGATTGCGTGCGTATGGGCGGCGATCACGTGACCGCCGATATCTCGATGGGGTTGGGTGTGCCCGCAGCAGTTGCGGAGCGGATCAAGACATTCAATGGCGGCGTTCATGCGACCGGCGCTGATGACCGCGACATGATCGATATCGGCGGCGATACCGGTGACTGGGAACACGACCGCCGCACAGTCAGTCGGGCCGAACTGATCGGCATTATGCGTCCGCGCGTCGAGGAAATTCTAGAAGAGGTCCGCGTGCGTCTGGATGCGGCCGGGTTTGAACACATGCCAAGCCAGCAGATCGTTCTGACCGGTGGCGGCAGTCAGATCATGGGGCTGGACGGTCTGGCGACCCGCATCCTTGGTCAACGCGTGCGTCTGGGCCGCCCGCTGCGGGTGCATGGCCTGCCGCAATCGGCGACAGGTCCGGCGTTCTCGTCCTCCGTGGGGCTCAGCCTGTTTGCGGCGCACCCGCAGGACGAATGGTGGGATTTCGAAATCCCGGTCGACACCTACGCCGCGCGCCCGTTCAAGCGGGCCGTTCGGTGGTTCCGTGACAACTGGTAGCCCCCTGTGCCGGGCCGCTTTGTGTGCGGCCCTGTTGCCGGGATGGGTTTCGGCCCAGACCATCATCACGCCTGAGGCATTTCTGGATGCCGCCGTCGGCAAAACGCTCACCTTCCATGAGATTCGCAGCAACGATCTGGTCGGGACCGAGCAGTTTCTGAACCGTCACATCTCGGTCTGGCGGCAAGAGGGGCAGGGGTGTGTCTATGGGCAGATCACCACGCCAAACGGTCAGATCTGCTTTCTCTATGACAACGATCCGGATGGTATTCCCGTCTGCTGGTGGCCCTTCCTGCACGAAGGCCGTCTGATGGTGCGTCTGGCCTCGTTTGCAGATGGCGAAATCCAGGAGGTGCGCAGCATCACCGAAACCAGCCTCAACTGTCCAAGTGCACCGCTCAGTTGAAAAATCCGGTTGCAGCGCGTCGATTTATCCCTCAAGATATCCACAAGGCCCGGCAGAGGCCTCGCGGCAGGACCTGAGCAGTTTTCCGCAGTGTAAATGATGGTCGACGAAAGCGTGACGAACGGCTGAGTCCTCGCGCCGGGGTCGTCTGGCTTGTGATGGTCGCCGCTGTTTCCGCTATATCTGGCAGTACCTGCGAAATGCCGCCGGTTTCTGCCTTATTTCCTCCATATTTTGTGGTGAATCGCGATTTTTGACGTGACCTTTTCGCATCAGCCCGCTAGAATCGAGCAAGGATAGGTAAGAAAAACACCGCTTTGGCGGAACATAAATACAGGCGGACAGAGCATGACATTGAATCTTTCGATGCCCGGGCAAGACGAACTGAAGCCTCGGATTACAGTATTTGGCGTTGGCGGTGCGGGCGGTAACGCTGTCAACAACATGATTGAAAAACAGCTGGACGGCGTCGATTTTGTCGTCGCCAACACCGACGCGCAGGCGCTGCAGCAAAGCCAGTCCTCGGCGCGGGTGCAACTGGGTGTGAAGGTCACCGAAGGTCTGGGGGCGGGGGCCCGTCCGGCCGTGGGTGCCGCAGCTGCCGAAGAAAGCATCGAACAGATCGTCGATCATCTGGCAGGCGCGCATATGTGCTTTATCACCGCAGGCATGGGCGGCGGCACCGGCACCGGCGCTGCTCCGATCATCGCGCAGGCCGCGCGTGAGCTGGGTGTGCTGACCGTGGGTGTCGTGACCAAGCCCTTCCAGTTTGAAGGTGCCAAGCGGATGCGTCAGGCCGAAGACGGCGTTGAGGCGCTGCAAAGGGTCGTCGACACGCTGATCATCATTCCGAACCAGAACCTGTTCCGCCTCGCCAATGAAAAGACCACCTTTACCGAGGCGTTCTCAATGGCCGACGATGTCCTGTATCAGGGTGTCAAAGGCGTAACCGACCTGATGGTGCGTCCGGGCCTGATCAACCTCGACTTTGCGGATGTGCGCGCCGTAATGGACGAGATGGGCAAAGCCATGATGGGCACCGGTGAGGCAACCGGCGAAGACCGTGCCATCCAGGCGGCGGAAAAAGCCATTGCAAACCCGCTGCTGGACGAAATCAGCCTCAAGGGCGCCAAAGGCGTTCTGATCAACATCACCGGTTCGCACGACCTGACCCTGTTCGAGCTGGACGAAGCCGCCAACCGCATCCGCGAGGAAGTGGACCCCGAGGCGAACATCATCGTCGGCTCGACGCTGGATACTGCCATGGAAGGCGGTATGCGCGTGTCGGTTGTTGCAACCGGCATCGACGCCACCGAAAAAACGGCTGACATTCCGGTCGCGCGCCGCTCGATGTCCGAGCCGCTGACCCGCACCGTTTCGGCCGAAGAATACGGTCGCGAAGAAGCGCCCGCAGCCGCCGAAATGGCAGAGCCCGCGCCGCAGATGGAAGAAAACCGCGAACCTTCTCTGTTTGAAGCCGCGGAAGAGCCCGCCCAGCCGCAGTTCCAGCCGTTCGACGAGCGGGATGAGGACGATCTGCCGCCCCCGGCCTATCAGCCGCGCGTCGCCGAATTCGAGCCGCAGCCCGAGCACGTCGAACCGACACCCGAGGCTTTTGTTGCCCCGCGCGCGCCTGTCGCAGGCACCCCGTCGCCCGAAGCGCTCCAGCGTTTGCAGGCAGCGGTTCAGAAGGTTCCCACGGCAGCTCAGCGCGCCGCAGCACCCCGCCCACAAGCGGCGGTTTCGCATCACGAACCCGAAGAACGCTCGCGGTTTGGCTTCAATCGGCTGATCGACCGGATGACCGGGCACGCCTCTGACACACCGGCTCAACCGCCGCGTCAGCAGCCCGTTCTGCGCCAGTCCGAGGCCACGGCACCGATTCACGATGAGGCCGACCCGGATCAGGATCGTATCGAAATTCCGGCCTTCCTGCGCCGTCAGGCCAACTGATCGCGGTAACAAAATCCACTCATGGGGTCGCCATTTGGCGGCCCTAATTCTTTTTAAAACAGTGGCTTACGAATAGGTAAGCAGGGTTTTGCCGATCTGTTACATACATGTTTCATTCGGTTACAAAGAGTGAGTTGAGCCTTGACGCAGGCTTCCTTAACTCAGTGTTCAACACAGCCCGAGAAGGCTGGACACCACTCGCTGAGGCCCATTTTGCAACATACGCTCAAATCTCCGGTCACGTTTAAAGGCGTCGGGCTGCACAGCGGCAAGCCTGCGACGATGATCCTGAAACCGGCTGCAGCTGGTCATGGCATCTGGTTCAAACGGACGGATATCCATCTGGGCGATGCGATGATCCCGGCGATCTATCACGTGGTCGAACGGACCCCGCTTTGCACCCGTCTGGTGAATGACGCCGGGGTGTCGGTATCCACCATCGAACATATCATGGCTGCTCTGGCCGGGTGCGGCGTTCACAACGCACTGATTGAAATCGACGGCCCCGAAGTTCCGATCATGGACGGGTCTTCGATCGATTTCGTACGCGGTATCATGGCCCGAGGCGTGCGTCGTCAGGCCAGCCCGGTGCTGGCCTATGAGGTGCTGAAGACCGTCACCGCATCGCGTGAAGGGGCCAGCGCAAGCATCGCGCCCGCGGATGGGCTGATCATCGACTTTCACATCGATTTCGAAGACAGCGCAATCGGCAGCCAGACCAAGACGCTGGATATGCGCAACGGGTCGTTCGCGAGCGAACTCAGCGATTGCCGCACCTTCTGCCGCCGCATTGATGTCGAAGCCATGCGCGAAAACGGGCTGGCCCTTGGCGGTACCCTGGATAACGCCGTGGTCGTGCAGGGCAACGAGGTGCTGACACCCGGCGGGTTCCGCCGCGCCGACGAAGCTGTGCGCCACAAGATGCTGGATGCTCTGGGTGATCTCTATCTGGCAGGCGGGCCGATTCTGGGCCATTTCACGGGCGACAAGTCGGGTCATTCGCTGACCAACACATTGCTGCGCAATCTGTTTGAAACACCCGGCGCGGTGCGTCCGGTTCTGTGCACGCCGGAACAGGCCGCACGCCTGCCGGGGCAGGGCCTGATCGTAAACGAAATTCCCGAAGTCGCCTGATCAGATCAACTCTGACGACATTTGCGCCAGATGTTGCATAAGGCGTTTTGCACCGGAATTTTCTGTGCTAGACCATGGCTCAATTCGGGGCGAACCCCCTTAAGTAAGACGACAAGGATGGGCGGTATGGTTGGCAGCAAAGCGGCAGTCAGATTCGCAGGCGCGGTTCTTCTGGCAGCAGTTTTGACGGCATGTGGAAACGCAGGCGGCCTTTTTGGCAACAAGGGCGCGGACCGGGATCAGAATCTGGAAGGGTTCACACCGGAACAGATCTACACCCGTGGCGAATACGAACTGTCGCAGAATCGCTCGGATGACGCGGCCTGGTATTTCTCCGAGGTCGAGCGTCTGTATCCCTATTCCGACTGGGCCAAGCGTGCGCTGATCATGCAGGCGTTCTCTTTCCATTCCGACAAGAACTACGAAGAAAGCCGGGCCGCGGCCCAGCGGTATATCGACTTCTATCCAACGGACGAAGACGCGGCCTATGCCCAGTATCTGCTGGCGCTCAGCTATTATGACCAGATTGACGAGGTCGGGCGCGATCAGGGGCTGACTTTTCAGGCGCTGCAATCGCTGCGCACCGTGATCGAGGTTTATCCCGACAGCGAATATGCCACCTCGGCAGTGCTCAAATTCGATCTGGCCTTTGACCATCTGGCCGGCAAAGAGATGGAGATCGGGCGATACTACCTGCGTCAGGATCACTTTGTCGCCGCCATCAACCGCTTCCGCGTCGTGGTCGAGGATTTCCAGACCACATCCCACACCGCCGAAGCGCTTTATCGTCTGGTCGAGGCTTATCTGTCCCTCGGCCTGCTGGATGAGGCGCAAACCGCAGGTGCCATCCTTGGCTACAACTACCAATCCTCGGAATGGTATGACGATGCCTACAAGCTGCTGACCTCACGCGGGCTCCAGCTCAAGAGCCGTGGCAACAACTGGCTCAGCACGATCTATCGTCAGACCATCAAGGGTGAGTGGTTGTAATCGCCATGGCATTAGGCTTGGGACGCTGAAGACCCGATGCTGCGCGCCCTTGATATCCGCGACATGCTGATCATCGACCGGCTGGAACTCAGTTTTCAGCCGGGCCTGAATGCGTTGACCGGCGAAACCGGCGCGGGCAAATCGATCCTTCTGGATTCTCTGGGGTTTGTTCTGGGCTGGCGCGGGCGGGCCGAACTGGTGCGGCAGGGTGCGGCGCAGGGCGAGGTTGTGGCCGAGTTCGAACTTTCCCCCGATCATCCCGCACATGCGATACTGGCCGAAGCGGGCTTGCCGGGCGGGGATGAGCTGATCCTGCGCCGGATCAACACCGCCGAGGGGCGCAAGACCGCCTGGGTCAATGACCGCCGCTGCTCGGGCGATGTGCTGCGGGCGCTGTCGGAAACCCTGATCGAACTGCATGGCCAGCATGATGACCGCGGGTTGCTGAACCCGCGTGGCCACCGGGCCATGCTGGACGATTTCGCCGGGGTTTCGGACGGGCTGACATCCGTTCGTGCGGCCTGGACCGACATGTCACGCGCCCGCAAGGCACTGGCCGAGACCGAGGCCGCTCTGGCTGCCGTCCGAAGTGAGGAAGATTTCCTGCGCCACGCGGTTGCCGAGCTGGATCAGCTTGATCCTCAGCCCGGTGAGGATGCCGAACTTGATGCCCGCCGCCGCATGATGCAGGGGGCCGAGCGTATCCGCGATGATGTCGCCCGCGCCTATGCCATGCTGACCGGGGACGGTGCCGAAGGGGCGATGTCCGACGCTATCCGCTGGCTGGAAGGTGTGTCCGGCAACGCAGGTGGTCAGCTGGACGAACCGATTGCCGCGCTGGGGCGCGCGATGATTGAGCTAGGCGAGGCGCAGGATGGCGTGAACGCCTGCCTTCAGGCGCTGGACTTCAACCCCTCGGAACTGGAACAGGCCGAGGAACGCCTGTTTGCCATCCGCGCACTGGCCCGCAAACATGACGTGGCCCCGGATGATCTGGGCGCGTTTGCCGACACTCTGCGCACCCGCCTCAACCAGTTGGAAGCAGGCGATGCCGACCTGGCAGACAGGCGTGCCGCCGTGGACGCCGCGCAGAAGGCTTATGATAATGCCGCCGCCGACCTCAGCGCGGCCCGCGCGACGGCTGCCGGGCAGCTGGATGCCGCCGTCATGGCGGAACTGGCCCCGCTCAAGATGGAACGCGCGGTGTTTCGGACCGAACTCAGCCCAGCCGAACCCGGCCCCGAAGGAACCGACGCGGTGGCCTTTACCGTGGCCACCAACCCCGGTGCACCTGCCGGGCCTCTGAACAAGATCGCGTCAGGGGGTGAACTCAGTCGCTTCCTGCTGGCACTCAAAGTGTGCCTGTCGGGCGATGACAGCGCCCGCACGATGATCTTTGACGAGATTGACCGCGGCGTCGGCGGGGCCACTGCCGACGCGGTCGGGCGCAGGCTCGCGTCATTGGCGCAGGGCGGGCAGGTGCTGGTTGTCACCCATTCCCCGCAGGTCGCCGCCCGTGCGGCGCATCACTGGCGGGTGCAGAAACAGGTCACGGACGGGCAAACCCTGTCCACCGTCATCCCTCTGGCCCAACCCGACCGGGTGGACGAGATTGCGCGCATGGTGGCGGGCGACACCATCACGGACGAGGCCCGCGCCGCCGCCCGGGCCCTGCTGCAGGCCTGATGCGCCCGTGGCACGAATTGGCCTCACACTGTCGCTATCTCACTTTTATTAGGGTGCTCCGTGGCTTACTAAGGGTTACGTGATGATCCCCGAGGGACAATGACCCAGTCGACCCGCACCGTTCTGCGCAACCAGCTCAATCAGGCTCTGGCCGCGATCAGGGATGCGTGGCGGGTGATGCTGCGCAGGGGACCAAGCCAGATACAGTTCTGGTTCATCGCGCTGGTCATCGGTATCGCTGCCGGTTTCATGGCGCTTGGATTCCGCAAGGCCATCCGCGCGTTGCAGGCCTATCTCTACGACACCGACGACGTTCTGCTGCTGCACAGCCATGCCGAGAAACTGCCGTGGTTCATGATCCTGATCATCCCGATCATCGGTGGGCTGGTCGTGGGCCTGATCCTGAACCGGTTCACCAATGACGGGCGCGTCAGGTCTGTCGCTGATGTGATCGAAGGATCCGCCATCACCGACGGGCGGGTCGAGGTCAAGGCCGGCATCGCCTCGTTCTTTGCCTCGCTGATCACGCTCAGTTCCGGGGGGTCAACGGGCCGTGAAGGCCCCGTGGTGCATATGGCCGGGGTGATTTCCACCTGGGTCAGCAACCGCATCCATGCCGACGGGATCACGGGCCGCGACCTGCTGGGCTGTGCTGTCGCCGCCGCCGTATCAGCCAGCTTCAACGCCCCCATCGCCGGGGCCCTGTTCGCGCTCGAAGTCGTGCTGCGCCACTTCGCCGTGCATGCCTTTGCCCCGATCGTCATCGCCTCGGTCGCCGGAACGGTAATCAACCGCCTCGAATATGGCGACGTTACCGAGTTCACGCTGGAAACGCCCGGATCGCTGCAATTCTATGTCGAACTTCCCGCCTTCCTGATCCTCGGCCTGATCTGCGGCTTTGTCGCCCTGCTGCTGATGCGATCGATCTTCTTTGCTGAAGATATCGGCAGCCATATCCAGAACCGCCTGTCCATTCCGGGCTGGCTGCGCCCGGCCGTGTCCGGCGCGATGCTGGGGCTGATGGCAATCTGGTTCCCGCATATCATTGGTGTCGGCTACCAGACCACGATCCGCGCCCTGACCGGTGATCTGGTGCTGACTACCGCGATCCTGTTTGCGGTGACCAAGACAGTGGCTGTGGCGATCACCATGGGCGGGCGCATGGGGGGCGGGGTGTTTTCACCGTCCCTGATGATCGGCGCGCTGACCGGGCTGGCGTTCGGACTGATCGCCACTGGGCTGCTGCCGGAAGTGTCCGGCACGCATACGCTTTATGCCTTTGCCGGAATGGGCGCGGTGGCTGCTGCCGTTCTGGGCGCGCCCATCTCGACCACTCTGATCGTCTTTGAACTGACCGGAGACTGGCAGATCGGCCTTGCCGTGATGGTGACTGTATCCATATCCACCGCATTGGCGTCGCGCCTTGTGGACCGGTCGTTCTTTCTGACCCAGCTGGAACGCCGCGATGTCCACCTGGCCGCCGGGCCGCAGGCTTATCTGCTGGCGATGCTGCGCGCCGGGGCGGTGATGCGCCCTATCGGGGATGACCGCTCAATCACTGCGGACGAGGCGCACGCCCTGATCGAACAGGGCCTGTGCGTTCAGGCCAGCGCCACGCTTGAGGCCGCGATGCCCTATTTCGACCGTGACGACATACCCTGCATTCCGGTTATCGTTCTGGAACAGGACGGGTCCGAGACACCCGTCGGCGCGCTCTACCATGTCGACGCGCTCAAGGCTTACAACCGGGCCCTCGCAGCCACCGCAGCCGAGGAACATTCATAAGGCTTCCGCCGTCAGGGCAAGCGTTCCGGAAGCCTCCGTTGAAACCCTGTCCGGTGCCCTTAAATCTGTTCCACCTTCACCGAGTCCACCGGATAAAACGCCAGGTATCCCTTGATCTCGGCCATGGCGGAAACCGGGTCCTCATAGCTCCAGACCGCGTTTTCGGTCACCGAGGATTTGTTGACGATGGAAAAGTGCGTCGCGTCACCCTTGCCGGCGCAATGCGTCACCTTGTCGGTCTGGTCCAGAAACGCCATCGCAACATCGCCGCGCGGAAAGTAAATCACCGGAGCTTTGTCGCCTTCGTGCAGTTCCAGCGCGTTGCTCGTTTCGCCCAGAATCGCACCGCCCGAACGGACAGTCCATTTGCCCGGTGCTTTTTGGATCGTGATCTCAGTCATCTCTGGTCCTTCCGTCGACGTATTGGGGCCTCTCCTCTGCCCGTTCTATGTAACAGGCGGGTGTCAGATCGGCGCAGTTGCGGCATCCAACCACAGTTGCGCGTCATGTCCCAGCCTTGGGCGGATTTTTTCCGCGACGTCGCGATGATAGGCGTTCAGCCAGCCGCGCTCGTCAGGCGTCAACATATCCACCATGATCAGCCTGCGGTCAATTGGCACAAATGTCAGGGTGCGCCAGCACAGCATCGCGCGTTCCGCATCGCCACCGGGCAGGGCCGGAGCTTCTTCCACCACCACTAGGTTTTCAATGCGGATGCCAAAAGCGCCCTCGCGGTAATATCCCGGCTCATTCGACAAGATCATGCCGGGTTGCAGCGGGACATGGCTGACCTTCGACAGGCGTTGCGGCCCCTCATGCACGCTCAGATAGGCCCCGACGCCGTGTCCGACACCATGGTTGAAATCCTGCCCCGCCGCCCATAGCGGCGTGCGGGCCACGCATTCGATATCGCGCCCGGCCAGCCCTGCGGGCCAGCGCAGCATCGACATGGCAATCATGCCCTTCAGCACGCGGGTGAAGCAGGTCTTTTCCTCCGCCCCGACAGAGCCGATGGCAAGCGTCCGCGTGATATCGGTGGTGCCATCCAGATATTGTCCGCCACTGTCCAGCACCAGCAGATGACCGTCCTGCAACCGGCTGTCGGTCTCGTCCGTCACGCGGTAATGCATGATCGCGCCGTTCGGACCCGTCCCGGCAATGGTATCGAACGAGATATCCTGCAACACATTGTCCCTGCGGCGGTTTTCTTCCAGCCGCGTGACCACCTGCGTCTCGGACAGGCTGCCGGGGGGCTGTGCGTCCAGCCAGCACAGGGTCTCGACCACCGCCACCGCATCGCGCAAATGCGCCTCGGCGCTGCCCGCGATTTCGGCCGGGTTCTTGCAGGCCTTGGGCAGGGCACAGGGGTCGCCGCCATCCACCATGGCATCGCCCAACGCGTCCGCCACGATCTGCGGCACCGTGCTCAGGTCCACCTGTACCGCACCGTCCAGCGCTGCCACCGCGTCCAGAAACTCCGCAGGGTTGTGCACCGTCACCTTCGGGTCCAGATGATCCTGCACCTCCAACAGTTTTGCCGCTGCCATGAACAGATCGACCCGGCCGTCGTCATGCAGGGTCGCAAACCCGTGGGCCACGGGGTTGTAAGCGATATCCGACCCCCGAACGTTCAGCAGCCACATGATCGAATCCGGCAACGTGATCACCGCGGCCTTTCGCCCGGCCTGCCGCAGGTCTGCGGCCAGTCTGGCAATCTTGCTGTCAGCGGTTTCGCCCGCAAACTCGATCGGATGCGCCTTGACGGCCTGCATCGGCGGTTCAGGCTGATCCGCCCAAATGCGGTCCACCAGATTGCCGCAGCGCACCAGTTCGATGCCTGCGCCCTCAAGCTCGCCCAGCGTGGACGAGATCTGCCCTGCCGCGTGCAACCACGGATCAAAGCCCACCTTACCACCACCGGGCAACTGCGCTTTCAGCCATGTACTCAGGCTGATATCAGGCCACGGCACCGGCGTGAACACATCCGCGACCTGCGCCTTGACCTGCGTGCGATACCGCCCGTCGATGAACACACCAGCCATGCCGGTCAGCGCAGCACAGAACCCGGCCGATCCCGTAAACCCGGTTAACCAGGCCAGACGCTCATCCCGCGGGGCCACATACTCGCCCTGATGCGCATCCGCACGCGGGATCAAAAACCCGTCCAACCCTTCGCGCACCAGCTCAGCGCGCAACGCAGCCAGACGCGGCGGCCCCTGCTCGGGCCGCGCGGTCACCTCAAAGGATTGGAACATACTACACCTCCCTCAGCCGGGCGGTCGAAATCGCCGCCTTTTCATCTTTTGGGAAATACTCCCGCCGGAGGCAAGGCCAGCCTAGCTGACCTTCTTCATCCCCATCACCCGCGCCCGCGCGCGCGGATCACTGTCGAACAGGGCCGCCAGTTGTTCCGTCATCGCACCGGCCAGCTGTTCCACATCGGTGATTGTCACCGCACGGTCGTAATACCGGGTCACATCATGACCGATGCCAATCGCCAGCAGCTCGACCATTTTGCGCTTTTCCACCATGGCAATCACATCGCGCAGGTGCTTTTCCAGATAGTTGGCGGGGTTCACGCTCAGGGTTGAATCATCAACCGGAGCCCCATCCGAAATCACCATCAAAATCTTGCGCTGCTCGCGCCGCGCGATCATCCGGCGATGCGCCCATTCCAGCGCCTCACCGTCGATGTTTTCCTTCAGCAGGCCCTCTTTCATCATCAGGCCCAGATTGGGCCGCGCCCGCCGCCACGGCGCATCGGCGCCCTTGTAGATGATGTGGCGCAGGTCGTTCAGACGGCCGGGTTGCTGCGGGCGGCCATCGTTCAGCCATGCCTCGCGCGCCTGTCCGCCTTTCCACGCCCGCGTGGTAAAGCCCAGTATCTCGACCTTCACATTGCAGCGTTCCAGCGTCCGCGCCAGAACATCGGCACAGATGGCCGCGATCGAGATCGGACGCCCCCGCATCGACCCCGAATTGTCCAGCAGCAGCGTGACAACCGTATCGCGGAACTCGGTGTCTTTTTCGACCTTGAAACTCAGCGGAGTGGTGGGGTTGGCGACAACGCGCGCCAGACGGCCCGCATCCAGAATGCCTTCCTCGCGGTCGAATTCCCAACTGCGGTTCTGTTGCGCCTGCAACCGGCGCTGCAACTTGTTGGCAAGGCGCGAAACCGCCCCTTTCAAAGGCTCAAGCTGCTGATCCAGATAGGCCCGCAGACGTTCCAGCTCGGCCGGTTCCGCCAAATCCTCAGCGGCAATCTCTTCATCATGCGTGCTCAGATAGACTTTGTAATCCGGATCGGCCTCGGATGCGGGCGGCGGGGCAGGCGGCTCCAGCGGCGCTTCGCCATCAGGCATCTCGGCCTCGTCACCCAGCTCATCCTCGGCCATCTCATCCATCGAGACCTGCGCCTGAGATTGATCCTGCTGCTCTTCCTGCGTCTGCTCAGGCGTCGCATCCGCGTCCTGCTCGTCCTGATCATCCTGACCGGTGCTGTCGGGATCGGGTTGTTCCTCGGCGTCGTCCTCGGCCTGATCCTCCTGCTCGTCGTCCAGCTCGTCGGGGTCATCGCCCAGCTGGTCGCCATAGCCCAGATCCTTGATCATCTGCCGCGCGAACTTGGCGAACTCCGCCTGATCCGACAGCACGTCATCAAGGTTTTCCAACACGCCACCGGCCTGTTCCTCGATGAACCCGCGCCACAGGTTCATGATATTCTCGGCCGCAGGCGGCAGATCGCGCCCGGTGGCCAGATGCCGGATCAGATATCCCGCCGCCACCGACAAGGGCGCGTCGGCAGGCTGCTTGCACTGGTCATATCCGCGCCGGATCGCCTCATGCCCGATCTTGACGTCGATATTGCTGGCGGTGCCGGGCATATCCCGCGCGCCCATCGCCTCGCAGCGCGCCGTTTCCATCGCCTCGTACAAGTCCCGCGCCATATCCCCCGGAGGCGCATAGCGCGCATGGGTTGCGTCATCATGATACCGGCGCTGCAACGCCAAAGCGTCCGCCGTGCCGCGCGCCAGCAGAACCTCTTCCCGCGTCATACGCCGAGACACCTGCGGCAGCCGCATCGACTCACCCGACAGGCCCGATGGATCGACCGTGTACGAGATGTTCAGCTCAGGATCATCAGCCATGACCTTGGTGGCCTCGGCCAGCGCTTTCTTGAACGGATCAGCGGGGTTGTCGTTGGGTTTGCTCATCAGGCAGGTCCGGTCTTGTTCTGTCCCGGCAACCTAGTGCTATTCAGGGGCCTTGACCATAGGGCCAACCCCCTTTTCCCATCGAACCAGCACACCTGTACAGCAGGTTCTTATGCAATCAGATGCACTTGCCCCATTTAACTTATAGTCCCAGCTAATCACTCACCAGTTGGGAGATACTCAGGTAGCGAAACTTCCTGGGTGTTTTTCGAGTAGAAATCGCGACCATACTTAATAGTGATAGCGTGCGTGAATTCCGCACATGCAATTGTGTGGGCAGCGAGAAGTCTGCCTTCGTGAACATTGTAAGGTTCGCCATCGTTAAGTTTGATTGGTGCCCAGTAGGTTTCGCCTTGGCTTCGCCAGTTTTTTTCCCAGCCGAGTGCTACTTTTTGCGCATCTGCTAAAACCGACATTCCTCCTATGGCCTCAAGTATCCAGTCGGCGGGTAGGTTGGTCTGAACTGTGTCGCCAAAGTAGATTTCGCGTGGCTTGGAGGACAAGTTGGCTATCTCCGAACCAACTAGTCCAGCTAGTGCGTTGGCATAGTTCACAGCCACACAGTGTTTGATCTTCTCGATTTCTGAAGCACCGGTCGGAAAAACGCTTGAAGATAGTTCGGCGTGCGCCAGAGTGGGCAACGAAATTAACGCTGCACCTATCGTTAGTCGTATCACCAATTAGCCCAAGCTCGCGCTCGCGGCGCTCTCCGGCAGCTCTTCATCAAAACAGCGCTGATAGAACTCGGCCACGGTCTGACGTTCCAACTCGTCGCACTTGTTCAGGAACGACAGGCGGAACGCATAACCCACATTGCGGAAAATCTCGGCATTCTGGGCCCAGTTGATCACGGTTCGCGGGCTCATAACCGTCGACAGGTCGCCATTCATGAAGGCGGTCCGGGTCAGGTCGGCCACGGTGACCATCTGGCTGACGGTCTTGCGGCCCTCGGCGGTGTTGTAATGCGGCGCCTTCGACAACACGATCATCGTCTCGGCGTCATGGCTCAGATAGTTCAGGGTCGAGACCAGCGACCAGCGGTCCATCTGCGCCTGGTTGATCTGCTGCGTGCCGTGATACAGACCCGTGGTATCGCCCAGACCCACGGTGTTTGCAGTGGCAAACAGGCGGAAACACGGGTTCGGCGTGATGATCTCATTCTGGTCCAGCAGGGTCAGCTTGCCATCATGTTCCAGCACCCGCTGGATCACGAACATCACGTCGGCACGGCCCGCGTCATATTCGTCGAACACGATGGCGACGGGGTTGCGCAGGGCCCAGGGCAGGATGCCCTCGTGGAATTCGGTCACCTGCTTGCCGTCGCGCAGTTTGATCGCGTCCTTGCCGATCAGGTCGATCCGGCTGATGTGGCTGTCCAGGTTCACGCGCACAGCGGGCCAGTTCAGGCGGGCGGCGACCTGCTCGATATGGGTCGATTTGCCGGTGCCGTGATAGCCCTGAATCATCACCCGGCGATTATGGGCAAAGCCCGCCAGGATCGCCAATGTTGTCTCGGGGTCAAACTTGTAGGTCGGGTCGATGACGGGCACACGGTCGGTGGCTTCGGCAAACCCTTTGACCTTCATATCCGTCTCAATGCCAAATACGTCACGGACCGAGATATCTTCGGTGGGTTTTGCGTTTACATCGATCGATCCGTCAGCCATTCGCCTTGTCCTTATCCTTTGGCCCGTATTGCCGGGTTTGAACCCGTGTGTGGTGCAACATATTGCGGGCAAGGGCAAGGGAAAGCCGCCCGCTCGGAAAGGTGAGCAGGTTTTTCTTTCAAACTGGCCCTATTGACGCGCGGGTGATCCTCAACTGCGACGGGTACAAGGCACAGATCACGCCGCGTTTCTCAATGACAGCGCGGCCTGATCGGATGCAGATGCCGAACCATGTGTCCGAAATGCTGCATGCAGGTGGGCATTCGGCAAACTATATGTTGTGGAAAGTGACCTTATCAGACATATAAAATGGTCTTATGGGGCGTTTTATAAGTGATCGGGTGTTGGTGAAACGGGAATGCCGGGTGCGGCTCCGTCTGCAATGTTGCTCTGGGTCGAGTGATCAGCAGGCGTCGATATCTGCCAACATGGCCTTGGTGACGCCAGGTGGCATTTAGCGTTCTTCTCCATACGGCCAAGACAACGGGCCAGAACGATCTCATCGTCCAGAACACGACACAATCCGCGATCATCAGCGGATCGATGGTGTCGTTTGACGGGGGCGCGACTTTCCAGCCTTACACCTATCTGGGGCAAGGAAACTACCGCGGAACCGGGGAAACCGGAGAATTCATTCAGGTCGGCGGGCAAATCTACGCCTGGGATGCCAATAACCCAACCGGTCCGATGACCACTGGCAACTGGAAAATCACCCCGAGTGATCTGAACCCGACCGATCCGCCCTGTTTTGTTTCGGGCACCCTGATCGAAACGGATCGCGGCCCGCGCCCGGTCGAAGATCTGACCGTGGGCGACCGGGTTTGCGTGGCCGGTGGGACCCCGCTGCCCATCGAATGGATCGGCAAACGAACACTCAGCGCGCAAATCCTGCGCGTCTGGCCCCAATTCAACCCGGTCTGCATCCGGCGCGATGCGTTGGGCAAGGGTCTTCCCGACAGGGATCTTTACCTTTCTCCGCAACACCGCGTCGTTCTGGGGGGCTGGCGGGCCGAGCTTTATTTTGGCGCGCCAAGCGTGTTCTGCGCGGCCATTCATCTGGTCAACGATGATACCATCCGGCAGGTGACGACGGACGAGGCGGTGACATACTACCATATCGCCTGCGCCGAACATGTGATCCTCACCTCGCACGGTCTGCAAAGCGAAAGCCTGTTTCCGGGCGACATGGCGCTGAAATCACTGCACCGCGACGATGTAGAGGAACTGCGCGCGCTCTTTCCGGGGTTGCTTTCAGACGCAGGACCGCCCTCCCAAACGCACCTAAGCTGCCTGACCGGGCGCGAGGCGCGCGCGTTGCGAGACGTGTTCGCAGATTAGTCCCGCGTTGCGGAAATCGTGGCGCCACTGATAGGCGCGCGTACCCCGACAATACCTCGCTGTTGGA
Organism: Ruegeria sp. L11; assembly: GCF_056531755.1. Lineage (NCBI taxonomy): Bacteria > Pseudomonadati > Pseudomonadota > Alphaproteobacteria > Rhodobacterales > Roseobacteraceae > Ruegeria > Ruegeria sp. L11. The sequence goes on from NZ_JBQFMI010000002.1 coordinate 382,568, forward strand.
TGCTATAGTGCAGTAGTTGCTAATCAGGGACCAATCAAACATGGATTGACGTCTTCATCCGCCGGGGATCACACCGGCATGGCACAGGTTTCAAGACCCGCTCATCCCACCCATTGCCCAATCGGCATGGGTCTCGATAACACTGGCTACGGCCAGCGCCTTTTCCGCGATATCCTCCGGTGTGACCTCGGCGAACGCGATGCGGGTCATCCTGTCGTGCATCGCTTCCGAGGTGTAGAACTCAAAGGCCCGCGTATTGCCGGGGCTGTTCCAGAATGCGGTAATCCAGATCGAGTCCCGCCCCGGAACGCAATATGCGCACCAATCGCGCCACAGGCGCAGCACCAATTCGGTATCCGGGCTTGCGGCGACCTGTTCGAACAGCGACTCCAGCGGCCACCCCGCCAGGGCGAACATGCACAGTGTATCGTCCAGACAGCCGCGTTCCCGTGCCATCTCGCGTTTCAGATACGCGCGCTGGAACCGGTCCAGAACCCGCCATTCCTCGGGTGACCAGTTCTTCGGGTTGCCGGTTTCATACCGGTTCAGGCTCACCTCCAGCCCAACGCTGGCAGGGTCTTCGTCCACGGCCAGAATCTCAAGGATCCGGGGCAGCAGGTACCCCCATGTGTCGCGGGCTATCCCCGCAGGATCACAAGCGGCAAAGAACCAGTCCTGGACGTAATGCAGGGGAAGCTCGGCAATGGGCGGCGTAAAGAAATCCGCCTCAATGTCGGCGTCCATGCAGCAGCCTTCGCAAACCTCGATGCTGCTCGGCTTTGGATAGGCAAAAACCCGGTACGCATCGCTGATGATGTCAGAAAACGGATGATCCGGCGGGATCTTGGCTTTTGGCGGGTTCTGCTCTTTGCGTGCCACGGTCCTTGCATCCAAAACTGTTCTGCCGGGGCAGGGTCCCGTCAGTGTCATCCCTGAACGCTACGAAACCCGGATCGTTGCGTAAAGCTGTGGTCGCGTGGTCAAAGCGAAAACCAAAGCTCGTCCTTGCGAAAACCACCTTTCACAAGGCGATCCGCTTTCAACACATCCGGAAACTCGTCCTCCCAGTCACGGAACCTGTCATTTGTCACGATACGTGCCTTGCTGTCGCGCGCCGCCTGCAAGATCAGCGGATCTGCCGGCGTGCCTTTGGGCGCGACCATGACCCGTTTGGCCCGCAAGCCCAGGGCGCGGCTCAGCGCCCGGTCGTTCATGTATTCCCCTTCGACCTTGTACCCGACATTCGCATCGAACACGACGCCCGGTTTGAACCCGGCTTGCTTCAGGCTGGCCAGAACCTGCCGCAACGTAGCCAGATCCGGTGCGCCGTCTTTCCAGTGCATCACGTTCGACCCGTCCACGATGATCCATGTGTTGGCCCTGCGCCAGCCGAACCAGGCCCGGATCAGAAGGATCGTACTGGCGAACACACAAAGCAGGGCCAAAAGGAACAGCCAGTCCATCTCGGTTGGATAGAACTGCGCCACGACCAGCCCGCAAAGTGAGGCAAGCAGCAAAAAGAAAGGCATACGCACAGCGGTTGCTCCGGGAAAAGCACTGTTTCAATTCCCACTACTATTGCGGGAATTGAAACAGGTTTCCAGACAGCATCCTCACAATCCGTTCAAACTGTGTAAACAGCTGGCGACTGACGGCGGCCCTACTTGAAATTCCGGCTGTCCTTGATCTGGTCCCAGGCCCAGACGACCTCTTGCAACTGCTCTTCCTGCGACCGGTCGCCGCCGTTCATGTCCGGATGCAGCACCTTGATCAGCTTCTTGTACGCCTTGCGCACTTCGGTTTTGGACCAGCTGTCATGGGCTTCCAGAATCTCGATTGCACGGCGTTCAGTGGGGGGCAGGCGACGTCCGCCACCACCCGAGGTGCGCCCCTTGTTCTGCGTGCTGTTGGCGCCCAGAACCTGATGCGGGTCCTCAATGCCCAGACGGGCCCAGGCGCGCGCCTCCGGGTCTCCCATCGGCTTGGTCTCACGTTCCCAAACCTTGTCCTTCGAGCGTTGCGCGTTCAGCTCGGCCTCAGTGGTGCCATCGAAGAAGTTCCACTTCTGGTTATACTCACGCACGTGCTGCTGGCAGAACCAGAAATAGTCATCCAGAACATCCGGTGCCTTTGGCGCGCGGAACTTGCCCGGCTCGTCACACCCGTCGTGATCGCAGATCCGGACCGAGGTCTCGGACGCGCCCGACATGCCCCGGCGCCCACGCGGGTTCTTTTTCTTGGCGCTGGAAACGGACATATCGAATCCGAAGGGGTCTGATTTCGCCATGCTCTATCCTCACGAACGCATCTTTTCGACTCGGAGGCAGCAGTTTAGTCTAAGCAGCCGAAAGTAGAAGAGGGGGGCGGCAAAAATTTTGCCGCTGAGCAAAAAAATGAGCGTGACCGACGAAATCCGAACCCGCCTGCAAGCCGCCTTTGACCCGCATGAACTAGACGTGATCGACGACAGCGAAAGCCATCGCGGCCATGCAGGCCACAGGGAAGGCGGCGAAAGCCATTTCAACGTCCGCATCCGCGCCGCCGCATTCGCCGGTCAATCCCGCGTCGCCCGCCACCGGGCCGTGCACAAGGCGCTGGGCGATATCGTGCCCCGCATCCACGCGCTGGCGCTGGATATCGGAACCTGACGCTGCGCCCTATTCAGCGCTCATCTGTGCCGACGGGGTCGAGGCCGAGATCGCATATTCCTCATCCGTCATGACGTCTTCGATCCCCTCGAACAGAGGCGTCGACAGATAACGCTCGCCCGTATCCGGCAGCATCACCAGCATGACCGATCCTGGCGCTGCGGTTTCGGCCAGTTTCATCGCCACCGCAAAGGTCGACCCGCCCGAGATGCCAGTGAATATCCCCTCTTCCGAGGCCAGGCGGCGCGACCATTCAATCCCTTGCGGCCCCGGAACAGGGATCAGCTGGTCGTAATAGGAATTGTCGATGGCTTCCTGAAGGACCCATGGAATGAAATCCGGCGTCCAGCCCTGAATCGGGTGGGGCTCGAAATTGGGGTGGCTTTCGGTGGGCTGGTGATCGTCGTTGCGCGTGTTCACATAGCCTGACGACACGATGGCGGCATTAGCTGGTTCGGTCAGGATAATTTTCGTATCGGGCCGCTCTTTGCGCAACATGCGCGACACCCCGGCGACCGTGCCACCGGTGCCATAGCCCGTCACCCAGTAATCCAGCTGCTTGCCTTCGAAATCCGCAAGGATTTCCCGCGCGGTCGTATTCTCGTGAATATCGGCATTGGCGGCAGTCTCGAACTGGCTGGCCAGAAACCACCCGTTTTCCTCGGCCAGTTCCTTGGCCTTGGTATACATGCCGAACCCCTTTTGTGCCTTGGGGGTCAGAACAACCTTCGCGCCCAGAAAGCGCATCAGCTTGCGCCGCTCGACCGAAAAGCTTTCGGCCATCGTCACAACCAGCGGATATCCCTTGGCCGCACAGACCATGGCAAGCCCGATCCCGGTATTGCCCGATGTCGCCTCGACAACCGTCTGGCCGGGTTTCAGCCGCCCATCCCGTTCTGCCGCCTCAATGATATTCAGCGCCAGCCTGTCCTTGACCGACCCCGCCGGATTGAACGCTTCGAACTTCACATAAACGGTCACATGCTCCGGCGCGATCCGGTTGATCCGGATACAGGGCGTGTCGCCGACTGTATCAAGGATGCTGTCATACAGGCGTGCCCGCCCCTGTGTCTGCCGAATACCCATTTCAAAGTCCCTCCCGGTTGTCCAGTTAACATGCCACAGATTTCGCTGGGTTGATAAGCACATATCGCGCCCGCAGCGCCAAACCTGCCCGCGGGCGGGCTGCTCAAACTGCGGTGCACACCGTGTTGCAGGTGTAACCGCACGTCAAACCCTGATCCGTCTCAGGCGTCTTTCTTGTCGCCCGCGGTGTCAGTGTCCTGGTCAACCTGTTCCCGGCTTTTCAACGACAAAGGCGGCTCATTCGCGTCTTCCGAAATTGGTTTCGGCGCGGCCACCACATCGGGGCCGGGGATCGGTTGGGCCAATGGGGTGTCGTCAAACTCGGGTACGTCTCCGATCACCGACGCATCGACTTCCTCGGCCACGACCCGCCGGAACACCAGCACATTGCGCCAGTTTGTGGTCGATCCGGTCAGGCCCGAGCGTTCCTCGCTGGGCAGCAGCTCGGCGCGCTGGTATTCCCAGCCGTCCTGCGCCATCTGGTTCAGAACCTGTTCGACCGAGACCGCAAAGCGGCCCTCGGCCGTTTTCACGCCCTTGGCTTTCACGCCCTTTTGCGGCGCGGGGACGACCTTGTATTCAAAAAGCTGCATCAAGTGTTCCTAAATACCTGTTCGCGCCAACTTACCACGCTGACCCCCGGGTGAAAGAGCCGTCGCCCGACCGGCGGTTATCAGCCCTGATTATTGCCGCCAGCCTGTGCCGCCTTTGTCACAACCGACAGGCACAGCTCGGTCGCCACTGCCATGTCCTGTACCGAAATCCACTCCAGTGGCCCGTGAATGCACTGCATTCCGGTGAACAGGTTGGGGCAGGGGGTACCGAACTCGGTCAGGCGCGACCCGTCGGTGCCGCCGCGGATCGGGACCGACAGCGGCTCGATCCCCAGCTCGCGACAGGCGTCGCGCGCCAGATCAACAGGTGTCATGTCGTTTTCCAGCCAATAGCGCATGTTCCGGTATTGGTGGCTGATGTCGCAGGTGATGGTCGCGCGCGGTTCCGTGGCCTGCACGGCGGCACAGACCTGCCGTACGATGTCACGTTGCGCCTCAAGGCCCTCCATCTCGAAATCGCGCAGGATCAGCTTGATTTCCATCTCGGACGATCCGCCGCTCATGTCGGTGACATGGATGAACCCGTCGCGGCCATCGGTTGTTTCGGGCGTCATGGTGGCCTGCGGCAAAGTCTGCACGATCTTCGCCGCCAGATGGGCTGCGTTCACCATCTTGTCCTTGGCCAGTCCGGGGTGGATCGATACCCCCTCGATCCGGATCACGGCACGGTCGGCCGAAAAGCTTTCATATTCGATCTCGCCCACTTCGGCACCGTCCAGAGTATAGGCGAAATCCGCCCCCAGATCCTTGGGCAGCTGTTCGGTAACGCCGCGCCCGATCTCTTCATCCGGGGTAAAGGCAATGCGGATAGGCCCGTGCGGGATATCCGGGTTTTCGATCAGATGCCGGGCCATAGTCATCAGGATCGACACCCCGGCCTTGTCATCCGCGCCCAGCAGGGTGGTGCCCGATGCCGTGATCAGATCATGTCCGATCTTTTCGGCCAGATAGGGGTTCTCGTCCGGAGACAGCACCAGATCCGGGTCGTCCGGAAAGGAAATGTCGCCACCGTTATACCCCTTGATCACCCGCGGCTTGACGCCCGTTGCATTGAACTGGGGGGCCGTATCCACATGCGCAAGAAAGCCCACCGTCGGGCCGGGTGCGGTGCCGGGGATGGTCGCGACGACCACGCTGTCACCCGTCAGCGTCACATCCTTGGCGCCGATCTCGGTCAGTTCCTGCTTCAGCAGGTTCAGCATGTCGAACTGTATCGGGGTGCTCGGCGTGGTCGCCGAGGTCTCGTCGCTCTGACTGTCGATCGCCGCGTAACGCACCAGCCGATCTTCGAGTTCCTGATCAAATCTGTTCTGCATGATACCTCACCTCTCTGGGTCGGAAGAAAGGGTGCAATCACAGGCGAAGTCAAGCCGATGAGCTGACCCCATTTCTTAAGAAATCGTGGAAATCTGATTGTACAAACCTGACAATTGCCACTGGCAGGCTTGTACAAAATGTAAGGTTCAGGAACTCAGCTTCTTGCTGACCAAATCGTTAACGGCCTTCGGGTTGGCCTTGCCGCCGGTCGCTTTCATCACCTGACCCACGAACCAGCCAGCCAGCTTGGGGTTTACCTTGGCCTTTTCGACCTGGGCCGGATTGGCCGCGATGATCTCGTCCAGTGCGGCCTCGATCGCACCGGTGTCGGTGACCTGTTTCATCCCGCGATCCTCGACGATCTGCGCCGGATCACCGCCTTCGGTATAGACGATTTCAAACAGGTCCTTGGCGATCTTTCCCGAGATAGCATCAGAGGAAATCAGGTCGATAATCCCACCCAGCTGCGCCGGAGAAACCGGCGAATCCGTGATGTCGTGGTCTTCTTTTTTCAGACGTCCGAACAGCTCGTTGATCACCCAGTTCGCGGCCAGTTTGCCATTGCGGCCCTGCGCGACTTCTTCGAAATAGGCCGCCGATTCAACTTCGGCAGTCAGTACCGAGGCGTCATAGTCGGTCAGGCCGAACTCACTGATAAAGCGCGCTTTTTTGTCGTCAGGCAGCTCTGGAAGATGGGCGGCGATATCGTCCACCCATGCCTGTTCGATCTCCAGCGGCAGCAGGTCAGGATCGGGGAAATAGCGGTAATCATGCGCTTCTTCCTTGGACCGCATCGACCGGGTTTCGCCCTTGTCTGGATCATACAGGCGGGTTTCCTGCTCGACCTTGCCACCGGCTTCGACAATGGCGATCTGGCGGCGGGCTTCGACCTCAATGGCCTGCTGGATGAACCGCATCGAGTTCATGTTCTTGATCTCGCAACGGGTGCCTAGATGCGAAAAGTCCTGTGTTTTCTGATACTTCTCATAAGCGCCCGGCAAACAGATCGAGACGTTCACATCCGCCCGCAGGTTGCCGTTCTGCATGTTGCCGTCACAGGTGCCCAGATAGCGCATGATCTGGCGCAGCTTGGCAATGTATGCAGCGGCCTCTTCCGGCCCGCGAATATCAGGGCGGCTGACGATCTCCATCAGGCAAACACCGGTCCGGTTCAGGTCGACAAAGGACATGTGCGGGTCCATGTCGTGGATCGATTTGCCGGCGTCCTGCTCCATGTGAATGCGTTCGATCCGCACCATGCGCGCAGTGCCGTCACCCATCTCGACCAGAACCTCGCCTTCGCCCACAATCGGATGATAAAGCTGGGAAATCTGGTAACCTTGCGGCAGGTCAGGGTAGAAATAGTTCTTGCGGTCAAAGGCCGATTTCAGATTGATATCCGCCTTCAGGCCCAGCCCGGTGCGCACTGCCTGTTCCACGCAGAACTCGTTGATCACCGGCAGCATTCCCGGCATTGCCGCATCCACGAAAGCCACGTTCGAATTCGGCTCGGCCCCGAATTTTGTGGACGCGCCCGAGAACAGCTTGGCATTGGATGACACCTGCGCATGCACCTCCATCCCGATCACCAGTTCCCAATCGTGCTTGGCCCCGGCAATGGTTTTGGGTTTGGGCATTTCGTATGTCAGGTCGAGCATGGCGCGCCTCATTTCCGCAGAAGTCTAAACCTGCGTATTAGGCCCGGCAGGGCCTAGGGGCAAGGGGGAATCCTGACGCGTTCAGTTCTTGGAAAACTGCAGACCGGACGGTGTGAAGGTTACATCCTTACCGCTGCGTAGTTCATCCCGGAACAAATCCGAGATGGCGCGCAGCGCGTCGCGCTGACCGCGCGCAGCAAACCGCTCGGGCGAGTTGATGCGGACCGAGTTGTTGAACCCGTTGGCGGCATGGGCCCAGATCAGGGGGTGAAGCTCGGTCAGGTGATCGCGGATCAGCCAGTTTGCGGTGTCGCGCATTTGGGCGCGGACATTGTCTGCCTTTTCGTTCAGCCCGCGACCATTCTGAATGGTGATTGCACAATAGGCCGACAACATATTGATCATCTGCTGGTCAGGGCGCAGGCCTACGATATCGCGCAATCCTTCAAGGAAATATTCGACATCGACCTGCGCGCAGGCCTCTTCGTCCAAAGCGATGGCATCGAATTGCACCCACGTATATCCACCTGCGCCCCAGATATCCTGTGTCCGGACGGCATTGCGCAAGGCCTGCAATTCAAGTTCTGCGTAGCTGCCGAACCACCGGGGCAAAAGATGGCTGCCCATCGCGCGCATGTGACGCTGATTGCGCGGGTCCAGTGTGATCAGGCGCTCGTACTCATCGGCAACGCGGGCGTTTGACTTGCGCTGCCCGGCCAACAGGGCACAACCGGCGGCCGCAATCAGAGGGCTGTCCGGTGCATCCGCCTTGCACTTGGGCAGGATCGCAGCGGCCCGGTCGAAATGAGCGGCACAGCGCGAACGGTGCAAGGGCGGCAAGGCCGTGTCCGCGGCATTCCCGCGCCAGGCCCAGGCCAGGTCGATATGGGCCAACGCCACAACGGCAGCGATCATCGGATCACCGGGGTTGTCTGACAACTCGCCTTCCAGTTCCGAAATACCACCCAGCAAATCGTAATCGGATATGGCCTTGCCGTCCGACAGCGCATGTTCCGCAGCCAGAACCACGTCAGATCTGGCCCCGAACGCCAAAAGATCGGCAATCGGCATACCATCCGACACGGCAGCACGATCCTGATCCGCTGCACGCATTTCATCGGACAACTCGGTCCAGCGATCCTGTCTGGCCAGATAGCGCCCATGTTCGATTGTAGAATGTCCAATCAGATTGTCGCAATTCGACGTTGCAACAGGAATGTTGAGCTGCCCATGTTCAGGCAGGGCAGCGGCCAGCGCAGATTTCGTTGCGCACAGATCTTCTGAGGCGTCCGTGGGATTGGATATGGGCTGGGCAAACAGCGCCCTTAACGACCGAAACATGGTAAAACTCAAAACTGTAAAAACACTTAACTGAGTCTGAAGTCTGGCGAGGTATCAGGCTCAATTCAAGTAATTTGCTTAATAAACTTTGTTTTTTGTGTCCAATGCGCCCTTAGATCACGCAGTGTTTCAGAAAACAGTGAAATGATGACGGTTTACGCGAAAACCTGCCTGTTTCAGAATGGTTTCCAGATCCCGATGCGGCGGCAGAGACTCATCTGGCAGCCGGATTCGTTTCCCGGATTTCAGGACGATGGATACGCGAACGGAGAAGTCCCACCGGGTGTCAAATCGGAAATGGTCGATATCCCGCATCGGGATATCTCCCTTACGATTGCCCGTGAACCAGCGCACCGCATCCCGGTCCAGATGCACGCCAGCGCTGGTGTTCTGGATCACGTCCCAGATCGCGGGGAGAGTGGCAAGAGACAGCAGGCCGACAACCCACCAAGCGGCGTCGAGCAGGATGACCAGCGCCAGCAGTGCCACGTAGACAATAGCCAGAATGATCAGTGTTCGTGTGTTCCGGTTGCGGCGGGTAAAGCTGTAGGGTGTCATGCGCCGAGGATGCGGGATACCATTTCCGTCGTGTCGCGCGACAGGTTCGGCGTTTCCGCAATGCGAGAAAGCTGCGTGCGCATCAGGTTCTGACGCCCGGTGTCGTACCGTTTCCAGGCCTGGAAGGCAGAACACATCCGTGCCGTGGTTTGCGGGTTCACAGGATCAAGGCGGATCAGCCAATCGGCCAGCAGGCTGTACCCGGCGCCATCCGACTGGTGGAACCCCGCGTGGTTCATCGCCAGAGCGCCCATGACAGCGCGGAACCGGTTCGGGTTCTTCCAGTTGAAATCGGGATGCCCGGTCAACGTCTTTGCCGTTTCCGGTGTCGCCTCGGGTGCGGCCATGGTCACCTGCAAGCCAAACCATTTGTCCATGACCAGCCGGTCATGATGCCATTGGTCATAGAAGGCGGCCAGCTGCGCCTCGCCCTTGCGGGCGCGCAGCAGGCAGGACAGGGCTGTCAGTTGCAGGGTCATGTTATCCGCGTTGGCATACACATTGGCCGCCATTGCCCCCCCGTCCAGCCGAGAGGTCAGCGCCAATGCCGCGCTGCCAAGGGCGCGTTTGCCGGATTGCTCGGCATCCGGGCTGTAGGGGCCATCAACCAACGCCTCGCTGTGCAGGCGGGGCAGCAGATCCTGCACGTGCTGTGCCGTGGCCTGCCGCAGCGTTTCGACCGCCGACCAGATTGCCATCGGATCGGGCGTCTGGCCGCGTTCATGCAACGCCGCAGCCAGTTCGGATTGCGTCGGCAGCCCAAGCATCAAGGCGCGATAGGCCGGGTCCAGCGTGTCGTCGCGCAGCACAGCCAGCAGCCCGTCAAGGTAATCGGCGTCCGGGGTTGCCTCGTCCAAGATCATCCGCAGCAAGGTGTCTTGCGCCAGCGATCTACCAGCCTGCCAGCGGTTGAACGGATCTGTGTCATGCGCCAGCAGAAACGCGCGTTCGGCGTTTGAATGATCGTGTTCCAGAATGACCGGTGCCGAGAAATCGCGCAGGATCGAGGCTGTGGGTTTTGTCGCAAGCCCGGTGAACTGAAAACTCTGCTCGGCCTCTGTCAGTTCCAGCACTTCTGTCGTGCGGACCTCATCCCCGTTTGGCCCCAGCAGGCCAACAGCGACCGGGATCACCTGGGGCAGTTTCTCTGCCTGACCCGGTGTGGGATCGGTGCGCTGTTTCAGCGTCAGGGTATAGGTCCCGTCGGCCCAATCTTCAGATACGGTCAAACGCGGTGTGCCCGACTGGCTGTACCAACGTTTGAACTGGGTCAGGTCGCGGCCCGTGGTGTCTTCGAACACTTTCAGCCAATCCTCGATCGTGCAGGCCTGCCCGTCATGGCGGTCAAAATAGAGGTCCAGCGCCTTTGCATAGGCCTCATCCCCGACCAGCCGCTTTAACATGCCGATGACTTCGGCACCTTTTTCGTAAACCGTGGCCGTGTAGAAATTGTTGATTTCCTGAAAGCTTTCGGGCCGGACCGGGTGCGAGAGCGGGCCGTTATCCTCGGGGAATTGCCGCGCGCGCAGGTCGATGGCGTCGTGAATGCGTTTCACAGGGCCCGAGCGCATGTCGGATGTGAACTGTGCATCGCGGAAGACGGTCAGACCTTCTTTCAGACACAGCTGGAACCAGTCGCGGCAGGTGATGCGGTTGCCCGTCCAGTTGTGAAAATACTCATGCGCGATGATCGCCTCGATCCGTTCGAAATTGGCATCGGTCGAGGTTTCAGGACTGGCCAGAACAGCCGAAGAGTTAAAGATGTTCAGCCCCTTGTTTTCCATCGCGCCCATGTTGAAGTCATCGACGGCGACGATGTTGAAGACGTCCAGATCGTATTCCCGGCCATAGACATCTTCGTCCCATTTCATGGACTTCTTCAGCGCCTCCATGCCGAAGGCGCACTTGCCCTCATCCCCCGGACGCACCCACAGGTTCAACGCCACATCCCGGCCTGATCTGGTGGTGAACCGGTCGGGATGGGCCAAAAGATCCCCAGCGACAAGCGCAAACAGATAAGCAGGCTTGGGCCACGGGTCGGTCCATTCGGCCCATCCTTCGCCTTTGCCCGAAGGGTTGCCATTCGACAGCAGAACCGGCAGGTCGCCATTGATACGCACGGTAAAGGTGGACATGACATCGGGGCGATCCGGGTAATATGTGATCTTGCGGAAACCTTCTGCCTCGCACTGGGTGCAATACATGCCGTTCGACATATAAAGCCCCTCCAACGCCGTGTTGTTGCCCGGATCGATCTCAACTTCGGCTTCCCAGATGAACGGAGCGTCGGGAACATCGGCGGTCAGGCCCTTGTCCGTGACGTCAGGCGAAACTTCGGATCCGTTGATGGACGCGCGGATCAGGTTCAGATCCTCGCCATGCAGGAAAAAGGTGCGATCGGTCGCGTCGGGATTTGGACGAAACGCGATACGCGACGTGACCCGTGTTGCATGTGCGGACAGATCGAAGGTCAGGTGTACGCTGTCCAGCAGATAACCAAACGGAGTGTAGTCTTTCAGGAAGATCGTGGTGGGGGCAGCGTCGCGCATGGGGGCCTCGCATCGGTTCGTGTCTGGCGCGACGTTAGGGGCATCGTTCCAGAGCTGCAACTGGCCCCCGCCATTCCCTTGTTGTTTTTGAAACAGCTTCCCTTCGATCCGAATAACCCTAACGCAAAGTCGAAAGTTGCCTATCGGAAACTTTCGGCCTAAGTCACTTACGCATACAATGGCACACAATCGCGGAGAGCAGGAAGATGAGTCGCAGACAAACCCTGAGCGGGCTGCAGATCGATCCAATACTGGCAGAGTTTATCGAGACGCAGGCATTGCCGGGTACGGGTGTGTCGGCACAGGATTTCTGGGCGGGTCTGGCGCGACTGGTGTCTGAACTGGGGCCGAAGAACCGCGCGCTTTTGGCCAAGAGGGCCGATATTCAAGGGCGCATCGACAGCTGGCATATAGCGCGCAAGGGGCAGAGCATTGATCCCACTGACTATCAGGCTTTTCTAAAGGAAATCGGTTATTTGGTCGAGGAAGGCGACGGGTTTCAGATCGACACGACGCATGTCGACCCCGAGATTGCGCTGACGCCGGGTCCGCAACTGGTTGTGCCGATCACCAACGCGCGCTTTGCGCTGAACGCGGCGAACGCGCGATGGGGCAGCCTGTATGATGCGCTTTATGGCACCGATGCGATAGGCGATCTGCCAACAGGCGGTGAGTATGATGCGGCGCGCGGTGCACGGGTGATAGTCTGGGCGAAAGCCTTTCTGGATGACTCTGTACCTCTGGCTGGTGGGTCTTGGGTCGACGTGTCGGGACTGCATGTCGAAGAAGGTGTTCTTTCCCCAGCACTGGCAAACCCTGCTCAATTTGTTGGTTTCGGTGGCGCGGCAGACAAGCCGGATTTTGTGCTTCTGAAAAACAATGGTCTGCATATTCAGATCATGATCGATCCGACTGGCGCCATCGGCGCCACTGATCGCGCAGGTATCGCCGATGTCCGGCTGGAATCCGCCCTTTCAACGATTATGGACTGCGAGGACTCGGTCGCTTGTGTTGATGCAGCGGATAAGGTCGTGGCCTATGGCAACTGGCTGGGCCTGATGAAGGGTGATCTGACCGAAGACGTCACCAAGGGCGACACCACATTTACCCGCAAGCTGGCAGAGGATCTGACCTTCACTACACCGACAGGTGAGCAGGCGACCTTGAAGGGTCGTTCGCTGATGCTGGTGAGGAATGTCGGCCACCTGATGATGAACCCGGCCGTTCTGGATGCTGAAGGGCGCGAGATTGGCGAAGGGTTGATGGACGCGCTCTGCACCACTCTGATCGCAATGCATGACCTGCGACGGGATGGGGGTAACTCAGTCGAAGGGTCGGTCTACGTGGTAAAGCCCAAGATGCACGGGCCGGAAGAGGTTGCCTTTGCGGTCGAGATTTTCGACATGGTCGAAGACATCCTTGGCTTGCCGCGCAACACCGTAAAGCTGGGGATCATGGATGAGGAACGCCGCACGTCGGTGAACCTGAAAGAGTGCATTCGCGCCGCGAAATCGCGCGTGGCTTTCATCAATACCGGTTTTCTGGATCGCACTGGCGATGAAATTCACACTTCGATGGAGGCTGGGCCGATGCTGCCCAAGGGCGACATCAAGAACACGCCCTGGATTGCGTCTTATGAAGACCGCAACGTCGATATCGGTTTGGCCTGCGGCCTGAAAGGCAAGGCGCAGATCGGCAAAGGCATGTGGGCGATGCCGGACCGGATGGGCGATATGCTGGAGCAAAAGATTAGCCATCCGCAATCTGGCGCCACCTGCGCCTGGGTGCCGTCGCCTACAGCTGCAACGCTGCACGCCACACATTACCACAAGGTCAACGTACTGGCCCGTCAGGACGAGATCGCAGCGGCGGGTGCCCGAGGAACGCTTGACGATTTGCTGACCATTCCTCTGCTGGGGGGGCGCAATCTTGGTGAGGCGGAAATCTCGCGCGAGGTCGAGAATAATGCACAAGGCATTCTGGGCTATGTCGTGCGTTGGGTCGATCAGGGCGTAGGATGTTCCAAAGTCCCCGACATCAACGACATCGGGTTGATGGAAGACCGTGCGACCTGCCGGATTTCGTCTCAGGCGCTGGCCAACTGGTTGCATCATGGCATTGTCGACGAGGCACAGGTGATGGCTGCGATGCAGAAAATGGCGGCCGTCGTGGATCGCCAGAATGCAAGTGATCCGGGTTATGTCCCGATGGCGCCGGGCTTTAACGGAATTGCTTTTCAGGCGGCTTGTGACCTTGTGTTCAAAGGCCGTGTGCAGCCCTCGGGCTACACCGAGCCGGTCCTGCACGCACGCCGTCTGGAATTGAAGGCAGCCACAGCGTAAAACGAAGGGGGCGATCCGCCCCCTTTCTTCTTTCGACATGCAGACACAGGAATGCACATGGAAGTTTCCCTTCGCAAAGCCCGCACCATTATCCGCAAAGCGCTTGAGAAAGGCCGCGAGATGGAGCTGAAGCCACTTTCGGTGGTTGTTCTGGACGCAGGCGGCCACGTCATCGCGTTCGAGCGTGAGGATGATGCAGCACCGGGCCGCTTTGCGATTGCGCATGGCAAGGCATATGGCTCTGTCATGCTGGGCATGGCGGGCACGGCACAGATGCAACGGGCCGAGGCGCAAGCCTACTTTATGGCGGCTGTAAACGGAGTGTATGGCGGGCAGGTCGTACCAGTTCCGGGCGGGGTCTTGATACGGGGTCGAAAGGGCGACGTGATCGGTGCCGTTGGGGTAACCGGCGACACGTCAGAAAACGATGCTGCCGTTGCGATGGCGGGAATTGAGGCCGCTGGGTTGGACGGCGAGATTTAAGTCCGACCATTGAGAGCAGCTCCGTCAAAGCAATGACTTGGCGCATGTTTCCGACTTGAAGTTTTAGGCGGGGAAAACGAGCCGTGACTTGACTGATCGCGGGGGGTATTTGTGCACCCCTGAACACGTCCCTGCGCTGTCACGCAGGAGGTGTATTCTTGCACGACTGTGAAGCTGCGGTTAGCTTCCTTTTCAAGGGGATGTATAACAAGGAAAGCGGAATGTCTCGACCCGTTGTTGGTATTATCGGCAACTCATACCTCATGAACGATCAATACCCGACCCATGCAGGGGGGACGATGAATTCGGACGCTGTGGCGAACGTATCGGGATGTTTGCCGCTGCTGATCCCCGCCGATCCCCGTTATGTGTCGGTTGAGGAGTTGCTGGAGGTTTGCGACGGCTTTCTTCTGACCGGCGGTCGCCCCAATGTGCATCCCGAAGAATATGGTGAACCGGCTACCGAGGCGCATGGAGAGTTTGACCGCGCGCGTGACGCGATCACCCTGCCGCTGGTTCGGGCCTGTGTGGAACGGGGTCAGCCGTTTCTGGGCATTTGCCGCGGATTTCAAGAGGTCAACGTGGCCATGGGCGGAACACTCTATCCGGAAATTCGTGATCTGCCGGGGCGGATGAACCACCGGATGCCGCCCGATGGTACACTTGAGGAAAAATTTGCGCTGCGCCACGTGGTGAAACTGACGGAAAACGGTGTGTTCCACGACTTGTTTGGTGCGCAGGAGGTCATGACAAACACGCTGCACGGGCAGGGGATCAAGTGCATCGGACAGCGTGTGGTGATCGATGGGCATGCGCCGGACGGAACGCCCGAGGCGATCTACATCAAGGACGCGCCCGGATTTACGCTGTCCGTGCAATGGCATCCCGAATGGGATGCGATCAACGACCCGGTTTCACGCCCCTTGTTCGAAGCCTTCGGCATGGCTGTGCGGGGATGGGCGGCGGGGATTGCCTGTCAGGCAGTTCAGAAATCAGCCTGACTAGGGCACCGGACCGTGCGGGCGCGCGACGGACCGGTGCAGGGGAAGGTAAATGGCAATCAGACCAGCAGGTTGAACTGATTGACCAGCGGCAGGCTGCGCGCACGTTTTCCGGTTAAATCAAACAGAGCGTTACCCAGTGCGGGCATCGAGGGGGGGGTGCCGGGCTCACCAGCGCCGCCCATATGGCGATTGGTCTCCAGAACGCGCACCTCGACTTGTGGCGCAGTATGCATACGAAGGGCGTCATAGTCGGGAAAGTTGAACTGCTCGACTTCCCCGTCGGCAAAGGTGATCGCGCCGAAACACGCAGCCGACAGGCCATACATCATGCCGCCAAACATCTGTGCCTTGACGTTTTCCGGGTCCAGCGCCAGCCCCATGTCGCAGGCGATCCAGGCCTTGTGGATGCGGATGGCACCGTCTTCGTCGACCACTTCGATAACCTGAGCCACCGGAGTGCCGAAGCTGTAGGTGAAGGCTACGCCACGGCCCACACCGTCAGGTGTTTTTCCGGTCCAGTTGGACATTTCCCTGACCGCCTCCAGACATCCAGCAGACGGGGCATGTTCGGTTCTCATCAGCTCTAGCCGGAAGTCCAGCGGGTCGCGCCCTGCGGCATGGGCCAATTCGTCCATGAAGGTCTCGTGGAAAAAGCCGTTGTGGCTGTTGCCGACCGAACGCCAGAAGCCCACCGGGACAGCCAGATCAGCGACGTGGCCGCTCATCCAGTAGTTTGGCACGGCGTAAGGCTGGTTGAAGAACCCTTCGACCAGCACTTTGTCGGGTCCGCCTCCGGGGAAGCCGGTGTAACGCTCGACCGCCTGTTGCGTGCAGGACTGCGCTGCAACCTTGCCGTCAATAAGAACCGCCTTGCCGTCCTGAACAGCGCCGCGCATCCGGGCGATGGCGCCGGGGCGGAAGTAGTCATGGCGCATGTCTTCTTCGCGGCTCCAGGTTGTCTGGACCGGTGTGCCAGGCATGGCCATGGCGACCTTGGTGGCGATTTCCCCGAAATCCAGTTCGCCCCGGCGGCCAAACCCACCCCCCAGATAGGTGGTGTGAATCTGAACAGCCTCAGTGTCCAGATTTGCGGTATTCGCAACGCGAAAACGGATCAGCGTCGGGGCCTGATTGCCGCACCACAGATCCAGAGCGTTTCCGGTATAGAGCGCGGTGGCATTCATCGGCTCCATCGTGGCGTGCGCCAGATAGGGCACTTGGTATTCGGCAGTGACCTGGGTTGCGCCATCCGGCGTCACGCTGACATCGCCATCATCGCGCATGGTCGAGTTCGGCGCGCCGTCAAACGCCTCGGCAATCTTTGAGAAAATGCCATCGGTATCAGGTGGATATGGCGCATCGCCCCAGTCGATCTCAACAGCCTCAACCGCCTGATTGGCCAGCCATGTGTTGTTCGCGATCACGGCAACACCTGTGCCCAGATCAACAACCTTCTCGACCCCGGGCATGGATATTGCAGCACTGTCGTCAAAGCTGTTCATCGCGCCGCCAAGTTTGGGGTTCATGCGCACGGCAGCAAATTTCATACCGGGCAGGCGAACATCGATGCCAAACTCGGCAGTGCCTGTCACTTTGCCCACCATGTCCAGTCGCGGTTGTGTCCGTCCCAGATAACGCCATTCGGACGGGTCTCGCAAAGGTACCTCGACGGGTTCCAGTCCGGCCGCTTCCACTGCAAGATCGGTATAAGCGATCTTGTCACCGTTTGGCGTGATGACATGGCCTGAAGCTGTTTTCAGATCCGAGGGGTCGATACCCAACCGATCAGCGGCGGCGCGTTTCAGCGTTTCACGGGCCGAAGCACCGGCTTGCCGCATCCTCTCGAACCCGTCCTTCATCGAGGTGGAGCCGCCTGTGACTTGCAGGCTAAGGGCCTTGCCAAGAACCCCCAGAGCTTCACCTAAGTTGTGTTGGAAGTCCGAGATGTCGTAGCCCTTGTTTGGCAGTCCCTCGCCCATCATGGCTGAGTTGTAATAGGCGGCGGCTGCTGGACCGTGCAGAACGGTGATCTGATCCAGATCGACGTCCAGTTCTTCGGCGATCAGCGCGGCCCACGTGGTTTTCACGCCCTGTCCCATCTCGGCACGGGGCGCGAACAGGGTGATGCCATTCTGATCGATCAGCACGAAGGGGTTCAGGGCCGCTTCACCTTCTTTCGGTTTCAGCGGGTTGGGGGCAGGGCGGGTGACATAATACGCGCCAAAGGCGACGCCACCGACGATCGCGGCCGAGCCGATCAGGAACGTGCGGCGGATAATTTTGCCAACAGAAGCCATCTCTTACGCCTCCTTCAACTTCGATGCTGCGTCGTGGATCGCGGCCCGGATGCGGGGGTAGGTGCCACAGCGGCACAGGTTTCCCTGCATCGCCTCATCGATCTCTGCGTCCGTGGGCGCAGGGTTTTCCGCAAGCAGGGCAGCGGCCTGCATGATCTGGCCCGACTGGCAATAGCCACATTGCGCCACCTGATGATCAGCCCAGGATTGCTGGATAGTAGCCAGTGCTTCTGGCGTGCCAACGCCTTCGATTGTGGTCACGTCACCCCAGACATCCGACAGCGCCACTTGGCACGAACGTACCGCCTCGCCATTGATATGAACCGTACAGGCGCCGCAAGCGGCGACGCCACAGCCAAACTTGGTGCCGGTCAGGCCAACCTCATCCCTCAGAACCCAAAGCAGGGGGACATCATCCGGCAGGTCGATCTGATGAGGGGTTCCGTTAATCTTCAGGGCCGTCGCCATGGCGCACCTTTTGTAACTGTGGCAGGTTCTGACATAATGATTGCAAAGTGTCAGTCTGTCAATTGACAAATTAAACAAAAAATGTCAGAGATTTGCGCATGAAAGATACGAGTGACGAATCCCGGCAGAAAGCGATCCTAGCATCTGCTTTTCAGGCCTTTTCCGCATACGGGTTCCGCAAGACCTCGATGGATGACATTGCGCGCGGTGCGGGGATGTCACGGCCAGCGGTTTATCTGTATTACAGGAACAAGGAAGCGATCGTTCGCAAGCTGACCGAACGGCATTACGAGGAAAAGACCGCAGCGGTGGCCGAGGCGCTGAACGGTGAAGGCTCGGTTTCGGACATTGCCAGAAAGGCGATCCACGCCCAGACCGAGGGCATGGCTGCGATTTTGGCGTCGCCGCATGGGCTTGAGATGCTGGACACGACCAAATCCATGGCCATCGACATTGTCGAACGGGGCGAAGGGGAACTTGCCGCGCTTTATGCCGAATGGCTGAGGCGAGAGCAGGGTGCTGGCCGCGTTCGTCTGTTCGACACGCCTGAAGAAACGGCGAAAACACTTACGGTCACGCTGAAGGGGATCAAGCTGACTGCGTCAGACGCCGAGGAATTTGAAAGGCGCACCAACCAGTTGGCGGCCCTGATCGGGGCCGGGCTGGAAATCAGGTAACGCGCTGCCGGGTTTTGTACTCGGGCGTGTCCCAAAGCTTGTTCTGCATGACATCCGCCAGAATCCCGACTGCACGCTCGACATCGCTTTCATCGATATACAGCGGCGTGAAACCAAACCGCATTGTGTCAGGTGCGCGGAAATCTCCGACGACACCACGCGCGATCAGCGCTTGCATCGCGGCGTAGCCTTCCTTGAAGCGGAATGAAACCTGACTGCCACGCTGCTCGGGCGCGCGCGGACTGTCCAATTGCAAGTCTGGGCAGGTCGCCTCGACCTGACGAATGAAAAGCTCGGTCAATTCAATGGACTTGGCGCGCACATCCGCCATGTCGGCCATATCCCAGATGTCCATGGCCGCCGAAAGTGCGGTCATTTGGATGATCGGAGGTGTTCCCACGCGCATACGCTCAATCCCGCTTCCGGGGCGATAGTCCAGGTCAAAGGCAAAGGGCGCTTCGTGCCCCAGCCAACCAGACAGGGCCGGGCGCACACTATCTGCAAGTCGGGGCGCAACATAAATGAACGCGGGCGCACCGGGGCCGCCATTGAGGTATTTATAAGTACACCCGACTGCGAAATCTGCATTGCACCCTGCAAGGTCAACGGGGATGGCCCCTGCGGAATGCGCCAGATCCCAAACCGCCACGACACCGTTGGCGTGGGCCAGTTCCGTCAGTGCCTTCATGTCGTGCATCCGGCCCGTGCGGTAATCCACTTCGGTCAGCATCAGGACTGCGACCTCTTCGGTGATTGCATCTGCGACGTCCTGCGGGTCGACGACGCGCAGTTCGTATGGGCTCCCAAGGGATCGCAGCAGGCCATCGACCATGTACAGGTCTGACGGAAAGTTCCCATTGTCAGAAAGCACAACCTTGCGGGCCGGGTTCAGTTCAAGGGCAGAGGACACGGCCTGATAAACCTTGATCGACAGGGTATCGCCGGTCACGACGCTGCCTGGCTCGGCTCCGATCAGGCGGCCAATTCGATCTCCAAGCCCTGTGGGAAGGCCCATCCAACCGGCTTTGTTCCAGCCGGTGATCAGCATTTGCCCCCATTCCTCGGTCAGCATGTTCTGCACACGGGACGCAGCCGTTTTAGGCAGCGGGCCCAAAGAGTTGCCGTCCAGATAAATCACGCCCTCGGGCAGGTCGAACATGGCTTTGGTTGCTGCAAAATCGGTCATGAAGGCTCACTCACTTGTGTGGTCGTCTTTTGTTGCATTTGGGGTAGCCGATCCTGACATGTCTGTCTATCGATGCGACATACTGGTCTTTTGCTAATCTGGCCGAAAAACGGTAGGACGTCGGTCAGAAGCGACACACACCCGACACCGTCGTCGTTCATGAGGGCTTAGAATGCGCTGGATAGATGTACCGCCAGTTTGGTTGATCGCTTTTGCGGTGCTGGCATGGGCACAAGCCAGATACATGGCGCTGGGCCTGTCACTAGAGAGCGGCCTGACCGACCTTCTCAGTGGAGTTCTGATCGGCGGTGGCGTTCTGATGGCCGTTCTGGCCATTGTCGAGTTTCGCCGCCATAAAACAACCGTCATTCCCCATGAGACACCGACCGCGATGGTGCAAACGGGCATCTACAAACGCAGTCGAAACCCGATCTACGTCGGGGACGTACTGATTCTTGCGGGTTTGATTCTGCGGTTTGACGCCGTGTTGTCACTGGTTTTGGTTCCGGTCTTCGTCTGGGTGCTGGAGCGCCGGTTTATCCTGCCGGAAGAAGACCGCCTGCGCCGGCAGTTCCGCACGGATTTCGCACGCTATGAACGCAAGACGCGGCGTTGGATCTAAGGTGGCTGATTTTGTGATGTTACGTAAAAAATGCTGCGCTTGCGAAATAATGTTGCGCAGGATACATCTTTGCTTAACAAAGAATACCGACCACCCGCTCGGACAGAGTAAAAATTAGGGGGACTGCCAGTGAAGATAGGCACGCCAAAGGAAATACTGGACGGTGAGAACCGGGTTGCAATGACGCCCGACTCGGCCGTGCAATTGCAGAAACTGGGCTATGAGTGCCTGATCGAGAAAGGCGCGGGCGCGGCTGCCGGTTTTTCGGATGCCGCATACGAGGCCGTAGGCGTTGAGGTGGTCAAGACCGCAGCGTCGCTGTGGAAGACTGCAGATATCATTGCCAAGGTTCGTATCCCGACTGAGGCCGAACTGAAACGGTTGACCAAGGGCAAGACCCTGATTTCGTTCTTCAATCCTGCGGGCAACGAAGAAGGAATGGAGCTGGCCAAATCCAAGGGCGCCAACGTGATCGCCATGGAGATGGTGCCACGCATCTCGCGCGCGCAGAAGATGGACGCGCTGTCGTCGATGGCAAATATCGCAGGCTATCGCGCCGTGATCGAAGCAGGCAACAACTTTGGCCGTTTCTTCACCGGCCAGGTGACCGCCGCCGGTAAAGTTCCTCCTGCCAAGGTGCTGATCGTTGGGGCCGGTGTGGCCGGTCTGGCCGCAATCGGGACGTCCACGTCGCTGGGCGCGATCACCTACGCGTTCGACGTGCGCCCTGAAGTGGCCGAACAGGTCGAATCGATGGGGGCTGAGTTCGTCTATCTGGACTTCGAGGAAGAGCAGCAGGACGGCGCGGCCACAGGCGGGTATGCCTCGGTCCAGTCGGAAGAATTCCGCAACGCGCAGCTGGCCAAGTTCCGCGAACTTGCACCCGAGATGGACATTGTTATCACCACCGCCCTGATCCCCAACCGTCCGGCGCCCAAGCTGTGGCTCGAGGATATGGTCAAGGCGATGAAGCCGGGTTCGGTCATCATCGACCTTGCAGCCGAGCGAGGCGGGAACGTCGAAGGCACCGTGCCGGATGAGAAAGTTGTCACCAACAATGGCGTGACCATAATCGGTTATACCGACTTCCCCAGCCGAATGGCGACACAATCCTCGTCGCTTTATGCCACCAACATCCGTCACATGATGACAGACCTGACGCCCGAAAAGGACGGTCAGATCAATCACAACATGGAAGACGATGTGATCCGCGGCGCGACCGTGACGCATGAAGGTGAAATCACCTTCCCACCGCCACCGCCCAAGATTCAGGCGATCGCCGCGCAGAAGAAGCCCGAGGTCAAGGAACTGACCCCGGAAGAGAAAAAGGCGCAGGAGATTGCGGCCTTCAAGGCGCAGACCAAGCAGCAGTTCACCCTTTTGGGTGTTGGTGGCGCGCTGATGCTGCTGGTGGGGCTGGTTGCCCCGGCCAGCTTCATGCAGCATTTCATCGTCTTCGTGCTGGCCATTTTCGTAGGCTTCCAGGTGATCTGGAATGTCTCGCACAGCCTGCACACGCCGCTGATGGCGATCACCAACGCGATCTCGTCGATCATTATCGTTGGGGCGTTGATGCAGATCGGATCGGGGTCGTTCCTGGTCATTCTGCTGGCGGCGCTGTCCGTCTTCATGGCCGGGATCAACATCTTCGGCGGCTTCCTCGTAACCCGGCGCATGCTCGCCATGTTCCAGAAATCTTAAGGAGGCCGGGCACATGGAATTTGGCTTCACCACTGCCGCCTACGTTGTTGCGGCTGTTTTATTCATCCTTTCCCTTGGCGGGTTGTCGAACCAGGAAAGCGCCAAGCGCGCGGTCTGGTACGGCATCGTCGGTATGGCGTTGGCGGTCTTTGCCACGCTGGTTGGCCCCGGTTCTGGCCTGTGGCTTTTGTCGATCCTGCTGATCATTGGCGGCGGTCTGATCGGTCAATACGTGGCGCAGCGCGTCCAGATGACCGAGATGCCGCAACTTGTGGCCGCGATGCATTCGCTGGTAGGTCTGGCCGCGGTGTTTGTGGGTTTCAATGCGCATTTTGAGATCGGCAACGTGGCGCAGGTCCTGGCGATTGCGGATACGGCGAAAGAGGCGGATCTGCATGATCTGGGCACCTTTGCCAAACTGATTGCCAAGAAGACGCCGGCCGAGCTGGCAATCCTTCATGTAGAACTGTTCCTGGGCATCTTTATCGGTGCGATCACCTTTACCGGTTCGGTCGTGGCCTATGGCAAGTTGGCGGGCAAAGTGACCTCGGCGGCGACAAAGTTGCCCGGTGGTCATGCGCTGAACGCAGCGGCGGCGGGTCTCTCGCTGATCTGCTTGATCTGGTATACCTCGTCCGGTGGGCTGCTGCCGCTGATCCTAATGACCCTGGCCGCGCTGTTCATCGGTTATCACCTGATCATGGGCATCGGTGGCGCGGACATGCCGGTGGTTGTGTCGATGCTGAACAGCTATTCGGGCTGGGCCGCGGCGGCGATTGGTTTCTCGCTGGGCAATGACTTGCTGATCGTGGTCGGTGCGCTGGTGGGCTCAAGCGGTGCAATCCTGTCCTACATCATGTGCAAGGCGATGAACCGTCACTTTGTCAGCGTGATCCTGGGCGGCTTTGGTGGCCCGCAGGGTGAACAGATGGCCGTTGAGGGCGAGCAGGTGGCCATCGAGGCGGATGGCGTTGCTGCAGCCCTGAACGATGCCGACAGCGTTATCATCATTCCCGGTTATGGTATGGCGGTGGCGCAGGCACAGCAATCGGTCAGTGAACTGGTCCGTAAGCTGCGCGCCAAGGGTAAAGAGGTGCGTTTTGCGATCCACCCGGTCGCGGGCCGTTTGCCGGGCCATATGAACGTGCTGCTGGCCGAGGCGAAGGTGCCCTATGATATCGTTCTGGAAATGGACGAGATCAATGACGACTTCCCGGATACGGATGTGGCCATCGTCATCGGCTCGAATGACATCGTGAACCCTGCGGCGCAGGAAGATCCCAACAGCCCGATTGCCGGTATGCCGGTTCTGGAATGCTGGAAGGCCAAGCAGGTCTTCGTGTCAAAACGTGGTCAGGGTACAGGGTATTCGGGTATCGAAAACCCGCTGTTCTTCAAGGAAAATACCCGCATGTTCTATGGCGACGCCAAAGCATCGCTGGACAAGCTGCTGCCGATGATCGATTGATCCACCGGTCTGATCCAATTGCAAAGGGCGCCTTTGGGCGCCCTTTTCTTTACTTGTACCATTGGGGGCTTTGCCCCCAAACCCCCAGGATATTTATGGCCAGATGAAGCGGGCGGGTTGTGGTATGATAGACATGCGTATTGTTGGAGCGAAGCATGGAGAAAGTGAACGGTATAGGGGGCGTATTTTTTCGGGCCAGTGATCCTGAGGCATTGAGCCGCTGGTACGAAGAACATCTGGGTGTAAACCACTATGATCCGGTACCCTGGAAGCAGCGCGAAGGGTATACGGTGTTTGCACCGTTCGCGAAAGACACTGAGTATTTCGGAAACCCGGATCAGCAATGGATGATCAATTTTCGGGTCGACGATCTGGGCGCGATGATACAGCAGCTTGAAGCTGCCGGAATTGCTGTTGAGACTCGCCCCGACTGGGACAGTGAGATCGGAAAGTTCGCGCGGCTTCACGATCCGGAAGGTAATCCGATCGAGCTGTGGCAGCCAAATCAATGAGATAGTCGGTTTGTATACCTTTGTATTCGTGTAAGTATATGAAATAAAATAAGAATTGATGTATCCGAGTTGTGACGTATAGTGCGGACACCGCTATCGGAGCCTCGGAATGACGCCAATCGATGATCACCCGCTGCGCTATGCGCTGGCCAATGAACTTCATGCCCGCCCGTTTCCGGCCGCCGATACGCCGTGCACGGTCGCCTTTCTTGCGATCAAGAAGCCGGAAGCAGCCGTCGCTCGGGACCGCAGTCAGGATATCGCCCACCTGATTGATCTGCTTGACCGACATGGGGCGCAACATCCGCAGCCGGGGGCCACGCATTATGCCGGGCAGATCGGACGCCATTGGCTGAAATGGGAGCAGCACACAGAGTTTGTCACGTATACGGCGATTGTGCCGAACGTCAGCGGCCGCCCCTTCAACCCGGCTGATTTCGAGGTTTTTCCCCCGGATTGGCTGATGGCCAGTCCGGGCCAGAGGATCACTTCGCTGCTGATGCGGGTGGTACCGCGCCCGGAAGATGCGACGGTAAAGGTCGCTCTGGCTGATTGGTTCGAACCTGAAAGTCTTGCCGTGTCGCGGGTGTTGGATGCTTCGGCGATTTGCGCCAGTGATTTCCGCATCGACCCGGCTGGTCACATGCGTTTTGCCCTGTTCGTGACCGAAGGCACGGGCACGCGCCGCACAGGGCGTATTATCCAGCGGCTGTGCGAGATCGAGACATACAAGGCGATGTCGATGCTTGGCTTTGCCCGCGTCAAACAATTGGCCCCCCGGATCGAGGAACTGGACGCCCAGTTGGCGAAGCTGATGGTTGAAATGACGGATGACACCACACCACCAGAAGCGCTGTTACCTCAATTGCTGGCCACATCGACTGAGCTCGAGACCATTTCGGCCCGCAGTTCGTTCCGATTTGGGGCAACCGGCGCTTACGAGGCGCTGGTGAACCAGCGGATCGATGTCCTGCGCGAGGAAAGGTTCGAAGGCGGCCAAAGCTTTGCCGATTTCATGATGCGCCGTTATGACCCTGCGATCCGTACCGTGAAATCAACCGAACGCCGCCTGCAGGCGCTGTCTGACCGGGCGATCCGTGCGGGTGAGTTGCTGCGCACAAGGGTGGACGTCGAGCGGAGTGCACAAAATCAGGCCCTGTTGGAAAGCATGGATCGTCGGGCTGATCTTGCCTTGCGCTTGCAACACACGGTCGAGGGGCTTTCTGTGGTGGCCATCAGTTATTACGCGGTCTCACTGGTTGGCTACCTTCTGTATCCGTTGACGGCCACAGGGATAAGCAAGGGAATGCTGACGGCGGCGGCGACGATCCCGGTTGTAGCGGGCGTATGGTTCGCCGTTCGGCGTATCCGCAAACGCCTCGGGTAAGCTGCAATTGCTAATTTGCGCCCAACCTGTAGAACGGGTGGGGCGGGCAGACAGCACGAGGTTCTCTGTTGATTGGCGTTTTCTCGGCATGGCGGGCAGTTGCCGCCATGTTCATCCTGAACGGGGCCTTGTTTGGTATCTGGGCTTCGCGCATTCCGGCCGTGCGCGACCGGTTGGAGCTGTCCCATGACGCGTTGGGGTACGGGTTGTTGTTCATGGCGGCCGGGGCTGTCTGTTCGTTTCCGGTCACAGGGCGGTTGACGGATCGGTATGGCGCAGTCGCGGTAACCCGGATAGTGGCCGTTCTGTACACGCTGTCGCTGGTTCTGCTTGCTGTTGCTGGCGGGTTTTGGGCGCTGGCGTATTGTTTGTTTGTTTTCGGCGCGTTCCACGGATCGATGGATGTGGCAATGAATGCCTGGGCCGCCGAGGTCGAGCAGGCATATGACAAACCCGTAATGTCGTCATTCCACGCCATGTGGAGCCTTGGGGCCGGTCTTGGCGCGCTCAGCGGGTATGTGGCAGTTCAGATAGGGCTTACGGTTCTGGTGCACTTCCTAGTGGCGGGTGGCGCGGTTGTTGCCTTCGCGCTGGCCTCGTCGTGGGTGCGCTGGGCGTCGAAACGGTCCGAGCGGTCGCAAAGCTCGGTTTTTGCTTTGCCCTCGGGCGCGCTGATACTGGTCGGATTCGCCGCCATGTGTGGTGCATTGGGTGAAGGCGCCGTCGCGGACTGGAGCGCGATTTTCCTGCGAGACGTGTCCGGTGCGCCCGAAAGTGTTGCCGCATTGGGCTATGCCGTGTTTTCCGTGGCGATGGTTGCGTTTCGACTTGCAGGTGCTGTTGTCATCACTTGGTTTGGTCCTGCCGCCACGGCTCGGTTTGGCGGGATCTGCGCGGCACTGGGCGTTTTCGTTGTGGTTTCTTCGGTCGTGCCCTTGCCCGCATTGGCGGGGTTTGCGCTGATGGGTATAGGGTATGCGGTGATCATGCCGCTGGCGTTCAGCCGTGCAGCCAGCGATCCGCATGTGCCGCCGGGGCAAGCCATCGCGAGTGTAGCTACGCTGGGATATGGCGGGCTGTTGATTGGGCCGCCGCTGATCGGATTTTTGGCGGAACTGTTCGGCCTGCGTCTGGCGTTCGCCGTGCTGTTGCCATTGGCCGTTCTGATCGTGCTGTTGGCCGGCGCGCTGAAGCGCGCCGACTAACTTGTTTCAGCGTCCGCGAATGCGGGGATCCAGCGCGTCGCGCAGAC
This sequence comes from Ruegeria sp. L11, assembly GCF_056531755.1. Classification (NCBI taxonomy): domain Bacteria; kingdom Pseudomonadati; phylum Pseudomonadota; class Alphaproteobacteria; order Rhodobacterales; family Roseobacteraceae; genus Ruegeria; species Ruegeria sp. L11. The sequence continues at coordinate 409,738 of NZ_JBQFMI010000002.1, forward strand.
CATCACCCAGATAGTTGACGCTCAGAACAGTCAGCGAGATTGCCAGACCGGGCCAGAATACACGCTCGGGGTATTGCTGAAGATAGTCGACACCATCAAACAACAGGCGGCCCCATGTCGGGAAGTCGGGCGGGAAGCCCAGCCCAAGGAAGGACAGCGCGCTTTCGGTGATGATCGCTGTGGCAATCCCCAGTGTTGCCGACACCATGATCGGCGAAAGAACGTTCGGCAGGATATGCCGCGTGATGATCTGGCTGTTGCTGGTGCCGATGGAGCGTGCGGCCAGAACGAATTCACGTTCCTTGATGGCCAGGACGTCACCGCGCACGATCCGTGCAGTCGGCATCCATGAGGTGATGCCGATGGCGCAGACGATCAGGATGAAGATCCCGCGCTCCAGCCCGAAAGCCGCTGACAGGGGCTCGCGGAACAGAAGCATCATGACCAGCAGCAAAGGCAGCAGGGGCAGGGCCAGAAACAGGTCGGTCAGGCGCATCAGCGGCCCATCGAGCCGCCTGAAGAATCCCGCCAGAACGCCGATGAACGAACCCAGAAACAGCGCCAGCAACATTGCGGTTATGCCAACCGAGACTGAGGTTTGACCACCCGACATCATGCGCGCAAGAATGTCGCGACCCAATTGGTCGGTGCCAAAGGGATGCGCCCAACTGGGCCCCTGATTGCGCGACCGGATATCGATCTGGGTTGGATCAATGCTCCACAGATACGGGCCCAGATAGACACCGGCAACGATGATGATAAACAGGATCGCCCCGACCATTGCGCCTTTGTGGGTCTTGAACTGATCCCAAACATCGCGCCATTGGCTGCGGGGAGGGGTGGCCAGTTCTTCCATCACGTCGGCTGTCGGCAAGGCGGTTGAAGCTGGTGCAAGTCCTTCGTCCGGGACCAGCGTATCGGTACGATCATGATCAGTCATATCGAATCCTCGGGTCCAGAATGCCATAAAGTACGTCAGCGATCAGGTTGAACAACACGATCAGTACGGCGAAAATAAAGGTCAGGGTTTGCACCATCGGCAGATCATTGGCCTGAATCGCGCCGATCAGCAACTGCCCGATTCCGTTCACCTTGAACACCTGCTCGGTGATGATGGCGCCACCAAAGATGGACGGAATACCCAGCGCGATCACGGTGACCACCGGGATCATCGAGTTTCGCAGGACGTGAACCATGACCACGGTATATTCGCTGAGACCCTTGGCGCGGGCGGTGCGAACGTAATCCTGATTGAGGTTATCCAGCATGGACGCGCGCATGAACCGGCTGAGCTGCGCGGTGATCTGCAAGGCCAGAACCATGACCGGCATGATCATCTGTTTGAGCTGTACAACAAAGCTGTCCCAGCTGTTGACCACCAGCGTTGTGTCATAGATCGACGGAAACCAGCCCAACTGAACCGAAAAGATCACGATCACCAGCACGCCCGAGAAAAACGGCGGGACCGAGAAGCCGACCATCGAGACGAAGGTACCCATCTGGTCGAACCAGGAATATTGGCGGTAAGCCGAGTAGATGCCGATGGGCAGCGCGATCAGGATGGCGACCACATAGGCGGTGCCGACAACCCACAAGGTCTGCGGGATACGCTGAACGACGATGTCCATGACCGGCGAGCGGGTCTGCCATGAAATCACGCGCAGGTCGCCTTCGGAGAAGGTTGTACCGAATACAGAATCGACCAATACCTGCGGTTCTATCCAGAAGAACTGCACAATCCATTTCCAGAATCGGATATGCATCGGTTGGCCGAGGCCAAGCGCCTCGCGCATCTTCTCTTTGACTTCCGGGGGAACGGTGAGTGGAACCTGTGCCATCGGGTCGCCAGGGGCAAGCTCGAGCAGCAGGAAAATGACGAGGCTGATGAACAGCAATGTGGGCACCGCCAACACCAGTCGTCTGATTGTAAAGTTGAGCATTCAAAGGCGCCTTTGTTGATGCGTCTTCTTGTTGGAGCGGCCTGCAAATGACCGCGCCCCGAAGATCGGGGCGCGGCTTGGCAGGTTTAACGCTTAGGAGCCGGTCTTGCGGTACCAGTCCGCAACGTTCCAAAGCTCGCTGTCCCAAGTGTTCAGGATTACGCCACCCAATGTGTTGGAATGTGCAGAGACCCGTCCACGATCAACCAGCGGAACCACGACATAGCTGTCCTTGGTCAGCATATCGTTGAGTTTACGGGCAATTTCGCCACGCTTTTCAAGCTCGCCAGTGCGGCCCAGTTCGGCCACCAACTTGTCATACTCGGCATCACAGTAGCGGTTGATGTTCTCACCCTGCCACTGGCTTTCCGGTTTGGGTGCCTTGTCACAGGTGTGCTGCGCAAGATAGCTTTCCGGATCGGTGCCATCGAAGTTGTTGGCGTACATTTCAACGTCTGCATAGAAACGCTGGAACGTGTCCGGGCTGCCCGGGTCACCGCCGAAAAAGACCGACGCGTTGATGTTGCGCAACTCGGTTTCAACACCGATCTGGCTCCACCATTCCTTAATCAGCGCCTGGAAGTCCTGACGAACAGCGTTGGTCGAGGTTTGATAGACCAGCGACAGTCTTACACCATCCTTGGCGCGGACACCGTCAGCACCTTTCACCCAACCGGCTTCATCCAGCATCTGGTTCGCGCCGTCGATGTCCTGCGTCAGACACTCGGTGTTGTCGCTTGCGTACAATGCCGGGGCCGGTACCAGGTTGCAGGTCGGGCGACCGGCTTGACCGTAGCCAATCTCAACCAGCAGATCACGGTCGATTGCCATCGACAGTGCCTTGCGAACCGCCAGCTCCGACAAGGCCGGGTGCGGATGTTTGGCGGTTGAACGTTCGCCTTCAGGCAGGCTGGGGGACGGATCTGTCATGTTCATTTCGATCCGTTCGACCAAGGTTCCGAACGCCGCGATCGGAGTACCCTTGCCGCCTTCCTTCATCTGCTCGATGACTTCGGGCGCCAGTTGCAGGTTCCACGCATAGTCGAATTCGCCGGTTTCCATCACAGCACGGCCAGCCGCTGTCGCATCACCGCCACCTTTAAAGGTCAGCGTGGCAAAAGCGGGCTTGTTCGGGTCACGATAGTTCGGGTTGGCCGACATGGTGATCACGTCGTTTGGCTTGAATTCGTCTACCACAAACGGGCCGGTTCCGATCGGACCAAAGTTTTGATCTGTACATTCAGGCGCCTTGGAGCCCATGCAGTTCTGAAACTGGGCCATCTGGATAATTGGCGACTGGCCACCCATGAATGGGCCGTAGGGGTTCGGCTTTGGTTCGGCAAAGTTGACCTTGATGGTCAGATCGTCGATTGCCTCGACGCTTTCGACGCCTTCAAACTTGGCAAGCTGGGCGCAACCACCTTCCGGATGCATGCAATAATCTGCGGTGAACTTTACGTCGGCCGACGTCACGGGCGACCCATCGGACCAGACCAAACCGGATTTCAGCTTCCACGTGATCGATTTCAGATCCGACGAAACACCACCGTTTTCCACGGTCGGGATATCCTCGGCGAGATAGGCTACCAGATTCCCGTCTTGGTCATAGCGACCGAGCGGTTCAATCACCAACGAAGCCGATTCGATATCTTTGGTGCCCGAGGACAGGTACGGGTTCAGGATCGACGGAGCCTGCCAGTAAATGATGCTGACATTGCCGTCCGATCCACGCTCGGCCATAGCCACAGGGGCCATCGCCGTGCTTGCAATCGCACCAAGCAAAAGGGTTTTGATTTTCATAAGTTACTCCCAAGTTGGACACGTTCGTGTCTCGATTATCTCCGCAAGGCCTGCGGGTTTGGCGTTGCCGCCCCAAGGTAAGGTTCTGATCAACAAAGATAATAGCGCTAACGATTTCGGTCTGCGCCGCCTCCCCAGGTCGGTTACATGGCGTATCGAAACAGAACCTGAGAAAAATGCAAGTAGTGCCGTCGCGAAAATGTGTAATGGGTTTGACTTTTCCCGGCGGCCCGCCTTAGCGTTCGGAATTCAGAAAAAGAATACCGTCGTCAAGGGAGCGCGCGCGTGCTGGATCAGCCTATTGCACAGATTAAAAAACTGCGGGTGGAGTTTCAGACGAAGGATGGCCCCGTTGTCGGTGTTGAGGATGTCTCGTTCGAGGTCAAACCGGGTGAAACCGTTTGTATCGTTGGCGAATCGGGGTCTGGAAAATCGGTGTCGTCGCTGTCGCTGATGCGGTTGGTCGAGTTCGGTGGGGGTGAAATCGCGGGTGGTGAACTTCTGTTTGATCGCCGCGATGGGGGCGAGATGGACCTGTCCAAAGCCGATCCGGATCTGATGAAACAGATTCGCGGCAACGAGATCGGGATGATTTTTCAGGAGCCGATGACGGCGCTTAATCCGGTTTTTACCGTTGGTCGCCAGTTGACCGAAGGTCTGCGCATCCACAAGCAGATGTCAAAGGCACAGGCCGAGGACCGGGCGCTTGAGTTGCTGCGCCAGGTTCGCATCCCCGAGCCCGAGCGTCGTCTGAAACAATACCCGCACGAGCTGTCGGGCGGGATGCGCCAGCGTGTCGTCATCGCGATGGCCATGGCCTGCGAACCCCGCCTGCTGATCGCCGATGAACCAACCACAGCGCTGGACGTGACCATTCAGGCCGAGATCCTGGCCCTGATGGATCGCCTCAAGCGCGAAACCGGAACTGCGGTGATGTTCATCACCCACGACATGGCCGTGGTTGCCCAGATGGCTGACCGTGTTGTTGTCATGTATCGCGGCAACAAGGTCGAAGAGGGGACCGTCAAGGAAATCTTTGAAAACCCGCAGCATGATTACACCAAGGCCCTTTTGGCCGCAGTACCGAAGCTGGGTGAAATGCAGGGCAAGTCGGCACCTGAACCGATGAAGTTGCTGGGTGTCGAGGGGCAGAAAATTGCGCCCATTCCCGGAACCGAAGAAGTTTTGTTGACCGTAAAGAACCTGACCACGCGGTTCCCGGTCAAAGGTGGTCTTCTGCGGCGCACGATCTCGAACGTTCATGCGGTCGAGGATGTGTCATTCACACTGAACAAAGGTCAGACACTCAGCCTTGTGGGCGAATCCGGGTGCGGAAAGTCCTCGGCCGGGCGTTCGATCCTGCGGCTGGTCGAGCCGATGGCGGGCGAGGTCAATCTGGACGGTGTCGATATCATGAAGCTGGACCCGTCCGGCCTGCGCAAGGCGCGGCTGGACATGCAGATGATCTTTCAGGACCCGTTCGCCTCGCTGAACCCACAGATGCAGCTGGTCGATCAGGTTGCCGAGCCGATGCGCAACTATGGCGTGGCGTCGGGATCCGAATTGCAGGACCGCGTCGCGCAATTGTTCGACAAGGTGCAGCTGCCGCGCAGCTTCATGCGTCGTTTCCCGCATGAAATGTCCGGGGGACAGCGTCAGCGGATCGCGATTGCCCGCGCACTGGCCCTGAACCCCAAGCTGATCATCGCGGATGAGGCGGTCTCGGCCCTCGACGTGTCGGTTCAGGCGCAGGTTCTGAACCTGATGATGGAGCTGCAGTCCGATCTGGGGCTGTCCTATCTGTTCATCAGTCATGACATGGCCGTGGTTGAACGTGTCAGCCACTATGTCGGCGTTATGTATCTGGGCCGCATTGTGGAACTGGGCCCGCGTGCACGTGTGTTTGAAAACCCGCAACACCCCTATACGCAGGCGTTGATGAAGGCAGTTCCAATTGCTGACCCAAACAAGCGAAAGACTGAAAAAGACCTGAACTTCAAACCGATCCCGTCACCGATCCACCCTGTCGACTACAAACCGGAACCCTCGCAATATCAAGAGGTTGAACCGGGTCACTTTATCCTGACCACAGACAGTGGGTACTGACACGATGGCCAAGCGCCTGACGCCGCTTGAGATCATGACCAAGCTGATCTCATTCCCAACCGTGAGTCGTGACACCAACCTGCCGTTGGTCGACTGGGTGGAAGAATACCTGCAAAGCCATGGGATCACGTCGCACCGCTGGCCTGATCCGGATCAGCCGCATAAGGCGGCGATCTTTGCGCATGTTGGCCCTTTGGAAGAAGGCGCAGTTGTGCTGTCCGGGCACACGGATGTCGTACCGGTTGACGGGCAACCCTGGGACACCGACCCCTTCACCGTGACCGAGGAGGACGGCAAATATTTCGGGCGCGGCACCTGTGACATGAAGGGATTTGATGCGCTTGCCATCTGGGCGCTGGTCGAGGCGCATTACGCACGTGTGAAACGACCGCTCCAACTTGCGCTGAGTTTTGATGAGGAAGTCGGGTGTACCGGGGCGCCGCCGATGATCGAGGCGATGCAGGGCGTTCTTCCCAAAGGCTCGGCGGTGGTTGTGGGCGAACCATCGATGATGCAGGCGGTGACGGGTCACAAGGGTGGGTTCGGCTTTGACACCCATATGGTCGGGTTCGAAGTTCACAGCTCGATCATGCACACAGGCGTCAACGCCATCATGGCGGCGGCCCCGTTGATCGACTGGGCCAACCAACAGAACGCGCGAAACATGGCGGCGCAACCCAGTACCGTTGCTGCCGTGTTCGATCCACCCTGGACAACCTGCCATGTCGGTATGATTGAAGGCGGAACGGCCCATAACATTACCGCCAAAGACTGCCGGTTCATGATGGATTTCCGGACTGTGCCCGATGAAACGCAGGCCCAATGGCGCGATGCCTATTTCGAACAGGTTCGGCAAGTTGAGGCTCAGATGCAGGCCGTTCACCCGGATACCCGCATCGAACTGACTGAAAATTTCGCGATTCCGGGGTTGATCCCGGAAGAGGATGGTGAAGCCGAAGCACTGGTACGCGCCCTGACCGGAGACAACGCAAGCCATGTGGTCAGTTACGGGACCGAGGCAGGTCAATTTCAGGAGGCCGGGTATTCTGCCGTGATATGCGGACCCGGAGACATAGCGCAGGCCCATCAGCCGAATGAGTTCATTACGATTGAACAATTCGAAGCCGGTCATAAATTCATGCAGAGATTGGTTGAAAAACTATGCGCCTAGCCCGGTCAAAAATGGTGCCAGCGGTTGAGAGAAAGGTCTTGAGATGCCCGTAAAAAACAGACTTGCGGAAATGCACGGCGAGATCACCGAATGGCGTCGCCACCTGCACGCCCATCCGGAGCTGATGTATGACGTCCATGAAACTGCGGCGTTTGTCGCTGCCCGTCTGAAAGAATTCGGAGTGGACGAGATCACTCCGGGCGTTGGCAAAACGGGCGTTGTCGGGGTGATCAAAGGGCGCACGGATACGCAGGGGCGCGTCATCGGCCTGCGTGCAGACATGGACGCGCTTCCGATTGAAGAGGCGACAGGGCTGGACTATGCCTCGACCGTGTCGGGCAAGATGCACGCCTGTGGACATGACGGGCATACTTCGATGCTGCTTGGGGCCGCGCAGTACCTTTCCGAAACGCGCAATTTCGATGGCACCGTGGTTCTGATCTTCCAGCCTGCCGAGGAAGGCGGGGCCGGCGGTCTGGCCATGTGTCAGGACGGGTTGATGGACCGCTGGGGCATTCACGAGGTCTATGGCATGCACAATATGCCCGGTCTTCCGGTGGGAGAGTTCGCAATTCGCCCCGGCGCGTTGCTGGCCTCGTCCGATGAGTTTGAAATCACCGTCACTGGCAAGGGCGGACACGCCGCTGCGCCGCATGAGGCGGTGGATACGACACTGGTGGCCTCGCACATCGTTGTTGCCTTGCAATCGGTGGTGTCCCGGACCGTTGACCCGATCAAGCGAGTTGTCCTCACCGTTGGTACGTTTGTGACTGACAGTGTTGCGTCAAACGTGATCGCTCATACGGTTCGTTTGCAGGGAACCGTGCGGACACTTGACCCCGAGTATCGCACAATCGCCGAAGAACGCGTGCGCCGGATCGCCGAGGATACGGCCTCGGCCTTTGGCGCGAAGGCGGAGGTTATCTGGACACCAGGATACCCGGTGACAGTGAATTCCGAGGCCGAAACAGGCTATGCCGCCGAGGCGGCAGCTGCGGTTGCGGGCAAGGTCAACGACAGCACGGACCCGATCATGCCGTCCGAAGATTTTGCCTATATGCTTGAAGAACGCCCCGGCGCGTACATCTTTATCGGGAACGGGGATACGGCCATGTGCCATCACCCGCAATACAACTTTGACGACGACGCGATCCCCGCCGGTTGCAGCTGGTTTGCCGAGCTTGTGGAACGACGATTGCCTGTCGCATGAAACAGGGAGAATGACATGCCGATCAAGAACCGTCTCGCAGAGATGCATGATGAGATCACCGGTTGGCGGCGTGACATTCACCAACACCCGGAAATTCTGTACGACACCCACCGCACCAGTGCGCTGGTTGCGGAAAAGCTGAACGAGTTTGGTTGCGACGAGGTCGTGACCGGCATCGGTCGCACCGGTGTCGTCGGGGTCATTCGCGGCAAAAGCGACACGCGGGGCCGTGTGATTGGCTTGCGCGCCGATATGGATGCCCTGCCGATGCAGGAACAAACCGGGTTGGACTATGCCTCAGAAATACCGAATGCGATGCATGCCTGTGGTCATGACGGGCATACTGCGATGGTTTTGGGGGCCGCCAAGTATCTGGCGGAAACCCGCAACTTTGATGGCACGGCAATTGTGATCTTTCAGCCTGCCGAAGAGGGTGGGAATGGCGCCGAGGCCATGTGCAAGGACGGTCTGATGGATCGGTTCGGCATTCAGGAAATCTATGCGATGCACAATGTGCCGGGTGTTCCCACCGGGCAGTTTGCCATTCGCTCAGGCCCGTTGCTGGCAGCGGCGGACGAGTTTGACATCCAACTTGAAGGGCGCGGCGGCCACGCGGCAAAACCTCATCAGACGATTGATACAACGGTGATGCTGTCGCAGCTGATCGTGGCGTTGCAGACGATCGTGTCGCGCAACGCGGATCCGATTTTGCAGGCCGTGCTGTCTGTGACCTCGGTCGAGACATCTTCGAAAGCGTTCAACGTGATCCCGCAATCGGCGCGGATACGCGGCACCGTTCGGACCCATTCCAACGAGTTGCGCGACCTGATCGAACAACGGCTGAAGGAAGTCTCGGAAGGGACCGCTGCAACATTTGGCGGGTCCGTGAACCTCACCTATACGCGCGGTGTTCCGGTGACGATCAATGCCGAAGCCCAGACGGGATATGCAGCAGAGGCTGCGGTGTCGGTTGGGGGCAGTTGCATTGAAGCGCCGATGGTGATGGGGGGCGAGGATTTCTCGTTCATGCTGGAAGAGAGGCCCGGGGCATTCATCGTTTTGGGCAACGGTGACAGTGCCGGGCTGCATCACCCCGAATACAATTTCAATGACGAGATCATCCCCATTGGGTGCTCGTGGTTTGCGGAAATGGTCGAGCGCCGGATGCCGGCGGCTTGACCTGAATCAGGAGAGAGAAAAGACATGCCAGTTAAGAATCGCTTTGCCGAATTGCAGAATGAAATCACAGAATGGCGAAGGGATTTGCACGAGAATCCAGAGATCCTGTTTGAGACCCACCGCACCAGCGCGAAGGTGGCCGAGAAGCTGAAGGAGTTCGGATGCGATGAGGTTGTGACCGGTATCGGACGTACCGGCGTTGTGGGGGTGATCAAAGGCAAGTCGGACAGCAAGGGAAAGGTGATCGGCCTGCGCGCAGATATGGATGCGTTGCCGATACATGAGGCAACGGGGCTGGACTATGCCTCGAAAACGCCGGGTGCGATGCATGCCTGTGGCCATGATGGGCACACCGCGATGCTGCTGGGGGCGGCAAAGTACCTGTCGGAAACCCGCAACTTTGACGGCACCGTTGTCGTGATCTTCCAACCTGCTGAGGAAGGGGGCGGCGGGGGCCGCGAAATGTGCGAAGACGGCATGATGGACCGCTGGAACATTCAGGAAGTCTACGGCATGCATAACTGGCCGGGACAGCCTGTCGGCAAGTTCGCAATCCGACCGGGGTCGTTCTTTGCGGCAACCGATCAGTTCGACATCACCTTTGAGGGTCGCGGCGGACATGCGGCCAAACCGCATGAGACCGTGGATACCACAGTTCTGGCAGCGCAGGCTGTCCTTACGTTGCAAACGATTTCTTCGCGCAATGCCGACCCGATTGATCAGGTTGTGGTGTCAGTGACATCGTTCGAGACGTCATCCAAGGCATTCAATGTGATCCCTCAGACCGTGCAGATCAAAGGCACGGTGCGCACCATGAGCAAGGGCATGCGGGATCTGGCTGAAAAGCGGATCAACGAGATTTGCAACGGTGTTGCGGCCACGTTTGGCGGCACCGCTGACGTGACCTACATTCGTGGATATCCGGTGATGGTGAACAGCGACGAGCAAACAGAGTTTGCGGCGGACGTGGCCCGGTCGGTGTCCGGTGATTGCGACGAGGCACCTTTGGTCATGGGGGGCGAAGATTTTGCCTTCATGCTGGAGGAACGCCCAGGCGCTTATATTCTTGTGGGCAACGGTGACACCGCAATGGTTCATCACCCGGAATACAATTTCAACGACGAAGCCATTCCGGCCGGATGCAGCTGGTGGGCGGAGATTGTCGAACAGCGGATGCCAGCTGCCTGATGGAGAGGGTGGGGGCTCTGCCCCCACACCCCCGGGATATTTCTAGCCAGATGAAGCGGGATCCTCTGCTTGCAGATCAAGCACCGTGCAGAGGGTTTCGACGACGGCATCCAAGGCGGTCGATTGCGTATTGACGCAGGATTGTGCAGCCCTTCGGGCCGCTTGAAGGGCATTCTGGTCCGACAACCAATGTGAAACGGCCTCAGAGAGGTCAGCGGATGTCTGGACCTCGACAGCGCCCTTGGCGTCGATCAGCGGGGCAAAGGTTTCTGCAAAGTTGAAATACCCCGGGCCGGTGATCACGGCGGCCCCGACCTGTGCCGGTTCAAATGGGTTGTGTCCGCCAATTTCTTTCAGTGACCCCCCAAGGAAAACGATCGGGCAAAGCGCGTACCAGGTTCCGGTTTCGCCCAGTGTGTCGGCAACATACACCTGCGTCGTATCTGTGATCGGTGCGTTTTTTGACCGGAAGGACGCCTTGAGCCCCGCGTTGTTCAGAAGATCTGCGACCTCACCGCGTCGTTCGGGGTGGCGTGGGATCAGTAGCAGCAGAAGGTCGGGCCAATGCTGCAACAATGCTTTGTGGGCTGCCAGAACGCTGTCTTCTTCTCCGGCATGGGTGGAACTGGCGATCCAGACCGGTCTGGCAGCTAATTGCGCGCGAATGTCGTCCAGCGTATTCTGGTCCACAGGCAAAGGGTCGGACATGGCCTTGAGGTTGGTACCCGGCTGCACGCGTTGGGCAGGGGCGCCCATGGCAATCAGGTTGGAAGCTGTTTTGTCGTTTTGCGTCAGGAACAGGCGAAATTTATTCAGGATAAACCTTGCTGTTTTAGGGCGCTTCTTCCATCCGGCGACAGATTTGTCCGACAATCGTGCATTCAGCAGAGCCAGCGGAATGTCGCGCGCCGCGCTTTCGACAATCAGCCGCGGCCAGATCTCGCTTTCGACGAAGATCCCGGCATCGGGTTGCCAATGGTCCAGAAAGCGTTGGACCGAGTTGGCTGTGTCAAGCGGCGGGTACTGGTGCCGGGTGCGGGGCGGCAAGCGCTTTTCGATCAGGGCCGCTGAGGTTGGCGTGCCTGAGGTGATCAGAAACTCGGATTTGGGAAGGCAGGTGCCCAGCCGATTGATCAGAGTGAGGACCGACAGGCTTTCGCCGACGCTGGCGGCGTGGAACCAGATCAACTGCCCTGCGGGGCGGGGCTGACTGGCATGGCCAAGACGCTCGTGCTGGCGGTTGGCTGCTACGCCCGCAGCCTCAAGTTTCTTTCGGACGGTTCTCCAGACCAGAGGTGCGGCCAGAGAGATCAGGGCGCAGTACAGGTAGTACAGCGCTGTGGGTCGGTCTTGGTGATCCGGCATGTATCAGCCGCCTGTATGGCTCATATGGCGGCTCATCCGGCCATCGACGGACTGGCGGGAATAGTCGAAGTCGTGACCTTTTGGTTTCAGGTTGATCGCCGCGCGGATGGCATCTTCAAGCGGCTGTTCTGTATCGGGGTGATTCCGCAATGCGCCGCGCAGATCCGCCATGTCCTCCTGCCCAAGACACAAATAAAGCTCGCCAGTACAGGTCAGGCGCACGCGGTTGCAGCTTTCGCAGAAATTGTGGGACAGGGGCGTGATGAAGCCGATCTTCTGACCGGTTTCTTCCAGCCTGATATAGCGGGCCGGGCCGCCAGTGCGTTCGGCCAGATCCGTGATTGTGTAATGGTTTTCGTACTCTTTGCGCACGTCCTTGAGCGACCAGTACTGGTCCAGGCGATCCTCGTTGCCGATATCGCCCATCGGCATGACCTCGATCCAGGTCAGGTCCATGTCGCGCTCGGCGCACCATTCAGTGATCTTGGGCAATTCGGGTTCGTTGAACCCCTTGAGCGCAACAGCGTTGATCTTGATCCGCAGCCCTGCCTTTTGCGCCGCGTCGATGCCGTTCAGTACCTGTTTGAGGCGGCCCCAGCGTGTGACTTTAGCAAATTTGTCGTCATCCAGAGTATCCAGGGATACATTCACACGGCGCACACCGGCGGCATAAAGATCTTCGGAAAAGCGATGCAATTGCGAACCGTTTGTCGTCAGCGTCAGCTCTTTCAACGCACCGCTGTCCAAGTGGCGAGTCATGGCGTTGAAGAAAGTCATGATATTGCGACGAACCAATGGCTCACCGCCGGTAATGCGCAATTTCTCGACGCCCATTCTTACAAAGGTCGAGCACATGCGATCCAGCTCTTCCAGCGTAAGAAGGTCTTTCTTGGGCAGAAAGGTCATGTTTTCGGACATGCAGTAGACGCAACGAAAATCACAGCGGTCCGTAACGGAGACGCGGAGATATGTGATGGCGCGGGCAAACGGGTCGATGAGCGGAGCAGACATGCGACATAGGTAAAGCTGTAACCTGCCTGCGACAAGTGCGAACTGCGCTTTGCACTGGATCACGCCAGCATGGGATTGTAGTTTCCGGGCATGAAAAAGACATTTGTATTTCTATGCGTTGTTTTGACCGGGTGCGACACTGTCCGGGCAACGACGGAACGTGTATTCGGGTCCGGGGGTGAGGCGGCTGAGGCCGTATCGGATGTCGAAACTGCGCCGGTTGTCGCTGAGGAGGTTCTTCAGCCCGAACCGGTTGCGGCACGCCCCAGTTGGGTCGGGGCCAAAACAACCATTGCCGGGCTTGGTGATCCGACCACGCCAGGACGCTGGATGCAGACGCCGCTGGTCGATAGCGAGGTAACGGCGCGGGTTGTTGTGCCCAGAACCGGCGCGCAGGCCTATATCACTCTGGTTCCTGCCGCAGGCCCGGAAAGTAGCGGCAGTCGCTTGTCGCTGGATGCCATGCGGGCCCTTCTGGTGCCATTGGACGAACTGGTCGAAGTCGCGGTTTATGCCGACTGACTTTTCAGGTATTTGGCTGCTTCGCGGCGGGCAAACGGCTTCATGGCACCACCATGTCTGTCCAAAAACGCGATCACGCGTTCGGGGTCGTGTTTGGACAGTTCCCGCAGCCACCAGGCGATTGATTTCTGAATAAACCAGTCGCGGTCAGGGACATATCCGGCGGCCCAGCCGAGGATACAGTCGCGACGTTGCAGGTCTTCGGGCTTGGGGTGGTTCTGTTTGGTCCAGGGCAGTGTTGCGACAAGGGCCGCGCGCCGGGTCCACATGTGATCGGACTGAGTCCACTGTTCGACGACAATCAGTCTCTCGGGGTCGGCCATCAGTCGTTTTTGCATCGCCATGCAGGCATGATCGGCGACGGCCCAGGCGTCAAAATCCGGTAGCCAGCTTTGAAGCAGGTCCCAAACCTGATCGTCGGGCCGGATGCGGGCCTGGGTCAGAACCTTGGCCGCGGCAAGGCGCGCTTCGTGGATATCGGTTTGCCACAGCGCCTTGGCCAGCGTAACGCGTTTGTTCACATCCAGCTCTTGCCGCCATGTTTTGGTCAGATCGTTGAGAACCGGATTGGCAACACCCAGATAGACGCGATCCGCCTTGTGATAACTGGCCATCTGACCCGCACGTTCGGGGTCGGCATGGGCTTTGATCTGATCAAGAAAAGGGGTCAGCATCGGGGTCAGACCGGAACACCTGTTGGTTCGCCGTCAATCGTCTGGCTGTTCTTTTCGGCCCAATAAGACCGGATGTCGCCGTCCGTTTTGCCATCGACCCATTTCTGCATCGTGTCGCGGTCGGACTGGAATGCCATGAACGGCACTGCATACCCGCAAGAGGTCTGAACCATTTCGATCGACTGGTCGTAGATCTGCCGGGCGCTGCGGTGGTTGGGGAAAAGATTGGCCAGTTCATCCCAGCCCTCATCTCCGACGTGCAGAGTGCGGGCAGTGCCATATGTGCGCAGGATCAGTGGGCGCGTGGTGAAGGAGCACCACATCAGTGTCATCCTGTTGACCTGCATCAGATGCCCCGCCGTCTCGTTGCCGCTGCCAGTCAGGTTCATCCAGACGATGCGGTTTGGCCCCAGCACCCGCAGCGAGTCCATACCTTTGGGCGAGATATTGACCTTTCCCTCGGTCCCGGCGGTGCCGACGAAGAACATATGCTGATCTTCGATGAACTTTTGATGCGCGTCATCAAGCCGGGGAAACTGTTTGGACATGGGTCACTCTACCGTCACTGATTTTGCCAGATTGCGCGGCTGGTCCACATCCGTCCCTTTGGCTACAGCCGTGTGATAGGCCAGCAACTGTGCGGGAACCGAATAAAGGATCGGCGCAAGACTGGTGTGAACATGCGGCATCCGGATTGTGCTCCAGACGCCGTCTCCGGCCTCGTCAATTCCATCATCATCAGACACAAGGATCACTTTGCCCTTGCGCGCCATCACTTCCTGCATGTTTGACACGGTCTTGTCGAACACCGTGTCACGGGGCGCCATGACGACAACAGGCATATGCTTGTCGATCAAGGCGATGGGGCCATGTTTCAACTCGCCCGATGCATAGCCTTCGGCGTGGATATAGCTGATTTCCTTGAGCTTCAGCGCCCCTTCCATTGCCAGCGGATACATCAGGCCTCGGCCCAGGAACAGAACGTCGCGCGCCTCGGACAGGCGTTGGGCTGCTTTGCGGATCGCCCGGTTCTGATCCAGTGCCGTGTTCAGCACGGTCGGCAATCCGCGCAGCGCAGCGGCATGATCGGCGATTTCCTCATCCGTCAGGGTGCCGCGATCTGTCGCCGCCTTGAGCGCGAGCATCAGCAAAACGCTTAGTTGACAGGTGAAGGCTTTGGTCGAAGCCACACCGATTTCAACGCCAGCATGGATCGGCAGGGCGATATCGCTTTCCCGAGCAATCGAACTTTCAGGGACATTGACGACAGAAACGATCTTGTCCGCCTTGCCCTCGCAATAGCGCAGCGCGGCCAGGGTGTCGGCGGTTTCTCCTGACTGGCTGACAAACAGCGCCAGTGTGCGACCCGTGATCGGAGGTTCGCGATAGCGAAACTCGCTGGCGATATCGACCTCAACCGGCATCTTGGCCAGTTGTTCGAACCAGTATTTCGCGGTCAGGCAGGCGTAAAACGCGGTGCCGCAGGCGACCATGGTCAGACGGTCCAGTTTGCTGAAATCCAGCTCGGCGTCGGGGAACACCACTCGATCACCGCCCGTGGGCAGGTAGGATCGGATGGCCTCGGCCACGACGATAGGCTGCTCAGCGATTTCCTTGGCCATGAAATGCTTGTGCTCGCCCTTGTCGGCGCGCGCATGATCCAGCTTGATCTTGCGCTTTTCCCGGTTGGCCAGTTCACCGGCTTCGTTGCGGATTTCCAGCGATGTTCGGGTCAGAACTGCGCGGTCGCCTTCCTCAAGATAAGTGATCTGGTTGGTTAGTGGCGCAAGGGCAATGGCGTCCGAGCCCACATACATTTCACCATCGCCGTGGCCGATGGCCAGGGGTGATCCTTTGCGGGCCGCTACAATCAGGTCATCCTCACCATCGAAAAGGAATGCAAGGGCGAAGGCACCTTCCAACTTGTCGATGGTCTTGAAAGCGGCCTCGACAGGGGACATGCCTGTGTTGAGGTGATGTTCCGTCATCAGCGCGACGGTTTCAGTGTCGGTTTCGGTCTTGAAGGCGACACCGTGTTTGGCCAGTTCCGCCCTCAGGTCGCGGTAGTTTTCGACAATTCCGTTGTGAACCACGGCCACCGGGCCCGCCTTGTGGGGATGCGCGTTGTTGACGGAAGGCGCACCATGTGTGGCCCATCGGGTGTGACCAATGCCGGATTTACCGGGCAGCGGATCATGCACCAACAGATCGCTGAGGTTGACCAGTTTGCCGACCGCACGCCGACGACCCAGGACACCGTCATTAACGGTTGCAATCCCGGCACTGTCATAGCCGCGATATTCCAGCCGTTTCAGGGCTTCTACCAGAATAGGGGCCGCTTCATGCTGGCCCAAGACACCTACAATTCCACACATATCTCAGGCCTCGTTATCGCGGCGAGCCTTCTTCGCCTTCAACATATCAAACAGTTTTCGCGCGTAGCCGGGTTTGTTTTCCTGCTTGGCGCGCGCCACGGCCAACGCCTCGGGTGCTACGTCTTTGGTCACCACGGTGCCTGTCGCTGTCATTGCGCCATCGCCCACCGTGACCGGGGCCACGAGCATGGTGTTGGAGCCGATAAAGACATTCGCACCTATGTTGGTCTTGTGCTTCATCACACCATCATAGTTGCAGGTGATTGTTCCCGCGCCGATATTTGTCGCAGCACCCACCGATGCGTCCCCGATATAGCTGAGGTGGTTGACCTTCGCGCCTTCGGCGATTTCGGCATTCTTGATTTCAACGAAATTGCCGACCCGCGTGTTTTCGGCCAATTCTGCGCCCGGACGCAGCCGCGCGTAGGGGCCGACGATGGCGCCGCGACTGACATGGCACCCTTCCAGATGGGAAAAGGCCCGGATGGTTGCACCGCTTTCGACGGTCACTCCGGGGCCGAAGACCACGTTGGGTTCGATTACTGTGTCACGCCCAATCACAGTGTCTGCGGACAAGTATACCGTATCCGGTGCCATCAATGTGACACCCATATCCAGCAGTTCTGCCCGCGCGCGCGCCTGAAACACCGCGTCGGCGGCGGCCAGATCAGCGCGTGAGTTCACGCCCAGCGTCTGGGCCTCGTCACAGGCGACGGCGGTTACGTTCAGACCGCGGTTGCGGGCGATCTCAACTACGTCTGTCAGGTAGTATTCACCTGAGGCATTGTTGTTTTCAACGGCGTCAATCAGCGAAAAAAGCAACTGGGCATTACAAGCTAAAAGGCCCGAGTTGCAAAATGTTATGGCGCGCTCTTCATCTGATGCGTCTTTGAATTCGACAATGCGTTCCAACGTGTCGCCATTCATGACCAACCGGCCATAGCGGGCCGGATCAGCCGCATCGAACCCAAGGATGACCAGGTCATTTCGGGATCGAGCCTCGACCATCCGTTCCAGCGTGTCGGGTTGTAAAAACGGGGTGTCGCCGTAAAGAACCACGATATCACCGTCGAACCCGTCCAGTGCTGTCCTGGCCTGACCGACCGCATGGGCCGTACCCAACTGTTCTTCCTGAACGGCTATCCGGGCATCTTCGTCTTCGTCCTGAGCAACCTTTGCTACAGCCTCGAACCCGTGGCCGGTAACGATCACCGTACGTTCGGGCGACAGGACAGACCCGGCGCGCATCGCGTGAACAAGCATCGGAGCCTGAGCGATGGGATGCAGGACTTTGGGAAGATCCGAATTCATCCTGGTGCCTTTTCCGGCGGCAAGGATGACAAGGGCAATGGTCATGAAATCGTTTTCTCTTTGTGTTTTGTTGCCGACCGTTTTATCCGCTGAGGGCAAAGGCGCAAGCTGTTCGGCCATCAAACAAGATTGCCGATTGAAACAGGACACGGCGAAAACCTGCCGAAACAGGAGGCAACATGCGGACCGTCATCTTCGATCTGGACGGCACATTGGCGGATACATCGGGCGATTTGCTGACAGCGGCGAACCATTGTTTTCGCGAAATGGGGTATGGTGATGTCCTGGTTCATGGGCAGGATGCAGGCATCGCGCTGCGTGGCGGTCGCATGATGTTAACCCAAGGGCTGAAACGCGTCGGAGCTTACGATGAGGACACCGTTCAGGCCTATTACCCGGTTCTGCTTGAGGCTTATGCGCAGGATATCGACACCCACACAAGTTTCTATCCGGGAGCGTTGCAGGCCGTCGAGATGCTGAGTAACGCGGGCTACGGTGTCGGCATTTGCACCAACAAGCCGGAACATCTGGCCGAATTGTTACTGACACGCATGGGAGTGCGGGATCGTTTTGCCTCGTTGGTCGGGGCGGATACGCTGCCAGTGCGCAAGCCGGACCCGGCCCCTCTGCGCGAGGCTGCGCGACGGGCCGGGGGGGATCCGGCTTGGTGCGTGCTGATCGGAGACTCGGATACCGACCGCAATACCGCCCGAGCGGCAGGGGTCCCATCGGTTTTGGTGACTTTCGGACCGTCAGGAGAGGACATGGCAGCGCTGGAGCCCGAAGCCCTGCTGCATCACTTTGACGACTTGCCTGATCTTGTGCCTGATCTGATCGGTGCGGCAGCCTGAAACCTTGACCGGAACCTGTCGGAGATCCAGAAAAAGACCATGACGGAAACATTCACTGGTAATTTCACACAGCAGGAACCCCTTCCAGACGACGCTATCGAGGCAGCGCTGGCTGTTCTGCGTCACGGGCGGCTGCATCGCTATAACGTGGTCCCCGGTGAGTTGGGGGAAACGGCCCTGCTAGAGCAGGAATTTGCTGCACAGATGGGGTCCAAGTATTGCCTGGCGGTTTCCTCTGGCGGGTATGCGCTTGCCACCGCGTTGCGGGCCGTCGGTGTGCAGCCGGGCGACCCGGTTCTGACCAACGCGTTCACTCTGGCCCCGGTGCCGGGATCAATTGCCTCGGTCGGGGCGCGTGCGATCTTTGTCGGCGTCTCCGAAAACCTGACCATCGATCTGGAGGATCTTGAGGGCAAACTGGATCAGGCCCGTGTCCTGATGCTCAGCCATATGCGCGGGCATCTGTGCGACATGGATCGTCTGATGCAGATGTGTGACGCGGCAGGCGTTATCGTGATCGAGGATTGCGCACACACGATGGGCGCGGCTTGGCGCGGTCAGTTGTCGGGACGGCAGGGCGCGGTCGGGTGTTATTCCTGCCAGACCTATAAGCACGTAAACTCGGGCGAGGGCGGTTTGCTGGTTACTGATGACGCGGAACTGGCGGCCAAGGCTACAATGCTGTCGGGCTCATACATGCTGTATGAACGCCATCTGGCGGCGCCGGGACCTGAAGTGTTCGAGCGGATAAAGTACACCACACCCAATGTGTCCGGTCGCATGGACAATTTGCGTGCCGCCATCCTGCGCCCTCAGTTGCGGGATCTGGACCGGCAGGTGAAACGGTGGAACGAGCGCTATCGCGAGATCGAGACCGGGCTGCGCGGCACTCCGGGCCTGACGATAGTCGAGCGACCCGAAGAGGAAACCTATGTCGGGTCTTCGATCCAGTTCCTGCTTTTGGATTGGTCGCCTGAGCGGATAGCGGACGTTATCAGCCGCTGCGCCGCGCGTGGGGTCGAGATCAAATGGTTTGGCGGGGCTGAGCCAACAGGGTTCACGTCGCGCTATGACAGCTGGAGATATTTCGAAAGCGAACGGATGCCGGAAAGTGACCGTGTTCTGGCAGGCATCATGGATATGCGTGTGCCGCTGACCTTTTCGCTGGAGGATTGCCGGGTTATCGCGCGCATCATCCGAGCCGAAGTGGGCGCAGTTTATCAATCCTAGCCGAACAGAGTGCGCTTTCAGCGCACGCTCGACCCTTGAGAGCGCCGCCCGGTCCGGGCGGCGTTTTGTGTTTTGGTCCAGGCTTTCACAAAGATTGACCGGAGACAGATTCGCTGTTAGAGATTTATTGAACACTTGTTCATTAATGCGGAGGGAGGACACAGATGTTCATGGCCACGATGAAGTTTGATCTGGGTGAGGATGTGAACGCCCTGCGCGAAATGGTACATCGGTGGGCGCAGGAGCGCGTCAAGCCGATGGCGGCTGAGATTGATGCCAAGAACAGCTTTCCGAATGAACTGTGGAAAGAAATGGGAGAGCTTGGGCTATTGGGTGTCACCGTGCCAGAAGAATACGGCGGTGCGGGCATGTCCTATTTGGCGCATACAATTGCCGTCGAAGAGGTCGCGCGCGCCTCGGCCTCGGTTTCGTTGTCTTATGGGGCGCATTCCAACCTGTGTGTGAACCAGATCAAGCTGAACGGTACGGAAGAGCAGAAACAGAAATACCTGCCGCGCCTGGTCTCGGGCGAACATGTAGGCGCGCTGGCAATGTCGGAACCTTCCGCAGGTTCGGACGTGGTGTCGATGAAGCTGCGGGCGGAAAAACGCAACGACCATTACCGCCTGAACGGCAACAAGTACTGGATCACAAACGGGCCGGACGCGGATACACTGGTGGTTTATGCCAAGACGGACCCCGATGCCGGATCGAAGGGTATTACCGCATTTCTGATCGAAAAAGAGATGAAGGGTTTTTCGACCTCACCCCATTTCGACAAGTTGGGGATGCGCGGGTCGAACACGGCTGAACTGATCTTTGAAGATGTTGAAGTGCCGTTCGAGAACGTACTGGGTGAAGAGGGCAAGGGCGTAGCCGTGCTCATGTCAGGTCTGGACTATGAGCGCGTGGTTCTGGCCGGGATCGGCACCGGCATCATGGCCGCCTGTCTGGATGAGGTGATGCCGTATCTGGCCGAGCGCAAGCAATTCGGCAAACCGATTGGCAGCTTCCAACTGATGCAGGGCAAGATTGCCGACATGTATACCGCGATGAACTCGGCCCGGGCCTATGTCTATGAGGTGGCTAAGGCCTGTGATCGTGGGGACGTCACCCGGCAGGATGCAGCGGCGTGCTGTCTTTACGCATCCGAACAGGCGATGGTTCAGGCGCATCAGGCGGTTCAGGCGCTGGGCGGGGCAGGGTTTCTGTCTGACGCACCGGTTAGCCGGATCTTCCGGGACGCCAAGCTGATGGAGATCGGCGCAGGCACCAGCGAGATTCGACGGATGCTGATCGGCCGGGAAATGATGAACGAAATGCGCTGAATGAAGACGCCCCGCAGACGAGGTTACAGCGGGGCGTTTCGATCAAAGGATCAGAAGCGATGAACGTAGGATATACCGACCAGCCAAGGGTCGATGTTCGCAGTGCCAATATCGGCTCCGTTCAGCGTGACGTCCGAGTCGATGTCGAACCAGCGTACATTCAGACGGACCGCACCTTTGTCGGTGATCATGTAGTCGAGACCGGCTTGCAGCGAAACGCCGAAGGAATCATCGACCTTGAGGTTGCCAAGGGCAGATTGCTCGTCAAAGAAGATGGTATAGTTCAGACCGGCACCGACATAGGGCTTCCAGGCGCTATTGGTCGGGAAGTGATAGTTCAGCGACAAGGTGGGCGGCAGATGCTTGACGCTGCCAGCGTCCACGCTTCCGCCCAAGGTGACGTTATGTTTGAACGGGGTCGCGGCCAGCAGCTCGATCCCCAGGTTGTCCTGGATGAAATACTCGGCGGTGAAGATCGGGCGCGTATCCGAGTCGATATCGGCGCTCAGGCCGGCCAGTGTTCCGTTGTTGGATTTCGGGTCCAGGTACCCCACACCGATTCCGAGCGTCCAATCCCCCTGAGACTGGGCAAACGCAGGAGCAGCCAGAGCCACCAACGCGGTGGAAAGGGTCAATGCGGCGAGTTTCTTGGTCATTGTATTGCCTTTGGTTCTGTTGATGACCTTGGTGTTGCAGCGATTGGAACTGCCCACTCTGATCTGCATCAAGTTTATGTGAAGGAGTTGGGTGCAGTTGAACCGCGAAGCGCAGGAAATATAGGGAAAATTCGCCGTGCTAACCGCTGAGCGCATACCGGGTTTGCGCCCGGATGGAGGCTGGGATCTGCCGGACAGGCTGAACATGGCGCAGCAGTGCCTGCGGCATGCGGGGGACCAGGTCGCGCTGATCGATTTGACCGGACCTGACCCGCAGCACATCAGCTTTGCGCAGCTGTCGCAAATGACAGACGGAATAGCCCGCGCATTATTGCGCCATGTGCAACCCGGTGATCGCGTCGGAGTGTTGCTGAGCCAGTCGCCATGGTGCGCGGCGGCCCATCTGGCGATCTGGAAGATCGGGGCTGTGTCGGTCCCTTTGTTCAAACTGTTCAAGCAGGACGCGCTGCGGTCGCGGGTCAGTGACGCTGGTGCCCGGATTGTACTGACCGACGCCGAAGGGGCTGATCTGTTGGGTGATCTGGCCACGCCCTTGATTGCATCGGTGATTGGCGAAGATGGCCCCGCTGTAACATTCGCCACGACCGGCCCTGACGATCCGGCTGTGTTGATCTATACCTCGGGCACAACCGGCAGCCCGAAGGGCGCGCTGCATGGACACCGGGTCCTGACCGGTCATTTGCCAGGCGTTTCGATCAGCCATAATCACTTGCGCGAAGGCGACTGTCTTTGGACCCCGGCGGATTGGGCGTGGATCGGCGGGTTGTTCGACGTGCTGATGCCGGGTCTTGCGCTGGGCATTCCTGTTGTCGCGGCACGGCTTGAGAAATTCACCCCCAAGGCCTGCGCTGACATCATCGCGCGTGGCGGGGTGCGGAACGTCTTTTTCCCACCAACGGCGCTGCGAATGCTCAAGGCAGCAGATCAGGTGATCCCCGGTCTGCGCTCGGTCGCGTCCGGGGGTGAACCGCTGGGTGCCGAAATGCTGGCATGGGGACAGAAGGCCTTTGGTCTGACGATCAACGAGTTTTACGGCCAGACCGAGTGCAACATGGTCGTATCCTCCTGCGCCGAAGATTTCCCTGTGCGCCCCGGCTGTATCGGCCAACCGGTGCCGGGGCATGAGGTTGCGGTGATTGATGAGGACGGAAACCCGACCGGGGACGAGGGCGACGTCGCCATCCGGCACGGCTCGGCCTCGATGCTGCTGGAATACTGGAACCGCCCCGAAGCGACCGCAGACAAGTTTCGCGGCGACTGGCTGATCACCGGCGACCGCGGCGTGTGGGAGGGCGACTATCTGCGATTTGTCGGTCGGGACGATGACGTGATTACCTCCGCCGGGTATCGCATTGGCCCAGCTGAGATCGAGGATTGCCTGCTGACCCACCCGGCGGTGGCGACGGTAGGCGTGGTCGGAAAACCTGACCAGCTGCGGACCGAGATCGTCAAGGCTTATGTAGTGTTGAAGACGGGTGCTGAGGCCACGGAGCGCGAGTTGCAGGACTGGGTCAAAGACCGTCTGGCGCATTATTCGTATCCGCGCGAGGTGGCGTTTCTGGAGGAGCTGCCGATGACGGTGACGGGGAAGGTGATCCGAAAGGAACTGAAGGCGCGGGCGGCGGGGGAATTGAAATGAATAAGATTCTGCGGCGTCTGTCAGGGTTAAAGTGCCCTAAATGTGGGGTGCCGCAGCCCTTGAGTGTTTTGAACACTATGGTTGGCAGTGAGGAGTACGTGCCAGCTGTAAGGTGTGGTAACTGCGAAGCTTGGCTGCGCGTTAAGTCCAAGAATGGGGTTTTTCATTTCTTACTATTGCTTTTTCTGATGACGCTGCCTTTGCCATTCTTGGCACTGGATGAGATTAGTATCAATTTGAACAACCCTGAAGGGCTGTTCAATTGGCCCCTCTCGTCTTCTGCAAAGAGCGTAATCTTCTACATAATTTACTTCGCAGTGGTGGTCTTGCCCATAAGTAATCGGGCATTGAAGGTGGATATCTACAAATGAAACTCACATCCAAAGCCATGCCCGGCTCCGAGGGCTTCAAGACAAACCGCACCGCTCATCTCGATGCGCTGGCGCAAATCTCTGCTGCTGCCGAAGCAGCCCGCATGGGCGGGGGCGAGAAATCCCGCGCGCGGCATGAATCCCGAGGCAAGATGTTGCCGCGCAGGCGGGTGGCGAACCTGCTTGATCCGGGGTCTCCGTTCCTTGAAATCGGGGCGACGGCGGCGCATGGGATGTATGGCGATGCAGCACCCTGTGCCGGGGTGATCGCGGGCATTGGTCGGGTCCAGGGGCGTGAGGTCATGGTGGTGTGTAACGATGCCACCGTGAAGGGCGGCACCTATTATCCGATGACCGTCAAGAAGCACCTGCGCGCGCAGGAGATTGCCGAGGAAAACCATCTGCCCTGCATCTATCTGGTCGACAGCGGCGGCGCGAACCTGCCCAATCAGGATGAGGTGTTCCCAGACCGCGACCACTTTGGGCGTATTTTCTACAATCAGGCGCGGATGAGCGCGAAGGGTATCCCTCAGATCGCCGTTGTCATGGGATCATGCACGGCGGGTGGGGCTTATGTTCCTGCGATGTCCGATGTGACGATCATCGTAAAGGAACAGGGCACGATCTTTCTGGCCGGGCCGCCGCTGGTCAAGGCTGCGACGGGTGAGGTTGTCAGCGCCGAGGATCTGGGTGGCGGCGATGTGCACACACGCCTGTCGGGTGTGGCGGATTATCTGGCCGAAGATGATGCACATGCGCTGGCATTGGCGCGGCGGGCTGTCGGGTCATTGGGGGGTGCCGGGCTGAAGCCCGGCCTACGGTTCGAAGCACCCGAGGAGCCTGCTTATGATCCGGATGAAATTCTGGGTGTCGTTCCTGCCGACTTGCGCACGCCCTATGACATCCGTGAAGTGATCGCACGGCTGGTCGATGGCTCTCGGTTTGATGAGTTCAAACCCCGCTTTGGCGAGACACTGGTAACCGGCTTTGCCCATGTCAAAGGGTGTCCCGTCGGGATCATTGCCAACAATGGGGTGTTGTTCTCGGAGGCCGCGCAAAAGGGCGCGCATTTCGTTGAGCTGTGTTCGCAGCGCAAAACGCCCCTGGTCTTCTTGCAGAACATCACCGGCTTCATGGTCGGCCGCAAATACGAGAACGAGGGGATCGCCCGCCACGGCGCCAAGATGGTGACGGCAGTTGCAACGACGAGCGTTCCCAAGATCACGATGCTGGTGGGCGGCTCGTTCGGGGCCGGGAACTATGGCATGGCTGGACGCGCCTATCAGCCGCGGTTCCTGTGGACATGGCCGAATTCGCGGATTTCGGTGATGGGGGGCGAGCAGGCAGCTGGTGTTCTGGCCACCGTCAGGCGCGATGGGATCGAACGACAGGGCGGCACCTGGTCGGCCGAGGAAGAGGCCGAGTTCAAACGTCCGACGTTGGAGATGTTCGAAGAGCAATCGCACCCGCTTTATGCCTCGGCCCGTCTCTGGGATGACGGTATCATCGACCCGCGCAAAAGTCGCGATGTGCTCGCCTTGTCTCTGAGCGCCGCACTGAACGCCCCGATAGAGGAGACACGTTTCGGCGTGTTCAGGATGTAAGATGAACATTTCATTGAATGACGTCATGGCACGCTATCCGGGTGCCCAGACTTTCAAGTTTGGTGACAATGCCCGGCTGAGTGCTGAGCTGCTGGCTCTGGTACGATCAGGGCGGAAAACGGCAACCTGCGGTGCGTTGCGCGACTATCCCGAAGGTAGCCCTGACACTCCTGTGGTCGGTCGGAGAGATATTGCGCTGGAATGGGACGACCGTCCGGCCTTGGTGATCGAAACGGTCGAGGTCTCGACCTGCCGATACTGCGACGTAACCGAGGATTTCGCGTTGGCAGAGGGCGAAAATGAAACGCTTGAGGGATGGAGAGAGGGGCATCGCCAGTATTTCGAACGCAATGGCGGATTTGATCCGGAGATGGAGCTGCTATGCGAGCGATTTCGACTTGTCGAAGATCTGGCGGTTGAGGGGTAAGCTATGTTCAACAAAATCCTGATTGCCAACCGGGGCGAAATTGCTTGCCGCGTTATGGAAACCGCTCAGAAGATGGGCGTATCTTGCGTGGCTGTTTATTCCGATGCGGACGCGGCGGCCAAGCATGTGCAGATGGCGGATGAGGCCATTCATATCGGCGGCCCCGCCCCGGCGGAAAGCTATCTGAAGGGCGATGTAATTATTCAGGCTGCGCTGGATACCGGCGCGCAGGCTATTCATCCCGGCTATGGATTCCTGTCAGAGAACCCCGATTTTGTCGACGCGGTCGAGGCCGCGGGTTTGACCTTTATCGGCCCATCAGAGGATGCGATCCGCAAAATGGGCCTCAAGGATGCGGCCAAGGTGTTGATGGAACAGGCTGGCGTGCCCGTGGTGCCCGGCTATCACGGCGAAAATCAGGATCCCGAACACCTGGCGGGGGCGGCTGACGCCATCGGCTATCCGGTTCTGATCAAGGCCGTTGCGGGCGGTGGCGGCAAGGGAATGCGCCTTGTTGAACGGCCTCAGGATTTCGCCGCCGCGCTCGACAGCGCGCGGGGCGAGGCCAAGACCGCTTTTGGCAACGACGCCGTGCTGGTCGAGAAATTCGTGGCCAAACCCCGCCATATCGAAGTGCAGGTGTTTGGCGATGGTAAACATGCCGTGCATCTGTTCGAACGCGACTGCTCGTTGCAACGCCGCCATCAGAAGGTGATCGAAGAGGCTCCGGCGCCGGGTATGACGGCTGAGATGCGCGAGGCGATGGGGCAGGCGGGCGTGCGCGCAGCCGAGGCGATAGGTTATAAGGGTGCAGGCACGGTTGAGTTCATTGTCGATGCCTCAGACGGGCTGCGCCCCGACAGGTTCTGGTTCATGGAGATGAACACGCGCCTACAGGTGGAACATCCGGTAACAGAGGCCATCACCGGCGTCGATCTGGTCGAATGGCAGTTGCGCGTTGCAGCAGGAGAGAGCCTTCCCAGGCAACAGGATGATCTGTCGATCTCGGGTCACGCCTTCGAGGCCCGGCTTTATGCCGAAGATGTGCCAAAAGGGTTTTTACCCGCGACGGGAACGCTCACTCATCTGGTTTTCCCGGCCAATTGCCGTGCGGATAGTGGTGTTCGCACAGGTGACACCATCAGCCCGTGGTATGACCCGATGATTGCCAAAGTGGTGGTGCACGGTCCAACCCGCGCCGTCGCGCTTGAGACGTTGCACCGAGTGCTGCGGGAGACCGAAGTGGCGGGCACCGTTACGAATCTCGCCTTTCTGGGCGCGCTGACCCGCCATGATGGATTTGCCTCGGGCGATGTGGATACGGGCCTGATCGGGCGCGATCTTGACGGGTTGGTGCAGGAATCGCCGACGTCTGCCGCTACCGCTGTTGCGGCCGCGATGACCGCGCTGGATTTGGTTGATGTCACACCTGACACCGGGTTTTCCCTCTGGGCTCTGTTGCATCGGGCGGTGAAATTGTCCGATCAAGGAGAGGTTCTTGATCTGGACGTGCAGGTCGACGGGCCGGATCGCCAACTTTGGCAGCTGGGCGAACACCGTGTCGTGGCCGAGCGGATCTCGGGGCAGTGGACGCTGAACGGCGCACCGATACCCCGGGTCGCTGTCAGCGGAACAACTTTGACCGTATTTACTGACTATGGTCGCAGTTTCGACGTTATAGATCCGCTTGACCGGGATGCCAGCGCGACGGGTGACACCAACGTGATTGAGGCGCCGATGCCGGGTCTGGTCAAGGCAGTCTTTGCCACCGCGAGGCAGACCGTTCAAGAAGGCGACCGTTTGGCTATTCTCGAAGCGATGAAGATGGAGCATTCGTTACTAGCCGCGCGAGATGGTGTGGTGGCCGAGGTGCTGGTCGAAGATGGCGCGCAGGTCGAGGCTGGGGCGGCTTTGGTGCGTTTGGAAGAAGAGTGATCTGTACCCGCGCGGTTTGACGTGGCACGGTCGCGCGATCCGTATTTGGAATGAGAACAAGCCATAAGGGGTTCTGACATGGGTGATCTGGTCGAAATCTACGAAGTTGGACCGCGCGACGGGCTACAAAACGAAACACGTGAGATACCGGTTGCCGACAAGGTGGCGCTGATCAATTGCCTTAGCCGCGCCGGGTTCCGTCGGATCGAAGTTGCAAGCTTTGTCTCTCCCAAATGGGTTCCTCAAATGGCGGGGTCGGCGCAGGTTCTGGCCGGTATTACCCGCGCGGACGGAGTGCGTTACGCGGCGTTGACGCCGAATATGCGCGGATACGAGGATGCGCTGGCCGCCAAAGCGGATGAGATTGCCATTTTTGCGTCTGCTTCCGAGGGGTTTTCCAAGGCAAACATCAATGCCTCGATCGCCGAGTCAATCGAACGGTTCACGCCGATTCTCGAAGCTGCGCGCCATATCGACCTTCCGGTTCGCGGCTATGTCTCTTGCGTGACGGATTGCCCCTATGACGGCCCGACCCCGCCCGAGAAAGTGGCCGAAGTTGCCGACCGGCTGTTTGCGTTGGGCTGTTACGAGGTGTCATTGGGGGACACGATCGGGCAAGGCACGCCAGACAAGATCGCTCATATGCTTCTGGCGGTGCGGGAAAGGGTTCCTGTGACGCGACTTGCCGGGCATTTTCATGACACCAATGGGCGTGCAATCGACAATATCGATGCGGCACTTTCGCTGGGGGTGCGCGTGTTCGATGCGGCAGTGGGTGGGCTTGGCGGTTGCCCGTATGCTCCGGGGGCTGCGGGCAATGTCGCGACTGAAACCGTTGCAGCGCATTTGCACCGGTTGGGCTATCAAACCGGTCTGGATATCGATGTGGTCGAAGAGGCCGCGCAGATGGCCAAGGCGTTGAGAGGCTAACATGTTCGAAACAATCTCGATTTCAGCAGACGAACGCGGTGTTGCCACGTTAACTCTGGACCGGGCGGAAAAGCACAACGCGCTGTCGGGTCAAATGATTACCGAGCTGACGCAGGCCGCGTCGCAACTGGGTCAGGATGGCTCTGTCAGGGTGGTCGTTCTGGCCGCTGAGGGAAAGACGTTTTGCGCCGGTGGTGATCTGGGGTGGATGCAGGACCAGATGGCGGCCGACAAGGCGACGCGATTTGTCGAAGCGCGCAAGCTGGCCGAGATGTTGCAGGCGTTGAACACAATGCCCAAACCCCTGATCGGGGCGCTGCAAGGCAACGCCTTTGGCGGAGGTGTTGGAATGGCCGCCGTGTGCGATGTTGCCATCGGTGTAGATAGTCTGAAGATGGGACTGACCGAGACCCGGCTGGGGCTGATTCCGGCGACAATCGGCCCTTATGTTATCGCTCGTATGGGTGAGGCACGGGCACGGCGTGTGTTCATGTCGGCCCGGTTGTTCGATGCGCCCGAAGCGGTTGATCTGGGGTTGCTGGCAAAGGCTGTGCCCCCCGAGCAGCTTGCGGCCGCGATAGAAGATGAAGTCCGGCCCTACCTTTCGTGCGCGCCGGGGGCGGTTGCATCTGCCAAGGCACTGGTTCGAACTCTGGGACCTCGTATTGATGATGCCACAATCGACCAGACCATCAACGAACTGGTCGAACGCTGGGAAACGGAAGAGGCGCGTGAAGGGATCGCGGCGTTCTTCGAAAAACGTAAACCTGCATGGAATAAGTAAGTTTACCAAGTTTCCGCAAGCCAATGCAAAACGCGCGAAATGCGATTCTATGCCGCGCTGTCAAGCGTATGTTTGATGGTGAACGGGGCTGTGTTCGGTTGACCCTCTGACCCGGCGGGGATAGAGAATGTCCAGTCAACACGCCAATTGACGGCGCACCCGACAAGATGCGTGCGCAAGAAAGGAGCTATTCGTGGAAGACCTGCTGCGGGAGTACCTCCCGATTCTGGTGTTTCTGACCGTTGCCGTGGGCCTTGGAATCGTCCTGATTCTTGCCGCCGTTGTACTGGCTGTCCGCAATCCCGACCCCGAAAAGGTCAGCGCATATGAATGTGGCTTCAACGCCTTCGACGATGCGCGAATGAAATTTGACGTCCGATTCTATCTGGTCTCGATTCTCTTCATCATCTTCGATCTTGAGATCGCATTCCTGTTTCCCTGGGCCGTCGGGTTCCGCGATATCAGCGATGTCGGCTTCTGGTCGATGATGGTGTTTCTGGCCGTGCTGACCATCGGCTTTGCCTATGAGTGGAAGAAAGGGGCCCTGGAATGGGAGTGATGACCGGTGCAAACACCGCTGGCGTCGACAAGGAAGTCGCCACCCAGGCCCTGAATGCCGAGTTGCAGGACAAAGGTTTTCTGCTGACCTCGAGCGAGGATATCATCAACTGGGCTCGTACCGGTTCGCTGCACTGGATGACTTTTGGTCTGGCCTGCTGCGCGGTTGAAATGATGCACACCTCGATGCCGCGCTATGATGCGGAACGTTTCGGCATCGCCCCGCGCGCCTCTCCGCGCCAATCTGACGTGATGATCGTGGCCGGCACGCTGACCAACAAGATGGCCCCTGCGTTGCGCAAGGTTTACGACCAGATGCCCGAGCCGCGCTATGTGATCTCGATGGGGTCCTGCGCGAATGGCGGTGGTTACTACCACTATTCCTATTCTGTCGTGCGTGGCTGTGACCGGGTAGTTCCGGTGGATATCTATGTGCCCGGCTGCCCTCCGACCGCCGAGGCGCTGCTTTACGGTCTGCTACAGCTACAACGCAAAATCCGCCGCACCGGCACAATTGTACGCTGAGGGGAAGGGTAGATGAGCGAAGCACTCAAAGAACTCGGCACCCAGCTTGAACTGAAACGAGCCGATTGTGTTCTGTCCTGGGATGTGACCCATGGTGAGCTGAACGTCGATGTGGCGCCGTCGAACCTCGTGGAATTCGTAGAATTCCTGCGGTCGGACCAAAATTGCAAGTTCTCGACACTGGTGGATATCACCGGCGTCGATTACCCCGAACGCGCCAAGCGGTTCGACGTGGTGTATCACTTCCTGTCGATGTACCAGAACCAGCGCATCCGTCTGCGGGTTTCGATCCGCGAAGATGACATGGTGCCTTCGATAGTCGATATCCACCCCTCGGCCAACTGGTTCGAGCGTGAGGTGTTCGACATGTTCGGCATCCTGTTCTCGGGCCATCCAGACTTGCGGCGCATCCTGACGGATTATGGCTTCCGTGGCCATCCGCTGCGCAAAGATTTCCCGACCACGGGCTACACCGAGGTGCGTTATGACGAGGCGCAGAAACGCGTCGTCTACGAGCCGGTCAGTCTGGTGCAGGAGTACCGTCAGTTTGATTTCATGTCCCCATGGGAAGGTGCGAATTACATTCTGCCAGGGGATGAGAAACAGGAGACCGAATAATGGGTGGCATCTGGTGGCTGATCCTGTCTGCGCTGACCATCATTCCGATGGTGAAGATTTTGCCGTTCTTCGGGATCAACAAATACTGGTGCCTGCTGTGTCTGGTTCCCTTTGGCACGATCGCATTGCTGTGGTGGGTCGGGCTGAAACTGCAAGAGTTGGAGCGCCGCTGAGATGATAGGTGAGTTGATCATTCTGGGCGCGTTTGGGGTTCTACTGGCCGGGTCTGCGGTCAAGGCGGTCGAGGCCGAAAAGGTCCGGGTTCGGGCCGAAGCAAAGAAGAAACGAGGGCGTTGATGGACGGCTCAAGATATGATGACGGCAGCACGGACGCGCTGAGCGGCGAGCAGAAGATCCGCAACTTCAACATCAACTTCGGCCCGCAACACCCCGCGGCGCACGGAGTTTTGCGTCTGGTGCTCGAGTTGGACGGCGAGATTGTCGAACGTTGCGACCCGCATATCGGCCTGCTGCATCGTGGCACCGAAAAGCTGATGGAAAGCCGGACGTATCTGCAAAACCTGCCGTATTTCGACCGTCTGGACTATGTGGCACCGATGAACCAGGAACATGCCTGGTGTCTGGCCATCGAAAAGCTGACCGGGGTCGAGGTGCCGCGCCGGGGCTCGCTGATCCGGGTGCTGTATTCCGAAATCGGACGCATCCTGAATCACCTGTTGAACGTGACCACGCAGGCGATGGATGTGGGCGCTCTGACCCCGCCGCTGTGGGGTTTTGAAGAACGCGAAAAGCTGATGGTGTTTTATGAGCGTGCCTGTGGCGCCCGCCTGCACGCCGCTTATTTCCGCCCCGGTGGTGTCCATCAGGACCTGCCGCCCGAACTGCTGGACGATATCGAGGCCTGGAGTCACGAATTCCCAAGCGTTCTTGATGACATTGACGGGCTGCTGACCGAAAACCGCATCTTCAAGCAGCGCAACGCCGATATCGGCGTGGTGACCGAGGATGACATCCAGAAATACGGCTTCTCGGGCGTGATGGTGCGTGGATCGGGTCTGGCCTGGGACCTGCGTCGCGCGCAGCCCTACGAGTGCTATGATGAGTTTGAATTCCAGATTCCCGTCGGCAAGAACGGCGATTGCTATGACCGCTATCTTGTCCGCATGGAGGAAATGCGCCAGTCGCTGCTGATCATCCGTCAGGCCATCGCCAAAATCCGCGAGTGTCCCGGTGACGTTCTGGCCCGCGGCAAGATCACTCCACCGAAACGCTCGGACATGAAGACCTCGATGGAGAGCCTGATCCATCACTTCAAGCTGTATACCGAAGGCTTCCACGTGCCTGCCGGTGAGGTCTATGCTGCCGTCGAAGCCCCCAAGGGCGAGTTCGGCGTCTATCTGGTCGCCGACGGCACCAACAAACCCTACCGCGCCAAACTGCGCGCGCCGGGTTTCCTGCACCTGCAAGCCATGGACCACGTTGCCAAGGGCCACCAACTGGCCGACGTCGCCGCAATCATCGGCACCATGGACGTCGTATTTGGAGAGATTGACCGCTAATGCTCCGCCGTCTTCACCCCGAACAACCCGATAGCTTTGCCTTCACCACTGCCAACCAGCAATGGGCCGAAGCGCAGATCACCAAATACCCCGAAGGCCGTCAGGCCAGCGCGGTCATTCCGCTTCTGTGGCGCGCGCAGGAACAAGAGGGATGGCTGAGCCGTCCGGCGATTGAATCCGTCGCCGACATGCTGGGTATGGCCTATATCCGTGTGCTTGAGGTTGCTTCGTTTTACTTCATGTTCCAACTGCAACCCGTTGGGTCGGCTGCGCATATTCAGGTTTGTGGTACGACCTCCTGCATGATCTGCGGAGCAGAGGACCTGATTGCGGTCTGTAAGGAAAAGATCTCGGCGAAACCGCACGAACTGTCGGCTGATGGCAAGCTGAGTTGGGAAGAGGTCGAATGCCTTGGCTCCTGCACCAATGCGCCGATGGCGCAGATCGGCAAGGATTACTACGAAGACCTGACCGTCGAGAGCTTTGGCAAGATCCTCGATGATCTGGTGGCGGGGAAAGTTCCGACGCCGGGCCCACAAAACGGACGTTATGCTGCTGAACCGCTCAAAGGGCTGACCAGTCTGACCGATTATGAGGCCGGAAAGGCCCGGTATAACGCCAGCGTCGAACTGGCCACCGGTATTGGCGATACGGTCAAACGCATCGACGGGACCGAGGTTCCGATCCTGACCCCTTGGTTGGGCAAGGATGGCAAAGCGGCTGCGACCAAAGCGGCACCGAAACCGCCCAAAGCGCCAGCCCCGGCGAAACCTGCTGCGAAACAGGCCGCTGAGGCGAAGGCAGCGAAAGAGGACCAGCCCGAAACACTGGCAGGCGCGCGCGACGGCAAGGCAGATAACCTGAAACTGTTGAAAGGCGTAGGCCCCAAGCTGGAGCAGACCCTGAACGAGCTGGGCTTCTTCCACTATGATCAGATCGCTGCCTGGACACCGGAACAGGTCGCCTGGGTCGATGCACGGTTGAAGTTCAAGGGCCGGATCGAGCGCGATGGCTGGATTGAACAAGCAGCCAAGCTTGCGGCGAGTGAGGAAACCGAATTTGCCAAACGTGCCAAGGAAGATGGCACCTACAAAGACTAAACGGGTGCCCCATCGGGGCATCGGGGGATGATGGACAAGGACAAGGATCAGGCTATAGCCCGAAAGGGCCGACATATCGGCATCGTCATTGCGGTGACGATGGTGATCTGGCTTGGCATGAACCTGTTCATTGGCCCCGCGCTGGGTTTGACAGCCCGGCACGCGCTGCTGTTTGATTTTGCCGCTCTGGCGGCATTCATTTATGCGGGTGTGAACATTTTTCAACTCTGGCGCATGCGTCAGGACAGCTGAAGGTAACGAATGATGCTGAAGGATCAGGACCGGATCTTTACCAACATCTACGGGATGCACGAACGCACGCTGAAAGGCGCGCAAGCCCGCGGGCATTGGGACGGCACCGCTGGCCTGATTGAAAAGGGCCGGGACTGGATCATTCAGACAATGAAGGATTCCGGGCTGCGCGGACGCGGCGGTGCCGGCTTCCCAACTGGCCTGAAATGGTCGTTCATGCCAAAGGAAAGCGACGGTCGCCCTTCCTATCTGGTTGTGAATGCCGATGAATCCGAGCCCGGCACCTGCAAGGACCGTGAGATCATGCGCCATGATCCCCACACGTTGATTGAAGGGTGTCTGATCGCCTCTTTCGCGATGAACGCACATACCTGCTATATCTACCTGCGCGGCGAATACATCCGCGAGCGTGAGGCATTGCAGGCTGCGATTGATGAGGCCTATGACGCGGGGCTTCTTGGCAAAAATGCCGCTGGTTCGGGCTGGGATTTCGATCTTTTCCTTCATCACGGGGCAGGGGCCTATATTTGTGGCGAGGAAACCGCCCTGATTGAAAGCCTTGAGGGCAAAAAGGGCATGCCGCGGATGAAACCTCCGTTCCCGGCGGGTGCCGGGCTGTACGGATGTCCAACCACTGTGAACAACGTGGAATCCATCGCGGTGGTGCCGACCATTCTGCGTCGGGGTGCGGATTGGTTCGCTGGATTTGGTCGCCAGAACAACGCCGGTACCAAGCTGTTTGCGATCTCGGGCCACGTGAACAACCCATGTGTCGTCGAAGAGGCGATGTCGATCCCGTTCGAACAGCTGATCGAAACCCATTGCGGCGGCATTCGCGGCGGGTGGGATAATCTTCTGGCGGTTATCCCTGGTGGATCCTCGGTTCCCTGCGTGCGCGGTGAAAACATGCGCGACGCGATCATGGATTTCGATTACCTGCGCAACGACCTGGGGTCGGGTCTGGGTACGGCAGCGGTGATTGTGATGGACAAATCCACCGACATCATCAAGGCGATCTGGCGCCTGTCGAAGTTTTACAAGCATGAAAGCTGTGGCCAGTGTACGCCGTGTCGCGAAGGCACCGGCTGGATGATGCGTGTGATGGATCGTCTGGTGCGCGGCGAGGCTGAACTGGAAGAGATCGACATGTTGTTTGACGTGACCAAACAGGTCGAAGGACACACTATCTGCGCTTTGGGCGATGCGGCCGCCTGGCCGATCCAAGGCCTGATCCGCAATTTCCGGGAAGAGATCGAAGACCGCATCAAGGCTCAGAAATCGGGCCGTATGGGTGCGATGGCAGCGGAGTGAACGAAGATGGAAGTGTTTGCTGAATATAGCCACGCGATTGCGTCGGTTGTGCTATTCACGCTGGTTGTATTGTTTCTGGCGCCGTTTTCGGCACTGGCCAAACAAGCCAAAGGGCTGGCACCCGGTGCGACACCCGAGCAGGACTATGCCGACAAGGCGTATCGTCTGAACCGGGCCTATCTGAATGGAACGGAAACACTTCCTGCGTTTGTGACTGTCATAACAGCGGCGATTTTGCTGGGCGTCAGCCCGTTCTGGGTAAACCTGCTGGCCTCAGTGGCGTTGGTTGCGCGCTTGGCGATGCTGGTTGTGCACCTGAAAGGGATTGGCAAGCCAAGCAGCGGTCCGCGGACAATTCTGTATGTGATCGGCTGGGTGTGCATGGTCGTGATCGGGCTTATGGCATTGGTGGCGGCGTTTTGATGGCGACGCAGCGGAACAGAAAACAAAGAGGGAAAGTATGAAGGCCCCCAAAGCCCTTATTGTTGTGTTGGCGCTGGCTGGTGTTTCTGCATGCGGTCTGGTGAAGCCGTCGGCAGACCGGCTTTTGTTCGACGGCAAGTCGTTCAGGGCCAAGGCGAAGGTGGTCAACAAGAAAACCTCGCCCGCGGACTTTACGGTTGTCGTCAAAGGCGTCTCTGCTTCACTCGATGGTGCGCGCGAGGCCGGACGTCATGAAGGTACCAAATTCTGCATCCAGAACTTCGGATCGTCTCGGATTGCTTGGAAGGTGGGTCCGGATACTGACCCGCAGAACCTCAGCGTCAGCAATGATCAATTGACATTTGCAGGAACCTGCCAGCGGCCATGACCGGTGTTTTTCCATATCTTCGGTGGGCGGGCAGGGTGTTATTGCCTAGCAGCCGCAAACCGCTTCGTCTTGGACAGTCCAAGACGAAAGGAAAACCCATGTCTGTTACAAAACTAGTCGCCCTCGCATCGCTGATGGCCTTGCCGACGGTGACAGAAGCAAAGCCGCCCTTGAGGGATGTCAAAGAGATCGACAACGAACTCTACTACATCGCCATTGCAAATGAGATTTCCGAGTTCTGCCCGTCGATCAGCGGGCGGCGATTGAAAGCGATCAGTGTGATGTGGGGACTCCGGTCCAAAGCGAATAATCTGGGGTACTCGGACACGGAAATCCGCTCCTATGTCGAGTCGGATGCTGAAAAGGATCGGATGCGGGCCAAGGGCGAGGCTTATCTGGCGAAAAACGGCGTGTCCTACGACAACCCCAAAACATTCTGCTCTCTGGGGCAGAAAGAAATCCAAAGAAACAGCGCCATTGGCGTTTATTTGAGAGCGAATTGAGAGCCATGTCTGACCTCCGCAAGATCAATATCGACGGGCAGGAAATCGAAGTCGATGGTGCGATGACCTTGATTCAGGCTTGTGAACAAGCCGGGGTCGAGGTACCGCGTTTCTGCTATCACGAGCGTTTGTCGATTGCGGGAAACTGCCGGATGTGTCTGGTTGAGGTAGTGGGCGGTCCGCCGAAACCGGCTGCCTCGTGCGCGATGCAGGTGCGCGATCTGCGCCCGGGGCCGGAAGGGCAGCCGCCGGTAGTCAAGACGAACTCTCCCATGGTCAAGAAGGCCCGCGAAGGGGTGATGGAGTTCCTGCTGATCAACCATCCATTGGATTGCCCGATCTGTGATCAGGGCGGAGAGTGCGATCTTCAGGACCAGGCGATGGCTTATGGCCTGTCCGGTTCGCGGTTCAAGGAAGCCAAACGCGCGGTTGATGATCTGGATCTGGGACCGCTTGTGGGCACCGCAATGACCCGCTGTATCAGTTGCACCCGCTGCGTGCGCTTCACCACCGAAGTCGCCGGGATCACTCAGATGGGTCAGACAGGGCGCGGTGAGGATGCCGAGATTACCTCGTATCTGAATCAGACGCTGGATTCGAACCTGCAGGGCAACATTATCGACCTGTGCCCGGTTGGGGCACTGACCTCGAAACCTTATGCGTTTACCGCCCGCCCGTGGGAATTGACCAAAATCGAAAGCATCGACGTCATGGACGCGCTGGGATCGAACATTCGTGTCGATACCAAAGGGCGCGAGGTGATGCGCTTCCTTCCTCGCAATCATGACGGAGTGAACGAGGAGTGGATCAGTGACAAAACCCGCTTTGTCTGGGACGGGTTGCGGCGTCAGCGTCTGGACAAGCCTTACATCCGTGAAAACGGCAAGCTGCGCCCGGCCTCATGGTCCGAAGCACTGACCAAGGCCGCAGAGGCGCTGAAAAGCGCTGAGAAGCCAGCCGGTATCGTCGGTGATCTGGCGCCGGTCGAGGCTGCGTTCGCTTTGAAGCAGATGATCGAAGGGCAGGGCGGTGTTGTCGAATGCCGCACCGATGGAGCCAAGCTTCCGGCCGGGAACCGTGGCGCATATGCCGGGACCGCCGCGATTGAAGACATCGATACGGCCGAGCGTATTCTTCTGATTGGCACCAACCCGCGCGATGAAGCACCGGTTTTGAACGCGCGTATCCGCAAGGCGTGGGCGCACGGGGCCGAAGTCGCTTTGGTAGGTCCAGCGGTCGATCTGACTTATGCGTACCATCATGTGGGCGATGACCGCGCGGCGCTGCAAAAGGTTGTCGACATGGGGGGCGACGATGAAATCAGGGGCAAACGCTCGCTGGTCATCATCGGGCAGGGAGCGCTGCAGGAGGCGGATGGTGCCGCTGTTCTGGCTGCCGCGCAAACAATTGCCGCAAATACGAAAAGCGGCCTGATCATTCTGCACACAGCGGCGTCGCGCGTGGGCGCGATGGATGCGGACGCCACCAACGATGGCGGCATGGAAGCAATTAATGCTGCGGATGTGATCTATAACCTTGGTGCGGACGAGGTCGAGATCGGCGAAGGCGCCTTTGTGATCTACCAGGGCAGCCACGGTGATCGGGGCGCGCACCGCGCAGATGTGATCCTGCCGGGCGCGGCCTATACTGAGGAAAATGGTCTGTTCGTGAATACGGAAGGCCGTCCGCAACTGGCGATGCGTGCCGGGTTTGCACCGGGTGAGGCCAAGGAAAACTGGGCGATCCTGCGTGCGCTGTCGGCCGAACTGGGGGCGACGCTCCCCTATGACTCGCTGGCGCAGTTGCGTACAGCCTTGATCGAGGCGGTTCCGCATCTGGCCCGCATCGACGAAGTGATCGAGAATGAGGTTCAGGCGCTTGAGGCCGGATCTTTAGGCCAGGCGACCTTCCGCAATGCGATCAAGGATTTCTATCTGACCAACCCGATCGCACGGGCCTCGCAACTGATGGCCGAGCTGTCGGCGCAGGCGCAGGCCCGCAAAGCTGAGAAGATTGCGGCGGAATGAACTATAGCAGTTTCATATCGCAAGCCAGCGCTGTGGTTGGATGGCACCTGACTGCGCCGGAAATGTGCGGGAAACGAAAGAAAAAGGGTGGCGCTATGGCGGCAGATGCTGTTTACACCAACGCGCCGACCCAGCCGCAGTTTGCGCAGGCATCTGGCCTTTGCATCGCGCGCGAAAAACGGAATACCCACGGTGTGAGGACCAATGGCTGAATTCTTTAACACCCCCGGCGGAATAGCCATCATCATTCTGGCGCAAGTGCTTGCTGTTGTTGCCTTTGTGATGATCTCGCTGTTGTTCCTTGTTTATGGCGACCGCAAAATCTGGGCCGCTGTCCAGATGCGCCGCGGCCCTAACGTGGTCGGCGTCTACGGTCTGCTGCAATCGGTGGCGGATGCGTTGAAATACGTCGTCAAAGAGGTCGTTATCCCCGCAGGAGCCGACCGCACGGTTTTCATACTCGCGCCGCTCACCTCTTTCGTGCTGGCGATGATCGCCTGGGCGGTGATCCCGTTCAACGACGGCTGGGTCCTGTCGGATATCAACGTCGCAATCCTCTATGTCTTCGCCGTATCCTCGCTTGAGGTTTATGGCGTGATCATGGGCGGTTGGGCGTCGAACTCAAAGTACCCGTTCCTCGGCTCGTTGCGCTCTGCCGCGCAGATGATTTCGTACGAGGTTTCCATCGGCCTGATCATCATCGGTGTGATCCTCTCGACCGGGTCGATGAACTTTGGCGATATCGTGCGGGCGCAAGATGGGTCGTTCGGGTTCTTCAGCTGGTACTGGCTGCCGCACTTCCCGATGGTCTTTCTGTTCTTCATCTCGGCGCTGGCTGAGACAAACCGGCCACCGTTTGACTTGCCCGAAGCGGAATCGGAACTTGTGGCGGGTTATCAGGTCGAATATTCGGCCACACCCTTCCTGCTGTTCATGGCCGGTGAATACATCGCAATTTTCCTGATGTGCGCGCTGACCTCGCTGCTGTTCTTCGGCGGCTGGCTGTCGCCAATCCCGGGCCTGCCCGATGGCGTGTTGTGGATGGTCGCCAAGATGGCGTTCTTCTTCTTCATCTTCGCGATGGTCAAGGCCATCACGCCTCGCTACCGCTATGACCAGCTGATGCGGTTGGGCTGGAAAGTGTTCCTGCCGTTCAGCCTCGTTTGGGTGGTTTTTGTAGCCTTCGCGGCAAAATTCGACTGGTTCTGGGGCGCGTTTGCGCGTTGGAGCGTAGGAGGCTGATATGACCCAAATCGACTACACCCGCGCTGCCAAGTATTTCTTGCTGCAGGATTTCTGGGTCGGCTTCAAACTTGGCATGAAGTACTTCTTCGCTCCCAAAGCCACCGTGAACTACCCACACGAAAAGGGCCCCCTGTCCCCGCGCTTTCGCGGCGAACACGCCTTGCGCCGGTATCCCAATGGCGAAGAACGCTGCATCGCCTGCAAACTGTGCGAAGCGATCTGCCCGGCGCAGGCCATCACCATCGACGCCGAGCCGCGCGAGGACGGCAGCCGCCGCACCACCCGCTATGACATCGACATGACCAAGTGCATCTATTGCGGCTTCTGTCAGGAAGCATGCCCGGTTGATGCCATCGTCGAAGGCCCGAACTTTGAATTCGCGACAGAAACCCGGGAAGAGCTGTTCTACGACAAGGAAAAACTCCTGTCGAACGGCGAGCGCTGGGAAGCCGAGATCGCGCGCAATCTGGAACTGGACGCACCGTACCGATGACTGACAGCCCGACAAATCCGTTCGAGCTGATGATGAAGCAGGCTCAGGACATGGCCAAGGCGATGAACCCGGCGATGGAAAGCTTCTCGCCCAAAGGGTTCGAGGCGCTATGGCCGACCATGCCGAAAGAGGTCATGGAGATGATGTTCGGCAACACCGTCAACAAGGACGGGCTGGATGCCAAAACGCGCCTGTTGCTGACGCTGGCCGGGCTGACCTGTCAGGGCGCGCAGGCGGATTCGGCCGTGCGCCAGACCGTGCGTCATGCGCTGGAAGCGGGTGCCAAGAAACAAGAGATCGTGGAAACGATCGGTCAGATGTCGGTCTTTGCCGGCATCCCGGCCATGACCCGCGCGCTGGATCTGGCGCAAGAGGTCATGGGCGACAACGAGGATGAGGATCAATGACCGTCTTTGCCTTCTACCTGTTTGCCATCAGCGCCATCACCGGCGGGCTGTTCACGGTGATCAGCCGCCAGCCGGTGCACTCGGTCCTGTGGTTGATCCTGGCGTTTCTGTCCTCGGCAGGGCTGTTCGTGCTGCTGGGGGCCGAGTTCGTGGCGATGCTGCTGGTCATCGTCTATGTCGGCGCGGTCGCGGTTCTGTTCCTCTTCGTGGTGATGATGCTGGACGTGGACTTTGCCGAGCTCAAGGCCGAAATGGCGCGCTATATGCCGCTGGCCCTGCTGATTGGTCTGATCATTCTGATGCAGTTTGTCATGGCCTTCGGTGCATGGGACAGCGCGCAGGGCGCGGCAGCCAATCTGGCCCAGCCGGTCCCGGCAGACCGCCACAACACCGAGGCGCTTGGCCTCATCCTTTACGATCAATATTTCCTTCTGTTCCAACTGGCGGGCCTGATCCTGCTGGTGGCCATGATCGGAGCCATCGTTCTGACTCTGCGCCACCGCAAAGACATCAAGCGTCAGGACATTATCGGCCAGATGATGCGCGACCCGGCCAAGGCGATGGAGCTGAAGGACGTGAAACCGGGGCAGGGGTTGTGAGAGCTGGAATTCTTCATATCGCTCTGCTTGCCCTTCTGCCGCAAATGAGTTTTGCGTTTCAATTGGACGACTGCGCGCGCTCAATCGACGGTCATCACTTTGGAGAAAGTGGGCATTTCGATGCTGGCGACGGGGTGGTGGTGTTCACCACCTGGGCTTCGACCCCGATAGGTTCCGCGGAAGACTACGTTGTTTCTGATTGCAGCACCGGGCAGCGCTTCAGGGTTTCTGCCTATCTGACGCAAATCACCGACGATGGGCGTGAAATCGTGAGCTATGATGATCGAACGTCTTTCTCAGCAAAAATTGAGGAGATGGTCGGTTCAGAAGACACTTATGAGTTTGCGGAGCTTGGAAA
The DNA here is from genome assembly GCF_056531755.1 of Ruegeria sp. L11. Lineage (NCBI taxonomy): Bacteria > Pseudomonadati > Pseudomonadota > Alphaproteobacteria > Rhodobacterales > Roseobacteraceae > Ruegeria > Ruegeria sp. L11. Next base: position 451,693 of record NZ_JBQFMI010000002.1, read on the forward strand.
CGCGTTTCAGGTATCCGAGAAACGAGTTTCTTTCGATGAGTCGACGGAAGAAAACTGCGCCTGCCGCTCGCTTTATCCTGACCTATTGAACAAGAAGCAGCGCTTCAAAATGGAGCCTTGGAACGAATGATCGGACTTGAACACTATCTTACGGTCGCGGCGACGCTGTTCGTCATCGGCATCTTCGGTCTCTTCCTGAACCGCAAGAACGTCATCATCCTGCTGATGAGCATCGAACTGATGCTGCTGGCGGTGAATATCAACCTCGTGGCGTTTTCCAGTTTCCTCGGCGATCTGGTCGGGCAGGTCTTCACGCTGTTCGTGCTGACCGTCGCGGCGGCTGAGGCGGCGATTGGTCTGGCCATTCTGGTCTGCTTCTTCCGCAACCGCGGCACCATCGCGGTTGAAGACGTCAATATGATGAAGGGGTAAGGGAACATGGAAACCACCATCCTCTTTGCCCCGCTGGTGGGCGCGCTGATTTGCGGGTTCGGCTGGAAGTTCATTGGCGAGAAAGCCGCCATGTGGACCGCCACGGGCCTGCTGTTTCTGGCCTGTCTGCTGTCCTGGATCGTGTTCTTTGCCTTCGACGGCCACACGCAGCAGATCGAGATCATGCGCTGGATCGAGAGCGGCTCGCTTTCGACAAGCTGGGCCGTCCGTCTGGACCGACTGACGGCAATCATGCTGATCGTTGTGACGACCGTCTCGGCGCTCGTGCACCTGTATTCCTTCGGCTACATGGATCACGACCCGCAATGGCGCGAAGGCGAAAGCTATAAACCGCGCTTCTTTGCCTATCTGTCCTTCTTCACTTTCGCCATGCTGATGCTGGTGACTGCGGACAATCTGGTGCAGATGTTCTTTGGCTGGGAAGGCGTGGGTGTCGCGTCATACCTGCTGATCGGGTTCTATTATCGCAAGCCTTCGGCCAATGCGGCGGCAATCAAGGCTTTCGTGGTCAACCGGGTTGGCGATTTTGGGTTTGCTCTGGGCATCTTCGCGCTGTTCTTCCTGACCGACAGTATCAACTTCTCGGACATCTTCGCCTCTGCCCCTGCCTTGGCCGAAGAAAAGCTGCATTTCCTGTGGGGGGAATGGACCGCGATCGAAGTGATCTGCGTTCTGCTCTTCATCGGCGCGATGGGTAAATCGGCGCAGTTGATCCTGCACACATGGTTGCCGGACGCGATGGAGGGCCCGACGCCTGTGTCAGCGCTGATCCACGCTGCGACCATGGTGACCGCAGGTGTCTTTTTGGTCTGCCGCATGTCCCCGCTGATGGAGTTCGCACCGGGCGCAACAGGGTTCATCACTGTTCTTGGGGCCTCGACTGCGTTCTTCGCTGCTACTGTTGGTCTGGTTCAGACCGATATCAAACGTGTCATCGCGTATTCGACCTGTTCGCAGCTGGGCTACATGTTTGTGGCGGCGGGCGTCGGCATGTATTCGGCGGCGATGTTCCACCTGTTCACGCATGCCTTCTTCAAGGCGCTGTTGTTCCTTGGGGCCGGTTCGGTGATCCACGCGATGCATCACGAGCAGGAGATGACCGAGTATGGCGGTCTGCGCAAAAAGATTCCCTATACCTTCTGGGCGATGATGATCGGTACCCTGGCGATTACCGGTGTTGGCATCCCGCTGACCACCTTTGGGTTTGCCGGTTTCCTGTCAAAGGACGCAATTATCGAAAGCGCCTATGCGGGCGGATCAAGCTATGGCTTCTGGTTGCTGGTCGTCGCTGCCGCGTTCACCTCGTTCTACAGCTGGCGTCTGATCTTCCTGACCTTCTATGGCGAGCCGCGCGGCGACAAGCACACGCATGATCACGCACATGAAAGCCCGATGGTAATGCTGGTGCCGCTGGGTGTTCTGTCGCTGGGAGCGGTGTTCGCGGGCATGATCTGGTACGGAAACTTCTTTGGCCATGCGGACAAGGTTGGCAAATTCTACGGTATTCCGGTTGCAGAAGCTTCAGAGCATGCCGAGGCCGGTGATCACGCGGCGGTGGATGCGTCGCACGGCGAAGACAGCCATGCCGATGAAAGCCGTGCGGCTGACAGCCATGCTGATGAAGGTCATGGTGAGAAGGATGCCAAGGGTGGCGATCATCACTATGTCTTTGTGGGCGAGCCGGGTGAAGGTGCGCTTTATATGGCGCCGGACAACCACATTCTGGACGATGCGCATGCGGCTCCGAAATGGGTCAAGGTTTCGCCATTTGTTGCGATGGTGCTTGGCTTTGTCGTGGCCTATTGGTTCTACATCGTGAACACATCGCTGCCGGCACGTCTGGCCGCCAACCAGCGTCCGCTGTACCTGTTCTTACTGAACAAATGGTATTTCGACGAAATCTACGACGCGATCTTTGTCAAACCCACTGTCGCCCTTGGCCGGTTCCTGTGGAAACGCGGTGACGGCAACACGATTGACGGCTTCCTGAACGGGGTTGCAATGGGCGTTGTTCCCTTCTTCACCCGCCTCGCAGGCAAGGCGCAGACCGGGTACATCTTTACTTACGCCTTCTGGATGGTTTTGGGCATTGCGGCCCTTGTCACCTGGATGTCGATCGGCGGAGGCGCACACTAATGGACAATATCCTATCTATTGTCACCTTTATCCCCGCCATCGCAGCAAGCATTCTGGCGCTGTTCCTGCACGGCAGCGACGTCGCTGCTCAGCGCAACGCCAAGTGGATTGCATTGCTGGCAACAACTGTGACGTTTCTGGTGTCAATTGGCATCTACACGGGCTTTGATCCTTCGAACACCGGCTTCCAGATGGTGGAAGAGGGTGAATGGCTGATGGGCCTGAAATACAAGATGGGTGTGGATGGCATTAGCGTTCTGTTCGTGCTGCTGACCACTTTCATCATGCCGCTGACCATTCTGGCCAGTTGGAATGTGACAGACCGCGTCAAGGAATACATGATTGCTTTCTTGCTGCTGGAAACGCTGATGCTGGGCGTGTTCATGGCGCTGGATCTTGTGCTGTTCTACCTGTTCTTCGAGGCGGGTCTGATCCCGATGTTTCTGATCATCGGTATCTGGGGCGGCAAGGATCGTATCTATGCCAGCTTCAAGTTTTTCCTTTACACCTTCCTTGGCTCGGTGCTGATGCTGGTGGCCATGGTCGCGATGTATGCTGACGCGGGCACCACGGATATCGAAGCTCTGATGGCCCATCAGTTCGCATCCGAGAGTTTCAGCGTGTTGGGTGTCTATGTCACCGGCGGTATGCAGACGTTGATGTTCCTGGCCTTCTTTGCATCTTTTGCGGTGAAAATGCCGATGTGGCCGGTGCACACCTGGTTGCCCGATGCGCACGTTCAGGCGCCGACGGCGGGCTCGGTTGTGCTGGCGGCGATCCTGTTGAAGATGGGCGGCTACGGCTTTCTGCGGTTCAGCCTGCCGATGTTCCCGGTTGGCTCGGCGGTGATGACTGATCTTGTGCTGTGGATGTCAGCCATAGCGGTTGTCTACACCTCGCTGGTGGCATTGGTGCAGGAAGACATGAAAAAGCTGATCGCGTATTCCTCTGTCGCGCATATGGGCTTTGTCACGATGGGCATCTTTGCTGCGAACCAGCAAGGCATTGACGGCGCGATTTTCCAGATGCTGAGCCACGGGTTTATTTCGGCCGCGCTCTTCCTCTGTGTCGGCGTGATCTATGACCGGATGCACACCCGCGATATCGATGCCTATGGCGGTCTGGTCATCCGGATGCCCGCCTATGCACTGGTCTTCATGCTGTTCACCATGGCCAATGTCGGACTGCCGGGCACCAGCGGGTTTGTTGGTGAGTTCCTGACACTCATGGGCACATTTCAGGTCAACACCTGGGTGACTGCAGTTGCGGCGACCGGTGTGATCTTTTCGGCAGCCTACGCGCTGTGGCTCTATCGCCGGGTCGTGTTTGGGGACCTGATCAAGGAAAGCCTGAAGGCGATGACCGACATGAGCTCTCGCGAGCGGCTGATTTTTGCCCCGCTGATCGTAATGACGATCCTGTTGGGGGTCTACCCGTCGCTGGTGACCGATGTGATCGGGCAATCGACGACGGCACTCATTTCGAACTATGACACGGCTCTGGCCGCGGCTGAGGCTGCGACCCAGACTGCCGCTTCGCATTAAGGGAGCTTTGGAGACATGATCCAGGCTGATCTGACAATTATCCTGCCGGAAATCGTTCTGGCGATCTATGCGATGGTGGCTCTGTTGGGGGCAGTCTACACGTCGAAAGACGGGCTGGCTTCGGTTCTGGTCTGGACCACGGCGGGCCTGATGGCGGTCCTGGCGATCTGGATCGCCACCCAGGGCAGTGGCACCAACGTGGCCTTCAACGGCATGTTCGTAGATGACGGGTTCGCGCGTTTTGCCAAAGTTGCCATCCTTTTGTCGGCAGGTGCCGTTCTGGTGATGAGCCAGGAATACATGGCGCGCCGGGGTCTTCTGCGCTTTGAATATCCGCTGCTGGTGGCGCTTGCTGCCGTTGGTATGATGATGATGGTCAGCGCGGGCGATCTGATGTCTCTTTACATGGGGCTCGAGCTGCAATCCCTTGCGCTGTATGTTGTTGCCGCGCTGCGTCGTGACAGTGCGAAATCAACCGAAGCAGGGCTGAAATACTTTGTTCTGGGCGCTCTCAGTTCAGGTCTGCTGCTGTATGGTGCGTCGCTGGTCTATGGGTTCACCGGCACGACACTGTTCTCGGGCATTATTCAGACGGTCCATCATGGGGACGTCTCGGTTGGTCTGTTGTTTGGCCTGATCTTCCTGATCTCGGGTCTGGCATTCAAGGTGTCGGCGGTTCCGTTCCATATGTGGACGCCAGATGTCTATGAAGGGTCGCCGACGCCAATTACGGCTTTCTTTGCCACCGCGCCGAAAGTCGCAGCAATGGCCTTGTTTGCACGTCTTCTGCATGACGCCTTCGGAGGCGTGGTCAAAGACTGGCAGCAAGTGATTGTTTTGCTGTCGGTGCTGTCGATGCTGCTGGGGGCGGTTGCCGCAATTGGTCAGCGCGACATCAAGCGACTGATGGCGTTCTCGTCGATTGCCCATATGGGCTATGCGCTGATCGGTCTGGCGGCTGGTACCGAGTTGGGTATTCAGGCGATGCTGATGTATCTGGCGATTTACGTGACCATGAACATTGGCACGTTTGCGTTTATCCTGATGATGGAACGCGACGGCAAACCCGTCACTGACATTGATGCGCTGCGCCAGTATTCCAAACGTGATCCGGGCAAGGCCCTTGCTGTTCTGATCCTGATGTTCTCGCTTGCCGGTGTCCCACCGATGCTGGGTTTCTTTGCGAAGTTTGGTGTTTGGCGGGCTGGTGTAAGTGCCGATTTGACCGGCCTTGTTGTGGTCTCAGCCATCGCATCGGTAATTGGCGCCTTCTATTACCTGCGGATCGTGTTCTACATGTATTTCGGGGCCGAGAACGAGGACCCGATCGAAACGCGGTCGACACCCGTTCTATGGGTCGCCCTGATGGGATCCGCGGCGCTGATGCTGATCGGGGTCTTCTATCAGTTCGGGATCGAGGGCGCGGCCGCTGCCGCGGCGGCGACTCTTGTCAACTGAACGTTTTGCACAATCTGAGAGAGGGGCTCGGTCGCGTGACCGGGCCTTTTTGATATGACCAAGTGGCCACAAGGCTATGGTCTGCACGAAGTGCAGGAAGTCGATAGCACGCTCAACGAAGCGGCGCGGATTGCCCCCAATGCCCGTGGTCCTGTCTGGATCATGGCGCATCATCAGACGGCTGCGCGTGGACGACGCGGACGGTCATGGGCCAACCCCATGGGCAACCTTGCAGCGACCCTTCTGATGCGCCCCGAAGGTGCGCCAGAACAGGCGGCACTGCGCAGTTTTGTTGCGGCACTGGCTCTGTTTGACGCTTGCGTCTCTGTGACAGGGCGTGCGGCGGGGCTGTCGTTGAAATGGCCCAATGACGTACTGCTGAACGGTGGTAAGCTTGCTGGTATTTTGCTGGAAAGCGCCGGTCAGGGGCGCGGTGTAACGCATCTGTCGATCGGTATTGGCGTGAATTTGGCCAACGCCCCAGACGCCGACGTGGTAGAACCGGGCGCGATCCGTCCCGTCTCGCTGTTGTCGGAAACCGGTGCAAACGTCACGCCCGAGGATTTTCTGACCGAGCTTGCCTCGGCCTATGCCAAATATGAAACTCAGTTTGTTACCTACGGGTTCGAACCCATTCGCACTGCGTGGCTGTCCCGTGCTGCCCGGCTGGGCGAGGTTATCACGGCCCGTACCGGCACGTCCGAGACGGTTGGGACCTTCGAAACGGTAGACGCAAGCGGTAACCTTGTCTTAAACACCGCCAAAGGCCGCGTAAGCATTCCTGCGGCGGATGTCTATTTCTGAAAGGGGCGCAAATGCTTCTGGCCATTGATTGCGGCAATACCAATACAGTCTTCTCAATCTGGGACGGTCAGGAATTTCTGTGCACCCTGCGTACCTCGACCCATCACGCACGCACGGCGGACGCCTATTTCACCTGGTATTCGACGCTGGTGAAACATTACGGGATCGAGGCGAATATCTCGGATGTCATCATTGCCTCGACTGTGCCGCGCGTCGTGTTTAACCTGCGCATCTTTGCTGATCGCTTTTTTGGGTGCAGGCCGCTGGTGGTAGGAAGGCCGGATTGCCTGTTGCCCGTGCCGCCGCGTGTGGATCAAGGAACTGTGCCGGGCCCGGATCGACTGGCCAACGCGGTCGGCGCATTTGACCGTCATGGCGGCAATGTCGTCGTGGTGGACTTTGGTACCGCAACAAATTTCGACGTTGTCGCCGCGGACGGTGCCTATGTGGGGGGCGTCATCGCTCCGGGTGTTAACCTCAGCCTTGAGGCTTTGCATCAGGGCGCAGCCGCACTGCCGCATATCGACATCACGCGTCCCGAGAAGGTGATCGGTACAAATACGGTTGGTTGTATCCAGTCGGGCGTGTATTGGGGATATTCCGGCCTGATCGAAGGGCTGATCGCGCGGATCAAGGCCGAATATGGAATGCCGATGAAAGTCGTGGGAACCGGAGGGTTGGCCCCCTTGTTCGATCAGGCCGACGTGGGGTTCGACGTAATCGAGGATGATTTGACGATGCACGGCTTGACCGTGATTCATCGCTACAACAAGGAAAATGGCTCGATATGAGCAGTGAAAGATTGATCTACCTGCCGCTGGGTGGCGCGGGCGAAATTGGCATGAATGCCTATGTGTACGGATATGGTCAGCCCGGGCAGGAACGCCTGATCCTGGTGGATCTGGGCGTCACCTTTCCCGATATGGACACAACACCGGGCGTCGACCTGATCTACGCGGATATTTCATGGTTGAAAGAACGGGCCGACCGGCTGGATGGCGTTTTCATCACCCATGCGCATGAAGACCATGTCGGCGCGGTGGCTCATTGCTATGAGGCTCTGGGAGCTCCGATCTATGCCCGGGCTTTCACGGCCAATATCGCGCGTCGCAAGATGGAAGAATACGCGCACCCGACCGATGCGGTGACAACCGTGTCCGCTTGGCCTGAAACGGTTTCAGTCGGACCGTTTACCGTCGGTTTCCTTCCGGTTTCACACTCGATCCCGGAAAGTGCTGCGTTGGTCATCGACACGCCCGCAGGACGCGTGGTGCACTCGGGTGATTTCAAGCTGGATGCAAACCCGGTCGTGGGCGAACCCTTCGATCCCGACCTGTGGGCCGAGATTGCCAAGCCGGGTGTCAAGGCGTTGGTTTGCGACAGCACGAATGTTTTCTCGGCGCATCCGGGCCGTTCGGAATCCGAGGTCGGGCCAGAGATTACAAGGCTAGTCGAAAGCGCCGAGGGCATGGTTGTGGCTACCACCTTTGCGTCGAACGTGGCACGGGTCAAAACATTGGCCGAGGCGGGCGCACGCGCGGGGCGTTCAGTTGTGTTGCTGGGGCGCGCAATGCGGCGGATGATCGAGGCCGCGACCGAAACGGGTATCCTGTCGGACTTCCCCAAGGTGATCAGCGCGGAAGAGGCGCTGGACCTGCCGCGCCAGAACCTGATGCTGATCGTGACCGGCAGCCAGGGCGAACGCCGTGCGGCAAGCGCGCAACTGGCCCGCGGCAAGTACCGTGGTCTGGAACTGTCCGAAGGCGACCTGTTCCTGTTCTCGTCAAAAACCATTCCCGGAAATGAACGTGGCGTGATTTTCATCATGAACCAGCTCAGTGAAAAGGGCGTGGATGTGGTGGATGACAGCTCGGGCCTCTATCATGTCTCTGGCCATGCGAACCGGCCCGATCTTGAGAAGGTGCACGCGCTGATCGATCCGCAAGTTGTGATCCCAATGCATGGAGAGCACCGGCACCTGCGCGAGCATGTCAAACTGGCCGAGCAGGGTGGCAGAACGGGCGTGCTGGCCGTGAACGGCACCATGCTGGATCTCAGCGGCAATGCACCCGTGGTGGTCGACTATGTCGAAACCGGGCGTACCTATCTGGACGGTACGGTGAAAATCGGTGCGATGGACGGTGTGGTACGGGACCGTATTCGCATGGCGCTGAACGGCCACGTAACTGTGACAGTCGTTCTGGACGAAGAAGACGAGCCGCTGGGCGAACCGTGGTGCGATACGATGGGTCTGCCCGAGGTTGGAACGTCCCGGGCCGGATTGGTCGAGGTGTTGGAAGAAGACCTGAACCAGTTCCTGATGCGGGCGGCAGCCAAGACCCTACGGGATGACGACAAGCTGGAAGACGAAATGCGCCGGATTGTGCGTCAGACGGCAAAAGCGGAAATCGGCAAAAAACCCGAAGTGACGGTGGTTGTCAGCCGGATGCGGTGAAACTGATCGGTCAGTCGTGCTCGGGCATCGGATAGCCTCTGAGTCGCAGGAACAGATTGGCTTCTTCGTTGTTCTGATAGAACGGAACCGATACTGGCGGCTCGGGTGAGGTCACCCGGGCCGCGACCTCGGCCAGAACAACCTCGGTGATAAACGGCAAATCTAGGTCGCGCGCCCGATCCAGTTCCACCCATTGCAGATGCGACAGCTCGTCCGAGGCATGGCTGAAATCATCCAGATCGCCCTGCAGCGCATCGGCATCGACCAGAAAAAACCGCGCATCGAACCGGCGGGGGCGGCCGGGCGGTGTGACTGCGCGAAAAACAAATTGTAGCGCAGCTGCCGACGGCACGTAACCCATGGCGGAAAAGCTCTGCCAGTCGTCGGGAATGCTGCCCGGCCAGTGTCCTGTCTGGCCAAGGACAAGTCCTGTCTCTTCCCAAAGCTCGCGAATTGCTGCGGCGGCAAGGGCGTGTTGTTTTCCGGATTCCGCCTGTTCCGCCAACCGCTCAGAACACAGGTCAGGCAGTGCGGTCGCAAGCGGTACATCCGCATCCGCCGGATCGACCGCTCCACCGGGGAACACGAATTTGTTGGGCATGAACACGGCCTTGGACCCACGTTGACCCATCAGGATCGACGGATTGGTCCACCTGTTCCGCAAAACGATGACGGTTGCGGCGTCGCGGATGGCGGTTTTGTCGGTCATCATGCCTAAAACAATCGCTTCTTCCGGCTCATGAATCGTTGCCAAAACCGTGCATACGACGCGCCCACTGATAGGCGACCACAGCGCCTTTCAAACGGGGGAGCAAAAACAGCGACAGTGCAATGCAAGCAATGGAAAACCCGATGGCCATTACCCATGGGTCCGGGCGCCAGTTCACATACGAGACGTGCAGGGCCGGGGCCAACAAATGCCCGACCAGCAGGATCGTCAGATAGGCGGGCCCATCATCGGCGCGATGATGAAACAGTTCCTGTCCACAGTTCGAGCAGGTGTCATTCACTTTCAGGTAGCTGTGCAACAGCTTGCCTTCGCCGCAACTAGGGCACTTGCACCGAAACCCTTTGACCAAAGCGGGCCAGGTTTCACGCTCGCTCTGGGTTGTGGTGTCGATCGTCTGATCCGTCATAATATAACTCGCGCAGTAATCTTTGGCGGATAATGCGCCTGAACGGGTGGTTTTTAAAGGGGGGTGCGTCGCTTTGCAACGCACCTAGGGTGAACCACGTTGTGAAATACCGAGATGGTTCAAAAAAAGTTGCTGACACTGCGACGGAATTCCCTGCCTCGCGCGTTTGAATGGATATGAGCAGCGGCACTCAGGCCGCGTCAACAAGGGAAAACCGAAATGAAAAACGCAAAGTTCATCACGGCGATTGTCCTGTCGGGTGTTGCAATCACCGGCACGTCTGTTCTGGCGGCTGGCCCGGGTGGTCGTGAGCCAGTGTCCTTTCAGGAATTGGATGCCAATGGCGACGGTCAAGTGACACAGCAGGAAATGGAAGCACATCGCACCGAGCGTTTCTCGGCCGCTGATACTGATGGGGACGGCCAGCTCAGCCTTGAGGAGATGCAGGCCGCCGCTCAGAAAAAAGCAAACGACCGCGTCACCAAAATGTTCGAAAACAACGATGCGAACAAAGACGGGTTCCTAAGCCAGGACGAGTTGCCGAAACCGCGCCGGGGTGACAAGATGTTTGACCGGATGGATGCAGATAACAGTGGTGGAATATCGGAACAGGAATTTGCCGATGCCAAAGACCGGATGGGACGGCACCATAAGAAAAAGCACCACAAGTCGGGTGCAATCGACAACTGATGCAGGGTGGAGGACCTGACCTCCCACCTACACGATGTTCGCGGTGCGGGTTGCACCGCGAGCTCTCTCAGCGACGATGTGTTGCTGAGCCAATTTGCTGAGGGTGACGCACAGGCTGCGCGGGTCTTAACCGATCGCCTTGGGCCGCTTTGTTATTCCGTCGCGTTGCGTATGTTGGGCAATCGGGCCGAGGCAGAAGACGTAACGCAGGAGGCGATGATGCGGATGTGGCAGATGGCGCCGGAATGGGTGCCGGGTCAGGCCAAAGTGTCGACATGGCTGTATCGCGTGACGTTGAATCTGTGTGTGGACATTCGGCGCAGGAAGTCCCCCGGCAGGTTGTCGGATATTCCTGAGCCAGAAGATGGCAAAGCCAGCGTAGCCGACCGACTGCAGAATGAGGCCCGCGTGGATGCGTTGCAGCTTGCCCTGTCTCAGCTGCCCGAAAGGCAGAGGCAGGCAGTGATTCTGCGCCACATCGAAGAGTTGCCCAACCCTGAAATTGCCGGGATCATGGGAATTTCAGTAGAAGCGGTCGAAAGCTTGACCGCGCGGGGCAAACGAAGTCTGACCGCGATACTGGCCGGGCGACGTGAAGAACTGGGGTATGACGATGACGGATGAAAACCTGGAACTGGATCATTTGTTTGCGCAGGCTCGGCAAAACCGACCGGCGCTGCCCGACGATCTGGCCGTGCGCATTCAGACAGATGCTGAAAAACTCCGCCTCAGTCGCCTAAGGCCTGAACCGCGTCCTCAATCTTCGATCTGGCATCGAATGATGGACAACGTAGGTGGCTGGCAGGGGTTGGGCGGTTTGATCGCCGCCAGTGCGGCGGGGCTCTGGATCGGCTTTTCCGCGCCGGGGTTCCTGCCTGATCCCGCCAATCTGCTGGCATCGCAGGAGACGGTCCTTTTTGTGGCGGACCTTGGATATGACACGAGTTTTCTGGAGAGCACTGAATGAATGCTGCCCCTAAACCGAAACGCCGGTGGATGACGGTTTTGCTGGTTTCGTCATTGGCACTGAACCTGTTGGTTGTCGGTGTTGCAGTCGGAACCGTGCTGCGCCTGAAGGATGGAGATCACACCGAGGCACCGCCGGGATTCGGTCCTGCGCTGTATCGCGCTTTGCCGAAAGATGACCGCAAAGCGATGCGAGGGGAACTGTCTGCGCTGCGCGAAAAAGACTTAAGGGGGCGCAGACAGGACTTTCAAGCCCTGAGCCTGGCGCTGCGCAGGGTGCCCTTCGATCCGGTCGCCGTTGAAGTGTTGTTGCAGCAACAGTCGCAGGCGACGGCAGAACTGCAACTAGCATTGCAGACACAATGGCTGGCTCGCGTCACCGCCATGAGTGACGCAGAGCGGCAGTCTTATGCGGACAGGTTGCAAAAGATCGTCGAACGCGGGCCGCATGGGCACAAGAAAAAGGATTGACGGGTTCAGGCTGCGCTTTGCCTGATACTCACCTGATTGCGCCCCGCTTTTTTTGCCGCGTAAAGTGCTTTGTCGGCGGCTTTCAGGATATCTTCTACAGGAACGGGTGTGCGTTCTTTTCCCGGCGTACCCGATTGCGGCATCTCCAGCCCAATGCTGATCGTGACGTTAACCTGCAAACCTTGGTCCGATAGTCGAAACGGGGCGCGACAAATGCTGTCGCAGATGGTCTCAGCCAGTTTTCTGGCTTGCTTTTGTGACACATCAGGCACCGCAAACATGAACTCTTCACCGCCGATACGGGCGACAAAACCTTTGGATCCAAGTGCGCTTTGCATGCGTTTTGCGGCCTGCGTCAGAACACAATCACCGGCGCCATGGCCATGGCAGTCATTGATGGTCTTGAAGTGGTCCAGATCCGCCAGCATGACGGCAAAGCCACGTCCGGTACGGGCAGACTGGCGCGCGATCTGATCCAATGCCCGCATGGCGTAACGACGATTGTGCAGCCCGGTCAGCGGGTCAATCCAGGACTCGGCGATCCCTTTTCTCAGTGATACGCGCAAGTGATCAAGCCGTGCCTTGCGCGCAATCTGATTGTTCAGCCGCAACAGGATCTCTTGCGCGCAGAACCCCCCCAGGCACACGGCGTCCGCTCCTCTGTCCAGCGCTTCCGAGGCCTGCACGGCGTCGTTGTCCTGCAGGATGCCAATCAGGACAGTGTTCCGGGTTGCTGCGCGTGACCTGAGATCCGCAAGGATATTCAGCGCGGACGGGGGCGAGCCCAGTTCGACCACAATCGCGTCCGGTATCGGCCCGGACAAAACGCCTTGCAGGTTCGATTGAAGATGCCAGGACAGATCGAAATGGTGGTGGCCTTGCAAGGCCTTGTGCCAAAGGGCACCAGTTCGGACAGTATCGGTCAAGATATCAACCCGGGCCGCGTTCGGTGGGCTGATCATGACAGGGGCGGGTTCCCCAAACCCAATAGGTTGCGATCCGTTGCTGACCTGCAAATCTTGAGTAGCTGCACGCGCGCGCAAAAGGCTGCGAATGCGTGCCAGTAGCAACGTATCTTTGAAAGGGTGCGTCAACACATCGTCCAGCCCGTCTTTCAGGGCACGCAAGCGCGCGTTTTTGTCATTCTGTGCTGCCAGTACGACAACGGGCACGTCATCAAGGCCTGATACTTCGGCGAGGGCTTTCTTGACATCTGCGGCTGTTCCATCGGGCAATGTCTGGGCCGTCAGAACAAGGTCTGGCTGCACGCGGCGGGCAAGGGCTTGTAGCCCTTCAAGTTTTCCACCCTGCACCACGTGGTACCAGGCAGCAGTCAGTTGAACCTTCAGCATTATGCGGTTGGTTGATACCCCGTCGAGGACAAGGATGGTGCCTTGCACAGACATAGTCGTTCACCGTTGATTGCATGCGTGAACAAATTGTTTATGAGTCTGGTTAACAAACTCTTTCCAACACCATTTTCTGAGCGCAGTTTATGCCCCTATCGCCCGATTTAGCCGAGACTCTTGCTCTGACAGCCCTGGGGTGGCTGGTCAGCAATGACGAGCTTTTGCCTGTATTTCGTGGCTCGACAGGTGCTTCGATCGGGGATGTTCGCAATCGGGCCGGTGATCGGGACTTTCTGGCTTCGGTTCTCGATTTTCTGGTGCTTGACGATTCGTGGGTCATGGCGTTTTGTGACGCCAACTCGATCGCCTATGATCACCCGGCCCAAGCGCGGGCCGTTCTGTCAGGCGGTGGCGATGTACACTGGACCTGAACACCTTTTCCGCAGGAGCACGCGATGCCAATAGAAGCAATCGTCTTCGACAAGGATGGCACTTTGTTCGATTTTGCCAAAACCTGGGGAACCTTCGGGCGCTCGTTGCTGATGCGTCTGACAAAGGGGGATGTAGACCGGGCGGTGGAACTCGGGAGCGTCATCGGGTTTGACTACGAGCAAGAGCGGTATGCCACAGATAGCATTGTGATCGCCGCAACGGTCGAAGAAATCGCCGAAGTGCTTATTGCGCATGTTGACGATGTGACATTGCAGGAAGTTGTGGACATGATGAATGCTGAGGCCGCAGCCGCTCCTCAATCCCCTGCCGTGCCGTTGGGCCCATTCCTGAAAGGGTTGCAGCAATCCGGGATCAAACTGGGCGTTGCGACAAATGACAGCGAGCATCCGGCATTGCAGCATCTGGAATCTGCTGGAATACGCGAACACTTCGATTTTATCGCCGGGTATGACAGTGGTCATGGGTTCAAACCGGGGCCCGGTCAGTTGCTGGCCTTTGCCGCACAGGTCGGGGTCGAGCCGTCGCGCATTGCAATGGTGGGTGACAGTGTTCATGACCTGCAAGCGGGGCGCGCAGCCGGGATGATCACCATTGGCGTTTTGACCGGATTGGCAGAAGCAGATGCGCTGGCACCGATGGCGGATGTGGTCTTGCCGGATATCGGTCACATTCCTGCATGGCTGGCCGAAAAATGATGCGTTGATCCGGAAAATCGACGCTCAATTATAGAAAACCGACAAGCTCTGTCGCAGATGGAGCGGCCAGAAATGCGTCTTCGGGTCTTGCTTGTATCAAGCCAGAACGGAGGCAACCATGGCCGAGACCAACACACGCAAACGCCGCGGCGGAGGACGCGCAGGTGCGGCAGCACGCAGGGGCAGCGCGGTGATTGACCAGATGCCGTGGGACCCACCCATCAATATAGATCGCCCGACTGAACCGCTGGATCAGGCCGGGATCGAAGCGATCCATGAAGGGGCCATGCGAATTCTGGAAGAAATCGGGATCGAATTCTACAACGAAGAGGCAATCGGCATCCTGCGCGAGGCGGGGTGCACGATCGATGGTGACAACGTCCGCATGGGGCGCGATTTCGTCATGGAGATGATCGCCAAGGCGCCCAGCCAGTTTTCCATCACGCCCCGCAATGTTGACCACAGGATCGAGATCGGTGGAAAGAACATCCTGTTCGGCAACGTTTCGTCGCCGCCTAATTACTGGGACATGGAGATTGGAAAGAAAGTGCCCGGCAATCGCGAGATGTGCCAGAATCTTCTGAAACTGACGCAGTACTTCAACTGTATTCACTTCGCAGGCGGATATCCTGTAGAACCCGTCGATATTCATGCCAGCGTCCGGCATCTGGATGTGCTGTATGACAAGCTGACCCTGACCGACAAGGCGATGCACGCCTATTCGTTGGGTAAGGAACGTGTCGAAGATGTGATGGAAATGGTGCGCATCGCGGGCGGTCTCAGCCATGAGGAATTCGAGGCCTCGCCACGGATGTACACCAACATCAACTCGACCTCGCCGCTGAAGCATGACCATCCGATGATTGATGGCTGCCTGAGATTGGCGCGGCGCGGGCAGGCGATTGTCGTAACCCCCTTTACGCTGGCGGGGGCAATGGCACCGGTAACGATGGCGGGGGCGGTTGCCCAGTCCCTAGCCGAAGCCTTATGCGCTATCGCTTTGTTCCAATATGTGCGCCCCGGTATTCCCTGCGTAATCGGAACGTTCACGTCGAACGTGGACATGAAATCAGGCGCGCCCGCTTTCGGGACGCCGGAATACATGCGCTCGACCCAGATGACCGGGCAGATGGCGCGATATTATGGGCTGCCGCTGCGTTCATCCGGTGTGTGTGCGGCCAATGTGCCAGACGGGCAATCCGTGTGGGAAACCTCGAATTCGCTCTGGGCGGCCGTGCAGTCGGGCACCAACATGGTGTACCACGCCGCCGGTTGGTTGGAAGGCGGCCTGATCGCAAGCCCGGAAAAATTCATTATGGATTGCGAGGTTTTGCAGCAAATTCAGCGCTATATGAACCCTGATCTGACCGCGACCGGGCCGGATGAGATTGCTTTGGATGCCATCCGCGCGGTTGGCAATGACGGTCACTTTTTTGGAATCCAGCATACACAGGACCGCTACACCACGGCCTTCTACCAGCCTTTCCTGAGCGACTGGAAGAACTATGAAGGCTGGGAGGCCGCAGGCGGCATCTGGACGGCTGAGCGTGCGCATCACATGTTCAAAGAGATCATCTCGAGCTTTGAGGCCCCTCCGATGGACGATGGTATCCGCGAGGAACTGGCCGAGTTTGTCGAACGCCGCAAGGCTGAAGGCGGTGCGCCGACAGACTTCTGACAGGGTGGGTAGTGTCGGTTTGATACTCCGTTGCATTCACAGCAACTCGGGGCGGATTTTGGCTATTTGTTAAGGTTTCTCAGACCACAGTGCCAAGGACACCAATCTGAGGCATCCGATGCATGGTCTGATCAACCGGGCGATACAGTCCTTTGTCGGCGCAACCTACGGGCAATCCTGTTGGGTACGCGTGACCGAAGGTGCGCGGCTGGGGTTTGTCGAGTTTGAAGCCATGCTCATCTATGATGATGAAATGACGACCCGTGTGCTCGAGGCCCTGAGTATTGATCTCAACCGACCGCAGGCGGAAATTCTTGAAGATCTGGGAACATACTTGGTGTCCCACCCGAATATGGAAGGGCTGCGCCGACTGCTCAGGTTTGGGGGTGTCACCTATGTCGAGTTCCTTCATTCCCTCGATGATCTTGCGGATCGTGTAAGACTGGCTGTCTTTGATCTGAGTTTGCCTGCGCTTGAGTTGAGAGAGCTTTCAGCCACGGAATACCAGTTGTGCTGCCTTCCGGATTTGCCGGGATTTTCCAGTGTTATGGTCGGGGTCCTGCGCGCGATGGCCGATGATTATGGCGCGCTGGTGATGCTGTCGCATGAGGGTCGGCAGGAGTGTTGTGAAATCATTTCAATCATTTTGGTCGAAAGCGCCTTTGCCGAGGGGCGCCATTTTGATCTGGGGGCTCGGAACAGATGACACATACTCAGGAACTGGCAGACCTTCTGGAAACGCTTTGCCCGATGTTTTTGTTGGTGGACCGCAGCGGATGCATTCAACAAGCGGGCCCGACATTGCAAAAGTTGCGGCCCGAGTTGCCTTTGGTCGGGCTGGGGGTTCTGGACGTGTTCGAACTGATCCGCCCCAGAACAGTCACCACCCTTCCCGCGTTGATGTCGATGGCCGGTGCCAAACTGCATCTGAGATTTCGCGATGAACCGCGTACGACCCTGAAAGGCCTGGTCGCACCCTTGCCCGAGTCAGGCGGTGCAGTCATCAATCTGTCATTCGGTATTTCGATTTTGGACGCGGTTCGGGATTACGCCCTGACGAGCGCGGATTTTTCCGGCACCGACCTGGCGATCGAGCTGCTGTATCTGGTCGAAGCCAAATCCGCCGCGATGGAAGCATCCCGTTCACTTAATCTCAGGCTTCAGGGGGCAATGCTGGCCGCGGAAGAGCAGGCATATACCGATACATTGACGGGATTGAAGAACCGCCGAGCGATGGATCATTTGCTGGGGCATCTGATCCTGGCAAATTCTACATTTGCCCTTATGCATCTGGATTTAGACTTCTTTAAATCCGTGAATGATCGGCTGGGCCATGCCGCCGGGGATTACGTTCTGCAACAGGCGGCCCGCATCATGCTTGAAGAGACGCGTGGAGACGATACGGTTGCCCGGGTTGGTGGGGATGAGTTTGTCATAATTTTCAAGGGCCTGACGCGGGAAGAAACTCTGGAGTCCATCGCCGGCCGTCTGATCGCAAGGTTGAATGAACCCATGATGTTTCAGGACCAACCGTGCTGTATCTCTGCAAGTATCGGAACGGCCTTGTCCACCCAGTTCAAGGTTCCCAAAGCCGCCGACATCCTTCACGCCGCCGACGTCGCCCTTTATCAGGCCAAGCGAGACGGCCGGTCCTGCCACCGCCTGTATTCCACGCTGATCAAAGCGCAAACCTGAGTTTTCCTGCTTCCGGGTCAAAGATTTCAGGCGAATTTTCAAGCGAGCTGAACGGCCTTTGTTAACTGCTTGGCAATCTGGTGCCGGATGGGTGGCAGTTCCCCTACCACTGGCAGCAGAACGCCTTTGAACCCTGCTTGGCTCAATCCGGCGGGCACGTCGTCCACTGCGTGCCCCCCGGTGCAGGCAAAGAACGGAAGGCACAGTGCCTGGGCCCCCGTGCCGGTTGCGGCATCGGAAATGGATGGCGGCTCTTCAACAAACCCAACGCGGACAGATTTGAAAACCAGCATTTCCTCAAGTTGAGATGCGAAGTTCAGTGCCACGGCCGACGGGTTTCGGCTACGCCCCGACCCATGTGCGGCAATGACCAGATCGGTCGACGCTGTTACCCAATTTCTTACGGACAACTCAGATTGCAGGGCGTGCGCGGTCAATTCCGGTAGCTCTGGGTCAACACCCAATGGGTCTAGGATGCGCGCTTTGTGATCCCCTAACCGCTTGGGCAAAGCGCTGGTGACAAACCACCCATTTGCCATGAAAAGCGGATAGATGACCGTGTTCTCCGGCAGGCTGTTCAGCTTAGCCTCGAACGCGCCGGGCGCAGCCAGAGTTGCTGAATGCACCGTTACATGCTTGGTCAGGGCGTCGACTGTAGCCGCAAATGCAGCCAGGGCAGCCTCGGCCGGTTCCGGATCGGACGGCTGGCCATGAGCGACGATGATGGCATGTGGCATTTGGATCTCCTGACACGACATGCGTTAGGTGTCTCTGTGCGAACCGAAGTCAACACTACAGTTAGCCCAGAACCGTTAGCCAAAGCCAGACAGTCAGAATGGATGTGGCTGTCCCAATGAGAACAGCCGAAGCTGCCACCCGCTTGGCGCGGCCATACATGTTTGCAAAGATATAAGCGTTGAACCCCGGCGCCATCGCCGCGTTCAACACGCCCGAGCGGAACAGATCCTGTGGCAGCCCTGTGGATTTGCCGAATATCCACACAAGGCTGGGATGCAGCATCAGCGAGATACAGCAAACAAAAGCGATGGTGCGCAGATCACCTTCGGGTTTGTATTTGACTAGTACCCCGCCCAGTGCAAACAGGGCGCCGGGCAGGGCGGCCCGCGTGATCAGACCAAGGGCTTCGTCCACCACAGCCGGGATGGCCAACCCGGACAGATTAACCACGAATCCCAGTGCAATACCAAGGATCAGCGCGTTCTTGAACATTGCCGACAGAACAGAACGCGCCATGCGTACGCCACCGTTTCCGCGATTCCGGACAACCTCCATCACCGTGATCCCTACGCCGTAACAAAACGGGGAATGGAAGGCGATAATCGCATAGTTGCCTGTCAGGTTCTCGGGACCATAAGCGCGTTCGGTAATCGGCAATCCCAGCAGAACCGAGTTAGAGAACAGGCAACAAAACCCGATTGCCACGCAGTCTTCCCATTCGCGGCCGAAAATGATGCGTGCACCAAAAAGACCAGCGATGAAACACAAGGCGGCGGCGGAATAGAAACTGGCCAAAAGCCGGGGATCGAAACTGGCGCTGAGGTCCAGATGCGCGATGGCAAGAAACAACAGGCATGGGATCGCGAAACCTTGAGTAAATCTCATCAGCCCGTCGACATGGTATTCTTTGAAATATCCTGTTCGTGTTGCCGTGTAACCGGCGCCGATCACAAGAAAGACAGGAAGAATGACGTCAATCAGGCTTTGTAGCATTTGGCCCCCGTGCAACGGCCACGTTGCGATATCTTATGCAAAAGGAACAGGGGTCTGAAACGCGTGATGTATCACCATACCGTCATAGGCGGGGGTGATATTGTCCGGCGTTTCCGCATCGACAGTCGCATAGTCAAGATCGATATGCATGTTGGTCAGTATCGCCTGATTTGGTTGCAGCTTCTCAATCCACTCAAGCGTTTTTTCCAGATGTGCATGTGTGGGATGTGGGCTTCGGCGTAGGGCGTCGATGATGAGATATTCCAACCCTTCCATTTCAGGCCATGCCTCGTCGTAAATTTCGGCAACATCCGGCAAATAGGCGAGCTGCCCCATTCGAAAGCCCAGAGAATCTATCGAGCCGTGATTGACCTTGAATGGACGAAACGGAATCGGTCCTCCAGGTCCTTCGATTTCGAACGGACCGTCAATGGACTTGAGGTCGAGGATCGGAGGATAAGGTGACCCTTCGGGCTGAATGAAGGCGTATCCAAACCGCCCCAGCAGAGCGTTCTGGGTATCACCATCAGCCCAGACCGGAACGCGGGTTTTCATGTTGAACACGATCATGCGCAGGTCGTCGATCCCATGGACATGATCCGCGTGAGAGTGGGTATAGACCACACCATCAAGCCGCCCGGTGCCCGTGTCCAGCAACTGGCTACGCATATCCGGGGTTGTGTCAATCAACACGGAGGTTCTGCCGCCGGGGCCGTCACGCTCAACAAGCAAGGAACAGCGCCGGCGAATGTTCCTGGGGTTTGCAGGATCGCAAGCACCCCAGTGACCACCCAACCGGGGTACACCGCCCGACGATCCGCAGCCCAGAATGGTAAATCGCAATTCGGTCATGCAGCGGCCCTGTACGTTGCCGCCTTGCTGAACAGCCGGTCAAAATTCGCCTGAGTTTGGGCGGCAAAAGCCGGATACTCCAGCCCGAACAGCTCGGCGCCTTTTCGGGCTGTATGCGCGGTATAGGCCGGTTCGTTTCGCTTGCCACGATAAGGGGGCGGCGCCAGATAGGGCGCGTCGGTTTCCACCAGAATGCGGTCCACCGGCGCGCTTGCGAAAATGGCGCGCAACTCCTGGCTTTTGGGAAAGGCCGCAATGCCGGACATGGACAGATAAAACCCAAGATCCAGCGCGGCTTTGGCCAACTCGGCCGAGGACGAGAAACAGTGCATCACGCAGGAATAGGGCGCGTTGCGATACTCTTCGGCCAGAATTTGGGCCATATCGTCGTCTGCCGCGCGGGCATGAATGATCAAAGGCAACCCTGTGCGCTGGGCGGCTTCGATATGAATGCGCAGAGATTGCTTCTGAAGCTCAGCGCTGTCGGCGGTATAGTGGTAATCCAGACCTGATTCACCGATGCCCACAAATTTGGGATGTTGTGCCAGCGCAACCAATTCATCGACCGAGACCATAGGCTCGTCAGCGGCGCTCATCGGATGGGTGCCTGCGGCGTAGAATACCGGTGCATGGGCTTCGGCAATTGCGCGGACTGCGGGTTCATTGCGCAGCTTGGTGCAAATCGTCACCATCCGGGTCACGCCAGCATCGGCCGCGCGCGAGATGATGTCGTCCAACTGACCGTCAAAATCCGGGAAGTCCAGATGGCAGTGACTGTCGGTGATCTGGGGGGTGTCGCTCATCTGACCTGGCCGGCGGTTTCCTGTATCTTGAACACCGTATCTAGGACCAGAGCGACAGGGTCAAGGTTCACCGCCTGACCATGTCGCGTGCGGGCTGTGATTGTCGCTGCGACTTCGGCCCAGCGACGGGCCTGATCCGAAGAATCTGACAGTCTGGCCAGCGTTTCAGCTTCGTTCGGGGCGGCCTCAGAGGTCGGCGGTGCTCCGGTTGCCCCAGTCAGGGCCAGCCGAGACAAGGCGATATCGATCAGTGTCAGCAGCAGATCAAAGCGCTCGGCCGCGCCACGTTGTGCCGCAGCCTCGGCCAGGGCCAGCGCGCGCTGCCGGTCCAGGCGGGGCAGGGTGCCCAGAATGGCAATCAGTTCGGCATAGATTTCAAGCCCGCCCAGATTGATCAGGCGAACGGCGTCCCCGACCGAGCCAGCGGCCAATGCGGCGAGATATTCGGGATGCGTCGGTAAGGACGTCCCGGTTTGCGACAGCGCGTCCTGCATATCCCCGGCACTCAGGGGCCCAAGACGCAAGGTCCGGCACCGAGAGCGGATGGTCGGCAACAAGCGCGAGGGTTGGTGCGATACCAGCAAAAGAGTTGTACGCGCCGGAGGCTCTTCCAGCATCTTCAGCAAAGCATTGGCGGCGCTGACATTCATCTCATCCGCCGAATCCACGATTACGACCCGGCGCCCACCATCGGCAGAGGACAGGCCAAAGAACTTTCCCAGCTTTCGGATGTCGTCCACAACGATTTCGTTGCGCAGCCGCCCCTGATCATTCAGCGACCGGGCTATCGCGGCCAATCCCGGCTCGGCCCCGGCCAGAATGCGACGTGACACCGGGTGGTCGCGATCAATGTCGAGCGTCTCTGGCGGTGGCGGCGCGCCAAACAGCCCACCGTCGTTTGCCAAAGGTGTAGCCAGCAAGAACCGCGCAATCCGCCAGGCCAACGTTGCCTTGCCGACGCCACGCGGCCCGGTCAGCAACCAGCCGTGGTGCAGCCGGTCCGAGTTGTAGGCGGTCAGAAACGCCTGTTCCGCCGCATCCTGACCAAAAAGCCGGACAGTCTCGCGGGGATGCGGCGCACCGGGCACCTGATCCGGAGAGGGGATTTCGTCATTCATCGTCTATCGCAAAGCAGCCTGGACGATTTCTGTCACATCCTGCGCAACGCTGTCCATGTCCCGGTTACCGTCCACCACGCGGAAACGGTCGGAAAACTCATGGGCCAGTGCCAGAAAGCCCGCCCGCATTTTCCTTTGTAGGTCCGGGCCGAAATCTTCGAACCGCTCTTCCGCGCCTTGCCGCCCTTTGGCGCGGGACAGACCGGTATCGGGGTCCATGTCGATCAGCAGCGTCAAGTCCGGCTCGCGCTTGATCATCAGGCTGTGCAGCTGATCAACAAGGCCGCGCAGATCGCCCCGCGACAGGCCCTGATACATACGTGTGCTGTCGGCAAAGCGGTCGCAGATCACCACTTGCCCTGCGGCAAGTGCGGGTTCGATCGTACGTTCCAGATGGTCGCGGCGGGCGGCCGTGAAAAGCAGAATTTCCGTTTCTGCCGACCAGCGGTCGGGATCACCTTCCAACACCAGACTACGAATTTCTTCCGCGCCAGGCGAGCCGCCCGGTTCACGCGTCAAAACGACCTCATGACCCTGCGCGCGCAGTTGATCTGCCAGCATCCGCGCCTGAGTTGACTTGCCTGATCCGTCAATGCCTTCGAAAGTCAGAAATAACCCAGCCCTGGTCACATCGACTCCAGCGGGTTATTGATCACGTCTTTCAGAACAATGCCACCAACGGTCAGCATACGAACGACAAATCCACCAATTGCAACGTCTTCCGCTGCCACCAGCGGACGTCGTATTTCAGGCAATCCTTCAGGCTTGATGACAAGCTCGGCCAGTTGCTGGCCTTTCTTGACCGGCGCATTGACGGGACCCTGATACACAACTTCGGCCTTGACGTTCTGTGTGCCCAGAACCGGAAACAGAACCGTCAGATCGCCGTCAGGTACAAGACCAACAGTCTTTTTCTCGCCCATCCACAGCTTGGCTTCAGCTATCGGCGTTTCCGCGTTGGCAACTGTCCTCTCGACAAAATTTCGAAACGACCAATTAACCACGGCCTCAGCCTCCTCTGCCCGTTGGCCGGTGCTGTCCAGCCCGCTGAGGACAAAGATGACACGGCGGTCGCCTTGTTTGGCAGACCCGACCAGGCCGTATCCGGCCTCTTGCGTGTGGCCGGTTTTCAGGCCATCCGCGCCGATGCTCAGTTTCAGCAATGGATTGCGGTTCCGGGCATTCGACGGCGCACGGCCATCGAATTCGAATACCTCTTCTGAAAACAGAGGGTAATATTCTGGGAAGTCGGTAATCAACCTGTCGGCCAGAACCGCCAAGTCATGAACCGACATCATATGTCCGGCGGCAGGCCACCCATTCGAATTCGCAAAGTTCGAGTTGTTCATACCCATCTGCTTGGCGCGTTGGGTCATATATCGGGCAAACCCGGCCTCTGTGCCGTCAGGGCTTAGCGCCTCGGCGAGGACCACGCAGGCGTCGTTGCCTGACAGAACGATGATGCCGCGCAGCAGGTCTTCGACCCGAACCCGGTCCTGCGTGTTCAGAAACATGGTCGAGCCGCCATAGCTCATCGCGTGTTCGGACACGGGCAGGGTTTCGTCCAGCGTCAGTCTTCCGTCACGCAGCGCTTCGAAAGCTACATACAGCGTCATGAGCTTGGACATGGATGCAGGCGGCAAGGGCTGATCGGCGTCTTTTGCCAAAAGCACCGTACCGGTGGTCTGATCGATCACATAAGCCGCGCGGGCAGATGTATCAAAAGCCTGAGCCGGGATTGCCAGTACAGCAAGCCCAATGGCCAGAACAGATGTTCGCAATGAGGATAGCATGTTATGCCTCCTTGTATCAGTCGGACACGGTGAACGCATCTTTGAAACCAAGGTCCTTTACATCTTTTTGAATGGCCTTGCGTTCGGCCCGGGTTGCGGCAGGGCCAACCAGGACCCGCCATACTGTTTTGTTTTCGGTTTTCAGTTCCCGCACAACAGTCGACATGCCATTCCGGCGCACTTTCTCGGCGGCGGCATTCGCATTTGCTTCGACGCTGAACGTGCCGATCTGCACAAATGGTTTGCTCAGCGGAGACGCAGCGCCTGTTGCCGCCGCTGCGGCAGGAACCGCTTCGGTCGCGTCAATCGCGGATGCAGCGCCTTCGATGGGATCCAGTGGCGTTTCGGTGATCTCAGTGGGGTCTTTCTTTTGCCACCACTTCCGTTTTGCAGGCTTTTCAGCGGGGGCTTCGACCGGCGCGTCCGACAACGCCGGTGCAGCTGCGGCTGCCGCAACATCTGCGGCCACATCAGCACCGCCTGTTGCTGCACCCGCCGCAGCCACGGTGGCTCCCGCCGCTGCCGCTGCTGGCTCTTTTTTCTGCCACCACTTCCGCTTGGCGGGTTTTTCTTCAGCGGGCTCTGTTGGGTCCTCAGTGGCTGATGCCGCAGCTGTGGTCGTGTCCGTACCTTCGGTCGCTGCGTTGGCAGAACTTGCCGCATCCGCCGCAACCGCTGCCGAACCGGCTGCTGCCGCTGGCGCCTTCTTTTGCCACCATTTCGGCTTGGCCGGTTTTTCGGTATCTGCCGCGGATGGATCGCCGGTGGCCGCGGTGTCCGACACCGCAGCCGTATCTGCCGCCTCGTCTTCCGGTGTGGGCGCGTCCTCTGGTGGTGATTCCTTTACAGCTTCACGGCGCAAAGCGACCACACTGACCTTTGTCGGCGCGCCCGCCAGCATTCCGAGCTGTTCCGCAGCAGCAGATGACACCTGAAGCGCCGGGCCGGGCAGGTTGCGTTCACGTCGGAACAGGGCCCCTGTTACAGACTTGTTGTTTGCGGTGTTCGTAATTACGACACGCTCGGGCTGGGATACTTCCGGGTAGGCAACCCAGATCCCGCCCAGCGAGGGCCTGCCATCCCAAAGCCCCGCTTCGGTGACCTGAAAAACCTCGGGAGCTTCGACGTCACGCTGCGAGCCCGAGGCTACCTCGGGAAGGAGTTCGGTTTTGTTTGAGTTTTCTTCAGGTTTTTCAGCCTCTTGAAGAATATCTTCACACCCGCTTAAAACTGTCAAAGTCAACGCCAGATACGCCAACCGTTTCGGTCCCGGGCGTGTCATGATCGCTCGCTTCATCTGCTTATCCCTTGCCTGAAGGGGTCTCGTCCTCGGAACCCCGCTGCCGGTCTGCTGGTTCTGCTTGCCAGCCTGTTTCGGTCTATTTCGGGGATCATAACGCGGCTGAAGAGTCATGGAAAGACCGCTGCGCGGGCTTCGGCAAGAAATCCCGATTTCGACTTGCCTCTGGCCGAACTTGCGCTTAGACCCTGCCTTCGACGGGGAGGTGGCAGAGTGGTCGAATGCGGCGGTCTTGAAAACCGTTGGGCGTGAGAGCGTCCCCAGGGTTCGAATCCCTGTCTCCCCGCCACTCATACCGTCTTTGTTCAGCGGTTTTTGCAGAGAATTGAACTGCCGTTCCGGTCAGATGCCGACAGCTTCCCGAGCAAAGATGACGCGATGCACGCGGGGTCCCAGTCATCCACTCAGTCCACGTGAAGTTCGGGTATGTTGGCCTGACTTCACCCTCTGCAAAACACATGGTCCGTGAAAACACACAGAAATTGCAAATAAGTTATATTGCGCCTACAGCTTTTGCCGGAGGCACGCATGAAACTGACATCCTATTCCAACTATGCGCTGCGGTCTTTGCAGCTGGCCGCGCTCAAGGCCCCAGATCGCATTCGCGTTGACGATGTCGTGCGGGTGCATGGCCTTGCCCGGCCGCATATCGTAAAAATCGTGCACGAGTTGGGTCGGGCCGGGTATCTGGAAACAGCACGCGGCAGAGGCGGCGGTTTCCGGTTGGCGAAACCGGCGGAACAGATCAAAATCGGCGATGTAATTCGCCTGACTGAAGGGCCCCTGGATGTGGTCGAATGCTTTAACCCTGAAAAAAACACCTGCCCTTTGATCGGGATATGTAAACTGTCTCAAGCGATCCAAAAGGCAACACGGGCATTCATGGCTGTGCTTGATGATCTGACGCTGGCTGACATCGCCTCAAATAGAAACGAGTTGTTGAACCGTATCGCGCCGATTGAGGAGGGCATCGTGGCACCCATGCGCAACGCAAGATGACAATTTTGGACTGGACTGAGCGATTTCACGGGACAAGTCGCCTTCCGAAAGCTGTGCGGGATAGGTTGCGTACGGCGGCCCGTATCGTGCGGTGTCCTAAAGGTGGCCAGGTTTTCGGACCAGACAACGTTCCGGACAGCCTACTGTTCTTGTACGACGGACGGATTCGCGTGTCTCAAAGTTCGGATTCGGGCCGCGAGATCGTGCTCTATCGGGTCGAGGCGGGGGAAAGCTGTGTGTTGACGACGGCCTGTATGCTGGCAGAAGAAGCATATAACGCTGAAGGTATTGCCGAAACCGACGTAACGGCGGTGACCTTGCCGAAACATGCTTTCGATCGTCTGGTCTCGGAAGAAGACGCATTTCGCGAGTTTGTGTTTGAGGCCTACTCACGCCGGCTGATTGATCTGTTGCGGGTGGTGGATGACGTGGCATTCGGGCACTTGGATATTCGCCTTGCTGAACGTCTTCTGGTTCTGGCCGGGGGGCGGGAAGATATTCAGGCAACGCATCAGCAACTCGCCAGCGAACTGGGCACCGCGCGTGAAGTTGTTTCGCGGATATTGCAGGACTTTCAAAAGCGCGAGATGATTACCCAATCGCGGGGGCGCATTGCGATAACCGACAAGGCGGCTTTGGAACAGTTGGCGCAAAGCACCTGACCATTTCGGGAAATTTTCCGGTTTCGTGACTTTGTCACTGAAGTCGGGGTTTCAAAGTTATATTTACTCCTCAACTTTTCATGCCGCCACGATGATTGCAGGTCTCACGCGAAGGCCGAATGTGGGCTGGCAGAAACGGAGGAGACGAAGATGAATGACCGCAATCCCGCCCGGACGTTCGGCGGCATCGCCATTGCGTTGCTTGTTGCTGCTTTGGTCGGCGCGGCTGGCAGTTACATCTTTCTGACGTTCGGGCACGGGCATCGCCAGGGCATGGCCGGTGATCGGGCAGAGCATCGTCATGGTGCAGACGGGCAAGGCCACGACGAGGTCAACATGCCGGGGCTGCGGGGCGAGAACGCAACGCCCGAGGAAAGCGCCGAGCTGGCTGTGATGTTCCGCAATTTCGATACGATCACGCGCGAGGTTGAAAACCTTCCCAATGGTATTCGCACTGTCACGAGATCTTCCGACCCGGATGTCATGGATGCTCTGGTCTCCCATGTTGCCGGGATGATCGATCGGGTGGGCCGCAAGGATGATCCGATGATCATCATTCAGAGCCCGACCCTCGACATATTTTTTGAACATGGCGACAAGATCACCTCGGATATCGAAGTGACCTCTGAAGGGATCGTAGTGGTGCAAACATCCGACGATCCGGAAATAGCCAAAGCCATGCATATCCATGCGGCCGAAGTGAGCGCGATGGCGGATCGCGGCATGGACGCCGTCCACGAAATGATGATGACACGCGGCGGAAACGGGTAACGGATCCGCGCCAGTTAGGAGGCAAGATCATGAATGATCAGAAGTCTATCGAGATACACAACCAAAAGATGGCCGACGCGATAGCGACGCCGATTGGAAGCTACCCAGTGGATCTGAGCGTGAAACCCGATGTTCAGGGTTTTTACGACGAGGCAACGGCGACAATCAGTTATATCGTTGCGGACCCGACCTCGAATTCCTGTGCGATTATCGACAGTGTCATGGACATCGATTATGCCGCTGGCCGCATTACGTTTGGCCATGCCGACATGCTGATTGCCGAGGTTGAGAAGAGGGGCCTCAAGCTGGAATGGATCATTGAGACCCACGCCCATGCCGACCACCTGTCAGCCGCGCCTTACATCCAGCAAAAGCTGGGCGGCAAGATCGGCATCGGTGAAAACATCAAGATCGTGCAAGACGTGTTTGGCAAGATCTTCAATGAAGGCACCGAATTTCAGCGGGACGGCAGCCAGTTTGACGCCCTGTTCGTCGATGGCATGACCTACAAGATCGGCAACATGACCGCCTTTACCATGCATACACCGGGCCACACACCTGCCTGCATGGTGCATGTTGTCGGGGATGCAGCCTTTGTGGGCGACACGTTGTTCATGCCTGACGGTGGCTCGGCGCGGGCCGATTTCCCCGGTGGCGACGCGGGGACATTATTTGACTCGATCCACAAAGTGCTCAGCCTGCCGGACGAAACCCGGCTGTTCATGTGTCACGATTATGGTCCCAACGGGCGTGACATCCAGTGGGAAACCACGGTGGCCGAGGAGAAGGCCCACAACATTCACGTGGGCGGTGGCAAGACTAGGGACGAGTTCATCAAGATGCGGTCCGAGCGCGACGCGACGCTGGCGATGCCGACGCTGATCGTACCTTCGATTCAGGTCAACATCCGGGCGGGCGGCATTCCAACGGACCAGGATGGGAACCAGATGCTCAAAGTTCCAGTCAACAAGCTCTGAACGCAAGAGGCACCCATGGACATCAGAAAGATATCAGGCTCAGTTTCGGTGTCGCCGCAGGTTACGCCAAATGACATCGAGGCGATAAAAGGCGCGGGCTTTCGTGCCATCATTTGCAACCGCCCCGATGGCGAAGGTGCCGATCAGCCGACATTCGAGGAAATCGAGATAGCAGCGGAGAAACTGGGTCTCGAGGTACGCTATGTTCCAGTGCAAACCGGGATCGTCAGGGACGAAGACGCCGATGCCTTTGGCCGCGCGCTGACCGAGTTGCCGGGGCCGGTTCTGGCCTATTGCCGGACCGGCACGCGTTCGGCCACTCTGTGGTCGCTGAACGAGGCGGCGCACAAGCGTCCGGTGTCCGAGATCCTGTCAGCCACCAAGGTCGCCGGTTATGACATGAGCGGCGTTGCCCGCCGCATTGCCAATGGTGGGAAAACGCCGACCGACACGGGCGACGCATCCTTCGACGTGGTTATCGTGGGCGGTGGGGCTGGCGGTATTGCCACTGCGGCCAGCCTGCACGAGCGCAAATCCGACCTGTCGATCGCCATCATTGATCCGTCTGACGTGCATTATTATCAGCCCGGCTGGACGTTGGTGGGCGGGGGTGTCTTCTCGGCAGAACAGACCGCCAAGACGATGGGATCCCTGATCCCGCGCGGTGTTAAGTGGATCAAGGCGGCAGTTGCGGCCTTCGAGCCGCAAAACAATGCAGTTATTCTGGATGGCTGTCGCGTGGTGAAATACGACCGTCTTGTCGTGTCTCCGGGGCTCAAGCTGGATTGGGGCGCGGTCGAAGGGCTGGAAGAAACCTTGGGCCGTAACGGGGTGACCTCGAACTACCGCTATGATCTGGCGCCCTACACATGGCAGCTTGTCGAAGGGCTTAAGGAAGGCCGGGCGCTGTTCACGCAGCCGCCGATGCCAATCAAATGCGCGGGCGCGCCACAAAAAGCGCTGTACCTGTCGGGTGATGCATGGTTCCGGCGCGGCGTTCTGAAGGATATCGACATTCAGTTCATGAACGCGGGCGGCGTGCTGTTCGGGGTCAAGGACTATGTCCCGGCGCTGATGGAATACGTCACAAAATACGACGCCTCACTGAATTTCTTTCACAATCTGGTGTCGGTAGATGGGGCGGCGAAAAAAGCGACCTTTAAGGTTGCAATGCCGGATGCCGAGCCCGAGTTGGTCACAGTCGAGTTTGACATGATGCATGTCTGCCCACCACAGGTCGCGCCGGACTTTATTCGCGTGTCGCCGCTGGCGGATGCGGGTGGCTGGGTCGATGTTGATCAGGCGACGCTGCGCCACAAGAGCTTTGACAATATCTGGTCGCTGGGCGACGTGATGAACGCGCCCAACGCCAAAACCGCGGCGGCGGCGCGTAAACAGGCACCGACCGTGGCCGATAATATCGTAGCAGACATTCAGGGCCGTGGCCCGGTTGCCGCCTATGACGGCTACGGTTCGTGCCCGTTGACGGTCGAGCGCGGCAAGATCGTTCTGGCCGAGTTCGCCTATGGTGGGGTGATGACGCCCAGTTTCCCGAAATTCCTGATCGATGGAACCAAACCCAGCCGGTTGGCGTGGCTGTTGAAGGAGAAGTTGCTGCCGCCGATCTACTGGTCTGCGATGCTGAAGGGCAAAGAGTGGTTGGCCAAGCCCGAACCATTGAAGGTGGCGACCGATTAACTCCTTTCGAAACTGACACCGGAAGAACCGGCGTAAGTTCTGGCCTGTCCCGCCTTCACCAAAAGTGCGACCGGCCAAGGTATGGCGGTCAGAGCCTCCCACGCTCTGGCCGCCGCTTTCTCAGGACGTGAACCCATGCAGAGCCTTTTACGTTTCCTTCCTATTCTTGACTGGGGTCGCCGGTATAGCCGTGCGTCGCTGTCGAATGATCTGATCGCGGCTGTAATCGTCACGATCATGCTGATCCCACAGTCCTTGGCCTATGCCTTGCTGGCAGGGCTGCCGCCCGAGGCCGGGATCTATGCTTCGATATTGCCGATCGTCCTTTATGCGGTTTTTGGCACCAGTCGGGCGTTGGCGGTGGGGCCTGTCGCGGTAGTGTCACTGCTGACAGCCAGCGCTGTGGGGCAGGTGGCCGAGCAGGGCACAGCTGGATACATGGTGGCGGCACTGACGCTGGCTTTCCTGTCGGGTGGGTTTCTGGTGCTGCTGGGCGTTTTTCGACTGGGCTTTCTGGCCAATTTCCTCAGCCATCCTGTCATCGCAGGTTTCATTACCGCATCGGGCATCCTGATCGCGACCAGCCAGTTAAAGCACATTCTGGGTGTCAGCGCCCATGGGCATACTCTGCCAGGGATGCTGGGCTCAATCTTCGAAAACCTCGGGCAAACCAATTGGCTGACGGTAATCATCGGCGTGCTGGCCACTGCGTTCCTGTTTTGGGTGCGCAAGAACCTTAAGCCCGCGTTGCGGCGCATGGGGGTGCCGCCCCTGCTGGCTGACGTGCTGACCAAGGCTGGACCAGTTGCCGCCGTGGTGGTGACCACGGTTGTCGTCTGGGGCTTCGGGCTGGATGCGCAGGGCGTCAAGATCGTCGGCGAAGTGCCTCAGAACCTGCCGCCGCTGACTTTGCCGGGGCTGTCCCCGGACCTCATCGGTGCATTGCTGGTGCCAGCGATCCTGATCTCGATCATCGGTTTCGTCGAAAGCATCTCGGTTGCGCAGACGCTGGCTGCCAAGAAACGCCAGCGCGTGGACCCCGATCAGGAGTTGATCGGTCTGGGCGCAGCCAACCTGGGCGCGGCATTTACCGGCGGCTTTCCGGTCACCGGTGGGTTCTCACGCTCGGTCGTAAACTTCGATGCGGGGGCGGAAACCCCGGCGGCAGGCATCTATACCGCTGGTGGTCTGGCGATCGCCGCACTGTTCCTGACACCGCTGGTGTACTTTTTGCCCAAAGCCACGCTGGCCGCGACGATCATTGTTGCGGTGCTGAGCCTTGTGGACCTGTCAATCCTGAAAAAGACCTGGGGATATTCGCGCGCCGATTTTACAGCGGTGGCCGCCACCATCGTCCTGACTTTGTTGGCCGGGGTCGAAACCGGCGTGGCCAGCGGCGTGGCAATTTCGATCCTTCTGCATCTCTACAAAACCTCGCGCCCACATGTGGCCGAGGTCGGGCTTGTGCCGGGTACGCAACACTTCCGCAACATCAATCGCCACAAGGTCGACACCGAGCCGTCACTGGTGACGCTGCGGGTGGATGAAAGCCTGTATTTCGTGAACGCCCGTTTCCTCGAAGACCTGATTCAGGCGCGTGTGACCGAGGGCTGCGAAATCCGCAACGTGGTTTTGATGTTCTCAGCGGTGAACGAAGTCGACTTTTCGGCCCTCGAAAGCCTTGAGGCCATCAACCACCGCCTGCGTGACATGGGCGTTGGTCTGCACCTGTCCGAAGTCAAAGGCCCCGTCATGGACCGCTTGAAACAATCGCATTTCCTCGACGACCTCAACGGGCAGATCTTTCTGGCCCAGTACGACGCTTGGCAGCGGTTGACCGCGCCGGAGAGGGTGAGAACGGCGGCAGAGTAACAGGAGCCGCCGCATTCAGATAAGCGCCCCTTGGGTTATGCTGATCGTGGTGCAGATCACCTCAGCGCATAACAAAGGGGTTCGACATCGGTTTGTCCGATGTATTCAGCCAAACGGTCTTGGTCCGCGTGTAATCGTGAATGGCCTCTATTCCCGCTTCCCTGCCATAACCGGATTGATTGAAGCCGCCAAAGGGCGCGATGGGTGAGACCGCGCGGTAGGTGTTGATCCAGCAGATGCCCGATTTCAGGCGGGATGAAACACGGTGAGCACGGGCGACATTTTCGGTGAAGATACCCGAGCCAAGCCCGAACGGTGTGTCATTGGCCAGTGTGATTGCCTCTTCCTCGGTGTCGAAGGGCAGCAATGACATGACGGGGCCGAACATTTCCACTTTCAGAGTCTCTGTCTCGGCACTGGCGCATTCCACCAGCGTTGGGGCCATGAAATGACCTGACCGATCCAGTGGCGCGCCCCCGAAACGAATACGGGCACCCTGTTCCCTGGCCTTGGCCAGTGTCGCCTGAATTCTGACAATCTGGGCATTGGTGCACAGCGGGCCAATATGGGTTTCAGGTTCCAATGGATCGCCGATGACTATACCCGTCATCTTTTCTTCGATTTTGGCGATAAGAGATTCCATAAGAGGACGATGGATCAGCCCGCGCGATCCTGCGACGCAGCTTTGACCTGAGGCGCCGAAATTGCCCGCGATCAGTCCGTTGGCCGCACCATCCAGATTGGCATCATCGAATACTATGATCGGGGATTTTCCACCCAATTCCAACGTGGTTACGGCAAAGTTCTCAGCCGAGTTGCGCACCACATGACGCGCCGTTTCCGGGCCGCCAGTGAATGCGATCCGGTCTACGTCAGGATGTCGGGTGAGAGGGATCGCACAGTTTTCTGCGTCCCCGGTAATGACGGAAACGACGCCGGGTGGGAATCCCGCTTTGTCGATCAAGCGGGCAAATTCCAGCATTGGGGCGGGCGCAACCTCTGACGCCTTCAGCACAACAGAGCACCCCGCGGCCAGAGCTGGCCCAAGCTTGGTAGCCGTGAGAAACATCTGCGCGTTCCAAGGGACAATTGCGACCACCACGCCAATGGGCTCGCGCCGCGTAAAGACATGCATGTCCGGTTTGTCGATCGGCAGGACCGCGCCTTCGATTTTGTCCGCCAACCCCGCATAGTAGCGGTAGTAATCGCCGACATATGCCGTTTGGGTCGCGGTTTCCGCTAGCAGCTTGCCGCTGTCCTTCGTCTCGATCTCACCAAGGCGTCCTGCGTTCTGTTCGATCAGTTCTGCAAGCCGGAACAACAGTTTGCCACGTGCAGTTTGTGTCATGTCCCGCCACGCCGGATCATCAAGTGACCGGCGCGCCGCGGAAACGGCGCGCTCTACGTCTTCGGGTGCGGCACAGGCGAAACTGGCCCATTCCTCACCCGTTGCCGGATTCAACGAGGCCATCACTTGCCCACGTGCGCCTTCGGTCCAAGTGCCGTCGATAAATAGCTGGTAATGTGGCTTCTGGTGCATTGCGGCCCCTCACTGAAACTTTGGCATTACATCGTCGATGAAACGGGCAAGGGATGCGCGTTTGCGTTCGAAGCTCATGCCGCTGTCAATCCAAAACGAGTATTCATCATATCCAAGGTCTTCATAGCGTTTCAGACGTTCTGTTACCCCGTCCGCCGTGCCGATTGTCAGATCGCGCGCCAGATTTTCGGGTGCCATCATTGCGTTGGCTGCCATTTCTTCTTCGGTTAGCGCCTGAATCAATCCCTGTCGGACTGGTCGCTTGTTTTGGAACCACGCGCCGAAATAGTTGTAAAACCGGGACAAATCCCGCGCAGCCTGATCCAGTTCAGTGTCATCGCGCCCGACATAGGTGTGGTGAAGCAGCATGATCTTGGGGCGCGCTCCGCCGTGATTGGCGCAGGCGGTCTCAAAGCGAGTCATCAGTGTCTCAATTTCTTCGATACCTTGCCACAGCGGGGTGACCTGAATGTTGAACCCGTTCTGAACGCCGAACTCGTGGCTGTTCGGATCCCGCGCGGCAATCCAGATGGGCGGGCCGCCGGGTTGCACCGGCTTTGGGGCCGAACTGGTGGCGGGAAACTGAAAGAACTCTCCGTCATGCGCGCAGTCGCCTTCCCACAATTTGGGCAGCAGAGGAGCTATCTCTCGCATTCGTTGACCGGCGGTCCATGCGTCCAGACCGGGCATAAGCCGCTCGTATTCATAAGAGTAGGCACCGCGCGCTATGCCCAGCTCGATCCGGCCACCGGTCATGATATCTGCTGCGGCTGCTTCGCCCGCCAGTTTGATCGGATGCCAGAACGGCGCGATCACAGTGCCGGTGCCAAGGCGCACGTTTTTGGTATGATGCGCGATATCCACCAGCGACATCAGCGGGTTGGGTGCGATGGTGAAATCCATCCCGTGATGTTCGCCAGTCCAGACCGCACGCATCCCTGCCTGATCCGCCATCTTGCACAGCTCGATGAACTCTTCATACAATTTCTCATGCGGCTCTTCGGGGCCCAGCCGTTCCATATGGGCAAAAAGGGAAAACTCCATTCTTCAGGTCCTTTCCGACAGGCTGTGCACATCGCCCCGCTGGGCGTCACCCAGATAAAGCGAGAAATTGCGGGTTCGGCTTTCCAGCGCAAAACGAGCCATCATTGTGGCGATGGGTGCTGACGCGTATGGCAGGGTCGCCAGTTCTTTGATTGCGATCTCCTGAAGCGTGCCATGCCGGGGCAGGGACGGCGCAGACGCAAGAATGTAAACATGATGCGTGTTGGCATCGTCATAGACGGAATACGCAACCCCAAGGCGTGCATCGACACCTTTAGCCGTCAGGTCTTGCACAAGGCTGTTTCGCAAATCTTGCCGATCTGACAGCGTGACTTGCGGCGGACGGAAACCGGCTTCTGTTCTCTCCAGCAAGACGTGCCCGTCCTGTTCGATGATTGCGCCGCAGACCACGTTTCGCCCGGATGGTTCCAGCGCGCCACGTTCCAGCCCGAGGCTGAAATACTGCCCGTTCGCATAGCCAAGCCCGGGGGCATCGTCCTGAGAATACGTTTCGACCTGACCGATCAAAACGCAATGGTCCCCGGCTTCGACAACCTGATGAGTACGGCAGGAAAACGTTGCGACTGCCCCTCTGATCAAAGGGACGTCGTGCGTATCAAAGCAGTGATCGACTTTGGCAAATCGATCACCTTTGAACCCGGCAAACGTATTGGATACATCTTCCTGCCCCTCGGCCAGAATGTTCACCGCGAAACGGGCGCAGGTTGCGAATTCGTGATAAGAAGACAGGTTTTTTCCCGGACAAACCAAAAGCAGCGGCGGGTCGAGAGAAACCGAAGTGAAGGAATTGGCCGTGAAGCCGAGTGGATTGCCTGTGTCATCGCGCGTCGTCACAACCGTCACACCGGTCATGAACCGTCCAAAAGCACGACGAAGGTCACGAGGATCAAGCGCGGTCATTGGCGCAGCTCACTCAGAAAGCTGGAAATGGCGGCGTTGACCTGAGGTGCATGCGTCATTGGCATCATATGTGCAGCGCCTTCAATGATTTGCGCGCGTCCGTTCATTGCGGTGTCCGCCATGGCGCGTGACATCTCCGGGGTCGAATTGGGTTCAAGACTGCCGGTTAGAAAAAGCGCCGGGCAGCTTAGTTTCTCCAACGCGTCGCGCTGAGGGCTCTGACTGTGGGCGAAGACGGAATAGGCCGTTTTATACGCAGCCGGGTCCATCGCCGTCAGCCAACTACGGCAGGCATCGCGCTCGGCCGAGGCGACGTCTCCGAACCATCGATGCAATGTGCTGGTGGGATCAGCGATCGTCTTGCCATCCAGCTGCGCCGCACGGTCGCGCACGGTCTGTGCCGCATTCGCGTCTCTCTCAAAAACCGCGTTCAATGCGACGATCCCACATACCCGGTCTGACGCTTTGGCGGCAAGATCCAGCGCGATCATGGTCCCCATCGAGTGGCCCACCAAAACGACCGGACCACTCAGGCAGTCCAGAACACCCCGTGCCGCTTCGGTGTACGCCGACAACCCCAACCTCATGTCAGCCAAAGGGCTGTTTCCATGTCCGGGCATGTCCGGAGCGGTCATGCAACCTTCAGAAGCCAGCCCGTCCAATTGCGCGCCCCAGGCTTCAGCCCGCAAGCCAACACCATGCAACAGAAGGATATTCTGACCCGAACCGGTCTGGATGGCCGCCAGCCCGCCGATCTCAGACCGCGGCCGGGTTGTCCAGGTCATGGCCCAAATCCTTAAGATCCTGATAGCGGTCACCGATACGGTGGTGCGGTCTGCCCGAGGTTGCTGCGCCTAATACGACCACAACTTCGTCATCGCGCGGTGCGTCAGAAATCGAGAACTGAATTGTCAGGTAGTGCGACCTCCGCCCAGCATCGTTTTTATCCATCAACGGCACCATGATCGGTGCGTTTGCCGGGCCACGTGTGTTGGTGAACGCCAGATAGGATTTCGCGCCGACGGCCTCTCGGTAGTGATTACCAAATCGCAAGGTGTGAATAAGGCCCGAAGCGTGCTCGACCTCACCATTCAGCCCGACCACAGCGGCTTTGCCATAGGCTTCGATTGCCTCTCCACTCCCGGCCAGTTTGATCATGCGTTTCGTCATCATCTCACCCAGAACAGGGCCATAGGCTTGTATCTCGGGTTTAAGGTCTTCCACAAACCGTCCTGCCCAGGGGTTGTGAACCACTGCGGCCACGGCAAACATGCGCCATGGGGTTTTGGCGGCTTGGAAGCCCTCGACAAGGACCTCCTCATCGTAGGTGACAATCTTACGTATTTCCGGTTGCATCAAAGCTCTCCTGTCGCGCTCGCAAACGTTAAAAACGGACAGGGTTTTTGACAAATGATTGAATTATGTGCTTTGCCATTAAAAAGACTAATGGACAGCTTGACCAAATGGGTAAATCTCTTCCACCACTGACCTGGTTCCGATCCTTCGAGGCGGCTGCACGAACGCTTAGCTTTACGGCGGCTGCCGAAGAGATTGGGTTGACGCAATCGGCGGTCAGTCAGCAGGTGAAATCGCTCGAAATGCGTTTGGGGACAGCTCTTTTTGTGAGGCACCCCAGAAGCTTGGCGCTGACGGATGCGGGGCGTAAACTATTGCCCGAGGTTGGCAGCGCGCTTGAAGCGCTTGCCGCGGCTGCCGGGCGCGTGGACGCCAGTGCCTCCGGAGACATCTTGACTGTCGCCACGTCTGTTAGCATCGCTCATTGGGTTATTGCCCCATACCTGTCAGATTTTACCAGACGCCATCCTGAAGTACGCGTTCGGCTTCTCAGTGCGATCTGGCCCGATGATTTCCACGCGTCTCACGCTGATGTTCAGGTTCGGTTCGGGTCAAAGAAACAGGTAGGGCATGGCGCTGTCCGACTGATACCTGACCGGCTGGTTGCTGTGAAATCCCCGGCAGTCGCAGGAGACGTGTTTGACCTGCCGCTGATCGAGGCTGTCGGGACATCAAGTGGGTGGGGCACATGGTTTGAAAAACAGGGCTTGCGCCGCCAACCCGGTGTTTTTGTCGATACATTTGGGATGGCCCTGCAACTGGCCGTTCATGGTAGCGGTGTCGCCTTGGTCAGCGAATTACTGACGACCCATGCGATTGCCGCGGGTCTGGTCGTACGCGTGCATGAATGTTCGGTGGACAGCAACGAAGGGTACTACCTTTCGTCCAACGCTGCCAATCCGGCTGCCCGGTTGTTTCACGACTGGCTGTTGGCGTTGGTTGCAGAACAGGCCTCGAATACCGTCAACGTCCCTGATTGACGTCAGACGTTGGTTGACAGTGTTCCACCGATGGGATCACGTCAACGGGCCTAAACTCAGGGGAGAAGTATGCAGGTCATCACCAATCCACATCGGGCGGGCCAAAAGCTTGCACCGTCTGCGCCGTATCCTTCTACAAACGCTGCCCGTGTTGAAGATTTGCTTTGGCAGTGCCCTGTCGCGAAAGAAACGCCGTTGGTTGATGCCAGGAAACTGGCCCCTGTCGCCCAGCTTTGGGTGAAGGATGAGCGGGCGCGGATGAACCTTGGTTCGTTCAAAGCTTTAGGGGCGGCCTATGTAATTGCGCGTCATGCGGCCGAGAGGACAGGTGAGCCGGGTGAACAAACTCTGGCAGGCGCAACCTATGTGACCGCCAGCGCCGGGAACCATGGCATGAGTGTTGCGGCTGGCGCCAGAATTTTCGGTGCGAAAGCTGTTGTTTACATTGCTGAAACTGTGCCCGAAACCTTTGCGGAACGTCTGAAAGGCCAAAAAGCCGAAGTTGTTCGAAGTGGTGCTGACTATGCCGCCAGCATGGAGGCCGCGAGAATGGCTGCCGACGAAAACGGTTGGATATTGCTGTCGGACAGTTCGTGGGAAGGATATTATGACCTGCCATGGACGCTTATGGAAGGCTATCTGCAAATGGCGGCAGAGGCTGTCAGGCAGTGTCCCGTGGTTCCGACGCATATTCTGTTGCAGGCAGGCGTGGGCGGGCTGGCCGGTGCCGTTGCTGCCTATGCACGACAGATCTGGGGCGACGCACCGAAGATCGTAGTGGTTGAACCCGAAGCGGCACCCGCGTTGCAGGCCAGCATAGCCGCCGGAAAATGTGTTTTCGCGGATGGCCCAGACAGCATCATGGGGCGTCTGGACTGCAAGGAACCATCGTTGATCGCGTTAAACGGATTGGCCCGCGACGCAGACCTGTTCCTGACCCTGTCAGACGACGATGTGGCGGCAAAGCTTGACGCGATGGCAAAGGCCGGGCTGGCCACCACGGCGTCCGGCGGGGCAGGCCTTGCGGCAGTGATGAACGAAACCGCGCGGAAAGCCATAGGGATCGACGAATACTCACGCGTTTTGTGCTTTCTGTCGGAGATCGCGGAATGAGGGGGTTCGATCAGGCAGAATTCGAGGCGCGTACCAAACGCGCGCAGGAGTTGATGCGAGTCGCGGATTTATCGGCGCTGCTGCTGACGACAGAAACTGATGTGCGCTACTTTACCGGCTATCTCACCCGATTTTGGGAAAGCCCAACCCGGCCATGGTTTCTGGTCGTGCCTGCCGCGGGCAAACCGGTGGCCGTGATCCCTTCGATCGGGGCCGCGCTCATGGGGCAGACCTGGATCGATGACATCCGAACCTGGAGTGCGCCCGACTTGCAGGACGACGGTATCTCGCTTCTGGCCGACGTCCTGGCCGAACTGACGCCCGTTTCGGGCAATATCGGGGTGCCGGATGGTCATGAGACACATGTGCGGATGCCCATGGCGGACATTGAACGCTTGCGCGGCGCTCTCGGTTCGCGTCGCATTACCGGTGATCAGAGTATCCTGCGCCGGTTGCGCATGATCAAATCCGAGGCTGAAATTGCGAAGATCCAAACAGCCTGCGATATCGCTGGACGCGCGTTCGCCCGCGTTCCCGAGGTTGCCCGCGCAGGAGTGCCTTTGGACATGGTTTTTCGCCGGTTCCAGATGCTCTGCCTTGAGGAAGGGGCCGATTGGGTGCCGTATCTTGCAGGCGGGGCAGAGCAGGGCGGCTACAGTGATGTAATATCACCTGCAACTTCGGCGCCGTTGGAACCTGGCGACGTGCTTATGCTGGATACAGGTCTGGTTTGGGATGGCTACTTCTGTGATTTTGATCGCAATTGGTCCGTCGGCCCAGCCCGGCCCGAGGTGAGATCAGCGCACGCCAGACTGGTAGAAGCCTCGGATGCCGCGTTCGAGATCGCACGGCCCGGTGCTACTGCCTCGGATTTGTTTCATGCCATGAACACGGTTCTGACCAAGGAGGCCGAAGGCACAGATGCGGGGCGGTTGGGTCATGGGTTGGGGATGTCACTGACAGAGTGGCCGTCCCTTATCCCGGCAGACCAGACCGTGCTGGAACCCGGCATGGTTTTGACGTTGGAGCCAGGCATCGCCGTTGGTACAAAAATACTTGTCCATGAAGAAAACATTGTCATCACCGAGGGCACCCCACGTTTTCTAAGCCCACGCATCGGGCCAGAGGTGATCGAGATATGACCCGGATCCATTACGCCCTTGATGAAGACGATCCCAAGGCCACCCCGCTTGGTCTGATCGTGTTGCAGACAGATGAAACGTTGGAGCCCGAATTCAGCTCGTATTTTTCGGACCGCAAGTATCCAATTTACGTGACGCGAATTCCCAGCGGGATCGAGGTGACGACGGAAAGCCTTGCGGAAATGGAGAAGGCGCTGCCGGCCGCCGCCGGATTGCTGCCCAGCGCGCGACCTTATCGCGTTGTCGGGTACGGGTGCACGTCTGCAAGCTCGGTTATCGGGTCCGACCGCGTGGCAGAACTTGTCAAACAGACATGCCAGACCGCCGAGGTTACAAACCCTTTGCGTGCGGCAACGGCCTGTGCGCGACACTTGGGCGTTTCGAAATTCGCGCTGCTGTCGCCCTATATTGAAGAGGTAAACCTTCCCCTGCGCCGGGCCTTTGCCCAAGGCGGAGTGGAGATGGATGTTTTTGGGACATTCGGGGAATCAGAAGAGGCCAAAGTTGTTCGGATTTCGGTGCAATCCGTCATTGACGCTGCCACAAAACTGGGCTCGGACCCGTCGGTTGATGCGGTTTTTTTAAGTTGCACAAACCTTCGCACGCAACAGGCTATTCCCGAGATTCGCGCGCGTATCGGCAAGCCGGTTCTGTCCAGTAATCAAAGTCTTGCGTGGCATATGCGTGCTCTGAACGAAGCCGGGTGAGCTGTTAAATCCCGATATTGTGTAACAAAATCAGGATTCACTGTTGCAATGTGAACATCGCTTGGTCTTAACTAACGGCTACAGATCAATGAAATCCGCAGAAGACGGATAATCATTTGACGTAACAGGGGGTCTTGTGGCCGATACAATGAACGACGCCGCGTTTGTCGAATTCCAACGCGTACAGAAGTCTTATGACGGCGAGAACCTCGTCGTAAAAGACTTAAACCTTGCAATGCCCAAAGGTGAGTTTCTGACAATGCTTGGGCCGTCAGGCTCGGGCAAGACGACTTGCCTTATGATGCTCGCCGGATTTGAAACCGCCACGCACGGTGAAATCCTCCTGGGCGGCAAGCCCATCAACAATATCCCGCCGCACAAGCGCGGTATTGGCATGGTTTTTCAGAACTACGCTTTGTTCCCGCATATGACGGTGGCCGAAAACCTGTCGTTTCCACTGGAAGTCCGTAAACTGGGCAAGTCGGAGCGGGATGAAAAGGTCAAGCGCGCACTGGATATGGTTCAGATGGGCGCCTTTGGTGGCCGACGTCCTGCTCAGCTGTCGGGCGGGCAACAACAGCGGATTGCTCTGGCTCGTGCCTTGGTATTCGAACCCGAACTGGTCTTGATGGACG
Source organism: Ruegeria sp. L11 (assembly GCF_056531755.1). NCBI lineage: Bacteria > Pseudomonadati > Pseudomonadota > Alphaproteobacteria > Rhodobacterales > Roseobacteraceae > Ruegeria > Ruegeria sp. L11. Next base: position 493,690 of record NZ_JBQFMI010000002.1, read on the forward strand.
AGCCATTGGGGGCATTGGACAAGCAGCTGCGTGAACATATGCAGTTCGAAATCACGCGTCTGGCCCATGAGCTTGGGATCACAACAGTCTACGTGACCCACGACCAGACCGAAGCGCTGACCATGTCAGATCGGGTGGCTGTATTTGATGACGGCCGCATTCAACAGCTGGCGCCGCCTGATCAGCTTTACGAAGAGCCGGAAAACAGTTTTGTCGCGCAATTCATTGGTGAAAACAACACGTTGGAAGGTGTTGTTAAATCAATTGACGGCGACACTTGCGTCGTACGTCTGGATGATGGCTCGGAAATCGACGCGGTTCCGATCAACGTCCACAGCGCAGGCGACCGGACCAAAGTTTCGATCCGCCCTGAACGTGTGGAATTCAACAAAGACCGACTGCATGCTGACGCACATACTTTGAAAGCAAGGGTCGAAGAGTTCATTTACATGGGCGACGTATTCCGGTTCCGCATGTCCGTTGCCGGAAACAACGAATTCATCGCCAAAACTCGAAATGCGCCTGACGCCGTACGCCTGACCCCAGGTCAAGAGATCGAGATCGGCTGGCTGGCACAGGATTGTCGTGCGCTCGACGCATAGACCAAACCGCGCGGGACAAGCGCGGTTAAGCTGAGGGACCGGCCGGTGAAAACCCGTGCATCGGCTGACCACCACATAAAACGGGATGAACTGGGAGTAACACATGAAACCAACCAAGATCATGCTCACTGCGGCTGCGATTGCGACGGCTGCGGGCACTGTTTCAGCCGAGGAGATGACCATCGTTTCCTGGGGCGGTGCCTATTCAAAGTCGCAGTTGAAGGCGTATCACGAGCCCTATTCGGAAAAGACCGGCATCACCATTCTGAACGATGACAGCTCGGCCGAAGCCGTTGCCAAACTGCGCGCAATGAACGAAGCGGGCAACATCACATGGGATGTGGTAGATGTTGTGGCCGCTGACGCGATCCGTCTTTGCGACGAAGGTCTGGCCCTCGAGATCGATTTCGACAGCCAGTTGGCCGCAGCTCCGGATGGCACGCCCGCCTCTGAGGATTTCGGCGACCTGCTGGTCAGCGACTGCTTTATCCCGCAGATCGTCTATTCGACCACATTCGGCTACCGCACTGATCTGGTCGGTGACACCCCGCCGACCGACATCTGTGCAGTGTTCGATCTGGAAACCTATCCGGGCAAACGTTCGCTGGAGAAGCGTCCGATCAACAACATGGAATGGGCGCTGCTATGTGATGGTGTCGCCAAGGATGATGTCTATGACGTTCTGGCGACTTCGGAAGGTCAGGATCAGGCCTTGGCCAAGCTGGGCACCATCAAAGACAGCGTTGTCTGGTGGTCTGCTGGTGCGGACACGCCACAACTGCTGGCTGACGGCGAAGTCATCATGGGTTCGACCTATAACGGCCGTCTGTTCAGCGTGATTGAAGAGCAGAAACAGCCGGTTGCAATGCTGTGGGACGCGCAGGTGTTCGATCTGGATGGCTGGATCATTCCTGCCGGTCTGAGTGATGAGCGCAAGCAGCGCGCGCTGGACTATATCATGTTCGCAACCGACACTCAGCGTCTGGCGGATCAGGCCAAGTACATCTCGTACGGTCCGGCCCGCGCCTCGTCGGCTCCGCTGGTAGGTCAGCACGCCGATCTGGGGATCGACATGGCCCCGCATATGCCGACCGATCCGGAAAACGCCAAGAACACGTTCTTGTATAACTACGAGTTCTGGGCAGATTACCGTGATGACATCGACGCCAAATTCCAGGCGTGGCTGGCGCAATGAGCGTCTGATTTCATGACACAGTCGGGGGCGGTGCGCCGCCCCTGAACCAAGACAGATCCAAGGGGCTCCAATGACTGACGCAAGCCAAAATGCCGGACCCATGCTGGCAGCGGATGGAACACCGCTCAAGCTATCGCTGGCACGCTCGTTGCGGCGGCAAAAGCTGCGTGCCTTGCTGTTGATCGCTCCTTTGCTTCTGTTCGTTCTGTTTTCCTTTATTGTTCCAATAGCTGCGATGCTATTCCGTTCAGTAGAAAACAACATCGTCTCTGACACTCTGCCTCTTACCGTCGAGGCGCTTCAAAACTGGGATGAACAGTCTGGAGAATTGCCGGGCGAGGGCGTGTATGATGCCTTTGTGCGGGACATGATTGTTGCGATTGACAATAAAGAGCACACACGGCTTGGTTCGCGTTTGAACTACGAAGAAACCGGTATGTCTTCGATGTTCCGCAAGTCAGGTCGTCAGATCAAGAAACTGGATCCTGAAACGGATGGTCCGTTTAAAGAGCAACTAATAGATATTCACGACGGATGGGGCGATACACAAACGTGGCGCGTGATCAAAACCCATTCGCCGAAGATCACCAACGGGTATTTTCTCAATGCAGTAGATATGCGCAGAACCCCCGACGGCGCGCAGGCACAACCCGAAGACAAGCAAATCCTTGTTAAGCTGTTCGGTCGAACGCTGTTTATGTCTCTGGTAATAACGGGTGCCTGTATCCTACTGGCTTATCCGGTCAGCTATTTGCTGGCGACGTTGCCGATGCGTGTCTCAAATCTGCTGATGATCCTTGTGCTTCTGCCGTTCTGGACGTCACTGTTGGTGCGGACGTCGGCGTGGAAGGTGATGCTGCAACAGCAAGGCGTGATCAACGAAACGCTGGTCTGGCTGGGGTTGGTGGCTGACGATGCACGACTGGTGATCATCAATAACCAGATCGGTACGATCACCGCAATGACGCATATCCTGCTGCCATTCATGATCCTGCCCATGTATTCGGTGATGCAGACCATTCCGGAATCCTACACGCGTGCCGCGAAATCCATGGGTGCGACCAACTGGACGACGTTCTGGCGCATCTACTTCCCGCAATCTATTCCGGGTATCGGCGCGGGTTCAATCCTCGTGTTCATTTTGGCGATTGGCTACTACATCACGCCTGAAATCGTGGGCGGTACCAAAGGTGTCTTCATCTCGAACCGGATCGCCTATCACATCTCGTCCTCACTGAACTGGGGACTGGCGGCGGCGCTGGGAACGATACTTCTGGCGGTCGTTCTGCTGCTCTACTGGGTCTACGACAAGATCGTGGGCATTGATAACGTGAAGCTGGGATAATCGACATGGCCGCACTTACTCCGATATCCCGTAAACCTATGTCTATGGTTCTGCCCAGCGTTGCATTGGCCGGAGCGTTCGCTGGAATCTTTGTCGGCGCCGGAAACGGCTCGGTCCTGCTAGGGATCGTTGGCGGTGCCATCGTGATTGCCGGACTGGCATGGATTTACATCAACATTCTAAAGAATGAGCAGTTGGCCCGCTGGATCAATATCCTCGGCTTTGGCATCGCGGGCTTTTTGATGTCCGGCCCAATGGGGGGAGTACTTGGCCTGCTGGGGGGCTGGTTCTTCGCCTGGTTTACTTATTGGTTGTACGAAGGGCGATACCGGCGCAAGCTGTTGCCGTACCTGACCGCGCAGCAGGTGTTTTACCACTACCTGTTCCGGGTGATCTGCGGTGCGATCTTCGTCTTCCTGATCACACCGATCCTTGTGGTCTTGCCGCTGTCGTTCAACGCACAGGACTTTTTTACCTTCACGCCCGAGATGTTGCGGCTTGACCCTGAAGGGTATTCGCTGAAGCACTACCGCGATTTCTTTACCAACAATGAATGGCAACGCAGCTTCAAGAACTCGCTGATCATTGCCCCGATTGCCACAATCATCTCGGTCTCGCTTGGCACCTTGGCGGCCATTGGCCTCAGCCAGAGCCACGTCCCCGGCCGCCGTGCTATCATGGGAATCCTGATTTCGCCGATGATCGTTCCGCTGATCATCTCGGCCACTGGCATGTTCTTTTTCTACAGCGATATCGGTCGGTTCCTTGAAGGGACCCTGGGCATGAACAAGAACTTTGTGGGCTATCTGAAAGTCATCCTGGCGCACGCCGTACTGGGTATCCCGTTCGTGATCATCACTGTGACCGCCACGCTTGTGAGCTTTGATCGTTCACTGACGCGTGCGGCTGCCAACATGGGGGCAGGGCCGGTGCGGACCTTCTTCAAGATCCAGATGCCGCTGATCCTGCCGGGTGTGATTTCGGGTGGTCTGTTCGCCTTCATCACCTCGTTCGACGAAGTTGTGGTGGTTCTGTTCGTGGGCTCGGCCAGTCAGAAGACTCTGCCGTGGCAGATGTTCACGGGCCTGCGGGAACAGATTAGCCCGACCATTCTGGCGGTTGCGACGATCCTTGTGGTTCTGTCGATTGCGTTACTGACCACGGTTGAGTTGCTGCGTCGTCGGTCCGAACGTTTGCGGGGGCTTTCACCCGCTTGACGGAGCATTCTGTCTGATCTAACGATTCTCGTGTTCATCTCCGCTGCGATGGCGTCGCGGCGTTTAAGGGGATGATCGGCTCTCGGACCCCGAGACCGCCTGTCCTGAACGCCGGGACATGTGGCCGGGATTTGTCGCCCGGCAAAGATGAGAGACCAAGTGATGACCGACACAACAAAACGCCCCGAATTCTTTACCTGTCACAATGGTGACAAAGCGCCTTTGCCGTTCAGCAAGGGTGAGTATGATCGCCGTCTCAGCAGGCTTCGCAGCATTATGGCCGCACGTGATATTCCTGCGGTTCTGCTGACATCAATGCAAAATATCGCCTACTACTCGGGCTTTCTGTATTGTTCCTTTGGCCGTCCGTATGGCTGCGTGGTCACCCAAGAGGCCTGCACCACCGTTTCGGCCAACATCGACGCCGGGCAACCGTGGCGCCGGTCGGTCGAAGACAACGTGATTTATACTGACTGGAGGCGCGACAACTATTGGCGTGCGGTTGCAAGTCTGATCGGCAACGCCAAGCGGATCGGCATTGAAGGCGACCACATGACGCTGGCCGCTCGCGACACTGCCCTGCGGATGCTGGGTACCCCCGAGCTGGTAGACATCGCGTCGGATACAATGACCGCGCGCATGGTCAAATCCGCTGAAGAGATTGAATTGATCAAGGGTGGGGCACGCACCGCGGATGTTGGCGGGGCGGCGATCCATGCCGCCATCCGTGAAGGCGCAACTGAGATCGAGATTGCCATGGCGGGCCGTGACGCAATGGAAGAGGAAATCGCGCGCGCTTATCCAGACGCCGAATATCGCGACACCTGGGTTTGGTTCCAGTCCGGGCTGAACACCGATGGCGCACATAACCCGGTTACAAAACGCGCTCTGCAAAAAGGCGATATCCTGTCGCTGAACACTTTCCCGATGATCTCGGGCTATTACACCGCGCTGGAACGTACCCTGTTTCTGGGTGAGCCGGACGCTGACAGCCTGCGCCTTTGGAAGGCCAATGTGGCGGCCCATGAACTGGGCCTGAGCCTGATCAAACCCGGTGCGACCTGTTCAGGCATCACCGCCGAGATCAACCGTTTCTTTGCCGATGAGGGGCTACTGCAATACCGCTCGTTCGGGTATGGCCACTCGTTCGGCATTCTCAGCCACTATTACGGGCGTGAGGCGGGTCTGGAACTGCGCGAGGATATCGACACCGTGCTGGAACCTGGAATGGTCGTTTCAATCGAGCCCATGCTGTGGATCCCCGAAGGGCAACCCGGTGCAGGGGGCTACCGCGAGCATGATATTCTGGTGGTGGGCGAAGACGGGGTCGAGAACATCACCGGCTTCCCATATGGGCCCGGCCACAACATCATCGGTGCCTGATACAAAGAAGGGGGAGCAAACGCTCCCCCTTCATTTTTCGCGACCGGCGCGTTCGTGAAAGATAAAACCCAGGAAATTCAACAATAGCTGCGCGGCCAATATCTGCGTGCTTTCGCTGGGGTCATAGGCTGGTGCCACTTCGACAAGGTCGATGCCGACGACATTGCCGCGTTTAGCGAGGCCCTGAAGGATTTCCAGAACGTCATAATACAAAAATCCCCCATGGCTTGGCGTCCCGGTCCCCGCCGCGATAGAGGGGCAAAAGGCGTCGATATCTATTGTCACATAGTACCGAGCACCTTCAGGAATGCGTTCAAGAACGCCCCCGGTTCCCAGCTTTCTCACCTGACGCACGGACAGGATGTCTGAGCCACGTGCGCGTGCGTCCTCGTATCCTTCCTTGGCGGTTGACGAGACGTTTCGAATGCCCAACTGGGTCATCCCCGAGACATAGTCTTTCTCGATCGCCCGTCGCATGGGGTTGCCGTGGCCATTGGTGACACCGTGACGCTCGTCTACGAAATCCAGATGCGCATCGATTTGAACCACGTGGATCGGGCCATTTTGTGCACAATCATCTTCAAACGCGGAAATGCAGGGAATGTTGACAGAGTGATCGCCACCGATCACAAGCGGCAGCGCTCCGGCGGACAGAATTTTGCGAACACCATAGGCGATGTTTTCGTGGCTGACCTCGGTCTTTGTGTGGACGATATCCGCATCCCCCAAATCCACGATGCGCACGGAACTGTCCAGATAGGTTGCGTCGTCTTCGTGGTCATATGCTCCAGCATGTCCAAAACTGAACAGGGTCGAGGCCTCGCGCACGGCCCGAGGGCCGAATCTTGCCCCGGCGCGCCATTGGGTGCCGAAATCAAAGGGGGCACCTAGGACACAAACATCCGCATCAATTTTGTCCCAATCCTCGACATACGGAGATTTTCCAAAGGTCGATATTCCAACGAAAGGTAGGTTCAGTCGTCCTGACGCATATCCATGATCCTGCATATTCAATCCTTTCAATGGCCCTGTCGCCTTGCGTGCAATTGAACATGAGAAGGCGGTGCAATGATATTAATTTTCTTCGATCAAACCATGTCTGGCGTTCAGACAGGTTTGATCCGGTGCATTCTTTCCGATTAGCTGTTGGTCCTTTCGCCACAAACGAAAATTCAGAGGGGCAAGCTGTGGTACCGCAAAATCGTTCACGGCAGCGCGTGATTTTGCGGGCGATACACGGGTCCGGAGAAGCGGTGTTTTCATGGGTGCAGATGTTCAATCCCCGAAGGCTTTTACATCATGCCTGCCGCACAAGTTGCGAGCCGGGCGCAATCGTTGGCGGTGCACTGTTCAGGGCATCACGCGCGAAACCGGCGGCAGCTTTGTATTTGGCCATGAAACTGGCCCTTTCAGCCAAGGGAATGACCGTTTCAATATCGTCGAACACACCGGCACAGCGGTCGTTGACCAAATTCAACAGGCCAAAAGGCCCGGAACCCCGATTGCGAAGGACAAGGTCTGACACCGGACCGCACAGCGTGTCATCATAAGCCACCAGCGCGGTTGAACCCACGCCATGCTTGAGCAAGCTGGCCCCCAAAACGCGGGCGTCCATGATCGCCTGGCTGGCCCCATTCGAACCGGTGGGGTACATCGGATGGGCGGCGTCTCCGATCAAGGCAACCGGCCCGTCAACCCACGTTTCAACCGGATCGCGGTCGATCATCGGGTTTTCGTATGTCACACCCGCACCGCGGATCAGAGCTGGAACATCCAGCCAGTCATAGGTCCATCCGTCAAAATGGTGCGCAAAATCCTTGGCCTCAACCTGCCGGAACCATCCGGTTGCCGCATGCGCGGCCGGGTCATCGTGGGTGACTTCGGCAATCCAGTTTATCAGCGCCAAGCCGGTTTCGGGGTCGGGGTGCGAGATCGGGTAGATCACCATTCGTTTCTTATGCGTACCCAGTCCGACAAAGGAGGAACCCGTGCGCACAGGCTTTGCCAGTGTTGTGCCGCGCCACATGACGGCACCTCCCCAATGGATCGGAGGTTGGCTTGGATGCATTTGGGCGCGGATGGCTGAATGGATACCGTCGGCACCGATCAGAATGGCACCGGTTTCGCGGTTAGCCCCCTCGTCAGTTTGCAGCCGCACTGTAACCGTCCCGTCCGCATTGATCTGGTACCCAGTGGCCCGAGCGCCAAGGCGTACGGCATCCGGGCCTGCGCGTTCGACAAACCGCTTGTAAAGCGCCATGTGAAACGCGCCGCGATGCACCGCGTATTGCGGCCAGTTGTAACCGGCAAAAGTTCCGCGCGGTTCCGAATAAATCTCATGCCCATTCAAACCAACAAGCGCCCATTCCCGCGCTGGGACGCCAAACTCGTCCAAATCCCGAGCCGTGAAACCCAGATCGTACAACTCACGCACGGCGTTGGGTTGCAGGTTTATCCCGACACCCAGGGGGCGCGGGTGCCTAACGCTTTCAAAGACGGTGCAGTCGATGCCAATCTGATGCAGTGTCAGCGCCAGCGACAACCCGGCAATACCACCGCCCGCGATCAGCACTTTTGGATTTGTCATGTTGCCTGCCTTTCTGTCCGACTGGCGATGGGTATTGGTTGTCGATAATCGGCGCGTGTGGATCAAGCCTCAACCGCAAATGCGTTTGATCCGTTTCGGGGATGGATGAAGGCTCGCGGCGTTGCGCAGCCGCGCCCGTAGGCAGATCAGAGCGGTATCAATCGTCGTTTGCATGAACCCATGCGCCATCGCCGCGCTGTCACCCTGTTTCAGCTTTCGGCGAGCGGATTGCCAAGTGTTCAGTGCGTCCGAAATCGCATTGCATGTCCAATGCTCGGCTTCTTGTGCAACAAATTCGGCGATGGCGTCACCCGCAGGCCCTGCGGCCAGACGTGTTGCCAGCATACGCGCGTGTATGCCGTTGGCCCCTTCGTAAATCGAGGTAATTCGGGCATCACGATAGGTCTGCTCCAGCCGGTATTCGCGCAAATAGCCATAGCCGCCCAGAACCTGCATACCCAATTCGGCGGCCTTGATACCGGCGTCGGAGCAATAGACCTTGGCAACCGGGGTCAGAAAATCGACCAGGTCAGGCGATGTGCCCCGTTCCATTGTGACAAATGCAAGATGTGCAAGACTGCGGCTACTGACCGCCAGCCAATCGATTTGATCCAGCATGCGGCGGATGTCGGCATGTTGATCCAGTGTTGCCGGTTTACCGTCGGGATTGCGTCCCTGCACCCTTTCACTGGCATAAGTACTGGCAATGTCATAAGCCCGCGCGGCGTGCGCGACGCCCTGTAGGGCGACATCAAGCCGGGCGTGGTTCATCATGGTGAACATGGCCATCAGACCTTCACCCTCGGCCCCAATCAATTCGGCTTTGGCACCATCAAATGCCAGCTGGCACGTGGGCGAGGCATGCAGGCCCATCTTTTCCTCGATGCGCGTTACGGTAGCTTGGTTGCGGCTGCCGTCTGTGCAGGAGCTGGGGCATAGAAACAGCGATAAACCTCTGACGCCGTCATCGGACGTGCGCGCAAGCACAAGATGCAGGATGTGATCGCTCATGTCCTGGTCACCGCCAGAGATAAAGATTTTTCCGCCCGTGACCTTCCAGCCATCCTCGGCAGGTTCCGCCCGGCAGCGCACGCGTGAAAGGTCAGATCCGGCCCCGGGTTCGGTCAGGCACATGGTGGCCAGAGTTTCACCCGAGGCCAGAGACGGAATGTACCGGTATTGCTGATCCTCTGTGCCAAAGCGCAACAAGGTACGCACCGCGCCCGGAACCAACCCCGTAACCATCTGAAGGCTGTGGTTTGCGCCCGAAAAAACCTCGGACGTGATGGCCAGCATCAGGGCTCCAAGCCCTTGACCGCCATATTCTTCAGGCACAGTGAGAGAGGGCCAGCCCTGTTCCGAATACGTGGCATAAACTTGGGCAAAGCCAGCGGGCATGGAAACACGACCGTTTTCCAGCGAGCATCCCTGCCTGTCTCCCGGCTCGTCCAGCGGGGCAATTTCACCTTGTGCGAAGGCGGCAAAATGTTCGCCGATCTCACCAGCCAGGTCAGCGTCCCAGTCTGGAAGCTCGGTAGCCCGGGCTACGTGGTTCAACGTGAATAAGATGTCCGCAAGCGGGGCTTCGAATGGCTTCATGGTCATATCACCCCACAGTTAGCGATTCCGACGGCCACGACGCGGCCCGGTTCTGGCGGTTTGGCACTGTCGAAGCTCAAAGTGACTGGGTAGGGACGCGATGGGGCAGGGGGCAGCATCACGGGATCAGTCCCAGCAGGCGCGCGGCATTGCCTTTGATGATGTCCGGGCGCAGTTCGTCCTTGATATTGATCTTCTCGAAATCCGACAGCCAGCGTTCAGGAGTGATCATTGGCCAGTCGGACCCAAACAGGACCTTTTTCCTGAGGATCGAGTTGCAGTATTTCACCAGGATCTCGGGGAAGTACTTTGGTGACCAACCGGACAGGTCGATATAGACATTGGGCTTGTGCTGTGCCACGGACAGAGCCTCTTCCTGCCAGGGAAACGACGGATGGGCGAGGATGATCTTCATATCCGGAAAATCGACGGCGACGTCATCCATGAACATCGGATTCGAGTATTTAAGCCGCATTCCGTTACCGCCGCGCATGCCCGAACCGACACCGGTCTGGCCTGTGTGAAACAGGGCGATGCAGCCTTCCTCGACGATTGCCTCGTAAAGGTCATAAGCCATACGGTCATTGGGGTAGAACCCCTGCATCGTCGGATGAAACTTGAACCCTTTGATACCAAATTCGCGGATCAGGCGGCGCGCCTCGCGTGCGCCCATCTTGCCCTTGTGCGGATCGATTGACGCAAACGGGATGAGCACATCGTCATTTTCCGCCGCCAAAGCGGCAACTTCTTCGTTCTTGTAGCGCCGATAGCCGGTCTCCCGCTCGGCATCGACCGGGAAGATCACCGCGGCTATGTTTTGCTCGCGATAGTGCTGTGCAGTTTCGGGAATCGTGGGCGGGTGGCTCCACGGGGCGCCAAAGTAATTGGCCATGGTTGCCTGCAGGTCGTCATAGCCATCGTCCGAGTGGCACCCGCAGGGTTCTTCAGCGTGGGTGTGAATGTCGATTGCGCGAACCTTGGTGATATCGACCATCTGTTCGTTCCTTTCTCAGATCTTTACGATTGCCGGGTCGGCATCGTCATAAAGGCGCTCAAGTAAATTTTGCCTACGTGTCAGTATCTTGCGGAAATTGAGGTTCCCCTTGGCGGTCATTTCGCCCTCGGGCATCGAGGCGGGCTCGCTAAGGACAATGGCGCGCCCGACCCGTGTGGAACTGCCCGATAACTCGCGTGCGCGCTCTGTCAGGCGGCGGTGGATTTCGCCTTGCAACAGTGCGCAGCGGTAGGCGCCACCGTCGTCGCTCAGGTCAAATCCTTCCCGCTTCAGCTCGGCAACATCGGGAAAGACCATGACGCCGATCTCATTTCTGTCGGCACCTGTAATGACCAGATCTGAGGCAAGAGGCGCAAGGCAGGTCAATAAGTCCATCCGCAATTGCGCGGCACGCACCCATGTTCCGGTCAGCAACTTGAAATCTTCAGAAATCCGGCCATCGAATTTCATACCTTTGTTTACGTCCTGCGGGTCGATGAACCGCATGGCGTCGCCGGTAATGAAAAACCCTTCTTCATCGAAAACACTGGCCGTCTTTTCGGGTTCGTTGAAATACCCGGGCATCACGTTTGGCCCTTTGATGCGCATTTCGCACCGCATGTCTTCATCCGGTATCAGCTTGAGTGTCACGCCGTTCATCGGAACGCCAACAACCCCGGAACGATCAATGGGCTCGGACTGCATCATTGTGGCGGGCGCTGTCTCGGTCAGTCCCCAGGACGAGGTCATCAGCGGTATCTCACCTTTGACATCCAGCGCCATCTGTTCAAATCCAGACCAGATGTCCTGAGGCAGTGAAGCGCCCGCATAAAAGATCAGATCAAGTTCTTCGAAGAACCGCCGCCGCAAATTGCCATCCCGCTGCAATGCGCCCAGCAGCATGCCGTAACCTACGGGAACATTGAAGCTGAGCGTGCCGGTGACCATGGACAGGTTTTCCAGCGTCCTCTCAAACAGACCAGCTACCGGTTTGCCGTCGTCGATGTAGAAGCTTCCGCCGTTGGCGAGCATCATGTTGAAATTATGTGATCCGCCAAAGACGTGGTTCCATGGCAGCCAATCGACCACTCGGGGCGGACGCGTGCGCAGAAATGGCAACGCGTCGGCCAGCATGGTTTGGTTCACACACATCATGCGTTGGGTCGTGATGACCCCTTTCGGGGCCGAGGTTGAACCGCTGGTCATCAGGATCTTGGCGACGGAGGCGGGGCCAACCAGTTCATAGGCGGCCCCAAGATCGACACTGACATCCCCTTTGAGAAGTTCGTCGAACGCTGTGACCTGACTGTTCCTGCCTTGTCGGCTGGCTACGATTTCGACCCCTTGAAGCGCATCCAGTTCCAGCGCCTCTCGGTATTTATCCGCATCGACGACATAGGCCATCTTCGGGCGCGCCAGTTCGATGGCATGGCGCAGGCGGCCGTGCGCGCCATGGATCAACGCGTATTGCTCAGCCACGGGGGCTGTTGGTATGCCGATATACTGAGCAGCCAGACTCAGAAGGCCATGATCCAAGCCGTTACCGCTCATGATCAGGATCGGTGTGTCTGGCCCCATCCCACGCCCCAATAGCGAGCTTGCGATGGCTCGCACCTTTTCAAGCGTGGTCGCATAGCATTCCTTGCGCCATCCCGCGCCGCTGCGTTCAGCAATGAACGTGCGGTCAGGCGCGTCCGAGGCCCAGGCGTGCAGCCAGACACCGGTTTTGTCGACGACAGGACCAAGAGTGTGGTTCGATTTTAGCAGGATGGAGCCGTCGGCCCGATCTTCGCGCGAAACAGAATGCACCAGGTATTCCGATGTGCGTTGCATGATCAGCCCCTTTTCCTCGCTTTTTCGATCGTCCTGAGGGCATCGAAAACGGTGGTGATGGTTGCGTCATCCAAACCGGCCAGCAGCTTGCCTTCGTGGGCGGTAACCGCGGCGACGGCCTTTTCATATAATTGCCTTCCCGCCAATGTCGTCCTGAGGGCATAGGCGCGCCGGTCGGTGGGTACCCGGTCGCGGACGATCAGTTCCCTGCGCTCCAGTTCATCAATGATAACGACAAGGTTCGGGCGCTCGATATCCATTGCATCAGCCAGTTGGGACTGCCGCAATCCGGGGTTATCGACGATGAGAACCAGTGCCGTATACGTCAGCATTCGCAGATCAAAGGGGCGCAGAGTTGTTGTCAGATCTTCCTGCACCACATTGAAGGCCCGTTTCATGCGATACCCGACAAACCCCCGCAGCGTAGCATCGCTAATCGTGTTTGGCGCGCCGTCTTCTGGCGTGTGTTCATGTTTCCTTTTCATGTGTTCACCTGAAGTTCGGGGCGCGCTTTTCAAGAAAGGCCCGCAGCCCCTCCTGCGCATCGGGTGTTGTTTGCGACAGGGCCGCAGCCAGAGATTCAGTAAACAGCCCGTCGTTTTGCGACATTTCATTGATCCGTGCGACCGCCTGAATCATCAGATAGTTTGACAGTGGCGCGTTTCGGGAAATCTTACCTGCCAGCGTTTGGGCCAGCGCCAAAGCCTCGCCTTCACCAACGCTATAATGTGCCAGCCCCAGCGATACCCCTTCATCGGCACCATATTTGCGGCCGGTCAGCATCATCTCGGTCATCCGATCGGCCCCCAGCAGGCGACCGACCCGCGCGGTCGCACCGCCGCCGACAAATATTCCGCGGCGGCCTTCGGGAAGCTGAAAGATCGTCGAAGGTTCAGCGATGCGAACATGTGTTGCCGCTGCAAGCTCCAGCCCGCCGCCGATCACGGCACCAAACATGGCCGAGACAACCGCAAGCCCACCAAACTGGATCTTGTCCATGACGCTGTGCCAGTGACGGGAATGATGCAGGTTTTCCTCGGCTGTACGATGAACATGCTCGGACAGGTCCAACCCGGAACAATAGTGCCCTTCAGTTCCGGTCAGGATCACCACACGCACATTTTTGGGTGGTGCAGAAAAGAAATCATCCAGCGCGCCCAACAGTTCCTCGCACATCGCGTTTCGCTTGTCTGGGCGGTTCATGGTCAGGGTCGCGATGGATCCGTTGACCTCAATGTTCAGGATTTGGCTGTCCATGGGGAACTCCTTACCGGGGCGGCAGACGAACGGCGCCGTCAAGTCGAATAGTGGTGCCATTCAAAAACGGGTTTTCAACGATCTGTTCGGCGAGCATTGCGAACTCGCGCGCTTCGCCAAGGCGGGCAGGGAAAGGAATGTTCGCAGTGATCTTGGCAGTGACCTCTTCCGGCAAGCCTTCCATCATTGGCGTGTGGAACAGGCCGGGTGCGATGGCCATCACCCGAATACCCGACTGTGCGAGTTCCCGCGCGGCAGGCAGGCACATCGAAGCGATTGCCCCTTTGGACGCGGCATAAGCGGCTTGACCCAATTGACCGTCCTGCCACGCAACCGACGCCGTGTTGATGATCACACCGCGTTCACCGTCAGCCAACGGGTCGAGACCGGCCATGTGTCTCGCCGCGTGGCTCATCACGTTGTAGGTGCCAAAAAGGTTCACGCGCAGAGTTTTCTCGAACACGTCGAATGACAGCTTGCCTTCGCGTCCAACGATCCTGGCCGCCATGCCGACGCCTGCACAACTGACGGCGATTCTGGGCGCCGACCCGAAATGGGATACTGCCGTCTCAAACGCGGCACTGACGGAGGCCTCGTCACTGACATCGGCTTGCAGGGCAAGGCCACCAATTTCGTCAGCGACTGCCTTCGCACCGTCAGCATTGAAATCCAAAACGGCAACCTTTGCTCCGCTGGTGGCGAAATGCCGTGCCGTTGCAGCGCCCAACCCGCTTCCGCCGCCGGTGACCAGCGCGACACATCCACTTAACTGCATGGTGCTCTCTCCAATTTAGTATGCTCAATCATTGTTGTATCTCATACCTATTTTCGGATGGGCCTGCTCCGGACCGCTGTTGGTGTCTAAGCTAGGGGATCAGGAACAGGGTAATGGCTGGAAACAGCACCAGGATCATGACCCGAATGATGTCAGAGGTGACGAACCACATCACTGCCTTGTAAGTTTGGGTCATCGGGGTTGAACGATCCATAGCGTTGATAATGAACAGATTCATTCCGACCGGAGGGGTGATCAGCCCGACCTCGACAACGATCAGAACCAGAATACCGAACCAGATGGCCACATGTTCGGGGCTCATGCCGAAATCCAGTGCGCTGATGACCGGAAAGAAGATCGGGATTGTCAGCAGGATCATTGACAGGCTGTCCATCAGACACCCGAAGATCAGATAGAACACCAGGATCAGGCACAACACCATCCACGGGCTGAGCCCAAGTCCAACGACCCAGCCAGACAGTTCCTGCGGTACCTGAGTGAGCGCTAGGAAACTGTTATACAGCCCTGCGCCCAACACGATGAAGAAGATCATCGCCGTGCTTGAGGCCGTGGCAATGATGCTTTCGACGAAGACCTGCCAGTTCAGATTGCCCGAGATCAGAGCGATCAACCCGGTTCCCGCCGCCCCCACGGCTGCGCCTTCGGTTGGGGTGAACCAGCCAAGATAGATGCCACCAACAACAAGGCCAAAAACCAGCAGGACAGGCCAGACATCCAGCAGTGCCCGTACGCGTTCAGGATATGGGATCGCTTCGCGGGTGCCGGCGGCGTCAGGATACATGCGCACATAGATCGAAATCGTGATGATATAGCCGAGCGCTGCCAGAATGCCGGGGACAAAGGCCGCGAGAAACAGCTTGGCGATATTCTGTTCCGTCAGGATCGCATAGATCACAAGGATCACCGAAGGCGGGATCAGAATGCCCAATGTGCCGCCAGCAGCAAGCGTTGCGGTCGAAAACCCGCCGGAATAGCCGTAGCGGCGCAGTTCGGGCAGCGCGACACGGCTCATCGTCGCGGCGGTGGCCAGGGAGGACCCGCATATTGCGCCAAATCCGGCACAAGCGCCAACTGCCGCCATGGCGACGCCTCCTTTGCGGTGGCCCAACCAGCTTTCAGCCGCTTTGAACAAGGCCGAAGACATGCCCGACAATGTCGCGAACTGCCCCATCAGCAGGAACATCGGAATGATCGTCAGCGAATAGCTGGAGAAGGTAGAGTAGGTTTCGGTTTTAAGCTTGGCCATGAACATGCTGGTGCCACCCATGGCAAAATACAGCCCGCCAATCCCGCACAGCAACATGGCAAGGCCAATCGGTGCGCGCAGGAAAATCATTATAAGAAGTACGGGAAAGGACACGTAGCCCAGTTCGAGCATGGTCAATGTGCGGCCTCCCCGCGATAGGGCAGGATATGACGCCCGGTGACAAGCTCGATGACCTGCGCGACGGCGCAATAGACAGCAACAAGTGATGCGACAAGGGCGGCAACAAAGCTTAGCCCATAGGCCCACCAAACAGGAAATTGCAGCAGAAAGGTCGTTTCACCATAGTCCAGCTTGTTTTGCATGCCGACAAACAGGCGCCATGTAATCAAAAGGATGACAAGCGACAGGACGATTTCCCAGAACGTGATGATCACCTTGTTCACCTTAGCCGGAAGGGCGTTTGTGAATACATCGACCGTGGCGTGAGAGCCGTAGAGCTGGCAGATCGGCAGGAACGAGAATATGGCGAATGCAACGCCGGCTTCGACCAGTTCAAAATCGCCATTCACCGGCCCGACGCCCGATGCAATCAGCGTATTTGCCGCTGCTTCCGACAGTGACGTCAGAATGTCCGAGTGACCCAGCGTGTTCAAGCCGCGCCCCAGCACGCTGACACAGGTCAGCAGGACCAGCGCAGTCAGAACCACACCGCCGAGAACGGCCATGAAGCGCGCGATGCGCTCAACCAGTTTCTGCATGATCAACTCCAAAGGGATTGCTCTCCCAGCGGGAAATAGCGCCGGAAGAGCGACCGGATCAGTTGCCGGAGTATTGCGAAATCAGTTCGAGCGCGCGGGCGCGCAAGCCGGTTCCGTCCAGACCTTTTTCATCCATCTCGGCGATCCAGGCGTCAGTGGTCGGCTGTGATGCTGCCTTCCATTCCGCAACCTGTTCCGGGCTCAGCGTGATGATGTTGTTGCCGCGTTCCATCGCCTGCTTGTGTGGCCCGTCATCATCGGCCTGCATCTGCTTGCCTGCGAAGGCCGAGAATTCAGCGCCCGAGTTGGCGTCGATGACGGCCTTCAGATCATCCGGCAATGCATCCCAGCGGTCCTTGTTCATCGCGAAGATGAAGGTGGTGGTATATAGCGTGTCGTCGCCAAAGGTCGTGTGGTTCCCGACCAGCTCGTTGACCTTCAGGGCGCCTGTCACTTCCCAGGGAATCACAGTTGCGTCGATCACGCCTTTAGACAGCGCTTCAGGTACCGCGGGAACAGGCATGCCAACGGGGGTTGCCCCAAGCGAGCTGAAAAGGCCGTTCGTTACGCGTGTCGGTGCGCGCAGCTTTACACCGTTCAGATCTTCGATGCTTTCGATCGGCTCCTTTGAATGGATTAGACCGGGCCCGTGCACCCAGAGCCCGAGAACTTTGAACTGCTTGAAGTCATCGTCCATCATGGTTTCTTCGGCCAGATCCCAATAGGCGCGTGAGACGGCTTCTGCATTCGTCATGGTGAACGGCAGTTCGAACACTTCGGTCCGGGGAAAGCGGCCCGGCGTATATCCGGACACCGTCCAGACAATGTCGGCCACACCATCAATGGCCTGGTCGATCAGTTCGGGGGGTTTGCCCCCAAGCTGCATGGACGGAAACCTTTGAATTTCGATCCGGCCATCCGAATCCGCTTCGACCTTGTCGGCCCAGACATCCAGAACGTTCTTGGGTACGTTGGCTTGTGCTGGCAGGAATTGGTGCATCCGCAGTGTCACTTCGGCCGCAATGGCAGTGGTTGACATGGCGCCAAAAGCAATCGCCGCCACTGCAGATTTGAGTATGGTTCTGCGCAAGTTGGTCATGGTCTCCTCCCTAGATGACCTATGAGTATCATCCCCTGTTCATGATTGCTCATATTAGTTATGTTTTATAACGATTTTGATCCACTTTCTTAGTGTTTGGTTTCAGGTCCTTTTCGGAAAACAGAATGCTCACACATGTGAACCTTTTCGTCGAAACGCTACGCAACAGACAGGTTATGCGCGGACGCCAAGTTATCCTCTCAGGATTACATTGCCCTCGGTTGGCTCAAAGGTAAATTGAGATTTCTTAGATTTTAGTTTCTGTTTTCGATAACTAAAGCGCGAAAACGGTGGATTTGCTTTCCCTGTTTCAATTGGACCAGCGCCCGCGGTGGAATTCAAGACCGTGTGTTATCGTCGGTGACAGCTTCAACTGCCTTGCCTGCGAGCTTCAGGAAAGTTTCGCGTTCATTCGGAGTTAGCCCTTCGAGTATCTCGTTTTGCAGGTCAATTACGACTGGCGCAGCTGCCGCTAGGATGTCTTTTCCTTTTTCGGATAAGGTGACCTCTCGCGCGCGTCTGTCACGTTGACTGACCGAGCGTTTGACGTAGTTTTTCTGCTCCAGCCGGTCGATAACCCCGCCGATTGTTGCGCGGTCATAGGCGATTTTCGCTGCGACTGTCGCCTGATCAATGCCGGGTTCGGCGCGAATTGTTTCAAGTGCTGCGTACTGAACGGATGTAAGGTCGATCCCGGCCTCCTGCATCCGGGCCGAGAACACGTGGGTTGAAATCTGATTGAGCCTGCGGATGAGGTGGCCCGCCATTCCGTAAATACTCATTCAAAACCTCCGAAATCACTTTACGCCGTCACTTTTCCAGAATTACCGCGGCAATTAGTGAGTGTACATATCTTTGTTGACAAGAAATAGTAAGTATAGTTATTAAAATTACATGAACCTGCGGAGGAGGGGGCAATGCAATATTACGTTGATGGATTTCGTCCGGGTGATCCGGATATCAAACCGGCTGCGTTCGGTCACCACAACCACCCCACAACCCTCCCCGAAAAGGTTGATGTTCTGATCGCGGGTTGTGGACCGGCCGGGCTTTGCCTTGCGGCGCAACTGGCCGGGTTCGCCGAAATTTCGACAATGATCGTGGATCAAAAACCGGGTCCGATGGAGAAAGGCCAGGCGGACGGTGTCAACGTCCGTTCGATGGAGATGTTTCAGGCGTTTGGTTTCGCTGAGAAAGTGAAGCGCGAAGCGTATTGGGTCAACCAAACGGCATTCTGGACGCCCAATCCCGCAAACCCGGACCACATCCGCCGGGCGGGCACGGTGCAGGACGTGGCCGACGATCAATCCGAGATGCCACATACCTTGATGAATCAGGCCCGGATTCATGAGCTGTTTATGGACGTGATGAGAAACGCTCCAACGCGGCTGCAACCCCATTACGGGCTTCGTGTCAGCGATTTGACGATTGATACCGGTTCCACGGATCACCCTGTCACGGCCGAGCTTGAACACTTGGGCGATGATGGTGACGTCGTTGAACGGCTTACAGTACGTGCGAACTATGTCGTAGGCTGTGACGGTGCACGCAGCAATGTGCGCAGGGCTATCGGGGGTAAGCTGCAAGGCGACGCCGCACACCAGGCGTGGGGCGTTATGGACATATTGGCGAATTCCGATTTCCCCGATTTGCGACGGAAATGCCTTGTTCAATCGGCTTCGGAAGGAAACGTTCTGATCCTTCCGCGCGAAGGCGGATACCTGTTCCGAATGTATGTCGAGCTTGACAAACTGAACCCGGATGAGCGGGTCGCCAACCGCAATCTGACGGCTGACCATATCATCGCTGCCGCGAACCGGATCATGCGTCCTTATTCCATCAACGTAAAAGAAGTCGTTTGGTGGTCGGTCTACGAGATTGGCCACAGGTTGACCGACAAGTTCGACGATGTCCCGCAGCGTGAAATTGCAACACGCACCCCGCGCGTGTTCACGGCGGGCGACGCCTGCCACACCCATAGCCCCAAGGCGGGTCAGGGGATGAACGTGTCGATGGGCGATACATTCAACCTGGGCTGGAAACTGGTGCATGTGCTGACAGGAAGATCAAAGCCTGATCTTCTTCACAGCTACTCGGCCGAGCGTTTGCAAGAGGCCAAAAGACTGGTCGAAACCGACCATAATTGGGCCCGGATCATGAGTGCGCCACCGGGCGAGTCAGAGCTTGACGGCACCGACATGCCCCGATTTCAAAAACAGTTTATCGAAAATCTGGAATTTACCGGCGGGCTTTCGGTTCATTATGGGCCTTCGGACTTGGTCGCCGAACCGGTTCACCAGCATCTGGCGCGTGGGCTGGTCATAGGCAAGCGATTTCATTCCGCACCAGTTGTCCGGCTTGCGGATGCCATGCCTATGCAATTGGGACATGTGGCCGAAGCGGATGCGCGCTGGAGGCTCTATGCCTTCGCAGAACAGGGAGACGCAGGTAGGCAAGACGGATCGATCCATCACCTTTGCGAGGCTTTGCAAAGCGATCCGAACTCTCCTCTGCGACGGTTTACGCGCCCTGACGAAGACATCGACGGTTTGATAGATCTACGGGCCATCTTCCCACAGGATTTCAAATCGCTGGCCTATGAGGATATGCCGTCTCTTTTGAAACCCGAGAAAGGCAGGTATGGTCTGCGCGACTTCGAGAAGGTTTTTTGCGTTGATCACAAGAGGCGCGAAGACATCTACGAAATGCGCGGAATTGACCGGATAAAGGGCTGTATGGTCGTCGTCAGGCCGGACCAATATGTGGCGCATATCCTGCCATTAGAGTGTCACGCTGACCTGTTTGACTTCTTCTCCAGACTATTTGTTTCGGGCGGCGGTTGATAAGTGCGACGTCTTAGACCGCAATGGACAGAGGCTCCGGGGGGAGAATGGTTTGTCGCATCCGTGCTTGGTTCTGCAGGATTGCCGCCTGGGCAAATCTGGATTGGCGCTTGAAGCCGCCCGTGTCGCAGGAAGGCTCTCTAGCCAGTCAGCTAAGCGCGGGTATTTCAGGACGCGTTTAACGCGGCCAGAACCTCGGTGCTCACCACAACACCGTCAGCCTCGGCTGCCGCCCGTTTGGCCAGACGCCCATCACCCGGAACACGGGCGTTCCCATTGCCGACAATTTCTGCGCAAATGCGCGTGATAAATTGATTGAAGGCCGCGTTGCCGAACCGCGTCGGATCAATCGCTATCAGTGTCGCACCGCCTTTGATGTTAAGGGCTCCGAACGTCTCGCGTTCTTGATTGTCCACGGAAAGGGTTCCACCAGCCAGGGCGGCACCCAACACCTCAACCATGAAAGCGATTGCGGCGCCCTTGTGCTCGCCAAAAGGTAACAGGCTGCGGGTTTCCAGGATGGCGTTCGGGTCCGTACTGGGTGCGCCGTCAGGGTCCAGACCGGCAGGGTGGGGCAGGTCGTGCCCCTCGGCTGCGGCCATGCGGATATCCATCAAAGCAACCATTGAAGACGCCTGATCCCAGACTATCGGCGCACCGCCCTCGCGCGGACAGGCAAAAGACATCGGGTTGGTGCCAAATACCGGGCGCACCCCGCCTTGCGGCACCACCATGGACAATGAGTTGATCACGGCGAAAGCCACCAGACCAGCTTCGGCAAGCGGTTCGGTGTCAAACCTTAACGCGCCCAGATGGTGGCAATTTGCGCAGGTGAAAGCGGCAATGCCGTTTTCCCGCGTCATTTCGATCAACATGTCGCGGGCTTCGGCTGCCGCGACCTGATAATACCCGTTATCGGCGTCACAGCGCAGAACGCCCGGGGCAGCCTTTTCTATCTTTGGCTTCGCATTGCCGTTTGCATAGCCCGAGGTGAAGCTTTGGACATAGACCGGCAGCATACGCAATCCGTGGCTGCGCGGGCCGTCCCGCTCGGACCGGGTAACAATGTCGGCCAGAATATCGCTGCCCTGTGCATTAACTCCGGCAGAAACAAGTACGGCTTTCGCCAGCGCCCGAACCTCGGCAAGAGAAAGCGTTTTGATCGAGTGTTCGGTCATCTTTTCAAATCCAGTCTTTTTACTTCAGGGGTCAGGCACGCGCACGCGCGCTGGTGGGATCAACGGCGCAAGTATCGATCACCTCGGCATCACGCATTTCGTTATGGACCAACACCTGCATCCTTGTACCCGGCGCGGTCATATCGTTTGGTACAAGTGCCATCGCTATGTCGTGGTTGCAATAATAAGAGAATCCACCCGACGTAACGCGCCCGATCAGTTCACCGTTTGCATAAACACCCTCATCGAACATCACCGAAGTTTCGCCAAAGGGAAGTTTCAACGTGACCAGCCGTTTGTGATTGCCCTCGCTTCTCTGCTTCTCCAGCGCCGCTTTTCCGATGAACTCTCGCCCCTCGGTGACGACAAACCGATCAAGGCTGGCCTCATACGGTGTCATGTCCTTGCAAATCTCGCGGTTGATGGCGCGATAGGATTTTTCAAGGCGCATGGACTCCAATGCCTCAAGACCGAAGGGTTTTACACCGGCTTTCAAAAGCAGGTCGACAAGGTGTCGGTTATACCCGACAGGATGGTGCAGTTCCCAACCCAGCTCGCCTGTGTAAGATACCCGAAGCAGGTGTACGTCTTTGGCATAGCCCACTTCACCCTTTTGCGCAGAGAGCCAGGGAAAAGCAGCATTCGACAAATCGTTGTCGGTCAGCGGTTGCAAAATCTCGCGCGCCTTGGGACCGGCCAGAGCGATCACACCCAACTGTTCCGAAACGTCTTCAAGGATAACCGATTGATCTTGTGGTAACAGACGTTGCAGCTGATCCCAGTTATAGGCGCGCCAATTCGGGGTCGAGACCAGATAGAAATCATTCTCGGCATAGCGGACAACTGTGTATTCCGCATCCATGCCACCATTGGGGTTTAGCAAAAGCGACAGGCTCATCCGGCCCACCTTGGGCATTTTGTTTGCCATCAGACCGCCCAGCCACCGCGCTGCGCCGGGTCCGCGTACAGTAAACTTGGTCATCGGCGACATCTCGATGAACCCGGCCTCTTCGCGGGTGGTGTGCACTTCCTCCTGAACGCGTTCCAAGTGGTTGGTGCGGCGGAAAGAATGTTCGGGGATCGCCTCTTGCGGCGATTTGGCGAACCAGCGCGGGAATTCATAGCCGTTGAAGCTGGTCCAGACTGCGCCATGCGCCGTCAGCAGATCGTAAGACCCCACGGTTTTCATCGGACGCGCGTTCGGGAAATCTTCGCCGGGGATATGCGCGTTCATATGCGTGCCCCAGGTTTCGCGAACCTTGTCCATGGTCCAGCGTTTGGAGGCGTAGTCAGAGAAACGGCGCGGATCCAGCTCCGACATGTCCATGCCCGGATCACCATCGACGATCCAGCGAGCCAGCCGTTCGCCCACGGTGCCGCCCCACAGAATGCCACCGGGCATCCCTTCGGCCAGCCACAGGTTTTTGTGCCCCGGAGCTGGCCCGGCAAGTGGCAATTCGTCCGGCGTCATTTGGAAGGGGCCGCGCGTGTTGGCCTTGATGCCCACCTCGCCAAGAACCGGCACCCGTTCGATTGCCCGTTCCCATTGGGTTTCCACGGCATCGAAATCCTCGGGCAAGAGGTCTGCGCCAAAGTCAGGCGGCACGCGGTCTTCGGCAAACAGTTTTAGGTCCTTGGTGAATTCATAGGGCCCGAACTGAATGCCACCGACATCTTCGCGCATATATGCGCCGTAATCTTCATCCCGCAGGATCGGGAACTCGGGCAAACCCTGCGCACGACGTTCCTTGAGCAGCGGAACGGTTTCCGTGGTCCAGTACTGGTGAACGATGGGTATGCAGGGCAGGTCCAGCCCAACGCGCCGGGCATTTTCACGGGCATAGTTGCCGGTGGCAAAAACCAGATGCTCGCACGTGATCTCTCCCTGATTGGTGGTCACTTTCCAATGACCGCTTTCCAGCTTTTCATACGCCTGTGCTTCGGTGTTCTGATAGACTGTGGCGCCCGCATCCCGCGCCAGCTTTGCCATTGCCATGGTGATGTCGGCCGGGTTCACATAGCCGTCCTCGGTATGCAGGATACCGCCGCGAATATGCTCGGACTGGTTCAGAAGGGGATGAACATCGGCAATTTCCGCGGGCGTCAGCAGTTTGCAGGGCACACCTGCAGCCTCGGCAATCGAGATATATGACTGGAATTCATCCCAACGTTTCTGGGTGTTGGCAACGCGCAGCTGACCCACTTTGCGCAAGCCTACGGACGTACCCATCTTCTGTTCGACTTCTGAATAGATGCGGATGGTTTCCATCGTCATCTTCGACACGTTTCGGGACCGCACGAAGGTGACCAGCAGACCTGCGGCGTGCCAGGTCGAGCCTGAGGTCAGCGTGGTCCGTTCCAGCATCACCGCATCGCTACAGCCGTGCTGTGTCAGCCCATACAGAATGGACGAGCCCACACATCCGCCGCCAACGACAACAACTTTGGCATGTGATTTCATTCGCCGATTTCCTTCTTGCGACTGATCATGGTGTCAGACGCTCTGCCTGCCCGAAATCAGTAAGATGAGAACGTTCCGAAGTTTTTACGGAAACATGGCGCCAGGCAATCGCAAAAAATTTCTCCTGCGGCTTAGTTCAGGTCACCTCTTACCAGGCACCTTCGAATTGGTCGCTGTCTGGTTCCCAGTCATTCAGTGCCGTCCAGAACGGCATCAATTTTTATGTGCCTTGTCTTGTTTCACCCTGTTATGTTAGCGCAAACTGTGCCAGTGAAACCTGATGCCTTTGCAAAACTGGGTTTCTGTTGCCTACAGTATTGCGGCTTACAAGTGGGAGGAACAGGTGTATCTCGGTCTTGATTTGGGGACGTCAGGTCTTCGGGGAATTGTGGTCAGTGAAGACGGCGACGTCGTTGCCGAGGCCGAAGCGAACGTGAACACATCGACACCGCATCCGGGCTGGTCAGAGCAGGAACCTGCGGATTGGGTTGAAGCGTGTCAAAAGGTCGTTGCCCAGTTGCGCGGGCAAAACGGCGCTGCGTTTTCGGCAGTGCGGGGCATTGGTCTGAGCGGACATATGCATGGCGCAACGCTTCTGGACCGACAGGGTCGCGTCTTGAGGCCCTGTATCCTTTGGAACGACACAAGGTCTGCCCGTGAAGCTGCCGAACTGGATGCGCTTTCCGCGATGCGATCGATCACCGGAAACATCGTTTTTCCCGGCTTCACTGCGCCCAAACTGGAATGGGTGCGCAGGCATGAACCTGACGTTTTTGAAAAGACTGCCAAAGTCTTGCTCCCCAAAGATTATTTGCGCTTCTGGCTGACCGGAGAATACATCAGCGACATGTCCGACAGCGCGGGTACCGCGTGGTTGGACGTCGGATGCCGCGAATGGTCGGAAACAGCGCTTGAACTCAGCCACATGCGTCGGGATCAGATGCCCGAACTGGTCGAAGGCAGCGCCGCCGGGGGCGAGCTGAGGGCGGAGATTTTGCAGCACTGGGGCCTGACCGGACCCGTTGTTGTTGCCGGCGGGGCAGGCGACAACGCGGCGGCGGCCTGTGGTATTGGAAGCATCGCCGAAGGCAGCGGTTTTCTATCGCTGGGAACGTCGGGTGTGCTGCTGGTTGCCAAGGATAGTTACGCGCCCGCACCGGAAACGGCGGTTCATTGCTTCTGCCACGCGGTGCCGGAGCGCTGGATTCAAATGGGCGTCATCCTGTCGGCGACCAACAGCCTGAACTGGCTGTCCCGGAACCTCGGCCAATCCGTTGGCGCACTCGCATCGGCGTTGCCGGATACCGTCACCGGGCCGTCGAAGACAATGTTCCTGCCATACCTGTCGGGGGAACGTACCCCTCATAATGACAGCGCCATCCGGGGGGCATTCATGGGGCTGGATATTGCGTCAGATCCAGCGGATCTTGCACAGTCCGTGATGGAAGGTGTCTCGTTCGCGCTGCGTGATTGCCTTGAAGCCCTCAGGAGCACGGGAACAAAGCCTGAAAGCCTGATGGTCGTCGGCGGGGGCGTACGATCCCGGTTCTGGGTCGAGACGCTGGCAACTGTTCTGAGTGTCCCGCTTGCCTTGCCCAAAGGCAGTGAATTCGGAGCCGCCATCGGCGCGGCGCGCCTTGCTGCCTGTGCAGTAAACGGCGCAGACCCGGTGGAACTCATGACATCGCCAGAAATCTCTGAAATTGTTCAGCCGCGCGCGGGGTTATTCGATGCCTATGAGGCTGAATATCAAAGATACCGCCAGTTTTATGCGGCACTATCCCCCTTGTCTGCGCCATGATGAAGGGCGTCACTTCCCTACCCATCGAACAGGTTGTTCTGGAAGATGGTGCGATGTCGGTTTCCCTGCTGAGCTATGGGGCGATCACACAAGGGTGGTGGATCGGTGAAACGCCCTTGATCCTGGGCTATCCAAACCCGCAGGAATACTTGGCGGACCCGTATTACATAGGTGCAATCGTGGGTCGCGTCGCCAATCGGATCGGTGGCGCAAAGTTTAATATGCGGGATGCCGCTTATCGCTTGACGGCGAATGAGGGGGAAAACACGCTGCATGGCGGTGCGCTCGGGCTGTCGCGCAGCCACTGGATTATCAGGAAGACCAAGTCGAACCGTGCGGTTCTGTCCTTGACGTCACCTGACGGCGCTGACGGTTTTCCCGGAGAAATCAGGTTCGAGATTCATGTCGAGCTGGCTTTTCCACGGCTGACTTACACGATCACCGCATGGCCGGACCGGCCTACGCCGATCAGCATTGCGCAGCACAATTACTATACTCTTGGGTGCCAAAGCGGTATTCTTGACAGCCGATTGACCCTGAATTCCAAGCGGGTACTGGAACTGGACGACAGCTCCACTCCGACAGGCGTCGTGGATGAGATCGAAAACCAAACGCTGGATTTCTCATCCCCGCGCGTTATCGGTGATGAGGGGCGTGGCATTGACCACTACTTCGTGTTTGAAGAGGCGGGCAATTTCGATCGACCGGTTGCCACAGTCGAAACACCGTCAGGTTTGCGCATGAATACCTACTCTGATCAGCCCGGCGCGCAGGTCTATTCCGCCGCGCACCTGTCCGATCCTTTCACGCCATGCGCAGGGCTTTGCATTGAACCGTCCGGTTACACGGACGCTGTGAACCACCCCTTGTTTCCGTCCGTCATCTATTCTCCGGACAATCCGTATAAACAAGTTCTGACGTTGGAAATCGCAGAGGATCAGGCATGAAAGTTGCGATATCGGTGTATGCTCTGGCCCTTTGCGTGACATTGTCGGCGGCGCAGGCGCAGGCGCAGGACCTCGGGCCGCTTCCTCAATTTGTAGAACCGGACCTTGCCAAGGT
This sequence comes from Ruegeria sp. L11, assembly GCF_056531755.1. Taxonomy (NCBI): domain Bacteria; kingdom Pseudomonadati; phylum Pseudomonadota; class Alphaproteobacteria; order Rhodobacterales; family Roseobacteraceae; genus Ruegeria; species Ruegeria sp. L11. The sequence continues at coordinate 520,907 of NZ_JBQFMI010000002.1, forward strand.
CGAACTGGGACAGTTGCTGTTTTACGACCCGATCCTGTCGGGGAACAAAAACATCAGCTGCGCCACTTGTCATCATCCGAAACTGGGAACGTCAGACGCGCTGTCTCTGGGTATCGGCGAAGGCGGTGTGGGGCTGGGGGCAACGCGCAGGCTTGATCAGGAAAACATGCCCGAGCAGCGCATTCCCCGAAATGCACCGGGGCTGTGGAACCTTGGGGCGCTGGAATTCACCACCTTCTTTCATGACGGGCGTCTTGAAGCCGACCCGTCACAGCCTGACGGGTTCAGAACGCCCTTGGGCACAGATATGAGGCCGGGCTTCCAATCTGCACTGGCCGCGCAGGCGATGTTCCCGGTCTTGTCGGCTGACGAAATGGCCGGCCACTATTCGGAAAACGAAGTGAGCAAAGCCGTACGTCTTGGGTTGCTGACCCAAAAGGACGGCGCATGGGACCTTATCGCGGCGCGTGTTGCCGCAATCCCGGAATACAGGGCGCGCTTTGACCAGCTCGCGCCCGGAGAAGAGATTACTTTTACCGCAATCGCCAATATCATTGCCGATTTCATCGCCTTTGAATGGCGCGCTGACAACAGCCTGTTTGATCGCGCGATGCAGGGGAAAGAAGTGCTGCCCGAGCAGGCACAAATGGGGCTCGACCTTTTTTTCGGCAAGGCCGGGTGCAGCACCTGCCATTCCGGCTGGTTCCAGACGGATCATGGGTTTCATTCTATCGCCATGCCGCAAATCGGGCCGGGAAAAGCCGCCCGGTTCGAGAACCATGTTCGCGATGACGGGCGATTGCGTGTGACGGGCAATGCGGATGACGCCTTCACATTTCGCACGCCATCCTTGCGTAATGTAACCCTGACGGCACCCTATGGTCACAACGGAGCCTATGCGCGGCTTGAAGATGTTGTCCGTCATCATCTGGATCCGGTCGCAGCTTTGCGCAGCTACTCGATCGAAAAAGCAGCGTTGCCAGAGTTTCCGGGCGCGGAAGATCAAAAAGCCTTGCTCGACCCCACGCTGACCGAGGCGATTGCAGCGTCGAATGAACTGGCCCCAATCAGCTTGAGTGATGACGAGGTGAACGCCATTCTGAGTTTCCTCAGTACACTGGAAGACCCGGCAGTCCGGCTGGGTGTGCCTGCGCATGTGCCCAGCGGTTTGCCTGTTGATCAATGATCATCGGTCGATGCGAAGCACCTGATTGCTTCTGAAGGTCTGCCAATCACCAACTGTGCCGTCTGGCCAGATAACCCGCAGCTCCAGTTCGTCCGCGTTGCCCAGGCCAAAGTGGTGAAGCCCGGAGATGCCGCTTACATGGCCGCCACCAATGGTCACTTCCCGCGTTTGAATTCCGTCGGTGGTTTTAACCTCGATGAAGCTTCCGACAGCTGTGCGGTTGGGTCGATCCTGGCCAAGATCAACCTGAATCCAGTTTCCAAGCTGTTGTTCGTTCTGAAATACCTCAAGCGCTGACCCGCGATTGACCACGACCAGATCAAGCGATCCATCCCCGTTCAGGTCCGCCAGGGCGCCACCGCGGGACTTTCCCATTGAGGCGACACCCGCCGCTGAGGCAGCTTCGAAAAACTGACCATTTGCGGATTGCAGCAACAGGTTGTTGGGGTCGGTTTGCGCCGCATCAGGCATCTGTTCGACATTGCCCTTGGCGACAAATATGTCGTCGCGCGCGTCGTTATTGACGTCGCCGAACTGCGCATGCCAGCCGGTTGACGGGCGACCATCGCCACCGACATGCGGCCTGTGCGCCGTTATCCCCCGGTCATAAGTCGCGTCGCGCCATGTCGGCCCCTCGGCCGTGGGATCAAAGATCTGAAACTTCTGATCCCCCATCGAGGTCAGGTAAACATCAGGGAAGCCGTCCCCTGATATATCCCTTGATGCAATCCCCATGCCCCAGATCGAATAGGGCAGCCACCCATCTTCCGGCGCGTAAAGGCGTGGCGTGTCTTCCATAGCCCAAAGCTGCTCTTGCCCGCCGCGCACATAGTAATGGCGGTCGTTACTGACACGCAAGTCCGCGCGCCCGGTGCGCGCCCAGTCGGAAAACAGAATGGACAAGGAACAATGTCCCGGTACCAGGTGGAGAGGCGGGCCATAGGCCGTCCCTTCGGGGCGATACAAAAGCGTCGGCCCGCAGGTTTCAAACGGGCCATTGGGATTGGTTCGGTCGACATATGTTCCAAAAGCCAGTGTCGGCAGGGTTTGACCACTTTCCCAGGTGGCGGAAAAACCGGTGGTCCAGTGATCCTGAGACTGGAATTTCAACGAGGTGAACGGTTCAAATGCGCAATTCGCTTTGCCACGCAACAAAACGTCCTCGCCAACGCGCAAAACCGCCAGATCCAGAAACCCGTCCCCATCGATATCCACTGGGTAGGCGCCAGTCACGCCGGTCAGGGACAGTGCGCTTGGCGTTTCTGACCGAAAACTGACATCGGGTCCTGATGTGTTGACAAACAATTGCGCCGGGTTGGTTCCCCCTGCGGCAAACAGGTCGGACCGATCATCGCCATTGCAGTCGAAAACGGCGATGCCTCCGCCCACGAAGTGCTCCCACCCGCCGTCGTAAACATGGCTGGGGACGTCGATGCTGTGAAACTGCGGAAGGTTGATGTCGGCCGTGGCGGCAGACGCTGTCGCTAGCAGGATCGTCAGTTCAACTCGCATTTTCCGCCAGTTCCCTGACTTTCAGGATCGAGACTTGTTCGATCCCATAGGCTGCTGCCCCTTTTGCCCACATTGAATCCCCCCAATGGTTCACGTTGATTTCAGGCAGTGGCGCGTCAACGCTGACGACACCGTTTTTGATACGGGTCATCACTGCCTCAGAATGCAGGTATTCAAAGCTGCCTCGGGTGCCGGACAGGATGATACATTCCGGATCGAACAGATTGATCAAGTTGGAAAGCCCCATTCCAAACATCTGGCCAGCGCGGAACAGAACTGAATTGGACCGGGCATCACCGGATTGGGCGGCGGCGTGAATATCAGCAAGAGTGTGCGGGTCAGTTGCCTGGCTGGCAATGGTTGCCTCGCGGATCAGGGCATATTCCCCAACATAAGCTTCAAGGCATCCGCGTTGCCCGCACTGGCACAATGCGCCATCCAGCTGAACTTTGACATGCCCGAATTCCGCGCCGCAACCGCGCTCACCGCGATAAAGCTTGCCATCCAACACAATGCCCAGACCAATGCCGTGTTCTATCGTGACAACCAGAAAGTTCTTCAACCCCTTGCCAAGACCGAAAAGCTGTTCGGCCTTTGCAACCAGATTGGCGTCATTCTCGATAAACGCAGGGCAGGGGAGCGCTTGGGACAGAAGCGGGCTCAGATCCACGTTGCGCTCTGTCAGCGAAGATGACCAATGTACAAAATTCCGCTCTGCGTCGACCAGTCCGGCAATTCCGATGCAGACACCGGAAACCTCTGTCAGGGACCTGCTTGCAGAGGTGCAGGCCTGTTCCAGCGCCGCGTATATCTTTTTTGCAAACGCCTCCGGGGCCATCCGGGCCTCTTCCAACGGATGTGTGTAAGAGGTGATCTCAGTGCCTTCAAAATCGACCAGGATGACTGAAATCTGGTGCCGGGCCACTTTCACGCCGGCAATCAGGTGACATCCGCCATGCAGTTTCAGCAACACACGTGGTCTGCCGCGGCGCGCGGATTTTGACGGTGTTTCGCTTTCGATTTCCTGAATCAAACCAGCTGAAAGCAGGTCTGACGTTGCCGCTGTCACTGTCGCCGGGCTGGTCTCAAGAGCGCTTGCAATGTCGATCCGCGATATCGATCCGGTCGATCGGATTTGTTCCAGCACGCGCAAACGGGTGATGTTTCGTTGATCCGTAGCGTTTGAAGAAACCTTGCTTTTCAGCATCCTGCCCTCGCGAATCTGATGATTTCCCAAGCGTAAGCGGTTTTTCTTCTTTCGGGTAGCATAAATATTTTACTGACTGAAATAAATATGCTACTCAGAATTGTGAGAGCCACGAATCATGAAGCGATGGCTCGATAAACCGGGAGGAAATCATGAAACGAATTCTCAGCGCTTCTGCTGTGGCCGTCCTGATGGGGACGGTTGCGTTTGCAGAAACCACGGTCGGTGTCAGCTGGTCGAACTTCCAGGAAGAGCGCTGGAAAACCGACGAAGCGGCAATCAAAGCCGCGCTTGAGGCGGGCGGTGCCGAATATATTTCGGCAGATGCGCAATCGTCGTCGGCCAAGCAGTTGTCGGATATTGAAAGTCTGATCGCCCAGGGCGTTGATGCGCTGATCATTCTGGCGCAGGATTCCCAGGCCATCGGTCCAGCTGTTCAGGCAGCGGCCGACGAAGGTATCCCAGTCATCGCGTATGACCGTCTGATCGAAGATGATCGGGCCTTCTACCTGACCTTTGACAATGTCGAAGTCGGTCGTATGCAGGCGCGCGCGGTGTTCGACGCCATGCCCAAGGGCAACTATGTGATGATCAAGGGCTCGCCCACCGACCCGAACGCGGATTTCCTGCGCGGTGGTCAGCAGGAGATCATTCAGGGCGCTGTTGACAGTGGTGACATTGTGATCGTGGGCGAAGCCTATACCGACGGCTGGCTGCCTGCGAACGCGCAGCGCAACATGGAACAGATCCTGACCGCCAACGAAAACAAAGTTGATGCTGTGGTCGCGTCAAATGACGGAACCGCAGGCGGTGTAGTTGCTGCACTGACCGCACAAGGTATGGACGGCATTCCGGTGTCGGGTCAGGATGGCGACCATGCGGCGCTGAACCGGGTGGCCAAAGGCACGCAAACCGTTTCGGTCTGGAAAGACGCACGTGAGCTGGGCAAGGCCGCAGGTGAAATCGCGGTCGCGCTGAGCGGTGGAACGGCTGCGGCGGACGTCGAAGGCGCGGTCAGTTGGACTTCGCCCGGTGGGACTGAGATGACGTCTGTCTTCCTGGCGCCTGTGCCGATCACAAAAGACAACCTTTCCGTTGTGGTCGATGCTGGCTGGATTCCGCTGGAAGACCTGTGCCAGGGCGTCGAAAACGGCCCTGCACCCTGCAACTAAGTCAAGTCTCCAAACCATAACGTCTCTGGCCCGCAAGGCCGGGCCAGAGACCATAGCTGAACATGAAAGATCGGATATGACCGAAACTTCGTCTCAGCCGGTACCCCAAAAAGCAAAGGCCAACCTGTTCCAGCAACTGGAACTGGACATGCGGCTATTGGGCATGATCGGCGCCTTTATCATCCTTTGCATCGGCTTCAACATCGTAACGGATGGCCGTTTTCTGACGCCCAGAAACCTGTTCAACCTGTCGATCCAGACCGTCTCGGTCGCGATAATGGCCTGCGGCATGGTGTTCATTATCGTGATGCGCCACATTGATCTTTCGGTCGGCGCGCTGCTGGCGACCACATCCGCCGTCATGGCGATGACACAAACCGAGCTTTTGCCGAACGTGCTGGGGTTAGGTTTAAATCACCCGGCGACTTGGGCAATCACCCTTGTTGTCGGTCTCGCAGTCGGAACCTTGATCGGCGCATTCCACGGTTGGATGGTAGGCTATCTGACGATACCGGCCTTTATCGTGACGCTTGGCGGTTTTCTGGTCTGGCGCAACGTCGCCTGGTACATGACAGACGGCCAGACAATCGGCCCGCTGGACAGCACGTTCCTGATATTTGGCGGAACCAACGGGACGTTGGGAACAACGGTCAGCCTTCTGTTCGGCCTTGCCGCCACCGCTATTGCGGTCTGGGCGTTGTGGAGCGGACGCCGCTCCAAGGCTGCCCATGGGTTCCCTGTGAAACCGGTTTGGGCCGAAACAACTTTGGCGGGGATCATTGGCATCGCCATTATGGGCTATGTCTTGATCGTCAACAGTTACTCGATCCCCACACGCAGGCTGGAACGTATGTTCGAAGCGCGGGGCGAGACCATGCCTGAAGGGCTTGTTGTGGGTTATGGTATCCCGATCTCGGTTCTGATCCTGATCCTTGTTGCAGTAACCTTGACTGTTGTCGCCCGCAAAACCCGATTTGGCCGCTATATCTTTGCCACGGGGGGCAACCCGGATGCGGCGGAACTGTCGGGCATCAATACCCGCATGATGACCGTCAAGATCTTTGCGCTGATGGGGTTCCTGTGTGCGCTGTCGGCGGTCGTGGCCTCGGCCCGTCTGGCCAACCACTCGAACGATATCGGCACATTGGATGAGCTTCGCGTGATTGCTGCGGCCGTGATCGGCGGCACCGCCTTGTCCGGCGGTATTGGTACGATCTACGGCGCGATCCTAGGCGCGCTGATCATGCAGGCGCTGCAATCGGGCATGGCCATGGTTGGCGTGGACGCACCCTTTCAGAACATCGTCGTGGGCACCGTTCTGGTTTTGGCCGTCTATATCGACATCGTCTATCGCAAACGTCTGGGAGCGAAATGATGCAAGCACAAGAAACACAGAACCAAACTTCGGGCCGTGGGTCCGGCCAGCCTCCGCTTGTCGAAATGCGCGATATCTCGATTTCGTTCGGCGGCATCAAGGCGGTGGACCGTGTCTCGGTCGATCTGTACCCGGGCGAGGTTGTGGGCCTTCTGGGCCACAACGGGGCCGGTAAATCTACGCTGATCAAGGTGCTTTCGGGTGCCTATCAGAAGGACCACGGAGAGATCCTGATCGACGGCAAGAAGGTTGAGATCAACAACCCCCGCGATGCGCGTGCCAACAATATCGAGACGATCTATCAGACGCTGGCCTTGGCGGACAATCTGGATGCAAGTTCGAACCTTTTCCTGGGGCGGGAAATGGTAACGCCTTTCGGGCTGGTCAACGATGCTGCGATGGAGGCAGAATGCCGCAAGATCATGGCACAGTTGAACCCGAACTTTCAGAAGTTCAACGACCCGGTCTCGGCGCTATCCGGTGGTCAGCGGCAGTCGGTGGCCATCGCGCGTGCGGTATATTTCAATGCGCGCATCCTGATCATGGACGAGCCCACAGCCGCGCTTGGCCCGCACGAAACACAGATGGTGGCGGACCTGATCCAGCAGCTCAAGGCGCAAGGGATCGGAATTTTCCTGATCGACCACGATGTGCATGCAGTAATGGAGTTGTGCGACCGGGCTTCGGTCATGAAAAACGGGCAACTGGTTGGCACAGTCGACATCGCCGATGTCACGGATGACGATTTGCTGTCGATGATCATTCTGGGCAAGAAACCTGGTGAAAAGACGGAATGAGGTAAAATAGATGACGAGCGGTTTCTTTCAGGGGATCGAGCAGGTCCAATTCGAGGGCGAAAACAGTAAGAACCCGCTCGCATTCCGTCACTACAACCCGGACGAGATCGTCATGGGTAAGCGCATGGAGGATCACCTGCGTTTTGCCGTGGCGTGGTGGCACTCGTTTGCCTGGGAAGGCGGGGATCCGTTTGGTAGCTCGACTTTTGAACGCCCATGGCATCCGCAAGACGACATGGGCCGCGCTAAGATGAAGGCCGATATCGCCTTTGAGATGTTTCAGATCCTGGGACAGCCCTATTTCTGCTGGCATGACGCGGATATCCGCCCTGAGCATGGGAACTTCGCCGACAATCTGCGCACGCTGAATGAGATCACCGATTATATCGGTGAAAAGATGCAGGCATCCGGCACCAAGCTGTTGTGGGGAACGGCCAACATGTTCAGCCACCGTCGCTGGATGGGGGGTGCCAGCACCAACCCCGACCCCGACGTCTTTGCTTTCGCTGCCGCCACGGTGAAATCCTGTTTGGACGCGACCCACAAACTGGGCGGCGAGAACTATGTGCTTTGGGGTGGACGCGAGGGCTACGAGACGCTGCTCAATACCGACATGAAGGCCGAACTGGATCATATGGGCCGGTTCCTGAACATGGTGGTCGAGTACAAGCACAAGATCGGCTTCAAAGGCACGATCCTCGTCGAACCCAAACCGCAGGAGCCGTCCAAGCATCAATATGATTTCGATGCGGCAACCTGTATCGGTTTCCTGCGCAAGTACGGCCTCGAGGATGAGGTCAAGCTGAACCTGGAACAAGGGCACGCAATCCTGGCAGGACACAGTTTCGAACATGAGATCGCTGTTGCTGCGGCTGAGGGTATGCTTGGGTCCATCGACATGAACCGGAACGATTACCAGTCCGGGTGGGATACGGATCAGTTCCCCAACAACACGCCCGAAGTCGCGCTGGCTTATTACCACATCCTGAAAGCGGGCGGGTTTACCACGGGTGGCACCAACTTCGACGCTAAACTTCGCAGGCAATCCATCGACGCCGAAGACCTGATCGCTGCGCATGTGGGCGGGATGGATATCTGTGCCCGGGGCCTGAAAGCGGCAGCTGCGATGCTTGAAGATGGTGGTCTGGAACAGGCGCTGGCCGACCGGTATGCAGGCTGGAAAACGCCCAAGGCTCAGGCGATGCTGAATTCCGACCTCGACGAGATTGCGGCACGGGTGCTTGCCGAAGACCTCAATCCTCAGCCGCGCTCGGGGCGTCAGGAAGTGCTTGAGAATTACGTGAACCGCTTTGTGTAATTCCGGCCGGCTCAGCCAGAACTCAAAATAATCGGTGTACAAAGCCCCGGAAACGCGTGAGTTTACTTAGGCGTTGCCCGGGGCTTTCCCTTGTCGAACGCAGTGGCATCATGGGCCCGTCTGGGTCGCGCAGGTGGGACGACCAGAGTATTGGTGGAAAAATCATCAGGTAAGGCAATCTTTCTAAGTGGCAACCTGATGCTGCATGTGACGCGCATGTCGCTGACCACGAGCATTGGATTGATGGCGATCTTTGCTGTCGATTTTGTCGATATGGTCTTTATCTCGATGCTGGGCAACGACGCGCTGGCCGCAGCGGTAGGTTATGCCGGGACGCTGCTGTTTTTTACGAACGCCATCAATATCGGTCTGTCGATTTCTGCCGGGGCGCTGGTCGCGCGTGAGTTGGGCGGCGGGCGGGTCGAACAGGCAAGGCAATACGCGTCCAGTGTCGCCGTGCTGGGGCTGATCGTCGGGTTGGTAACCTCCGTTTTGGTGCTGCTGAACGTCAGCTTTCTGCTGTCGCTGCTTGGCGCAAAGGGCGAGGTTTTGCGGCTGGCGACGCGCTATGTGTCGATCATTCTGCCGACTATGTGGGTGATGTCGATTGCGATGGCGGCGATGGCTGTGCTGCGCGCCCACGGCGATGCGCGCCGATCAATGATGGCAACGATTTACGGCGGCGTTGTGAATGCAGTTCTTGACCCGATTTTGATATTTGCCGTTGGACTGGGGTTGGATGGGGCCGCGATAGCCTCAGTTCTGGCGCGGCTATGTATGTTGGGCGCAGCCTTATGGCCCGCGCTGCGGGTGCATCAGGGGTTTGCACGCCCATCGATGAAACAGGTGGCACAGGATTTTCGGCCCGTGCGGGCCATCGCAATCCCTGCTGTTCTGACGAACGTCGCCACGCCGATCGGGAATGCCATCGTTGTTCGGGAAATCGCGCAGTTCGGAACGGATGCAGTTGCGGGTATGGCGGTGATCGGGCGGCTGTTGCCGGTGGCGTTTTCGGTCATCTTTGCGCTGTCCGGCGCGATAGGGCCAATCATCGGGCAGAATTTCGGGGCAGAAAAATTTGATCGCGTGCGCACTGCGTTTCTGGCCGGGATCAAGTTCACCGCAATCTATGTTCTTTGCATGTCGGCTATTTTGTTTTTGCTGCGGTCCCCAATTGCAAATTTGTTCGCAGCCCAGGGGGAAACGCGCGTACTGATTTATCTGTTCTGCGGCCCGCTGGCATTGGCGTCGTTCTTCAATGGTGTGATTTTTGTGACAAATGCCAGTTTCAACAATCTGGGCCATCCGGTCTATTCCACATGGATAAACTGGGGTCGTCACACTATTGGCACATGGGTGTTTGCCATGATTGGATCACAAATCGCCGGGGCCTCGGGCGTTCTGCTGGGTCAGGCTTTTGGGGGCGTCATCTTTGCTGTCATAGGATGGGTTCTTGTCGCGCGCGTAGTGGCACGGCTGGAACGCGTGCAAACGCCCGAGCCTTTTGCCGATCAGGGGCGGCTTCACTCGCTGTTCGGGCGTCGCGGCTGGTAAGCGATCAGGTCAGTTCCCCTGATTGCGCGCTTCCAGCCGTTCCAGGTTGACCACTGTCGACAGCATCAGGCGGTCATGGCTCCAATCCCGTGTCTGCTGGATTGAGGCCGACCCCAGAGCCAAAAGCGCACCAAAGATCAGCGTCATTCCAAGGAACACTCCCGGTAGGGCAGGTACCGATGGCTGAACATCGGTCAGCGCGATTACACGTTGCCGCAACACGCGTTTTGCCTTGCCGCCAGTCACAAAAGCAACATTCAGAACGCGTGGGCTGTTGGTTGAGATTGTCCGGGCGCAATAGTCCAGCAGGCACGCCGTGTATTCCCGCGCATCAATCCGTTTGCGCGCAACAACCGACTGGTCGCAGGCCAACTCGCGCAGCCGGCCGAACTGATACTTGAGCATCAGATAGGCCGGGTTCCAGAACAACAGCGGACGCAGCAGCTCAAACCCCAGTTCCCATTCGACGTCACCCGTACGGATATGCTGAAACTCGTGGGCAAGTGCAAAACGCAACTCGCGCGGGGTGTCCAGAAGATGGCTGGGTAGAACGACGTGGCGGCGGCGAAGTCCTCGCACGGCAAAGGGCACAGTGATGCGATCGGAAAGCCGAATATCCACCTTGGCGGACCGCCGCCAAAGAAAACTGGAATTGACAGTCTGACGGATCGTCATTGCGTCCCGCAAGGCACGCGCAGCGTACACGGCTGCGATACAGGCAAGTATGGCGGCAACGAGGGTGATCACAGGCTGCTGTCCGGACAATGCCAGATCAACCCACCTTTCGCGGGTGTTCAGCAGTGCTTCGAACTGCGTGGCAGGCATTGCGATGTCACCGCGCAGATAGGCTGCAACGGCGATATCGCCAAGGGCCACGGCACTGCCCGGCCAAGCGTAAGTCGCCAGCGACGACACGCAAACCGCGAGAAACGGACTGGCAAGAACACAAATGCTCAAGGTCTTGAGCACCCGCAACTGTGCGACATAGCCATTGCGTAGGACGGTGTGGCTTAGGGCCGTGCGGGTCACCAGCCAGATGACCGCCGAAAATGCCAGCACGATGTTGAGTTCGATGAATGCGTCGAGAACCGGTCTAACCGCTGTCATTTTGCAGTCTCCTCTCTACCAGTGCTCGAATTTCCTCCAGGTCGGCTTCGCTCAGCCCCGCATCGTCGACCAGCCGCGCCACCAGTGTGGCGGGGGTGTCGTCGAAAAGCGTGCGCGACAGATTTTGAAGCGAACGGGCCTGATATCTGTCCTTTTCCAGAAGCGGCGTATAGATCAGGGTCTTTCCCGACTTGTGGCTTTCCACAAAACCCTTCTCGTCCAGAATGCGCAGGATCGTGGCCCCGGATGTATAGGCCAGGTTGCGTTCTGATGGCAGGCGGTCCAGGACATCACGCACCGAGCCTTGCCCGAGGGCCCAGAGCTCGTTCATGAACTCCAGTTCGACCTCGGTCAGCAGATTTGTTGTCTTTTTCTTTCGCATTGGTCTCGGTGTCGTCATGGTTAGTATGCCTGACAGACAAGCATCCTTTCGCGATTTCTCAAAGTCTAAACTTTCCAGAAAACAAAAATGCCCCAGCCAATGGACAGGAACAGCGGTGTCCAGACGGGTTGCCCGACCAGCCCAAGCCACGCCAGGAAAATATATGCGGACCCCAGAAGGGTGATGAACAGGCGATCCCCCAGTGTGGTTGTCAGCCCCAGAACCCCGCGCCGTTCAATTCCGTCGCGGAATTTGAAGCCTTCCAGCAAGCCAATGCATGCTATGGCCGAGAAGATACCGACAAAGACGGCCAGCGTGGCAGGTGTCCATGCCATCCAGAAATCGGGCCACAGGGGGTCCGTCCACGAGAACCCTTTTTCGGCCTCCTGTCCGACATTGCCCCATCCGGCCTTGGCCTGGGCAAAGGCTGTTGAGGGCAGGAAGGGGAGGGTGAGAAGCAGTTTTCGCATGTCGAACCTCACACACGTCCCATCGCGAAGCCACGCGCGATGTAGTTGCGAACAAACCAGATGACGATGGCTCCGGGGATGATGGTCAGGGTGCCCGCGGCGGCCAGCAGACCCAACTCGTACCCGGCACTGGATGCTGTACGGGTCATCACGGCAGCGATCGGTTTGGCCTCGACCGCGGTCAGGGTCTTGGCCAGCAGCATTTCCACCCATGAGAACATGAAGCAGAAGAATGCTGCGACACCGACACCTGCCTTGATGTTGGGCAGGAAGATTGTCACGAAGAAGCGCGGGAACGAATATCCATCCACATAGGCGGTTTCATCCAGCTCCTTTGGGATGCCACGCATGAAACCTTCCAGAATCCACACCGCCAGCGGCACGTTGAACAGTGTATGGGCCAAAGCCACGGCCAGATAGGTGTCGAAAAGGTGGATCGATGAATAGAGCTGGAAAAACGGCAGGGCGAACACCGCCGCTGGGGCCATGCGGTTGGTCAACAGCCAAAAGAACAGTTGCTTGTCCCCGAGGAACCGATAGCGCGAGAAGGCGTAAGCCGCAGGCAGGGCAACGCAGACGGAAAGTACTGTGTTCAGAGTCACATAGGTGATCGAGTTGATGTAACCCCAGTACCAGGTTGGGTCTGTGAAGATTGTAATATAGTTTTCCAGCGTAAAAGTCTGGGGAAACAGGGAAAAGCCCGACAGGATCTCGTTCGTTGTCTTGAAGGACATCGCCACCAGCCAATAGATCGGCAGCATCAGGAACGCGATATAGAGGATCGGGATGATGGACCGCTTTTTCATTCTGCGTCGTCCTTTGTCATCAGAGTGTAGAAGAGCCACGACACCAGCAGCGTGATGGCGAAGTAGATCAGGCTCATCGCTGCCGCCGGGCCAAGGTCGAACTGCCCCAGTGCGATCTTCACAAGGTCAATCGACAGCAGGGTGGTCGAGTTGCCGGGACCGCCGCCGGTCAGCACGAATGGCTCAGTATAGATGTTGAAGCTGTCCATAAACCGCAGCAGAACAGCGATGGTCAGAACCGTCTTCATCTTGGGCAACTGGATATAGCGGAACACCGACCACGGGCTGGCGCCGTCGATCTTGGCGGCCTGATAATAGGCGTCGGGAATCGACACGAGGCCAGCATAGCACAGCAGCACGACCAGCGACGTCCAGTGCCACACATCCATGACGATGACGGTGATCCAGGCCGAAAGCGGCTGTTGCGTCATGTCATAGTTGATGCCCAGCACGTCATTCAGGAAATATCCCAGCAATCCGATTTTGGGCAGAGTGAAGATGTTCCACATCGAACCCACAACGTTCCATGGGATCAACATCGGCAAAGCCATCAGCACCAAACAGACCGGCACCCAAAAGCCCTTGCGCGGCATAGACAGGGCAACGATGATGCCCAAGGGCACCTCGATCAGCAGGATCAGGAAGGTAAACAGGAATTGCCGTCCAAGTGCTGCCTGAAAACGGTCGGATCGCAGGATCTGTTCGAACCAGCCCAAACCTTCCCAGAAGAACTGGTTGTTGCCGAAGGTTTCCTGCACCGAGTAGTTGACCACCGTCATCATGGGCACCAGCGCGTTGAACGCCACCAGTGCAAGAACGGGCAGGACAAAGAACCATGCTTTTTGGTTTTCCGTTCTCATTGCGCCCGCTCCTGAGTTGCAATCCAGCCGTCGCGGTAGACGCGGGATTGTTCGGGTTTGAATTGCAAAAAGACCTGTGATCCCGGTTCCGGTACACTGTGTTCGGTCACGACCTTGAGGGCGGTGTTGCCGACCACTGCGCTGACCACATAGTGGCGGCCGATATCGGCGACCTTGGTCACATGCGCCAGAATGCCAGTGTCGCCGAAACCAACATATTCCGGGCGGATACCCAGATCGGTGCGTCCGCCGTTACCATGTGTGGGACCTTCCAGCATGACCTCGTGCCCTTCAAAAACGGCGCGGTCGCCTTTGGCTTCACATGGAAGGACATTCATGCCCGGCGAGCCGATGAAATGGCCGACAAATGTGTGCTGGGGCCGTTCAAACAATTCGACAGGTGTTCCGATCTGAACCACTTCACCGTCTTGCATTACCACCACCTCGTCGGCGAAGGTCAGCGCCTCGGTCTGGTCATGTGTCACGTAGATCATTGTGGCCTGCACGCGCTGGTGCAGCTCTTTAAGCTTGGACCGCAGTTTCCATTTCAGGTGCGGGTCGATCACGGTCAGCGGTTCATCGAACATCACCGCATTCACGTCGTCGCGAACAAGGCCGCGACCCATCGAGATCTTCTGCTTGTTGTCCGGGCTCAGGCCTGATGCGCGGGTGTTCAGCATATCCGTGACGTCCAGCATCTCGGCGATTTCCAGAACACGGCGCTTGATGGTTTCGGCGTCGACACCCCGGTTCTTCAACGGGAAGGCCAGATTCTCGCCCACGGTCATCGTGTCGTAGATCACCGGAAACTGGAAAACCTGCGCGATGTTGCGTTGGTCCGGGGGCAGGGCGGTGACGTCCTGATCATCGAACAGAATCCGGCCTTCCGAGGGGGTAAGAAGACCGGATATGATGTTCAGCAGCGTGGACTTGCCACAACCTGACGGCCCCAACAGCGCATAGGCCCCGCCATCACGCCATGTCACGTCGATTTCCTTAAGGGCATAGTCCTCGGAGCCTTTTGGCGATGGCATATAGCTGTGTCGAAGGTTTGAAAGCTTGATCTGTGCCATGTCAGGCCACCCTTTTGCCGTCTTGGCTGAAGTACCGGCAATGCGCCGGGTTCATGTAGAAACTGTGATCTTCGCCGACCTGATAAGGATGCACACCAGCGGCGAGTGAAACCCAGGCTTCGTCACCATGCTGGAAATGCGCGCTGGAATCCGAACCTGACAGTTCGGTCACGATCACACGTCCGGTCAATTCGACATCGGCGTCAGACGTACGGAATGGCGTCACGCGATGAGGGCGAACGGCGATCATATATTCCCCGTCGGCCATGCCCGAGGCTGCCCAGCCGACATTGCCTGCCAATTGCGCCCGGGCGCTGGAAACAGTGATACGGGCCACATTGATAGGCGGGTCCGAGAATACACGCGCCGCGGCGATGTTTTCCGGATTGCGATAGATTTCGGTGGTTGGGCCGAACTGGGTCACGCGGCCGTCTTCCATCAGCGCGGTGTAGCCTCCCAGCAGCAATGCCTCTTCAGGTTCCGAGGTGGCGTAGACAACGACGGCCCCGCGACCAGCGAACAGATCGGGCAGTTGTTCGCGCAACTCTTCGCGCAGTTTATAATCAAGGTTCGCCAGCGGCTCATCCAGGAAGACGGCGCGGCTTTCTTTTGCGATGGCACGCGCCAGCGCGGTTCGTTGTTGTTGCCCGCCCGACAGCTCGTGTGGGCGGCGGTGCAGCATGGGGCGCAGTTGCAGCAAATCGGCGGCCTCTTCCACGCGGCCATCGATTTCCGATTTAGCCATGCCAGCCACGCGCAGGGGCGAGGCGATATTGTCGAATACGGTCATATGCGGGTAGTTCACGAAAAACTGGTGTACCAGGCTGATCTGCCGCTTTTGCGTGTTCAACCGTGTCACGTCCTGTCCGTCCATCAGGACCTTGCCCGAGGCGATCGGGTCCAACCCGGCCATCATCTTGATCAGTGACGTTTTTCCGGAACCTGTCGCGCCCAATAGCACGTTGAAATGGCCGGTTTGCAGCGTCAGGTTGGTTGGCTTGATATGGATGACGTTGCCGACCCGTTTGGTCGCGTCTTGAAGTTCGATCATCTGGGAAACTCGCGGGGCATTCAGGGGTAGGCCGGGCTTTAGCCCGGCCTACGATGTTGCATTTACTGGGACTGCCAGCGCTTAACCAGTTCGTCATAGTTGACGGTCTGGCCCTGCGGCTTTTCGTTTTCCAGCTTGGCCTTGGGCGAACCCGCTTTTTCCAGCCAGAATGCGTCATCCTGCGGTTCATTCAAACGCGGGCCACAGCCACCGTAGACACCGGCGCTTTCATCCGCGGCCTGCATACGGGCCATGGTGATGTCCATCTCTTCGGCCAGACGGTCCATCGCCTCTTGCGGTGTGAAGGCGCCCGAGTTCACGTCACCGATCTGCTGCCACCAGATCTGTGCCAGCTTTGGATAGTCCGGTACGTTGATGCCGGTTGGCGACCATGCCACGCGGTCAGGCGAGCGATAGAATTCGACCAGACCACCCAGCTTGGATGCGCGTTCCGTGAACGACTCGTGGTTGACCGAGCTGTCGCGGATGAAGGTCAGACCCACATGGGACTTCTTCACATCAACAGTCTTGGATGTCACGAACTGAGCATAAAGCCAAGCTGCCTGCGCACGATCCGAGGGGGTCGATTTCAGGAACGTCCAGGAACCCACGTCCTGATAGCCAACCTTCTGGCCTTCTTCCCAGTAGGGGCCGTGCGGGCTGGGCGCCATCCGCCACAGCGGCGTGCCTTCGTCATCCACGGTGTTGTTGCCTTCGGACTTCGGCTTCACCATGTCGGCGGTAAAGGCGGTGTACCAGAAAATCTGCTGGGCCACGTTGCCCTGGCTCAGTGCCGGCAGCGACTGATAGAAGTCATAAGACGCCGCACCCGGAGGCGCGTAGGCCCGCAGCCATTCGTCCCATTTGCGGATCGCATAGACCGCAGCCGGACCGTTTGCAGCACCACCGCGCGACACCGAGGCGCCGACCGGGTTACAGGTGCCCGCTTCCATGCGGATGCCCCATTCGTCAACCGGAATACCGTTCGGCTCGCCCTTGTCACCAGCACCGGCCATCGAAAGCCAGGCGTCGGTCATGCGCCAGCCAAGGTCGGGCGCGCGCTTGCCGTAATCCATGTGGCCGTAGATCGCCACGCCGTCGACTTCTTTCACGTCATTGGTGAAGAACTCGGCGATGTCTTCATAGGCCGACCAGTTGACCGGAACGCCCAGATCATAGCCGTATTTCTCTTTGAACGCGGCCTTGTTGGCCTCGTCATCGAACCAGTCCTTGCGGAACCAGTAAAGGTTCGCAAACTGCTGGTCGGGCAGCTGATACAGCTTGCCGTCCGGCCCGGTGGTGAACTGAATGCCCATGAAGTCATCCAGATCGATTGTCGGCGAGGTTGTCGCCGCCCAGTCGCCGCCCATCATGTCGGTCAGCGGATAGGCCAGTTGCAGACGCGAGTGGGTACCAATCAGGTCACTGTCGTTGACATAGCCGTCATACAGGTTCCGACCTGTCTGCATCTGGGTCTGAACAGCCTGGACCACTTCGCCTTCGCCAAGGATCTGGTGATTGACCTTGATGCCGGTGATTTCTTCAAACGCCTTGGTCAGAACCTCCGACTCGTAGGAATGCGTCGGAATACCTTCGGACAGGACGTTGATTTCCATGCCAGCGTAGGGCTGTGCAGCTTGGATAAACCATTGCATCTCGGCCATCTGTTCGTCTTTCGACAAGGTCGATGGCTGGAATTCGTCGTCGATCCAACGTTGTGCTGCGGCTTCGTCGGCCCAAGCGGACCCGTGCCCCGCAATGACGGCAGCCGCCGCCACTGCGGAAAGTAGATGTCTCCGCATCTGTCTCCTCCCAAAAATTATGGTTCTCCGGCGGGAACCGGATGCAGAACAGCATCAGCGATTTTTTGCGTATGTGTCAAACTAAATTTTTAGTAATTGACGTTCAGGTATTCTGGAGCCGCGTGAAATGAATTTGTATCCAACGCTGTAAACGGTTGTAACTACCTAATTCTGTTATCGAAATTTCAAAATTTCTCCGCGAGGGAAATAGGGAACTCCACTGAGACCCATTGCAAGCAAGAGATGACAGAGGGTGCGTTGAATTGCATTCGCGTTGCGAGAGGCATGGACACTGATCCGGCACTCGTGAGAAGTCAGGCAAACCAGCTTCCCGGATCACTACTGCTGAAACTCAGTGCTCACATGGCACCAATCCGTTCCGACAAAAGGCCAGTTGTGGCAATGCGGATGTAGCACTGCCTTGCCGTTCACGGTATTCCGTGTCCATATAAAGAAAATCTCCGGAGCCGGTTCGTGAAGAAGAATACCCTCAACACCCATCGTGAGCTGGAATTGCTTGATGCCCTCAGACGTTTGGGTGGAACGGCCCGGAATTCGGATTTGGCGAATATGCTCGGCGTATCCGAAGAGACGGTGCGCCGAACGATCAAAGCCTTGTCAAAGGCGGGTACGGTCGAACGCGTTCATGGCGGAGCTTACCTTGCCGGAGTGCAGGGTGCCCCCAACTTCTTTCACCGGATATCACAAGACGCGGATGAAAAGCGTTTGATTGCCGGGCATACCGCGAAACTGGTTCGCGATCAGATGACCGTTTTCCTGGATGTGGGATCGACAACCGCTTTCGTCGCTGAAGAGCTGCGCCAGGTCAGCAACCTCACGGTTGTCAGCAACTCCGTCGGTGTCGTTCAGACCTTGGCCGGGGTCAACGGAAACCGGGTGCACCTTTTGGGGGGTGAGTTGCAGATCGATGAAAGGGGGACGTTTGGTCACGTCACCCACAAGCAGCTGCAACGCTATGCCTTTGACATCGTGATCCTGAGCACGGACGCGATTTCCGACAGCAAAGGGTTTCTCTACCACAGCGCGGTCGAAGCGGATCTTGCATCGGTGGTGGTCAGGTGTGCGGACCAGGTTGTCATGGCTGCAGCACATTCCAAGTTTGGTGAAAGGGCACCTTATGTGGGGCCGGATCCTCGGCTGGTGCATTCGCTGGTCACGGATGCTGTGCCAAAGGGTGGGGTGGCCAGATTCCTTGACCGTTGGGGCATCGAAATTCAGATCGCTGATGACAGCTAGGTTGCTGATTCCAGACGCGGCCCGGATGATCTTGCTGCTTTGGGATGGAAGAAGCTAAGGAAGAGTGGCAGCCCGTAGGGGAATCGAACCCCTCTTTCCAGGTTGAAAACCTGGCGTCCTAACCGATAGACGAACGGGCCACTTGGTATAAGGTCACAAGCGCAAATGGCAGCCCGTAGGGGAATCGAACCCCTCTTTCCAGGTTGAAAACCTGGCGTCCTAACCGATAGACGAACGGGCCACGCTGGCTTGTGGAGGGCCTTTTACGGTTTCGCCGTGACCCCCGCAAGCGTAAAAACGCAGGGACGGGAAAGTTTTTTAGCACACCAAAGCCGCGTGTTAACGGGCTTCTGCCGCGTCCTCCAGCCTGAGCTGCACAGATTGGCGCCCGCCCCAGGTGTTGACCTCAAGCCGACCCGCAAAATGAAAGCGCGCACCGCCGTGATTTGACAGTTTTTCGCCCATCGGCCCGTCAAAAGCACCAAAGGCAATCGCATCCAGCCCGCCGCCCATTCCATCGGTCAGCGACAGTTTCAGATGCGATTCACCGACCCGCTTGGCAAAGCGAACCTGCAGGTCAGGCAACGCATAGCGCGGGGCCGGGGCACCGGCGCCAAACGGTCCGGCCTGTTCGATCTGCTCGATCAGTTCCACGGTTGCCGCGCCGGGCATCAACGCGCCATCCAATTTCAGATCCGCAGGCCCACCCTGGCCCGCCCCTTGTCTGGCCAGCAACTCGCTCAGGCGTTCCATTGCGGGTTCCAACTGATTGCGCATGACGGTCAAACCTGCGGCCATCTTGTGACCGCCTCCTTTGACCAGCAACCCTTCGGCCGCCAGACGCTGGATCGAAGCCCCAAGATCGACGCCGGAAACCGAGCGGCCCGAACCTTTGCCCTCATCCCCGTCAAAGCCAATCACAATCGCCGGTCGATCGGCTGTCTCCTTCAGCCGAGAGGCCACGATACCAACGACACCGGGGTGCCAGCCTTCGCCTGCTGCCCAGACCAAAGGGGCGTCCAAGCCACGCGCCTCGGCTTGCTCCAGCGCGGCGGCACGTACCGTGTTTTCAATGTCACGGCGCTCAGTGTTCAAGGCATCCAGACGTTCGGACAACGCCTGCGCCTCTTGCTGGGAATCGGTGCTCAGCAAGCGCGCGCCCAGATCGGCCTGACCGATCCGTCCACCGGCATTCACGCGGGGCCCAAGCAGAAACCCGAGGTGATAACAGTTCGGCGCGGTATCCATGCGCGAGATATCGGACAGCGCGACAAGGCCGGGGCGCTGCCGCTGTGCCATCACTTTCAGCCCCTGTCGCACCAGGGCGCGGTTGGCCTCGATCAGTGGTGCCACATCGGCAACGGTCGCCAGGGCCACCAGATCCAGAAGGGCCATCAGGTCCGGTCCCCTTGCGCCCGCGTCACGCAGCTGCCGACCGGCCTCGACCAGCATCAGGAACACAACGCCCGCCGCGCAAAGATAACCAAGATCGCCGCTTTCATCCTGTCGGTTTGGGTTCACCACCGCGACGCAATCGGGCAGCGTCTCGCCCCCCAGATGGTGGTCCAGAACGATCACATCCGCCCCCGTAGCCGCCGCAATCGGATCATGGCTGAGCGTGCCGCAATCAACGCAGATGATCAGATCATGCGTAGCCGCAAGCTCCTGCATCGCGGGAACGTTGGGGCCATACCCTTCGTCGATCCGGTCCGGCACATAAAGCGTCGCCTGCACGCCCATCTGCCGCAGCCAGACCAGCAGCAACGCGGCAGAGCTGCCGCCATCGACATCGTAATCCGCAAACACCGCAATTTTTTGACGATTGCGGACGGCTTCCAGAAAGCGCGTGGCGGCAACTTCCATATCCTTGATGGCCCGCGGATCAGGCAGCAATTCCTTCAGCTTTGGGTCAAGAAAGCCGGGCGCCTCCGATACCGGCACGCCGCGCCGGGCCAGAACCTGGCAAACGGCACGGGGCAGGTCGGTTTGTTGCGCCATCATCTCGGCCGCCCGCTCAATCTCCGGGCTGGGTCCAACCCAAAGCCGTCCCGTCAGTGATTGCTCGACTCCAAGAAAACTCATTGCTCGCCTCTCATGCGCCAAGGCCGGACCCTTGCGGACCCGGCCTCTTCACCTTTTCAGAAATACTCTCGCCGAAGGCAACGGCGCAAGCCGTTACGTGTTGTCATGCGGCCATGTCGGCGTGCGGTAGGACATGCGGCGCACCGACCCGGTCTTGGACCGCATCAGCAGCGTCGTGGTTTCCACCCAGCCGGGCTCGCGCTTGATCCGGGGCAACAAAGAGCCACCGGTCACACCGGTGGCGGCAAAGATCACATCCGCCGTCACCATCTCATCGCGTGCATAAACACGGTCCAGATCGGTGATGCCTGCCTTTGCGGCCCGGCCACGTTCGTCATCGTTACGGAACAACAAGCGACCAAAGATCTGCCCACCCATACATTTCAGCGCAGCGGCGGCCAGCACACCCTCGGGCGCGCCACCCTGACCCATATACATGTCGATGCCGGTTACTTCGCTTTCAGCGCAATGCATGACACCCGCCACGTCACCATCAGTGATCAGACGGATCGCGGCACCGGTTTCGCGCACTTCGGCAATCATCGCTTCGTGGCGCGGGCGTTCCAGAATGCAGACGGTGATGTCAGCGGCTTTACATCCCTTGGCCTTGGCCAGCGCTTCGACACGCTCGCGTGGCGACATGTCCAGGTTGACGACACCTTCAGGCAGCCCCGGGCCAACCGCCAGTTTGTCCATATACACATCCGGCGCGTGCAGCATCGAGCCGCGCGGGCCCATGGCGATGACGGTCAGTGCGTTCGGCATGTCCTTGGCAGTCAGCGTGGTGCCTTCCAGCGGATCCAGTGCAATATCCACACCGGGGCCATTGCCGGTGCCAACCTCTTCGCCGATATACAGCATCGGCGCCTCATCGCGCTCGCCTTCACCGATGACAACGACACCTGCGATATCCAGCAGGTTCAGCTGTTCGCGCATTGCGTTCACAGCGGCCTGATCCGCGGCTTTCTCATCGCCCCGGCCTACCAGCGAAGCCGAGGCCAGTGCAGCCTGTTCCGCCACCCTGGCCAGCCCCAGAGACAGCAGGCGGTCATTGAAATCGGTCTTGGCAGCACTCATGTTTCTGTATCCTCTGGTCAGTATAGCCGTGTCTTCCGGCATAGCTTGCGTTTCATGCAGGCCGCAAGGTCAAACCGCTTCAATCCGCAATGCAACTGGGTCGCCTGCAACCACATCGGTTTCGCGGAAACCCTCCAATGCGACGTCCAGCGCCGTTCGGGTGGTCTTATGGGTGACGATCAGCACAGGCGCTGTGCTTTCGGCATGTGCATATTGGCGCATCCGGTCGATTGACACCCCGGCATTGCCCAGAATGGCCGCAACCTTGGCCAATGCACCAGGTTTATCCAGCAGGCCCAGCCGCAGATAATACGGCGCAGGTCGACCGGTGACGGCGGGAACTGCGGTTTCAAGCGTGGTGGCTGGGCGGCCAAAGGTCGGGATCTGCAATCCACGCGCCAGATCGCAGACATCGCCCATCACAGCGCTGGCTGTCGGACCTTCGCCTGCGCCGGGGCCGCGCAGAACAACCTGCTCAACCGCGTCGCCTTCGATCACGACCATATTGGTGCCGCCTTCCAGCTGGCCCAGTGGCGAGTCGCTGGGTACCAGGCAAGGCTGCATGCGTTGCTCCAGCCCGCGCGCGGTGCGCTGCGCCACGCCAAGCAATTTAATGCGAAAGCCCATGTCTTCGGCCTGATCAATGTCGTCCAGGCTGATCTGCTGAATACCCTCAATCTCGATCCCGTCGAAATTCGGCTTGGTCCCAAACGCAATCGAGGATAGCAGAGCCAGCTTGTGCGCAGCGTCGATACCTCCGACATCCAGATTGGGGTCGGCCTCAAGGTATCCCAATTCGGCGCATTCATCGAAAAGGGCATTGTAGCCCTGACGCTGCGATTGCATCCGGGTCAGGATGTAGTTGCACGTTCCGTTCATGACACCCATCACGCGGGTGATCTCGTTCCCCGCCAGACCTTCGGTCAGGGATTTGATTACCGGGATACCACCAGCGACAGCGGCCTCAAACCGGATCACACGACCGGCGGCCTCGGCCTTTTCAGCCAGTTCCTGCCCGTGGATGGCCAGCAACGCCTTGTTGGCGGTGACCACATCCTTGCCACTGGCCAACGCTGCTTCGACCGAGGCTTTGGCAGGACCGTTCTCGCCACCCATCAATTCGACGTAAACGTCTATGTCGTCGCGTTTTGCCAGTGCAACCGGATCGGTTTCCCAGGCATAATCCGACAGATTCACGCCACGGTCCTTGTTCGGGTCGCGCGCGGATACAGCCACGATTTCAATCGAACGGCCTGTGCGGGCCTGCAACAATTCTGCATGGCGGCGGACGATCTTGACGACACCCACGCCGACCGTTCCCAAGCCCGCAATTCCCAGCCGCAGTGCCTGTGTCATGTCGTGGGTCCTCTTCCGCTCGAATTCTTCTGGTGTCGGATGCTTGTCCAATCAGCGCTGCCTTAGCGGGTTCAGGCCAAGGGTGCAATCCGTCACCGGGGGATAGTGGGGGTGATTTATGACGCGTCAGTTGGTTTGCGCGTTTTGTAGCGCCTGCGCCTTTTGGGCCAAGGCATTGCTGCGTTGGGTCAGATCGTCTTCGACTGCTGCTGCCTGATGGATCGGGTCCACCGGTGGCCCTAAGGTTTCCTGCAACGGAATAAGGCGCGGGTAGGGGGCGGATCTGACTGCAGCCGGTTCGCTGCCTTCCAACTCGGGAATGTCCGCACAGGCGGCGCAAAATAGAATAAGGGGCAAAACAGGCAGCAGTTTCATGTCGCAGGCTTTTCGGTCTTTGTTGCCCCATCGTGATGCACGTTTTGACGACATCGTTCAAGCGGGGTTCTATATGAACATCTGTTCATATACTGTAGACCCATGGCACGCACTCAAGGCTCACATTCCGACATAACCGGCCCGCGAATCCGCAAGGCCGCGCTGCACCTGTTTGCCCGCTATGGGTATGCCGCTGTCTCGATGCGGCAGATCGCAAAAGAGGTCGGCGTACAGGCAGGCGCGCTTTATAACTATACGCCCGACAAACAGAGCCTTTTGCACCGGTTGATGCGCGAACACATGCAGGACCTGCTTGAGGCGCTTGATGCAATGGGCCGTTGCGACGATGCTGAAGACGCCTTGCGCCAGTTTATCGGCTTTCACATCCGCTTCCATTTGCAACGCCCCGACGAAGTTTTCATCGCCTATATGGAGTTGCGCAATCTTTCGCCCGAAAACTTTGCTGAAATCGAAGACTTGCGGCGCCAATACGAAAACGTGCTGGAAAGCATCCTTGACTCAGGGCAGCAGGCCGGACAATTCGCAATTTCGGACACGAAGATTGCAACGCTGGCCGTGATTGCCATGCTGAACGGCGTGATGACCTGGTACCGTTCGGGTGGTCGCCTGTCACTGGACGAAGTCGAAGAGATCTATTGGAACATGGTGCACAAGGCCGTGACGGCCTGACAAGGTCAAACCGTCACGCTGTTAGTGCGCGGGGCGAATGAACGTGCCATTGCGCAGCTCGCGAAATGCCTGTTCCAGTTCTGCCCGCGTGTTCATCACGATGGGGCCATGCCAGGCGACGGGTTCATTGATCGGAGCCCCAGAGATCAGCAAAAACCGCACGCCTTGGGGGCCAGCCTGAACGGTGATTTCATCGCCCGTGCCAAAACGGACAAGCGTGCGATCCCCTGACATGTCGCGGATATTGACCTCTTGCCCGGCGATTTCCTTTTCCAGCAGCACACCTGTCGGCTGCGAGGCATCGGCAAAGGCGGCCTGACCCTGAAACACATAGGCGAAGGCACGGCGGTACGTATCGATCCGGAGGGTTTTCTTCACACCTGCCGGGACATAGATATCCAGATACTGCGGGTCAGCAGCTATCCCGTCTACGGGTCCGGTCTTACCCCAGAACTCACCTACGATCACCCGCACTGTGGTGCCATCGTCATCGGTGATTTCGGGGATGTCCTTGCTTTGAACGTCCTGATAGCGCGGGGCGGTCATCTTCTGATCCGAGGGCAGGTTGCCCCACAACTGGAAGCCGTGCATCTGGCCCGAGATGTTGCCGCTTGGCATTTCCTGATGCAGGATACCGGATCCTGCGGTCATCCATTGCACATCGCCGGCGCCAAGCGTGCCGGTGTTACCCAGCGAATCCGAATGCTCGACCGTGCCGGTCAGAACGTAAGTGATCGTTTCAATTCCCCGGTGCGGGTGCCAGGGAAACCCGGCCTGGTAATCCTGCAGGCGTTCATTTCTGAAATCATCGAACAGCAGAAAAGGATCCAGTTCGGACGGATCCTGAAACCCGAATGCACGGTGAAGTTTGACACCAGCCCCTTCCATTGTGGGGATGGCTTTGCGTGCTTCCAACGTCGGTCTAAGGGACATGTTCACCTCCGTTTCATCCGGGCAGCATGTAATCTCTGCGCCACGGCAGTCAATTTGCATGAAATAACCGGACCTGTGCGAAATTGTTTTGCGGCCAAGCCTCTGTTGTTTCCGGCGCAAAATGGCTAGATCGAAGCGGATCAGACAGGAGACTTCCATGCAGGACGACGTGTTGGCAACGATTCAGGCCTCATCCCCCAGACGATGGACCGGGGTAGGGATGCTGACAACGGTTGGAATGCTGGTTACCTATGTCGCGCTGGCATCGCCACCCGAACCGGTTTGGCAGGTGTTTCTGTTTGTCGTTGGCGGTGCATCGCTTTGGCTGGCGCTTCGTGTCTGGCGCGCCACAGAAGACTGGATCGAACTGACGCGGACCGAGTTGCGAACGGGGTCGGGTCAGATCATCGCAGAAGTGGCCGATATTGAAACGGTAGATCGGGGTGTGTTCGCGTTCAAACCGTCAAACGGCTTTCTGATCCATACGCGAAACAAAGCAGCGAACCGCTGGGCTCCGGGATTGTGGTGGCGGGTTGGTCACCGGGTTGGCGTGGGCGGCATGACATCTGCCGCCGAAGCCAAGTTCATGTCCGAAATTCTATCCGCTATTTGTGCAGACGAACGGGGTCTGGGTTAAGTTACAAGCAACTTCGTTTGTAAAGCGGGGACGGGTAAAGATGAAGTTCTCAAAGGTGATACCTGTCGCAAAATCCCAGCCCGGTCGGAACGTGGGGATGTATTCATTGGACGTTTCAACCAGAATAACGGTGTCCTGATTGGGCATTGGCGGCAGGCGGTCTTCGATTTCATCGATCCTGTTGTCATCCCATTCCTGATCAAAGCCGCGTACGGTCGACCAGCGCACATAATGGCGTTTATCGTCCTCATCGTAAACGATAAGAGAAACCCGCATTTTCACGTCTGACCGGTTATTGATCATCTTGCCCGCCAAATCGTGCAACGAGTCGATATACACATCGGTCACGGCCTGCGTTTCACGCGAAATCAGGTCGCTGATCGTATAAGCTGCCTTCAGATTGGATGCGCTTTGACGAAACCCCTCGAATGCTGTGAACGTGAACGTGATCGTCCATAACATCAGCGGAAAAATCATGAGGGCTTCTACGGTCAGAATGCCACTTTCGTCTTTCTTGAAGACTTTGAAGCGCTTCTTCAGGTTTCGGAATACAGACATGATCTTACAGTGGCTCCTGTACGAATGCCGTCGTTGCGGTCACCGCGTAGTGACCGGTAGCGTCCGGGACAAGCTTGGCAATGGCTGAGGTCTCAAGAACCGGATCTATGCGCAAACAGGCCCGCAAGATCATCAACTCGTTGGATTGGCCGCTTTTGAAATCCAGAACCGGTTTGGGATCTTCGGAACTGTCCGTGCAGGGGATGCTGTCTGAAAGCACGATACCAGCGAACGCGTCCTGCTTGACCATTTGCAGTCGCAAATTCCCTGTACAATCCTTGATTCCGGACACTTCGCAAATCCGATTTCTGATTACGTCGTGATCCCAGTTCGTACCGGTGCCCAGCCGAATATCCCTTACGATCAGGTCTACCCCACGCTCCAAAGCAGCATGCCGCATTGTGATGATGGACAGTTCGGCTCCTGCCACGAGAAGCGCCAGGAAGAAGGGTACGAGCATGATGAACTCGATTGTCGCATTGCCTGCCTCGGATTGTCGAAACAGGCGGAGCATCGACAGCTTTCTGCTGATCATTGGGTTAGCCTCAGCTTGCGGATCGACGATGCGATGGATTCAAAGGCTTTCTCAAGGTTCAGGCCACTTACGTCATAGACGTGGCTGTCAGAGCTGGCACAGTCTTTGAGGGTCCTGTACCCGCTTCTGGGCGCCTCGAACGCGATACCGTAAACGATGATGCCCTGATCCTTGGCCGCATCACAAATGTGCTTGGTGCGCTGGTTCTTGGCCGACGTTTCAACTTTCGCGTAGGCCTTGGAATACCATTCCGCCCAACCGCTGGACTGCCAGTAATAGTTGTACCGTGCGTTCCATGCCAAAGATACTCGGTTAAACAGTTCGGGATATGACAACCGAACGGCTGTTCCAGGTTCTTCGTTCAGCTGCGTCTCAGGTTCCGGGTTTCCGTAGGGATGATCCGCCCAAACGTCTTGCTGAGGCCAGAAAAAATTCGGACGACCCTGAGAATGGTACACGGTGTATTCATCAGCTTCCGGGTTGTACCAAACGTCTGACATACCTTCGCGCAGCGATGGGTTAAGCATGTATTGATCGGTGTTCTGACCATCGGTCATAACAATGGCGATCTTCAGAACGTCGGTGCCATAGTCCGAGGGACGGACCGAGAATTTTGATGGCACAATTGTTGTACCTGCATAGGATGGATCCTGTTCCAGCGACAGGTCGCGAACAATTCCGCGCATGCTCGGGTCCAGCAGGGCAGTTCCCCACTTCATCCCAATATCGATCGACGTGTTCCCACCGGGGGTGAGGGACGCAATCTGAGCAAGCAGTTTGTTCATATTGTCGGTGACAGGGGTGATTGCACTTCCTGCGCGGACCGGACAAACGGGCAGGTCGATTGACCCTTCAGAATAGGTGAAAGGATCGAAATGGGCGGTGCGCTCCAACGTGTCATCGCGTTCCAGATCAGAATCGCTGTACTGTTCCGGAATGAAGTTTACGCAGTGCGAATAGCTGTGTTCCTGCGTGACATTTGTGAACTTGTCCAGGATTGGCGCACCCGCGTTGACCTGCGTTGCATAAGGAACAATCGAGATTGAAATCTGTGTTTCATCAGGTTTGTCCAGCATGAGCCTTACAAATTCCGACGCAGCTTCTCTCAACACTGCGATTTTTGTCTTCGATGGTGTGGCAGACGAGCGCGACATAGAGCCGGAAATGTCGAGAACCAACGAGATTTCTACAGCGCCAATGGATTCTTCAGCCGCACTGCTGGCAACAAGGCCCAGTTCAGTGACTTTGCCGAACCTCAGATAGCGGGTCGGAACAACCGCTTCGGCTGTAGCACTTACTTTTTTAGAGCCGAACCCTTCAACAACCGTCGTAATGGCGTTCAGATTGCCCAGCCCGGCCTTGTCCATGTAAGAATCGACAACCGCCTTGGCAGGAAGATCCTGGTCAAGGTCAGCGGCAGCAAGCACAGCGCGGTCCAGGGTGGATTGCAGGCTGGCGCGGTCACGCTCATACTTCATGACATCCATGGCCATGCCGGTAATTGCCAGCATCAGGACCACCATGAACAATACGAAGATAGTGAAGACGCCATCTTCGTTCCGAGCGAACTGCTCTAACTTGAACGTTTTGCGCTTCGGTTTCGAGCCGTCGTTACAAAGCAAGGAATTAAGCATTCTGGTTACTCCGCTTCACACGTCGAATTCGTGCGTCAAAGAAAAAGAGATTTGGGACAAAGTTAATTTTCAAACGTGGCGTGAATTGGGCGAAAAAGGCTTGGTTTTGGCCTTTTTACGCGCCGAAGGGGTATAATTCGGACCGTTTCAGGTGATCTGTCGATGAAATGAAAACAATTCGTTAAGGAGTTGGCCGATCTGAGCGACTCACCCTAGGGCAACTAAGCATGCGTTCATAAAATGATTAAAAAAAGTGCATTGTTTGATTGCAGCATGCCGCCAGTGGTGCGACAAAACGTCGTGACGTATCGTCATGTACCGCTACGGAGGATTTTATGACCGGCATCAAAGAACCCAGCTTTCGTGAAAGTGTTGACCTGATGTTCAACAGGGCAGCCGCCCTTATGGAGCTGCCGCCGGGGTTGGAGCAAAAGATCCGTGTCTGCAACGCAACCTACACAGTTCGATTTGGCGTGCGGCTGCGTGGTGAAATCCATACCTTCACTGGTTACAGGTCTGTCCACTCGGAGCATATGGAACCGGTCAAGGGCGGTATTCGATATGCCACTGCGGTTAACCAGGACGAAGTCGAAGCTCTGGCTGCGCTGATGACGTATAAGTGCGCACTTGTCGAAACACCGTTTGGTGGCTCCAAGGGTGGGCTTTGCATTGATCCACGAGAATACGAAGAACATGAACTGGAACAAATCACGCGGCGCTTTGCCTATGAGCTTGCAAAGCGAGACTTGATCAACCCATCGCAAAACGTGCCTGCGCCCGATATGGGCACTGGGGAGCGTGAAATGGCTTGGATGGCTGACCAATACGCGCGGATGAACACAACGGACATCAATGCGCGCGCCTGTGTGACAGGAAAGCCGCTGAATGCCGGTGGTATCGCGGGGCGGGTCGAAGCGACTGGGCGCGGTGTTCAATACGCGTTGCGCGAGTTTTTCCGCCACCCTGAAGACATCCAGAAAGCAGGCTTGTCAGGTAAACTGGATGGTAAGCGCATTATCGTGCAGGGGCTTGGTAATGTAGGTTATCACGCTGCAAAGTTCCTCAGCGAGGAAGATGGCGCGCGCATCACCGGAATCATCGAATGGGACGGTGCGCTATTTAATCCCGACGGGATTGACGTCGAAGCCGTGCGTCAGTGGATTGTCAAACACGGTGGCGTAAAGGACTATCCCGATGCGACCCATTCCGCTGAAGGCGCGGCAGTGCTGGAGGCTGAATGCGACATTTTGATCCCGGCGGCTTTGGAAGGTGTCATCAACCTGTCGAACGCCGATCGGATCAAGGCACCGCTGATTATCGAAGCTGCCAATGGTCCGGTAACCGCTGGCGCGGATGAAGTCCTGCGTAAGAAGGGCACAGTGATCATCCCCGACATGTATGCCAACGCAGGCGGTGTGACAGTATCCTATTTCGAATGGGTCAAGAACCTTAGCCATATCCGCTTTGGCCGGATGCAGCGTCGTCAGGAAGAGTCGCGTCACGAACTGATCGTCAGCGAGCTGGAAAGGCTGGACCGGTACCTGGGGGATGCGTGGTCGATGTCGCCGGACTTCAAGGCCAAGTACCTCAAAGGCGCGGATGAGCTTGAGTTGGTGCGCTCGGGTCTCGATGACACAATGCGTATTGCTTATCAGTCGATGCGTGAGGTTTGGCACAGCCGTGATGATGTCGAGGACCTGCGTACGGCGGCTTATATCGTGGCGATTGACCGCGTTGCGAAAAGCTACCGCGCCAAGGGGCTGTGAATTAGGTGGGCGGGGTGATCATTTCATCCCGCCAGTACGCGCTGCGGCTTGAATGTCCATGACAGCCCGTTAGGTTGACGGGCAATCTACTTCAAAGAAACGAATCTCCGGAGAATTCCATGTTGCGTATCGCTTTTGTCGCGGCTCTGTTGGCCACCCCTTTGGCCGCTCAGGAAACCAAGGAACAAAGCTGCAAGTACCAAGCTGATGTGGTGGCAGCGATCCAAAAGGCGCGGCTGGACCGCGTAAAAGAACGCGATGTGGCGCAAGCCGTGGCGGATAGCGGCCCGACATGGCCCGAAAACTACAATGCTGCAATCCCGCTGATCACGCCTTGGGTTTATGAGCAAAAGATGCGGGACGTGCGCAAGAAAGACCTGGGCGCGGCGTGGCTTGAACTGTGCCTGCAACAATAATCCACAACCCGGCAATTTCCCTGTGGACAACCGCGCGCCATCCCCTTGGCGCGCGTTCCTGTTTCTGTCAGGTTTGACTCATGTCATTGCCCCCCGGATTTCTGGACGAATTGCGCACGCGGCTCAGCCTGTCTCAGGTTGTCGGGCGCAAGGTTATGTGGGATCAACGCAAGTCCAATCAGGGCAAAGGGGACATGTGGGCGCCTTGCCCGTTTCATCACGAAAAGACGGCCTCATTCCATGTCGATGATCAGAAGGGGTTTTATTACTGTTTTGGCTGTCATGCCAAAGGGGACGCGATCAGTTTTGTGAAAGAGACCGAGAATGTCTCGTTCATCGAAGCTGTCGAGATTCTGGCCCGCGAAGCCGGGATGCCGATGCCTGCGCGCGACCCGAAGGCGCAGGAAAAACAGGACCACCGCACACAGCTGGCTGATGTGATGGAACAGGCTGTGCAGTTCTTTCGCCTGCAACTCAAAACCGGGGCAGGAGCCGCCGCACGAGACTACCTCGCGCGCCGCGGGTTGAACGCGCAAGCGCTGGATCGGTGGGAGATTGGATTTGCTCCGGACGATTGGCAGGCGCTGTGGGACCATCTTCGCGGCAAGAACGTGGCCGAGGATCTGATCCTTGGGGCCGGGCTGGCCAAGCCTTCAAACAAAGGCAAAAAGCCCTACGACACCTTCCGCAACCGCATCATGTACCCGATCCGCGACCCGCGCGGACGTTGCATCGCGTTTGGCGGGCGGGCGATGGACCCCAATGACAACGCGAAATACCTGAACTCACCCGAGACCGAGCTGTTCGACAAAGGGCGCAGCCTTTACAATCAAGGCCCGGCACGACAGGCGGCAGGTAAGGGTCAGCCGCTGATCGTGGCCGAAGGCTATATGGACGTGATCGCGCTGGCCGAAGCAGGTTTTGGCGCGTCGGTTGCCCCTTTGGGAACGGCCATCACCGAACATCAATTGCAACTGCTGTGGCGGATCTCGGACGAGCCGATCATTGCGCTGGACGGCGACACGGCAGGTCTGCGCGCTGCGATGCGGGCGGTTGATCTGGCTTTGCCGCTTCTCGAAGCTGGAAAGTCGCTGCGGTTTGCCCTGATGCCAGAAGGCAGAGACCCCGACGACCTGCTGCGCGCCGAAGGGGCAGGCGCTGTGAAGGCCGTGCTGGATGGTGCCATTCCGATGGTCAAGTTGCTTTGGCGGCGCGAGACCGACGGCAAGGTGTTCGACAGTCCTGAACGTAAGGCGGCTTTGGACAAGTCCCTGCGCGAGAAAATCAAGCTGATCCGCGACCCATCAATACGGGCGCATTATGGGCAAGAGATCAAGGACCTGCGCTGGCAATTGTTCCGCCCGCAACGGCAGCAGCAATCCCGGCAATGGCAACCGCGCGGCAAATGGGTGCCGCCAAAACAGCCTGCCACGCCCGGCGCGCGGTCCTCGTTTCTGGCCTCGTCCGAGAATGCCGAGATTCAACTGCGCGAAGCGGCCATTCTGGCGATTGCCGCGCTTAACCCCCGAGTCGTCGTGCAGTTCGAACACCAACTGGAAGAGATGGAATGCCGCGACCCCGATCACGCCGCATTGCGAACTGCAATCCTGCGCCACGCGATCGATGACCCGGACAATCTGAAGGACCATATTGCCGAAACTTTAGGGCCAGAGGCCCTTGAAAACCTGCTGACCCTTCGCCATGTCGCCGTAATCCCCTGTGTGTTCAAACCAGGCGACGTTGAGAAGGCCGAGATGACACTGGCCGAAGAACTCGCGAAAATCAAAGCGCTCCGGGGGTTGGATGCTGAGATTGCCGAAGCCGCCGAGGAGATGTCCGATCTGGCCGATGAGGCACTGACATATCGGCTGGCGCAAGCGGCAGAAGAACGCAACCGGACAAGCCGAAGCCAGAATGAAGACAGGGCCATATTCGACATCGCCGACAACGGGGCGCGAATCAACCGCGACGAGAAAGACGCGTTCGAGGCGATTATGTCCGGCATCAAATTCGAGCGGAAACGCCGGTAAAATGGTGTTTTCGTAAGGCACTGGAAAAGAAAAACGGGTAAACGGGTGGCCGAATCACTTCTACGCGCTAATGATTCGGTTCAATCGAATCACCCATCCCTGCAGGAGCATTGAATGGCCGCCAAAGACACGACCGAAGATCGCAAATCCGACGAGCAGGACCAGGAAATCTCGCTGGACATGAGCCAGGCCAACGTCAAGAAGATGATCGCCGAGGCCCGCGAGAAAGGTTACATCACCTACGATCAGCTCAATCAGGTTTTACCGCCCGATCAGGTCAGCTCGGAACAGATCGAAGACGTTATGTCTATGCTCTCCGAGATGGGCATCAACATCATCGAAGATGAAGAGGCTGAAGAAGAAGAGAACAAGGGCTCGACCGAACTGACGACCACCGAAAGCAACCGCGAGGTTGCGTTGGCCGGGGCCGCCACCGAAAAGCTGGACCGCACCGACGATCCCGTACGCATGTATCTGCGCGAGATGGGTTCGGTCGAACTGCTGAGCCGTGAGGGCGAGATTGCCATCGCCAAGCGGATCGAAGCAGGGCGCAATACCATGATTGCCGGCCTGTGCGAAAGCCCGCTGACCTTTCAGGCGATCACCATCTGGCATGACGAATTGCTGTCCGAGGATATTCTGCTGCGGGATGTCATCGATCTGGAAACCACATTCGGCAACCAGCTGGACGAAGATGGCGACGCGCCAGTCGTTGACGCGTCTGCCGTGCAGGCTGCGAAACCCGCGAAAGAGGCTGGGCCGGAACTGGATGCCGATGGCAACCCGATCACCAGCGACGACGACGATGACGAAGACGATCAGGCCAACATGTCGCTGGCTGCGATGGAAGCGGCATTGAAGGATCAGGTTCTGACCACGCTGGAGCGGATCTCAACCGATTTCGCGATGCTGTCCGAAATGCAGGACAGCCGCATTTCGGCCACCTTGAACGAGGATGGCACGTTCAGCGAAAAAGACGAAGAGACTTATCAGAAGTTGCGGGCCGAGATTGTGCAGCTGGTGAATGGTCTTCACCTGCACAACAACCGGATCGAAGCGCTGATCGACCAACTTTACGGTATCAACCGTCGCGTCATGTCGCTGGACAGTTCGATGGTGAAGCTGGCCGATCAGGCAAGGATCAACCGTCGCGAGTTCATCGACGAATACCGCGGCCGTGAACTGGACCCCAACTGGCTGGCCGAAATGGCGGAAAAGCCGGGCCGGGGCTGGCAGATGTTCATCGAACGCTCGACCGCGAAGGTCGAAGAGCTGCGCAACGACATGGCTCAGGTCGGCCAATATGTGGGTCTGGACATCAGCGAATTCCGCCGCATCGTTCAGCAGGTCCAGAAGGGCGAAAAAGAGGCGCGGCAGGCCAAGAAAGAAATGGTCGAAGCCAACCTGCGTCTGGTGATTTCGATCGCCAAGAAGTACACGAACCGCGGCCTGCAATTCCTTGATCTTATTCAGGAAGGTAATATCGGCCTGATGAAGGCGGTAGACAAGTTCGAATACCGCCGCGGCTATAAATTCTCGACTTATGCGACGTGGTGGATTCGTCAGGCTATCACGCGTTCAATCGCGGATCAGGCGCGCACAATCCGTATTCCGGTTCATATGATCGAAACGATCAACAAGCTGGTCCGGACCGGTCGCCAGATGTTGCACGAGATCGGCCGCGAACCGACACCTGAGGAACTGGCCGAAAAGCTGCAAATGCCGCTTGAGAAGGTTCGCAAGGTGATGAAGATCGCCAAAGAGCCTATTTCACTGGAAACTCCGATTGGTGACGAAGAAGACAGCCAGCTGGGTGATTTCATCGAGGATAAGAATGCCGTACTGCCTTTGGACAGCGCCATTCAGGAAAACCTTAAGGAAACTACCACACGGGTCCTGGCCTCACTCACCCCGCGTGAAGAACGCGTGCTGCGGATGCGTTTCGGCATCGGTATGAACACCGACCACACGCTGGAAGAGGTGGGTCAGCAGTTCAGCGTGACCCGCGAACGTATCCGCCAGATCGAAGCAAAGGCGCTGCGGAAGCTGAAGCACCCCAGCCGATCCCGAAAACTTCGGTCCTTCCTGGATCAATAAATATCAAGGCGCCTCACCCGAGGCGCCTTTTTTCATTCCGGATACACTTCACGATGGCCTGTTCTCCCATCACATTGGCGGGAACGCACAAGGGCTGGACCTTCTGTCCTTCTATATCCGTTCTGTCCACTCATGGGACGGGCCGGGGCGAGGTTTTTCAAGCTGATGACCCCCGGTCTCACGTCCGTATCGGGTGTTCCAATCGCGTCTTGAACGCGCTGGGCGGCTGGCCTGTCCAACGTTTGAAAGCGGTCGAAAATGCGGCCTGATCGGCATAGCCCAGCGAATAGGCGATTTCGGACAAGGGCATTTCATTCTTGATAAAGGTCTGCGCCAGGTCGCACCGCAGATCGTCGACAACATCGCGATAGCTGGTGCCTTCGTCCCTGAGGCGCCTGCTGAAGGTTCTAAGGCTCATCCCCAAATCAGCCGCGAGGCTTTCGGCCTGCGGGATTGCGCCGGGCAGGGAACGGGTAACCAGCCCTTCGACCTTGGCGCGGGTCAGATGTTTGGGCGCGCCTCTCTCAGAAAGCAGGCGATCTGCATATTCCAGCAAATGCTCTCTGAGTTGGGGGTCATAAGTCGGTACGGGCAGGTCCAGCGCTGAAAGAGGCAGGATCATCTCGAGGTTCTCAGCCCCAAAGGTCACGGGAAAACCGGCAAGCTTTTCAAATCTTCGGGCGTGGTCGCCGACCCTGTGCTGAAACCGAATTTCTATCGGATAGAGATTGACTTGCGTCAGGTTCCGCATTCTGGCCAGGGCAGCAAAAATCAGGAATTCGGTGCGTCTGTGATACCGCGCATACCCGGGATCTTTCCACTCGGCTTCCAAGGTCGCAAAATTACCCGCGACGCGCAGGTTAAGCGCGATGGCAGGGTCGATGATGCCGTGAAAGCGCGTGAGGTTCTCCATCACCTGTTTCAGGTCGCGGGAATACTTGCTGATATAGGCGGTCACGGTCGAGGCTGACGTAACCTCAAGCCCCGTGCGGGCAGCAAATGTGATGTCGTGGGTGGCGTCACATGCATAACGGATAAACAAAGCCTCGCTTTGTACGCTGTAGGTAGTGACCGGCGGTGCGATATCCTGAGGGCGCAGCCCCGCCATTTTCAGGACATCGCGGGACATGTCGCCATTACCGGAATGGCGGTCCAGTGCTTGAATAAACAAATGAAGACGGCCGATATCGACATCCATCGCGAAACAGTACCTCAAATTTTCAAATACATAGGCAGACTATCAGAGAATTTTCTTTCATGATCGACGGTGCTGACAAGTGGGTTCTTCACTAAAACAAGCCATCTCTGGCGGTATCTCGAAAATTTTTGACCAATATGGACAAGCGTCGCCACGTGCAACGAACCACTTCAGCAGTGTTGCCGGGTCCAGACCTTTATGGGGATGAGGTCAGAGCCTCGGGGAAATCACCAGCCTCTGGTCAAGGCTCCCCGGCACGCCCCCACACTTTTCGTACATGTCGCATTGCTTCGCTCAGGTGGTTTTGTCAGGCTGGCTTTAAGTCAATAATTCCGGTGTAAAACCTTGCAAGATATTTTCAAGAATACAGGGGTTTATGACCAAAACCTGATTGTGTTTGACGGCGAATGCGTGCTGTGTTCGGGGTTTTTCCAGTTTATGCTGAAACGTGACGGGCGCCAAGTTTTCCAGTTTGCAACGGCGCAATCCCCGCTTGGGCAAAAACTATATCGTGATCTTGGCCTTCCCACACAGGATTTTCAAACAAATCTGGTCGTTGTGGATGGCGCTGTTTTTCAGCGTCTGGATGCGTTTGCAGCGGCGATGAAACAGTTGCGCGGCCCGTGGTCGCTGTTCTCAATGTGCCGGTTTCTGCCTCGGCTTATCAAGGATCCCGCCTATCGCCTGATCGCACGAAACAGATACGCGTTCTTCGGGCGTTCCGAGATATGTCTGGTTCCCGGTCCCGATATCAGGGTTCGTTTTGCCGAAAACGGGTACTAGCGATGGGCGATCCCTTTCTTATGGCGATAGGATCGACCGAAAGGTTGCCAAAGGCGGTTCGAGATCTGCACATGAGCGAGGGCTGCTTTGCAGGACGCTGCGACATCGAACGCGGCAAAGGGATATGGGTTGCCTTTGTAACACGTCTGGCCGGGTTTCCGCAAAACGGCAAAGACGTCCCCGTTTCCCTGCAGATTGATGCAAATGGCGAAATCTGGTCATGGGACCGGAATTTCGCGGGCCACAAAACCCGATCAACTCTGAAATATGATACGAAAAGAGAGTGTGTTCGGGAATCTTTCGGCGCGGTCTCGATTTGGTTGCAGCCCATTTGGCAGGAAAACGGGATGCATATCAAAATTCTCCGCCTGACCGTGTTTGGCATCCCGATGCCATCTTTTTCCTTGCCGCGTTCAAGAACGCACGAATGGCAGGACAAAGCGGGGCGCTTTCGGTTTGATGTGTCTGCGGACGCGCCGGGACTGGGGTTGTTGATCAGGTACCAGGGATGGCTCACGCCGGTTCACGCAACGCATGAGACGGATTAAACAGAACGTGAGCGACCCTGTGCCGACGAAGCTTATGGCCTAACCTTTTTGAGACACACAATCAGGGAAGAAATGACAATGAAACATACACGGACATTTGCCGCGATTGCCGCCCTGGCGTTCAGCATTCCAATGACGGCTGACGCGGCACCGCACGGGTACCGGACCGAGCCGATAAACGCCACCGATTTCGAAGTTATTCCGCGCGGCGACCAGCGTACCGAAGGATACTGGTGCGCGGCAGCGGATTATGCACGGCGTACATTGGGCGCGGGCTGGCGCGATCGGATCTACGTGTTGCGCGGGTATGGGCCAAGCGTCACCACCGGTCGTAAAACGGCGGTTCAGTTCTCGACCAAGCCGCCCCAGAATGTGGGTGCACAGCCAAGCAGCTTTGTTACAATCGGTTTTCAACCTGGCACCAGCATGTCTGTACAAGGCGCGAATGCCAGGTGTAACTATCGACCGTTCTATAACGACTGACAAAACGGCGAGACACCGCGAATGCAGACTGAATTTGTAATCCGGACCCAAGGATCAGGTCTTTACGAATTCACGTCCGAGGTGACGCAGTGGCTGGGGCAGGTGGCGACGGATGGCTTACTGACGCTTTTTGTTCGCCACACCTCCTGTTCATTGCTTGTTCAGGAAAACGCAGACCCCGAAGTTCAAACTGATCTTCGGGCGTTTTTCGAAAGGCTGGTGCCGCCGTCCAATCACCCGGCAATGTCGTATCTTCGGCATACTTATGAAGGCCCCGACGACATGCCAGCGCATATAAAGGCTGCGCTGTTGCCGGTATCCTTGTCGATACCTGTGGTGCAGGGTCGCCCATGCCTTGGAACATGGCAGGGAATATATCTGTTTGAACACCGCACGGCACCACACCAGAGACGGATTGCAGCGCACCTTGTCTGACCCTTTATCTAGCGGTTGAAATTTCCGACTACCCAAACTCTAGTTGCTGCCCTATAGTTGTGGATAAGTAAGTCGCAGCGCTTACAAAAAGAGGCGGAACAAGGGACGAGGAG
This sequence comes from Ruegeria sp. L11, assembly GCF_056531755.1. Taxonomy (NCBI): domain Bacteria; kingdom Pseudomonadati; phylum Pseudomonadota; class Alphaproteobacteria; order Rhodobacterales; family Roseobacteraceae; genus Ruegeria; species Ruegeria sp. L11. Next base: position 559,582 of record NZ_JBQFMI010000002.1, read on the forward strand.
ACGGCGGATGCGCTGCCCGTTTTGCGGAAATATCGATACTCAGGTAAAAGATTCACGTCCGGCAGAGGACCACGTGGCAATCCGCCGACGTCGGTTTTGCCCAGCATGTGGCGGGCGGTTCACGACCTATGAGCGTGTGCAGCTGCGTGATCTGGTTGTCATAAAGACCAATGGTAAACGCGAAGATTTCGACCGCGATAAACTGGAACGTTCGATCCGCATCTCGATGCAGAAACGGCCAGTTGATCCCGAGCGGATCGATCAGATGATTTCGGGTATTGTGCGCCGGCTGGAAAGCATGGGCGACACGGATATCCCGTCCCACAAGATCGGTGAGATCGTTATGGAAGCTCTGGCGCGGATCGATACCGTCGCTTATGTTCGCTTTGCGAGTGTGTACAAGAATTTCCAGGCGGCCGATGATTTTGAGGAGTTTGTCCACGAACTGCGCCCGCCGCAGCCACCGACGGACGAGTGAGCGAAAAAGATAAGCGTTTCATGGCGCTGGCCCTGTCACTGGGGCGGCGCGGTCAGGGGATGTGCTGGCCAAACCCTGCGGTGGGGTGTGTTATCGTGCGCAAAGGCCGGATTGTCGGGCGCGGTTGGACCCAGCCGGGCGGCCGCCCCCATGCCGAAACCGAGGCTTTGGCGCAAGCCGGGCAGGCCGCACATGGCGCGACCGCCTATGTGACTTTGGAACCCTGCGCCCACCACGGCAAAACACCCCCCTGTGCCGAGGCTTTGATTGCTGCGGGTGTCGCCCGTGTCGTGGCAGCCGTGGAAGACAGCGATCCGCGTGTCGCGGGGCAGGGCTTTGCCAAGTTGCGCGAGGCCGGAATTAAGGTCGTAACCGGTGTCCTCGCAGAGCAGGCGGAACGTGATCTGGCGGGCTTCTTTCTGAAGACCGAACAGGGCCGACCTTTCGTGACCCTCAAGCTGGCCAGCAGTTTTGACGGGCGGATCGCAACCTCGACCGGGCACAGCCAATGGATTACCGGGCCACAGGCGCGCCGCGTTGTCCATGCCATGCGTGCGCGACACGACGCGGTGATGGTCGGAGCGGGTACAGCGCGGGCTGACGATCCCTCACTGACAGTTCGGGATCTTGGCATTGATCATCAGCCCGTGCGCGTTGTGGTTTCGCGCCATATGGATATATCCCTGATGGGGCATTTGGCCCGCACGGCATCAAAGACACCTGTGTGGCTCTGCCATGCGCATCACCCGGATGCCGAGCGCGCGAAAGCCTGGGAAGGATTGGGCGCAAAGCTGATCCCCTGTGCTTTGAAAGATCATCAGGTTGACGCGGTCGATCTGCTCCAACAGTTGGGGCAAGCCGGTCTGACCAGCGTCTTCTGCGAAGGTGGGGCGGCGCTGGCAGCGTCGCTGCTGGCCGAGGATCTGGTGGATGAACTGGTCGGATTTACCGCTGGATTGACCATCGGAGCCGAAGGTCTGGCTGCCGTGGGAACATTGGCTTTAACGACACTGGACGCCGCGCCACGGTTCGAACTGGTTGAAGCGAAAGTGGTGGGTGGGGATATCCTGCACCGTTGGCGCAGGGCGTCGGACTAGGTTTAGCGCCACAAGTGCGCATGTGTCGCAAACGCGCCCTGAAGTTTTGACAGAACTCGATTGAACGGACCGGTCGGAGCACAAGTGCCCTGCGCCAGACGTTCAACTGCAACCTCGACCGGGCAGGGTTGCCCCGTGACCGGGTCGAAATAACGAGGGTAATCAATCAGGGTGGCATGGACGAGGCCCATCAACGTTGGTCGTGCGCCACGCCGGGCGGGAACAACCCCCAGATCCGTGGTCAGCCCCCAACCCGCATAAAAGGGCGCGCCCAGAGTTGTAACCTTCACGCCGCGCAGCAAAGCCTCGAACCCCAGAAGCGATGTCATGGTCCATACTTCCTGCACGTGCGGCAACAATGACGCGGGGTCTGTTTGGGTTAAAACAATGTCTGCAATCGCCTCGGCATCGATCCTGCCTTCGCGCAGACCCGCTTCGACATCGGGGTGGGGTTTGTAAATCAGGATCGCGTCGGGATTGGCATCGCGCACAGTTTTCAGCAGGTCCAGATTGTTGCGGACCGCGCTGGTACCCAACAGGATCGAGGCGTCGTCCTCGACCTGTCCGGGCACAAGAATACGATGGCCTTCGGGCAGGGGGCTGGTCGGATTGCCGGTATTGTATTTGCTCAGGCCGGCGGCCAAAAGGTTTTCGACAAGACGTTCCGCGCGCAGGTCCTGATCCGGCCTCAACGTTTCACGCAAAGTGATCAGCTCTTCCAACTGGCTGGGTTTTGTCGGGTCGTAATAAATTCCGATTTCGTCCGTCACCAGCGACAATGGCGGGACCAGTGCCGCCCCAAGCCCGCGTGAACGCAGGAACCCGTCTTCGACCCGAACCGCCCGTTCGGTGTTCCTTGCCTGGCTGGCCCAGACCATGTGGGGGCGGTCCGGTGTGCCGGGTTGAGATGCCGTAAAGCGCAGCTTTCCATGTTGCCCGAAAAACTGTTGCAGATGCCTGCGTTTCCACAAGCGCATCCCGGATGCCGTCCAGCCGTTCTTGTCCTGTCGCCAGGCGCGGGTCTTTGCCTCTAACGTGTCCAGTACCGTTTCCAGCTCGCACAGCTGATCGCGATAGGGGTCATACCAAGTCGGGTACAGCAGCATGGCGGCCGCGAACAATTGCGCCCGTGTCAGGCTGCGCTGGCGGCGCGGAACGGGTCTGTCATCCTGCGTCAGGCCCCATCCGGCATAGAAAGGTTGGCCGAACACACGCGGTTTGTGGCCTGCCAGAATTGCCTCGAACCCCAGTTGCGAGGACACGGTGTAGACAGCAACAGCCCCTTCAAGCAACGGCCATGGGCTGATCGGGTCGCTGAACTGCGTTATCCGGTCTGACAGGTCCTGATCGGTAAAATGCCCCTGACGGTGACCCGCCAGTGTTTCAGGATGCGTCTTGATCAGGATACGTGCGCCGGGGTTTTCCTCCTGCGCCAAGACAAGCATTTCAAGAAACCGGGCGCGGTCCGCTCCGCTTGCTGTTACCGACGCATCGCCGACCGTCTGATCGATCACCAGAACATAACCCGGATCGGGTGGTTCAAGATCGAGATCGAAGGCGGAATACTTGCTGAGGTTAAGCTCTCTGATCCGCGTGATTGCGGCGCGGGCACGGTTCAGCTGGGCCGTGTCATCCAGAGGGTGTGTGGCCAGCACTGTTTCAAGTTCAGACGGCGTGGCGGCATCGAAATGCAGGCCGGAACGATCCAGCAACAGCCCCAAAGGAGGCTCGCCATTCCGGCCCGGGTGCAGAGATCTGAGAAAGGCGTCCTCGACCCGCAGAATCGGGGCAGCGTGTTTTTCAGCAATCTTAAGACCGCGATGTGCTGTCGGGCTGTTGCCCCAGACGCCTACGCAATCGCCTTCTTTCGGAAATCCCAGTCGAATGTCGTAACCCGAAAGCGACAGAATTCGTCTCAGACGTTTCTGGGTCAGAAAGCCGCCGTTATAAACAAACAGCCGATTTTGCCCGCTCCCGGCTGACGTGTCGGGATCGGGCCGCATGCATCAATTGCCGGTTAGCGTGGCAACGTTTGCAACGGGAGTCAGACCGCCTGCGATAAGTGAGATCGACTTGCTCCACTGCGCATAGGGCGCTTCGGTTACGTAGATCGTATCATCGTCTCGGATCACGAAATCGCGTGCAATGAACAGGCCGTTGGGGGCTGTCAGGTTCAGCAGGTAGATCATGCGCTGATCCCCTTTGAGGTCGGCCCGTCCGGTGACACTGCGGGCGACATCCTGACGTTCCTTGCGCAGAATGAAGATACCCGTTGGATCCGAGGACAGCGTCAGCAGACCGCCGACCTGCGCCAAGGCTTCCAGTGCCGACAGATCCTGACTTTCAAACGCCACGCGCGACTGGCCCCCGGTTGCGCCAAGGGCGATATACGATCTGCTGTCCTCTTCCACCAGAATGCGGTCACCACCGCGCAGGGCGACGTCCAGCTTGGGGTTGCGAAACAGGTCCTCGTACCAGACGGTACCCTTCTGATCGCCCCGGATCAGGGTCACCAGCGCAATGTCAGACGCGACCGAGACTCCGCCCGCTTGGGACAACATACCCAGCAGCGACCGGGTTGGCCGTTCAATCGGATAAATGCCCGGCGCGGCGACCGTGCCCGTCAGCGAGACGGTGGACCCGTCACCAGCGACGCGACGCACTTCGACCTGCGGGTCCGGCGTTTGTTCCTGAAGCTTGTCTGTGATCAGAACGCGCAGCTGTTCCGGCGTGTTTCCTGCCGCCCGAATCCGGCCTGCATAAGGGACAAAGATAAATCCGTCGCTGTCGACCTGAACCTCGTTCAACGCGGTCGCAAGACCAGTTTCGCCGGACAGCAAGCCATCGTCGACGTTTTCCCAGATGGTCAGCCCCAGCACGTCTCCAGGGCGAACGGTATCTGCGGTCAATGTCTGGGCACTGCTGAAGGAGGAAGAAAAGCCATACTGAGGAATGGCGGACGTCGCGCGTGTGACGTTGTCGTCAACTTCAACGACATATGCGTTGCCCCCGTTTTGAACTGAACCGGCCAGAATTTCGGATTTGTTCGGTCCGGATTTTGGCAGCTGGCACGCGGCCAGCAGGCCAATTGCAGCCACAAGGGACACACCCCGCATCCATCGCCTAGGAGAGACTTTCACCGCCCGATATCCTCAGTCTTTTGTAGTTGCGTGCAGACTAGCTGGTAAGTTGCTTAACTTCCAGTCAGACACCACCCGTTTCATTCGACGACTTTCAACTGTGTCGTTCGCGCCTCGTTCGTGTTCAGAACCGATTGGTAGGGGTCGTTGGTGTCCAAAAGCATATCCACGGCGCGGCGCAGCAGCTGACGGCGGCCGCGCCTTGAATAGAACCCGCCGGGTACCTGACTGGTTTCCAGAAGAAATTGACGATAACAGCGATAGGCTTCGGCATCCGGGTGATGGGGATCGGCGAAAAACGCCGCGATTGGCTGCTGCGAGACGAAATCGGGCTTGTCATAAACCGAACGCCCGAAAATGCGCAATGGAATGCCTCGCCACAAAACCTGCTGTCCGGCGGTGGAATTCACGGTGACGGCCGAATTCGCCTCATCCAGCAATCTGGCCAGTTTGCCGCCCGGCACATAATGAACCCGGTCGCCGATGCCATGTTTTCCGGCTATCTCGCGGGCCCGGCGTCGCAACGGTTCGCGATGGTTTTCCAACGGGTGTTCCTTTACCACCAGCCTGTGATGGGCAGGCGCGCCCTGCGCAAATCCTTCGATTACCAGCTCAAGAAATTCACACATGCCCGAAAAGCTGGAATGAGCCTGCACCGAGCTGTCATGCCCAAGCTGCAACAGTACCAGATGATAGGGGTATCCGCCCCATCTGACCCGCGCCGTTGCCACACTTCGTTGAAGGCGATGAAAAGGCATCAAAAACAGGCGCTTGAGGTACAATCTGAATTCTTGCGAGACAGGTAATTCCCTGTGCGGTTGAAAGTTGCGGTAGCGGCTGTTCAGGGCCATCACGAACCAATGATAAAGGGCGCCATAGAAGATATGGTGCCGCATGTCTCCCCAATGCGACGGTGGCGGCGGCGCCTTTCGGTCGGACAGGGCCAAGGCCTGGCGCATCTGCTGAACGTCCAGCGACATCAGCCGGGAATTTCCGTTTGATCCGTCCCGCTCATAAGTCACCCACCATGGGCGCAGATACCCCTCCTCGAATACATGAACGGTAACTCCGCAAGACCGCGCGATTTCGACCGCACACGCATGTATGGGTCTGGTGTCGCCATATAGAACAATATCCGTAACAGCTTTTTCAGCGATCAAAGAGGACAGTGTTGCGGGCCAGTTTTCCGGTTTGTCCTGAAACGGGATGTAGCTTGCCTTGTCAAACCAGAACGCCTGATCGCCTGCATTGAACCCAACCCGCCAGACCCGAGCCCCCGTGGCGCGCAACATACGCCCCAAGGCCGGGAAAAAAGGTCCGTGCGGGCCCTGAAGGAACAGGAAGACCCGATCATGAGACCTTGAAGGCGGGTGCGGCATCCGAACTGCTCGTATTGTTGTTGTTGCCAAAACTATGCCCGTTTGGTCGGTGTACGGCAAGGCAGGGCTTGCCCGCGCGGCCCGTTGGCCTTACCTCGACGGTGATAGTCAGGCACAGGTTAGGAACTGAGGGTTAACGGAATGTTTACAGGGATCGTCACCGACATGGGCACCGTCGCCGAGCTGGAGCAGCAGGGAGACCTGCGTGCGCGGATCAGGACTGCGTATGACACTGCGGGCATCGATATCGGGGCCTCGATTGCCAGTGACGGTGTTTGTCTGACCGTGATCGCGCTGGGCGACGATTGGTATGACGTCCAGATCAGCGCGGAAACCGTCTCGAAAACCAATCTCGACACCTGGACTGTCGGCAAGCGTGTCAATCTTGAACGTGCCCTGAAGGTTGGTGACGAATTGGGCGGTCACATCGTCTCGGGCCATGTGGATGGCGTAGCCGAGGTGATCGCGATTAAGGAAGACGGCGACAGCACACGCGTCACCTTGCGCGCGCCAAAGGATCTTGCACGGTTCATCGCGCCCAAAGGATCGGTGGCATTGAATGGCACATCCCTGACGGTCAATGACGTGACAGATTGCGATTTCGGCATCAACTTCATTCCACACACCAAAGAGGTCACCACCTGGGGCCACGTGCAGGTCGGGGACCGGGTCAATCTTGAGATCGATACACTGGCCCGTTATGTGGCGCGTCTGGCCGAGATGTCCTGATACCATACGTCGCGTCGGAGCAGACCTGCGCCGTTTGTGGACTGGTCTTTGTGCCCTCAGTGGTCTATTCCGCCGTTCAAACATGCCATGCGAAAGGCTGCCCAATGAGCTTTGAGACACCCGGCCCGGTCGAGGCCCGGCTGCGCGACGCGATCAGCCCGATCGAAGACATTATTGAAGAGGCGCGAGCCGGCCGGATGTATATTCTGGTCGATCACGAGGATCGCGAAAACGAGGGCGATCTGGTGATTGCTGCCGAGTTCGCGGATGCCGAGGCCATTAACTTTATGGCCACCCATGGCCGTGGCCTGATCTGTCTGCCTATGACGGCAGAACGGGTCGAAGCGCTTGGGCTGCCGATGATGGCGGTGAACAACTCGTCCCGGCACGAAACCGCATTCACCGTGTCCATCGAGGCGCGCGAAGGGGTCAGCACCGGGATCTCTGCCGCCGATCGTGCGCTGACCGTGGCGACTGCGATCAATGAGCAGAACACAATGGCCCATATCGCAACACCAGGCCACGTCTTCCCCTTGCGCGCCAAGCGGGGTGGGGTGCTGGTGCGTGCTGGTCATACCGAGGCTGCCGTTGATATCTCGCGTCTGGCCGGTCTAAACCCCTCGGGCGTGATCTGCGAGATCATGAAACCCGACGGCACCATGGCGCGTCTGCCTGATCTGGTTGAGTTTGCGCAAGAGCACAACATGAAGATCGGCACGATCAGTGACCTGATTGCCTACCGGTCGCGCAACGACAATCTGGTGGTTGAAACCTCGCGTCAGATGGTGACGTCAGAATATGGCGGCGAGTGGGAGATGCGGCTGTTCACCGATCAGACCCATGGCATCGAACATGTGGTCATGATCAAGGGCGACATCACCACACCCGAACCGGTGTTGACCCGTACCCATGCTCTGCACGAGGCCCCCGATATTCTGGGTCTTGGTCCGAAATCCTCGCGCGAACTGCCGCGCGCCATGGAAAAGATTGCTGAAGAAGGACGGGGCGTGGTCTGCCTGTTCCGTCAACCGCGCAACTCGCTATATGCCACGGGGGACGAAGGGCCGCGCACAATCAAACAAACCGGTCTGGGGGCGCAGATCCTGTCCAAGATGGGAATTCAGGAACTGGTTCTGCTGACCGACTCGCCGCAAACCGTATATCTGGGGCTTGACGCGTTTGGCCTGTCCATCGTCGGCACCCGTTCGATCCTGAAGGAAGACTGATCATGGCTGCTCAAGACGAACATGGCGTTCTGCCGACACCGAAATTTGACAAGCCGGTCAAGCTGCTGATCGTGGCAGCGCCGTTTTATCGTGCGATTGCCGATAACCTGATCACGGGCGCGAAGGCCGAAATCGAAGCCGCGGGCGGAACCTGCGAAGTGGTCGAGGTTCCCGGCGCGCTGGAAATCCCGACCGCTATCGCAATGGCCGATCGTCAGTGCAACTTTGACGGCTACGTCGCGCTCGGCTGCGTCATTCGTGGCGAGACAACGCATTACGAAACCGTTTGCAACGACTCCAGCCGGGCCATCCAGTTGATGGGCCTGCAGGGCCTGTGCATCGGTAACGGTATTCTGACCGTAGAAAATGACGCGCAGGCCGAAGTCCGCGCGAACCCCAAAAAGATGAATAAAGGGGGTGGGGCTGCTGCTGCGGCCTTGCATCTGATCGCGCTCAGCCGTAAGTGGGGCTCTTCCAAAAAGGGCGTTGGTTTCAAACCGCCGTCCGAGTCCATCCTCGTGGCGGGCGACAGCAACGGATCCTCGACAGCATGACCAAGACAGACGCGCCGAAACCGGCAAACCAGAAACGCCAGATGAAATCCGCCGCCCGGCTTTATGCCGTGCAGGCGCTGTTCCAGATGGAACAGTCCGGGCAAACGACCGAAGCTGTCGTGAACGAGTTTCTGGATCACCGGTTCGGCGCCATCTATGAGGGCGAGGAGATGCTGGACGGGGACATCGCGGTTTTCCGGTCCCTGGTTGACAATGCGGTGAACTATCAGGCGGCCATCGACCAGATGACCGACCGTGCACTGGTGGCCAAATGGCCGATTGCGCGCATCGATCCAACCCTTCGTGCGGTGTTCCGTGCCGCAGGTGCCGAGCTGACCCAAAGCGACACGCCGCCAAAGGTTGTCATCACTGAATTTGTTGACGTTGCGCGTGCGTTTTTCCCGGAAGGCAAAGAGCCGAAATTCGTCAATGCTGTGCTGGATCACATGGCCCGCGATGCACAGCCCGAGGCATTCTGACGCCTTTACGAGAACCAGATATGCGCTAACTTGAATGTCATAGCGCAAAGAGGTTCGCCATGCCCAAACTGATCCGCCTTTATATCACGCAAGTTGCCTGGGGCTTTGTCATTTCGGCTGTGTTTGTCGGCGTCCTGTTGGCGCTGAATATCGCAAACCTGCGCCATCTGATAACCAGTTCGGAAATCGGTCTTATCGCTTTGGTGATGATCTGGTTCATGAACGGCATTGTCTTTGCCGGTGTCCAGTTCGCCTACAAGATCATGAGCATGGCAGAAAAGCCGCAAGGCCCGCGCCGGGGAACACCGGTTTTAGATGATTTGAAACCAGTTGCGATCAAGCAAGAGGCGAGTGTTTCACGCCAATTTTGATACCAGGCTTTATCACACCAAGCCTCTTATGGGTTCTCTGGCATATCGTGAGATGGTTGCGCCGACATTGACTGTTGCAGCTTCAAAGCAGATGCAGCCGCTGTCACGTTTGTATGCGGTTGATTTCAGCCTATCGCGGATATTCAGAATGGCGTATCTGGGGCCTTGGTCTGAACATATTCCTTCAATATAGCGCTTTGAATAACCTGCTAATAGGAAGGGACTTTGATCATCTTGTCCAAGCGACTAGTTTGACAACATGGCCTCCGTACCACAATTAACCGACTGGATGATTACCGAAGGACGCCGCTCAGGCGACCCCGTGAAAGTAGTTTCTCATTTCTGCTCGTCATTAGTTGACGAAGGCGTTCCACTCTGGCGAGTCAATATTGGTCAGCGGTTCGCCAATCCGTTACTTATTGCATGGGGGATAGTCTGGACCCCTGACCGGACCGACAGCTACGACGTAACTCATGAAACGATGTCGACAGACGGGTATGTTGGCAGCTCATTTGAGTACATTCTGGAGCACAGAAAGCCACTTCATAAAAGTCTGCGACAACTTGATCCAAGGACCGAGCATTCATCGTATCTTGAATTCGCTGAGTCGGGTGGCACAGACTACTATGCCACCCTTATGTATTATGGTGATGGATCTCTGCACGGCTGTACATTTGTTACACAGGACCCAGACGGTTTTTCACCGCAACATCTGGAATTGATTGAGGAAGCTCTGCCTGCTCTATCGTCCGCCTTGGAACCCGTCACAATGCGCAAGTCAGCCAAGGGGCTGCTACGAACATATCTTGGTGATGGGCCCTCTGATGCGGTTTGGAATGGGCGGATCAAGCGGGGCGAACGAACGACAGTTGATGCAGTTGTCATGTTTTCTGATTTGCGAGGTTTCACGGCTCTTTCGGAAGCCGCTCCCGAGGTGGATGTTTTTGACGCGCTGAGCGGTTACTTTGATCTGGTTGTGCAATCCGTAGAAGAGAACGGCGGCGATGTTCTCAAGTTTATGGGTGACGGTATTCTCTCGATCTTCACCATCGCAACTCAGGTTGACCACGCCGACCGATGCCGAAAGGCTGCGCAAGCCGCACAAAGTGTATTGGCCGGTTTGACGACGCTCAACAGTCGCCGCGTTGAGGCTAATAAGTCGTCTTTGGATGTAGGAATCGGGATCAATGTTGGGCAAGTCAGCTATGGCAATATCGGCAGTCCGGGAAGGCTTGATTTCACGGTTCTCGGGGGCGCAGTGAACGTTGCCAGTCGCATAGAAGGTCTAACCAAGTCTATCGGTCACAGAGTGCTGGTAACATCAGCGATTGCTGGGACCTCACCTGATCTGTTTTTGCCTTGTGGGGTTCACGAAGTTCGTGGCCTTGCTAATCCAATCGAATTGTTTTCTCTCATCGAAGGATAGCCTTGAACCAGTTTGCATGAATATTCTTGGGGCCAGGGAATGGGTGCTATGTTTCAACAGGAAGGCTGGTACACTAAGTCAGCATTGCTTTTGGAAGAATTGGGCTATCAGAGCGGATTAATTTGATCTGCATGGCATCCAGGCGTGTAAAGACCGACGTTGGTGGTGCTCTGAGCCAATTCAGCAATGTGGCGGGACCACCAAACAACCGTGTGGTTTGATTCCCGAGGACCTGTATATACAGGTGGGCGCCAGGTAATCAGGCCAAGACCTGAACAGAGCCAGCCCCCTCGGAATTGCTTAAGGCCACCAGAATGCTACCTGTCACAAGAAGGGCAGAACCCGCCACGCGCTTAAGTAGGGCGTCTGACGGGTTCGCACAAGGGGTCAGGCATCAACAGTTTCGTGCAATGCCGTGCGCATCTTGCCAAAGTGCTCGTCCCAACCCTTGTCCAGTGCCAGGATCAGGCCAAAGGCATCGGCCCCCTGCGGCAGGCCTTCATGCCGCAGGTCAAGGCGCGTCCCGCCTGCGACGGGTTCCAGGGTCCACTTGACGACGCTCACCGCGTCGCCCATCGGTTTTACGGTGAACGTGTATTCCAGATATTTGGGAGGGTTGGCAACGCGAACCTCACCCCAGATCAACAGGTCGCCGCTTGTTGTGCCAAACATCTCCAGCTTTTGACCCGCGGTCAGAGGATGTTTCGGTTTGTGGAACCATTCCGCCAGGCGATCCGGGTCTGTAAGATAAGCCCAAACCGTTTCCGGCTCGGCCCTCAGAAAGATCGATTTCTTCAGAACTGCATCGGTCATTTCGATTTCCTTTCAACAGCTTCCTTGAGAGAGTTGAGGCGATCGTCCCAGAACTGGTCAAAATATCTGAGCCAGTCCAGAACGGGGGCCATGCCTTGTGGTTCAAGTCGGTTAATGCGTTCGCGGCCACGGGTTTCAACGGTGATCAAGCCGCCGTCGGATAGCACGGTCAGATGCTTTTTGACCGCGGCCCGGGTCATGTCGAACCGGTCTGTCAACTGCCCGATGGTCATGTCCTGAGACGAGAGCAATTGTACAATGTCCCTACGTGTGGGATCGGCCAGCGCACGGAACGCGTTTTGAGTTCGGTTATCCATAAGCAACCCCAGAACAGATACCATTTGGTATCATATTAATGCGATACCAAATGGTACCATGTCAAGCGCGATGCAGTACTTTACTTTTGTTCACCAATTGTTCACATTTGGGGTATGTTGTTAGATTTGCAGCCCGGACAGAAGCTCGCGCGTGGCGTCGCACGCCACCTTGCCGCGCATGGTTTTGTTTCTGTTGAAGAATTCGTTCCGGCACGTGGTCTGCGTGTCGATGTGATGGGGCTGGGTCCCAAAGGTGAGCTTTGGGTGATCGAATGCAAATCCAGCCGTGCCGATTATCAATCGGATGCCAAATGGCAGGGCTATCTGGAATGGTGTGACCGATTCTTCTGGGCCGTGGATACCGAGTTTCCGACCGATCTGTTACCTGACGAAACAGGATTGATTATTGCTGACGCCTATGATGCCGAGATCGTGCGCATGGCGCCCGAGGACAAGCTTGCCCCGGCGCGGCGCAAGAAGATGATCCAGAAATTTGCAACAGATGCAGCACGCCGTCTGCATGCGCTGCGCGATCCGCGCTTGTAAAACCTCAGCCTTTGACGGCGAGGGCGGCCTGTATCGCGGCGCGGATCTCGTCGGCGATTTCTTCGGCTTCCTCGGGGTCGAAATCCATCGGAATCTCGATGCCGTCGGCTTCGATGAACAAGCGTACCATCCCCTGATCGGTCGGGCCGATTTGCAGGTTGGCCTGAATATCGCGTTCGGTATTGATGCCCATCTGTGCCTCCGAGACTGAGCGTTCGTGCTAGCGCGCACGGGGTTGAGAATCAAGTCACCTTTGCGGTCAGATAAGACATGGAAGAAGTGATTCTCAGAACGTTTCGCCCCGATGATGCCGCGTGGCTGGTTGAACAGCACGGGTTGCTCTATGCGCACGACGAAGGATTTGATGACAGCTTTGCCCCGTTGGTTGCGCGCATCCTAGAGGAGTTCATTGCCGACAATGACCCGTCCTTTGAAAAAGGCTGGATTGCTGAACGGGCTGGGCAAAGACTGGGTAGCATCTTCTGCGTGCGTGTTGACCAGACAACCGCCAAACTGCGCCTCTTCCTGCTTGTCCCCGAGGCGCGCGGACTTGGGTTGGGGAAACGGCTGTTACAGACCTGTACAGACTTCGCACGCGAGGCTGGATATCGGGAAATGGTTTTGTGGACCCATGAAAGCCATACGGCTGCCTGCGCGCTTTACAGGGCGTTTGGCTGGGAACTGATCGACAGCAAACCGGTGCATTCCTTTGGCGTCGATCTTGTCGAACAAAGCTGGAGAATTCGGCTTTAATCCTCTTGCATTCCCCCGGCGCGTTCGGTACATCGCCCCTCACAAAGTGCCGCCTTAGCTCAGTTGGTTAGAGCGCTGGATTGTGGATCCAGAGGTCCCCTGTTCAAGCCAGGGAGGCGGTACCATTCCCCCCAAATCGACTGTCCGTGCTCGCATCACCAAGCGTATTACAAGCGTAGTGTAGGCTTGAACGCCGGAAATTGCGGCGCGCCGTCTTTTAGCGCGCCAGGTTCAGTTTGAACCGCATTTTTGCCCGTTTGGCGGTGGGCAGGTGACGGTTCAGGCGTTTGTTGATCAGGCCAAATCCCCCGACAATCACCAATGTCAGCAGGATGAAATAGAACGCCAGAATTGGATAGGGGATGAAGGGGTTGAACGTTTTGTCCGCGAAATAGCTGGCGTAATAGAGCGCGTCGCCACGTTGTTGCCAGGCCGGAAAGGCCGAGAAGAAGACCAGCGTGGTGGCATGGAACAGAAAGATCGCTTCGTTCGTATAGGCCGGCCAGGCCAGACGCAGCATGGTGGGCCAGACGATCCGCCGAAACCGCGACCAGCCGGACATGCCATAGGCATCTGCCGCTTCGATATCTCCCTTGGGGATCGAGCGCAGGGCACCGTAAAAAATCTCACCCGAATAGGCTGCGGTGTTCAGGAACAGCACGATCAGCGCCCCCAGCCAGGCCGAGGTGAAGGCGTCGAACATCGGATATGTTTTCTTCAGCGACAGGAAGAAGAAATAAGCAAAGAAGAACTGGATAAAGAGAGGCGAGCCCCGGAACAGAAAGATGAACCATTCGGCAGGTTTGCGCAGCCATTTGTTGGTCGAGGCTTTGCCGACGGCCAGCGCGGTGGCCAGAAAGAACCCGGTCGCCAGCGCCATGACGCCGAAATAGATGTTCCAGATCATGCCCGAGCCGATCAGGGTGAACTGTTCGCACAGGGTGAAATCGGTCTTGGGCAGCAGGCGTTCGCCAAAGCCAAGCGACCGCAGGCCGTAATCCTGAATGGTCTGGATGCAGCTCATGCTCGGGCTCCTTGGAAAGGAGATTGCGGGCGCGAAAGAGATTGCTGTGCAATCGCGTGCGACACCCGGTTGCGGTCTTGAACGCGGATCATCATGCCGTGGTCTCCTTGCGCAGAAGCTCTCCGCCAGAAGTGGCCTGTCCGTGTGACAATCGCCGCATCAGTTTTTCAAGCCCAAGTTCCGAGAAACGGGTCATGCCAAGGTAGAAGATCAGCAGGAACAGGAAATACCACATGCGCCAGTCACCATGCGGGTATTGCGTGAATTTCGAGGTTTTGGTGCCGCCCAGTTCGCGCGCCCAATACACGATATCTTCGACGCCCAGCAGGAAGAGCAGGGGTGTCGCCTTGATCAGCACCATCCACAGATTGGACAGGCCGGGCAGCGCGTAAACCCACATCTGAGGCACAAGGATACGCCAGAAGGTCTGGCGGCGATTCATGCCATAAGCTTCGGCCGTTTCCAGTTGCGCATGTGGTACGGCGCGCATTCCGCCGAACAGGACATTGGCCGCAAAGGCGCCAAAAACGATAGAGAAGGTGATGACCGCAAGGAAAAACCCATAGGTTTCATGCACCCATTCAGGCGCGGTTCCGAGTGGCAGCTTGGCGGCCTGACAAACGAGGAAGTCATTGCCCTGGCGGATTGGGTCGGTCCAGTCCGGGCACAAGATCTTATGCCGCGTCCACTCGAACGCCTGATCCAGCGCGATGACGAAAAACAGGAAAAACGCAATGTCGGGCACGCCGCGCACAATCGCGATATACCCTTTGCCCAACCAGCTGAGCGGGGGGAAATGCGAGCGCGCCGCCATGGCACCTGCAAACCCGAAGCCAAGAGCGACGGGTGCGGTCACAGCCAGCAAGGCCAAAACCTTGATGAAAGACAGGTAGAACGACCAGTGGACGCCATTGGTCAGGTAGCATGAAAACCAGCGGAACGTGCCCAGCGTGTCAGGATCAGCGCAGTACGAGAACATATGGCGTCTTTCCAACGTCTGTTCCGGCTAGGCCGGAAGCGGCCCGGTGCCAAAGCACCGGACCGGGATTGGTCAGGTCTTAGTTGGTGACGACCGAACCGTCAGTACCGTATGTGGCGGTGCCTTCACCGAACCACTTGATCAGCATCTCGTTCAGCGTGCCGTCAGCTTTCATCGAAGTGATGGCTTCGTCGAATTTGCCGCGCAGTTCACCGTCGCTTTCACGCAGGCCCATGCCGACGCCGCCGCCCAGCGGAACCGGATCGCCGACAAAGGCCAGCTCACCGCCCGATTCCTCGACCAGCGGCACCAGATAGTCGCGGTCGGCCAGAACTGCATCGGCTTCGCCGTTACGGACGGCTGCAATGGTTTCTTCCGGGGTCGCGAATTCGACCAGGGTTGCACCGGATTCGGCAACGTGGCCTGCCTGGATCGTGGCGGTTTGCGCCGCAACGACACCACCAGTTACGTCTGCCGAGCCAGAGGTCGCAACATAGGCCGACGCGGTCGGCGGGTAATAGTCTTGGGTAAAGTCGATGACCTCATCACGTTCGGCAGTGATCGACATACCGGCGATGATGGTGTCGTAGTTGCCCGAGACCAGGTTCGGAATGATCGAATCCCAGTCGTTCTTGACCCATTCACACTCCAGGTTAGCGCGTTTGCACAGCTCGTCGCCGACTTCACGCTCGAACCCGTCGATTTCACCTGCATCGTTGATGAAGTTGTACGGAGGGTAGGCGCCCTCGGTGCCCATGCGGACCGTGTCGGCCATCGCGATACCAGCAGTCAGCGCCAGGGCTGCAGTGGACAGAATCAGGTTTTTCATTGGTTACTCCCCAGTTTTGGTTCTGTTCTTGAAGTTAAGCCGCTTGAGTAGCGGAGAGAAAGCCCCGAAGCCGTTCGGATTCGGGTGACGTAAAGATATCCTCGGGCAAACCTTCTTCCTCGATCAGGCCCTGATGAAGAAATACCACGTGGCTCGAGATATCTGCCGCCATTTTCATGTCATGTGTCACGATGATCATGGTGCGCCCTTCCGCTGCCAGATCCTTGATCACCTTGATCACTTCCTGTTCCAGTTCGGGATCCAGCGCTGAGGTCGGTTCGTCGAACAACAACGCCTGCGGTTCCATGCACAGCCCCCGTGCGATCGCGGCGCGCTGTTGCTGACCGCCGGACAATTGTGCCGGATAGGCGTCGCATTTGTCACCAATACCAACTTTCTCAAGGTATTTGCGCGCGCTGTCTTCCACTTCGGCCTTGTCGCGGCCCAGAACGGTCACAGGGGCTTCCATCACATTTTGTAGTATGGTCATATGCGCCCACAGATTGAACTGTTGAAACACCATCGACAGGTTGGTGCGGATGCGCAGAACCTGCTTGGGGTCCGCGGGGCGACGCCCATGGCTATCGCCCGACCATTTGACAGGCTCGCCTTTGAACAGGATTTCACCCTGCTGGCTGTCTTCCAGCAGATTGCAGCAGCGCAGCAAAGTTGATTTTCCTGACCCCGATGACCCGATCAGCGAGACCACGTCGCCGCCATGTGCTGTGATATCCACCCCCTTCAACACTTCCAGATTGCCGAAGCTTTTGTGAAGGTTTTTGATTTCGATGACGGGAGCGGTTTCTGTCACGGGCAGTCCAGTAGTTTGTAGTGTTGGTGCGGTACTAGGGCCGAAAAATCTGCTCAATGCAATGCGCAATTCGCAAATTCAGGGTCGGAAACAACCAAATTGACCAAATGCACCCGACAATTTGGTCATCAGATTATCCGCTGTGCGCATGGCGGTGGCGGGGTCGGTACGGACAGGTACTCCTCCGCCGGGATGTCGACCAGCCCGTGAATGTGCAGCGTTTTGCGGTCGTGTTCGGTAAGGCTGTTTATCGCAGCTCGAACTGCGTCTGCGACCTGATCAACGTTTTGGTCGGGTCCGGTAATATAGGGCAGGGTCGGTGTCGGAGAGGTTTTTGCCAGTTCGCGCAGGCTTTCGCCCAGATCGGTATGTTCCTGCAACATCATCCAGGTCAACGCATCCAGCGCGGCGAAATCTGCCTTCCCGTCCGAGACCGCCTGCGCCGACAACGCGTGACCGCCTGTCTCCAACAGCGACACAGGATGCAGGTTCTCCCGGGATAGATGCGTGATCGGTGCCGCCCAGCCGGACTGAGACAGCGCTTCGTTATACGCGAAGATACCGTCTGTCATGCCCGCCAGCGTGCGGTCGTCGTCGCGCCGCGCCACAAAGACCGAGCAATAATGCCCGGCAGGACAACCGGGAAGGCCGTAATCCGGGGTGCCCACCAGTTGAACCCGATCATGCAAGCGTGTGCGATAGGGCATTCCACAGGTCTGTGCCAGCACCAGATCGGGATCAAGCCAGACCTGCCAAACATCGGCGCCTCGGGTCAACTGTTCCGGACCATGTCCCAGATGCGTGCGAATCAACCCCCAGAACCGGTCATTGGCGGCCTGAACCTCGGGCATGTCATACATGCCAAGCATGGCTATCAAGATTTGGCGGCCTTTTGCCGGGCCAAAGCCGAATCTACGTCGCTGACCCCCAGCAGGCTGACAACCAGACGCAGCAGCGAGTCCTCCTCACCCGTACGGTGGCCATCAGCCAGGGCCACCGACCACAGCGCCTGAACCACCGCCAGCCGGTTTTCATAAGCGACAGCTTCTTTGATGGCACGGGTAAAACGGACCGTGTCGGGGGCCTCGGCCTCCAGATCTTCGGCACGGGCGCGCAAAGCCGCGCTTTCGAACGGGGACAAACCGTATCGTTCAGCCGAGATGCGGTCGATGCGTGCCATCTCGGAATCAGAATAATCGTTGTCAGATCGTGCCAGACGCACCAGCAAGGCCGTCAGGGCCAGGCGGGCATCATCTTCGACAAGCGGTTCGGGCTTGGGCTGTGTGAGCCTGGAAAGAAAGTCACTGAACATGGGTAAGATATAGCGGGCGCTTAACTCACATCCAAGCGGCTTTGGACGCGCTCGCGCGCTGCCTGACTGTCATTATAGCTCAGGCCCATGGCAATGCGGGCTTCTTCGACGATCTTTATCTCGCCTTCGTCCGAACTGCCATCCGCCAGAACAATTTCCCACAACGCGTCAAGGGCTGCTAGCCGCTCTTTCAGATCCGTGGTTTCCCGGATCAGTTTGCCGAACGTATCAGTTTCCGGTGCCGCAGCATGGAGCTTTTCACAGGTGGCACGCACCTTGGCTGCCTCAATCGCGTTATGCTGGTACAGACGGGCCAGTATCTTGTCGATCAGACTGATCTCTTCCAGCTTGTAATCGCGATCTGCCTGCGCGACGCGCACCATGAGGGCGCCCAGAGCAAGTTCTGCATCCGGGTCCGGCAACTGTTCATGATGAGGCGGTCTGAGCGCCTTAAAGAACCTTTTCAACATAACAAACACCTAGACGACAGGTCGTGATCGGCCAAGCACGAAATGCCGGTCTTGCTATAGTATTGCGTGTGTCCCGCGCTGAATCAGAGCTGCGCGGCACCGGGTACACACCGGCCAACATTCAATCATTGCCCAATATCCATGGGTTTCAATTTGTCCTTAAGAAACAAAGGCCTGCGTTTACCAGGTCAGCGCCTCTTTGGCTGCGTTCTGCAACCAGGCCAGCATCTGGCGATAGGGGACTGGACCGTAGCTGATCCGCGCGACCCCGAGCTTTGCCAGAGTGGGCGTATCCGGCGTGCCGGGCAGGGCGATGATATTGACCGGTAAGGTCGTGGATTCGCAAAGCCGGGCGATCAGGGCTTCGTTCTTTAGCCCGGGTGCAAAGAATCCGCTGGCGCCGGCGTCAGCATAGGCATTGGCACGGGCAATGGCCTCATCCAGCATCGTGTCGTCATGGGTGTCCGCTGCGGCCTTCAGGAAGATATCTGTGCGCGCATTGACATAGGCGGGAATGCTTGCGCGCGCGCAAGCGTCGCACATCGCTTCAACGCGTTTGGCCTGAGTGGCGATATCGTAGAGACCGTCGCCACCGATGATCTGGTCTTCAAAGTTGAACCCGACAACACCGCAGTCAAGTGCGCGCCGAACGTTTTGCGCGATCCCTTGCGGGTCTTCGGCATAAGCCCCCTCGAAATCCAGTGTTACCGGCAGATCAACCGCCGCAACGATACGACGTGCATTGTCCAACGCGGCCTCAAGTGGAATGTTCTGCCCGTCGCCATAACCTTGCGCCATGGCAACAGGGGCACTGCCGGTCGCGATGGCCTGGGCACCGGCGTCCCGAACAGCACCAGCGCTGCCAGCGTCCCAGATATTGAACAGAATGACAGGATCGCCCTTCTTGTGAAGGCTGGTAAAGGTCACGGCTTTCTGGGATTGGCTGGTCATCGGAACTCTCCTGTTGTCGCGAATCCTACAGCTAACGCTGCGACAATGACCCGGCCAGAGTTTTTGCGACCAGCCAGGTCATTTTGAGGTGACGGCACAGGCACAGATTGCGTCAGCATCGCACAGCACCTGTGACTTCCATCGGTTTGAAACCAAGGTCTCAGGCTTCGCCCGCGGCGCCAGAGACGAATTTCGCGCTAAACGCAGATTCGCCAAGACGTTGCAGAAGACTCAGCTGTGTCTCCAGCCAGGCTTTGTGACCTTCTTCTTCCATCAGGATGCGTTCAAACAGTGTACGCGAACCAACATCACCGGCCTCAGCCGCCTGTTGCGCTGCATTGGTGTAGAAGTCGACGGCCTCACTCTCGTCTTTGAGATCAGAGGCGAACATCTCTTCCAGCGTGCCCGCTGCGGCCGGGCTTTTCTGAAACGCAAGCTCGGGGGTTCCACCCAGAAACAGGATACGTTCGATAAAGGCGTCAGAATGAACCAACTCTTCCTGCATCTCGCCCCGCATTTTCTCAGCCAGAATATCAAGGCCCCAGTCGTCCAGAACATGCGCGTGCAACTGGTATTGGTGCGCGGCAGTAAGCTCCATATGAAGCGCTTGCTGAAGGTTGGTGATCGTTGTTGCGTTGCTCATCGGAAATCTCCTGAAACCGTGAAATGCAAAAGCAGAAAACCTGCCTCTCCACTCAGTTAAGAGGTCAGTCCCCACGAAACAACGTGGGGTGACAGTCCGACACAGTCAGGGATCAAACCAGGCGCGAGGTGTCTTTCGCGGCCCGCACAAATTCGCGAAACAGCGGATGCGGGTCAAACGGCTTGGACTTCAGTTCCGGATGGTACTGAACGCCGATGAACCACGGGTGATCCGCCCATTCCACGATTTCGGGCAGACGTCCGTCCGGCGACATGCCCGAAAACTTCAGGCCCGCTTTTTCAAGTTTGTCGCGATACTTGATGTCCACCTCATAGCGGTGGCGGTGACGTTCCTCGATCTGCGTGCCGCCATAGACCTCGGCCACTTTGGATCCGTCCGCCAATACTGCGTTGTAAGCGCCAAGGCGCATTGTGCCGCCCTTGTCATCGCCGACCTTGCGCTCGACCTTGTGGTTGCCCTGTACCCACTCCTTGAGGTGATAGACCACCGGTTCAAACCGTTTCTTCCCGGCCTCATGGTCGAATTCCTCGGACCCGGCTTCGGTGATGCCCGCAGCGTTTCGTGCGGCCTCGATCACCGCCATCTGCATGCCAAGACAAATGCCCAGATAGGGAACCTTGTGCTCGCGCGCATATTGCGCCGCCTTGATCTTGCCTTCGGTGCCACGCTCGCCAAAACCACCGGGGACAAGGATGGCGTGGAAGCCTTCCAGATGCGGGGCTGCGTCTTCGGTATCGAAAACCTCGGCATCCACCCACTCGATCTTGACCTTCACGCGGTTGGCCATACCGCCATGGGTCAGCGCCTCGGCAATCGACTTATAGGCGTCTTCAAGTTGCGTGTATTTGCCGACAATTGCCACTTTCACTTCGCCTTCGGCGTTGTGGATGCGGTCGCTGACATCTTCCCATTTGGCCAGATCGGGCTTGGGGGCGGGGCTGATCTGGAAGGCATCCAGAACGGCCTGATCCAGCCCCTCGCGGTGATAGGCCAGCGGCGCGTCGTAAATGGTGGACAGGTCCTGTGCCGCGATCACGCTGTCTGGACGCACGTTGCAGAACAGGGCCAGCTTTTCCCGTTCCTTGGTCGGGATCGGCCCTTCAGACCGGCAGACCAGAATATCGGGTGCCAGACCGATCGAGCGCAGTTCTTTCACCGAGTGCTGGGTCGGCTTGGTCTTCAACTCACCCGACGCTTTGATGTAGGGCAGCAACGTCAAATGCATAAAGATACACTGGCCGCGTGGTTTGTCCTGACTGAACTGTCGGATGGCTTCAAAGAAGGGCAGGCCTTCGATGTCACCCACAGTACCGCCAATCTCACACAGCATGAAATCAACCTCATCCTCGCCGATGGCGATGAAATCCTTGATCTCGTTGGTGACGTGCGGGATCACCTGAATGGTCTTGCCGAGGTAATCGCCGCGGCGCTCTTTCTCCAGAACATTGGAATAAATCCGGCCCGAGCTGACCGAGTCGGTCTTGCGTGCCGCGACACCGGTGAACCGTTCGTAATGGCCAAGGTCCAGATCGGTCTCGGCGCCATCATCAGTGACAAATACTTCGCCATGCTCAAAGGGCGACATCGTGCCGGGATCGACGTTCAGATAGGGGTCCAGCTTGCGCAGACGCACCGAATAACCGCGGGCCTGCAACAAAGCGCCCAAAGCTGCCGAAGCCAGCCCTTTGCCCAAGGACGAAACCACACCACCGGTGATGAAAATAAAACGTGCCATAGTTTTTCGGCTGCTCCCGTGAGACGTCAAAATCAGCTGCCCGGCGGCTCCGAAAAACCGCTGCATCACGGGACTTCACGTATAAAGGATTCGCGCCAAAAGCGCAAGAGAACCGCAAGATGCTGTTGCAGTCCTCTCTCAGGTTTCTAGGTTTTGTGGATCAATCCGCCTGCGGGATCAGCGGCGCGTTGTCGTCCTGTGCCGGCGGCAGAAGATCATCAACCGACGGAATAGCCGGTGCGCTTTCCTCGGTCGAAGCCGGTGCCGGAACGCCCAGACGGTCGATTACCGAGCTGCCCGAAGATTTCTGAGCCGCAAGAATGGTCAGCGTGATCGAGGTGACGATGAAACACGCTGCAAGTATCCAGGTCAGCTTGCCCAAAGCCGTCGCTGCCGCGCGACCGGTCATCGCACCACCGCCACCGCCCATGCCAAGGCCACCGCCTTCAGACCGCTGCATCAGGACAACGGCGATCAGGCCCAGAGCCAGAAGAAGATGGATGATGAGAACGACGTTTTCCATGGTGGTCCTGTACAGCGTGGCGTGTATCGCGTGGTACTTATGCAAGTTTGCCAGCGGGGGCAAGTCAGGAGTTGGCATCAACTTCCTTGATGTATCCCATCACGTCAAAGGGACTGGACAGTGCGTTGAGTTGTGACGCAGGCTGCGGCCATGCCACATGACGATCACGACCACCCGCATGCCCTGTTGCCACCCGAACCCGCATTGCGCGTCAAAGCGCTTGAGACGATTCTGACTCGCAAAGGGCTGATCGATCCGGCGGCTCTGGATGAGATCATCGACACCTATCAGAACAGGATCGGGCCGCAAAACGGTGCGCGCGTCGTTGCCAAAGCCTGGAGCGACCCTGCCTTCAAAGCCGCCCTGCTTGAAGACGCCACTCCGGTCGTAGCCGACCTTGGCTACTATGGCCGCCAGGGCGAACATATGGTGGTTGTCGAGAACACACCGGATCGGCACAACATGGTCGTCTGCACCCTGTGCAGCTGTTACCCTTGGCCACTGCTGGGTATCCCGCCCGGATGGTACAAGTCCGACGCCTACCGAGCCCGCGCGGTGCGAGAACCGCGCAAGGTGCTGGCCGAGTTCGGCGTCACCTTGCCCCAAGACACCTCTGTACGGGTTTGGGATTCGACGGCCGAAATTCGCTACCTTGTCTTGCCCATGCGCCCTGAAGGCACAGACGGGATGAACGAAGATGAACTAACCGCGCTTGTGACGCGCGACAGCATGATCGGCACGGGCCTTCCGAGGGTGCCCGCATGACCCGCGTTCACGATATGGGAGGCCGTTTCGGTGATGGTCCGATACGTCCAGAGGCAGAGGATGCGCCGGTCTTTGCCGAAGACTGGCACGCCCGCGCTCTTGCGGTCACACTTGCATCTGGGTTTCTGGGGCAGTGGAACATCGACGTTTCACGCCACGCGCGCGAACGCCTGTCCCCGAAGGACTACACCCGGTTTTCGTATTATGAGAAATGGATATCCGGTCTGGCCGATCTGCTTGTCGAAAAGAGTGTTCTGACATTGGAAGATCTGCGTGGCGTACGTGGCGACAAACCGCACCCCTTGGCAGACAGAGCGCTCAAGGCGGAAGCGGTGTCCGCAGCGCTGGCCAAAGGCGGGCCCGCGGACAGGCCTTCCAATGTTGCGGCGCTGTTTTCTGTGGGGCAAGAGGTTGTCACGGTCCGACCGGCAGCAAATCGCCTCGTGGATGGGGGGCACACGCGCCTGCCTGTTTATGCATCCGGTGCCAGGGGCCGAATCCTGCGCCTGCACGGAACCCATG
This sequence comes from Ruegeria sp. L11, assembly GCF_056531755.1. Lineage (NCBI taxonomy): Bacteria > Pseudomonadati > Pseudomonadota > Alphaproteobacteria > Rhodobacterales > Roseobacteraceae > Ruegeria > Ruegeria sp. L11. Next base: position 583,475 of record NZ_JBQFMI010000002.1, read on the forward strand.
TTCTGCCCGATTCCAATGCGCATGGGTTGGGTGAAGCGCCAGAGCCGATTTATGCAGTGGCCTTTGCGGCATCAGAGCTCTGGGCCGCCCCCGAACATCCCGCCGACCAGGTGGTTCTGGACCTCTGGCAAAGCTACTTGGAACTGGTATGAATGATTGTATCTCATACGGAGCCCCCGAGCCGGTTTTTGCTGAGCCCTGGCACGCTCAGGTTTTTGCCGTCACCGTCGCGCTGAACGAGGCCGGGCGGTTCGAATGGTCGGATTGGGCGGCGCGCTTTTCAGCGATACTGAAACGCAATGGACTTGCCCGGGAACTGGATGGCGGTGACGATTACTTCCACGCATGGCTGGAAACGCTTGAGACATTGCTGGCCGAACAGGGCGCTGCCATGCCGAAAGATGTGCAGGATGTGCATCAGGCCTGGGAAGAGGCTTACCTGACCACTCCGCACGGGCAACCTGTCCACTTACGATGACAGGGTAGGGGGCTCTGCCCCCGCCGCCCGTTCCGGGCGCCTCCCCCGGGATATTTACAGCCAGATGAAGCAAGGGATCCGCTCTTCATCTGGCTACAAATATCCCCGCCGGAGGCATCGCGCGCCCGCGCGATTTTCCTCTGCGGCGAAATATCGGTTTCCCTGCGGTTTTTGCCCCGCTATATGAGCCGGGTTTGATCACTCAGCACGAAAAGGACCGGATATGGCCAACGTGGTTGTTGTCGGCGCCCAATGGGGCGACGAAGGAAAAGGCAAGATTGTCGACTGGCTCAGCGAAAGGGCGGACGTAATCGCGCGTTTTCAGGGCGGTCACAATGCCGGTCACACGCTGGTGATCGACGGCGAGGTCTATAAGCTGCACGCGCTTCCTTCGGGTGTGGTACGCGGCGGCAAGCTGAGCGTTATCGGCAATGGTGTGGTTCTGGACCCCTGGCATCTGGTCAATGAGATCGCAACCATCCGGGCGCAGGGTGTTGAAATCACTCCCGACACGCTGATGATTGCCGAAAACACGCCGCTGATTCTGCCGATTCACGGCGAGTTGGATCGTGCGCGCGAGGAAGCTGCGAGCAAAGGCACCAAGATCGGAACAACCGGTCGCGGAATTGGCCCGGCCTATGAAGACAAGGTTGGGCGGCGTTCCGTTCGCGTTGCCGATCTGGCGGACGAAGCCACGCTGGAGGCCCGCGTGGACCGAGCATTGCAACACCACGATCCGTTGCGCAAGGGTCTGGGTATCGAGCCGGTTGACCGCGACGCGCTGATTGCTCAGCTCAAAGAGATCGCGCAACAAATTCTGCCGTTTGCGGCACCTGTCTGGAAAGTGCTGAACGAAAAGCGCAAAGCCGGGAAACGCATCCTGTTTGAAGGAGCGCAGGGCGCGCTGCTGGATATCGATTTCGGCACCTATCCCTTTGTGACGTCGTCAAACGTGATTGCGGGGCAGGCGGCAACCGGTGTTGGTATCGGCCCAGGCTCGATCAATTTCGTGCTTGGCATTGTTAAGGCCTATACCACCCGTGTTGGAGAAGGGCCGTTCCCGACCGAGTTGGAAGACGCAGACGGTCAGCGTCTGGGTGAACGCGGGCACGAATTCGGGACGACAACAGGCCGCAAGCGCCGCTGCGGCTGGTTCGACGCCTGTCTGGTGCGCCAGACCTGCGCCACCAGCGGCGTGAACGGTATCTCGCTGACCAAGCTGGATGTTCTGGACGGGTTTGAGACCCTTAAGATCTGCACCGGGTATGAGCTGGATGGCGAGCGTTTGGATTACCTTCCAACCGCAGCTGATCAGCAAGCCCGCTGTACCCCGATTTATGAAGAAATGCCGGGGTGGAGCGAATCGACCGAAGGCGCGCGCAGCTGGGCCGATTTACCTGCAAATGCGATCAAATATGTACGTCGGGTCGAAGAACTGATCGAATGCCCGGTGGCACTTTTGTCCACCAGCCCGGAGCGGGATGACACCATTCTGGTGACAGACCCCTTTGCCGACTGATGAGCGAAAAACAGAAGACAGGGTTGAGTTACAAGGCACGCCGGCGCTGGTCGCTGGTGATCCTTGTGCTTGGCCTTCCGCTGTACATCATCGCTGTTGTGACGATCGTGAACTTGCTGGGGCGTCCTCCGATCTGGATTGAGTTGCTGGTTTATATCGTGCTGGGCATCCTTTGGGCCCTGCCGTTCAAGTTTGTGTTTCGCGGCGTCGGTAAAGAAGACCCCGATCAGTCCTAGCGCTCGTCAGGTACGTGTAAATGACCGGGCCTGCTGAGCACTGCGCAGGATTACGCGCGGTCCTCGGAGGTATTTTGTCGGCTGTCTGGTATCAGTCGAAACGCTCGGGCTTTGTCATTCAGGGCAGGAGTATGGTCCAACGGCAAAAAGCAAAAAGGCCGGGGGTAAACCCGGCCTCGCTTGTGAACCTTCCAGTGTGATCAGCCAACGGCACGCTCGTCATCGGGGCGAAAACCGATCAGGTTGGACGCCGCGAAACGCCCGCCTCCGGCTTTCTCGATCTTGCCATCGCGCAGCAACTGTCCAAAAGAACGCAGGCTTTCTTCGCGATTGAACTCGTCCTGTTTCAGTGAACGCACCTTGTTCATCAGCTGCGGGCGCGAAAACTGCTCCTGACCTTCGATGAAGGACAGATATGCGGCAGCCGCTTCCAGAAGATCAGGCAGCGATTGCGCACCCTGTTCCTGTGCAAACTGTGCGAAACCGCCTTCCTCCGATCCGGTTGCTTCCTGGTCTGCGGTGACACGACGTGGCGAGACCGGGCTTGCGGATGTTCCGTGTTCATCCACCCGCTGCTCGGCCACCAGCTTGAGCGGCGCTGGAGCTTCCGGTGCCGGACGCATGCTGGTTACCTTGATTTCGGGTCGCCGTGGGCTGACCACGGATGCCAGATCGCCGCGATATTCCCGGTCGGCCGCCTCTTCCGAGCGTGCCTGACCGTCGCGGTCGGCTTCGGTGGCTGCGACGGCGGTGCGCAAGTGCGAATAGGTTTCGCGCGCATCGCTGCTGCTGGGGTCATCCATATGCTCGCCGGTCTTTGCCATCAGGCGCGACATATCCTGATCGGGATCCGCATCGTCCGCCAGTTTTTGGCTCGAACGACCGGACAGGTGCTGTTCGATCTCGGAAATTTCGGTCAGCAGGTGCATTTCGTCGTCTGCCGTCAAAACACCCTGCGCCAGGTCTTCCTCGACCGGTTCATCGTCGGATTCAATTGCTACGTCTTCTACGTTGAGGATGTTGGGGGCATCCTCTTCGTCGAAATCGTCTTCGGCAACGTCTGCAAGATCAGCGAACAGAGGCTCGGCGGCGGTCTGATCCGCCACCGGTGTGTCTTCGATCTCGTCGATTTGCAAGGGCTGGGGGGTCAGGGGCGCCTGCAGGTCAACGTCTTCTTCGATCTGAGTTTCAGCAACTTCGGGGATCAGCGCATCAGCTGTCTCAGCCGCTTGCGGTTCTTCAGCTTCCTGATCCTGCATCTCGTCAATCGCAGGTGCCGCAGGCACTTCGGTTTCCTGGGCTTCAGGCTCTGTGGGCTCGGCAAAGTCTTCCGCGCTGAGCGCACCGGCCTCAAACGCGGCGGCCACTGCATCTACCGGGGGGGCGGTATTGGCCAACAGCGGTGAGTCTTCGTCTTCGGAATACTCGGCCGCGGGCACATCGGAATGAGAGACGACTGCGCGAATGCGTTGCAGTTTCGCCGCGATGCTGTCAGCGGCCGGGGGTGGGGTGTCCGCGACAGGTTCCGCTTCGGCGAACCCGGTCTGCGCAGGGGCCGGTTGTGGCTGAACGTGAGCGGGAGTTTCGGCAACATTGATCGTGGCCGTGTGCGGGGCCGGCTCTTCAGCAGCGACAGGGGTTTCGGTTGTCTGAGTGGCGCGCAGCAACAGGCCGGATTCGTTCTGACGGGCTTCGACGCGCTGCGACGCATCGCGCCGGGCGATGCGGGTCAGCATTTCGGCATCAGGTTGCGGGGGTTCCGAGCCGAAGTAACGATCATCCGCTGCGAGATCGCGGAAATACTCGGCGATGGCTTTCATCGTTTCAAAGGAATCATCAAATCCTTCCAAAGTGCAGGAGAAGGTTCCATATGAAACGGTTAATACCTTGTTATTCTGTACCATCAGACGCACGTCCTTTACAAACTACGAGAGCCCACTTACCCGGAATCGGGAGCACACGAAGGCTCTGAACTTTATGCATGAACCTATCATTTTGTGGTCTTAATGTGTCCAAATCCGGGAAAAATGGCCAATCTTAGGAAAATCGAGCCAATTGTACGCTCTATCGATCCAATCGGGCTGTTCGGAGGGGGATTTATCGGATCTGGAGACCTGAATCTGGTGCTGAATCGCGTCAATTCGGTCGTTGCCGCCGATGGCGGAGCGGACATTTTGACAGAATCAGGCCGGATTCCCGATGCGGTGATTGGTGACTTCGATTCGCTGAGCAAAGCGACGCAAGCTAAAATTCCCACGGATCGCCTGTTTGCCATCCGCGAACAGGACAGCACCGATTTCGACAAGGCCCTGCGCAATCTGCACGCTCCGCTGGTTCTGGGGGCTGGGTTTCTTGGCGGGCGACTTGATCATCAACTGGCCGTTCTGAACGTTCTGGTCCGGCGGCAGGATCAGGCCTGCATATTGCTGGGCGAACGTGAACTGGTTTTTCATGCGCCGCCAGAGATCAAGCTGCCGGTTGCGCCCGGCGATGTGGTCTCGCTGTTTCCGATGCAGCCGGTGACGGGGTGCAGTACCGGGCTGGAATGGCCGATTGATAATCTGGCCTTTCAGCCGGACGGGCAGGTGGGAACATCCAACCGTGCACTGGCGCCTGTCGAGCTGAAGATGGATGGGCCGGGCCTGCTGGTGATGATCCCGCGCACAGCACTTGATCCGCTTATGCAGGTGTTTCTGTCGGGGCAGACCGGGCGCTGGCCCGCTCGCGCAGAATGACATACAGGCCTGCGGCAATGGTTATGACGATGCCAACCGCAGCCAATCCATCGGGCAGGTCGCTGAAAATCACCCATCCGATCAGGGTTGCAACCGGGATTTCCAGATACTGCATCGGGGCCAGTGTGGCAGAGGGCGCATAGCGCAGCGACCACGTCATCAGCAGATGCGCGACCGTACCCAACACCCCGATCGCAATCAGCAGCCAGTTCAAATCGCTGGATGGCAGGGTCATCGAGAGCTCTTGAATGTTCATTTGCGTGCCAATCAGAAGGAGCGGAGCCAGAAGGATCGTCGCAAATACGCCGGACACGGCTTGCAACGACACCGGATCGGTCTCTTTCGCGACTTGCCGGGTGACCAGCATGAACAAGGCAAAAACCACGGCAACGATCAGTGGCAGCAACGCAGGTGCACCCACCTCGGCAAAGCTGGGTTGAATGACCAGTAACGTGCCAATGAACCCGACGATGCAGGCAGCAAGACGGCGGGAACCGACCTCTTCCTCCAGAACATATTTGCCCAGCAGCAGCATGATGAATGGCATGACGAAGGCAATTGCAACGGCATCCGCCAATGGCAGGAATTGCAGCGCACTGAACATGGCCGAAATGCCGATGATATGCAGCAGCGTCCGTAGCAGGGTCAGCCGCAGGATCCGTCCGCGCATCCGCCAGGGTCGCCCCGTCACCGCAACCAGCGGGATCAGGATCACCGCTTGCACCGCGAAACGGACCATGACCAGCAGACCCAGCGGTGTGGTTTCACCCAACAGCTTCGCCATCGCATCCCCCAAGGGTGCGAGCACGCAAAAACCAAGCATCAAAAAGATGCCAAAGACGGGTCTGTCCTGGGTCATGAGCGCGACGCTATCTGTTTCGCGACGCAGAGGGAAGCGCTGTTGTCAGCGGTCGGGCAGGGGCTGAACCTTGGTGTAATCCGGCCCGTTGCAGGTGGGCAGACCATCCTCCAATTTCAGCCATTTCAGCTTTTCTTCATGCGCGACATGCAACGTTGGTTCCAGCGCTTCAGGAGCGCCCAGCGTCGCGACATATAGGTGCACCACATCCGACATGGCGGTTGACCGGAAGGACATCGGCGTGCCGCAGTGCGGGCAGAAGCTGCGCTCGATACCGGGAGAGGAGTTAAAGCGCTTGGGCTCTTCACCGATCCACCGCCAATGACCATCGCGAACTCCGAAATACGTTGTCATCGGCGCTGCGCATTGGCGGCGGCAACTGTCGCAATGGCAGGTGACGCATGAAAGTACCGGAGGGTCGACCTCGAACCGGATCTTGCCGCACAGACAATGCCCACGCATGTCGCCCCTCGCTTTCTGTTTCAACAGTTCGGTACGTTCACAGCCAGACCACCCAGCGAGGTTTCCTTGTATTTCTCATGCATGTCATGGCCGGTTTGGCGCATCGTCTCAATCACCGCGTCCAGCGGCACGAAATGCTGACCGTCCCCGCGCAAGGCCAGTGAGGCGGCTGAAACTGCTTTGATAGCGCCTAACCCGTTTCGTTCGATACAAGGAACCTGAACCAGTCCGGCAACAGGGTCGCAGGTCATGCCCAGATGATGCTCCAGCGCGATCTCAGCGGCATTTTCCACTTGCTCGGGGGTTCCCCCCATCACGGCGCAAAGCCCGGCTGCCGCCATGGCAGCCGCGCTGCCAACTTCGGCCTGACATCCCGCTTCGGCACCCGAGATCGAGGCGTTGTATTTCACCAACCCGCCAATGGCCGCTGCGGTCAGCAGGAAATCTTCGATATGGCTTTCGGACGCGCCCGGTACGTGATCCAGGTAATAGCGCAGAACAGCGGGCAGAACACCTGCGGCCCCGTTGGTGGGCGCGGTGACAACCTGCCCGCCCGCCGCGTTTTCCTCGTTGACCGCCATGGCATAGACGCTCATCCAGTCGTTGATCGTGTGCGGCGCGGTCAGGTTCATGCCGCGCTCGGCCATCAGCGCATCATAGATGCCTTTCGCGCGGCGGCGCACTTTCAAACCGCCGGGAAGGATGCCGTCAGTGGTCAAGCCACGTTCGATACAGGCATTCATGACGTCCCACAAACGGGCCGATCCTTTCGCGAAACTGTCGGCGCAGCCCCGCGCGATCTCGTTTGCGCGCTTCATCCCGGCTATGGTCTTGCCACTGGATTTGGCCATCTCAAGCATTTCTGCGGCGGATTTGAATGGGAACGGGACCGGGTCGCCTTCATCGGTATCTTTCCCCTCGGCCAGTTCTTCCTCGGTCAGGACAAAACCGCCGCCGATCGAATAATACACCTGCCGCAGGATCACATCGCCCTGTGCGTCGGTGGCCATCAGGATCATCCCGTTGGCGTGCCCGGGCAAATTGTTGTCGTAGTCAAAGATCAGATCCGCCTTGGGATCGAACTGAAGCGTCGGCAGGCCTTCGGGCGTTACGGTGTGCGTGCGGGCGATATCGGCCAGCGCGGCCTCGGCCTTTTCGTTGTCATAGGTGTCGGGAACAAAGCCCGCCAGACCCAGAATGGTCGCCCGATCGGTCGCGTGGCCGACGCCGGTGAAGGCAAGCGAGCCGTGCAGCGATCCTTTCAGACCGGTAAATTCAAAGGGGGACGCGCGCATCATGTCCAGAAAGCGCGCCGCGGCCACCATCGGGCCCATTGTGTGCGATGAAGACGGGCCAATGCCCACTTTGAACATATCGAAGACAGATAGGAACATATCAGATAGCCGAGCCTTCCGGGGGATTAGCGTAAGTAGGGGATGTGAAGGGTGTAACGCCCAAACCTTCCGCAGCGATTGCCGAACGGGTGGCAGGGCGTGTCTCAAGGTGCAGAAGCATTTTCAGCAGATGCGGCGTGTCGGCCTGTTGATACCAGCTGCGGTCAGCACTTACTGGGTACAGGGCCATCCAGCGCATCATGCAGGCGACATAATAGGTCAGAACCGATGGGACACCTGCGCGAAACCACTCAGGTCCGCGTTGCGCCAGCGCATCCAGCAGCCGCAGGTGCTGCTGCAACCGGGGTCGGATGCCCGCGCGCAGCGTGTCGGCCTGTGAGGCGTCTATGTATTTTTCAGCGTAGAACAGGATGCGCAGATCCGCATGCAACGTGTTGGACGCGAAGAACAGCCATTTCAGAAATCCGGCGCGTTCAGGATCATCCGCCGCCGGGGCCAGTTGACCATGGCGCTCTGTCAGCCAAAGCAGGATCGCCGCGGTTTCAAAGATCGGGCCCTGCGGCGTTTCCAGTACCGGGATCAGCCCGTTGGGATTAAGCGACCGGTACGCGTCGCTGTCCTGCTCGTTCTGGCGGCGGTCCACCACCACGGTTTCATAAGCTACGCCCATCTCGTTCAGTGCCAGCCGGATCACCAGCGAGGCGTTGTCAGGGGCGTAATGCAGGCGGTACCGGGTCAACATGCGCGCAACTTACAGCGCAAAGATGTGGGTGTAAGACATGATTGCGACTTTTCCGACAGGAAACGCGTAGTCCTGAGACATCTTAACACCTGTCGGATCGCAAAATGGGGTCGCAGTCGCCTGACGCATTCCCTATAACTCCGTCAGAATAAACTGGGAAAGCTGCCATGACCAGAGATCTGTCGCCAATCGACACCGCGAAATATGTTGCCGCGTACCGTGCCGCCGACATGGTTGAAGACGGGATGCGTGTCGGTCTTGGAACAGGATCGACAGCCGCCTGGCTGGTGCGCCGTCTGGGTGAACGGGTGCGCGAAGACGGCCTGCGGATCAAGGGTGTTCCGACCTCGACCCGCACGGCGCAGCTTGCCCGCGAGGTTGGTATCGACGTCATTTCACTGGATCAGGCCGGTTGGCTGGACATGACCATCGATGGCGCGGATGAGTTCGATCAGGACCTGAACCTGATCAAGGGCGGTGGCGGTGCGCATCTGCAGGAAAAGATTGTGGCCACGGCCAGCGACCAGATGATCGTCATCGCCGATGCAGGCAAAGAAGTTGAAACTCTGGGGGCCTTTCCGCTGCCTGTCGAGGTCATTCCCTTTGGCTGGCAGACAACGCGCACATTGATCGAGGAAGCCCTGGATACGATGGATGTGCTTGGGACATCCTCGGCGCTGCGCATGAATGGCGAGGCGCCGTTTGTGACCGATGAGGGCAACCACATCCTTGACCTGCACCTCAAGCGCATCGGCAACCCGCGCCAGATGGCGCTGATCCTGAACCAGGTGCCCGGTGTTGTGGAAAATGGCCTGTTCATCGACATCTGCGACAAGGTCGTGATCGGCCATGGCGATGGCCGGGTCGAGCTGCGTGATATCAACGCGGGCACGGTCGAACTGGATCAGCTGCTCAGCGGGTCGCGCGATAACCTGTTTTCCGATTTTTCGGACTGAGTATCGTGCAGGTCCCTTCGGCAAGTGGCTATGAAAGTTCGAATTTTCCGCGCCGGGGGTTGGCACAGGGTTTTTTACGCCCAGATATCCAGAGAATTTTGCAAGTTGAATGAAGGAACCCGGCATGAGCTTTGACTATGATCTTTTTGTCATCGGCGGAGGTTCGGGCGGGGTCCGCGCGGCGCGTGTTGCGGCGGGCGAAACCGGTGCCAAGGTCGCGCTGGCCGAAGAAGACCGGTATGGCGGCACCTGTGTGATCCGGGGCTGCGTGCCAAAGAAGCTGATGGTCTTTGCCAGCGAATACTCGGGCATGGTCGGGGATGCGCAGGCCTATGGCTGGGACATTCAGCCCGGCGCGTTCAACTGGAACACTTTCCACGGCAAGCTGGTGGCCGAGCTTGATCGGTTGGAAGGGATATATCGCAATATCCTGAAGAACAACGGCGTCGAAAGCTTTGACCAGCGTGCGCGCCTTGTGGATGCCCACACGGTCGAGCTGGCCGACGGAACCCGCAAAACGGCCAAACACATTCTGGTCGCCACCGGCGGTCGCCCGGTTGTTCCGGATTTCCCGGGCTCGGAACTGGCGATTACGTCGAACGAGATATTCCACCTGGACAAGCTGCCTGAAAGCATCCTGATCGTAGGGGGCGGTTATATCGCCTGTGAATTTGCCGGGATCATGAACGGGCTGGGGGTCAGGACGACTCAGTTCTATCGCGGCGCACAGATCCTTCGGGGGTTTGATGACGAGGCGCGTGGACTGATCAGCGAAGAAATGTGTCAGAACGGCATCGACCTGCATCTGGGCACCAATGTGCTCGAGATGAAAAAGCAGGGCGACAAGATCTGGGTCAAGGCCACCAACGGCTCCGAGCAGAGTTTTGATGTGGTAATGTATGCCACGGGCCGTGCGCCGAATGCCGATAACCTTGGGCTGGAGGCTTTGGGCGTTGAACGCGGCCGTAAGGGCGAGATCATCGTGGATGAATACAGCCAGACCGCTGTGCCTTCGATCTTTGCCATTGGCGATGTGACGGACCGGGTGAACCTGACACCGGTTGCGATCCGCGAGGGGATGGCCTTTGTGGAAACCGTGTTCAAGGGCAATCCGACACCGGTGGATCACGACTTGATTCCGACCGCGATCTTCACTCAGCCTGAGATGGGAACTGTCGGCCTCAGCGAAGAAGAGGCAGCAGAACAGGAACCGATTGAGGTTTATGCCACATCTTTCAAGCCGATGCAGAAATCCTTTGCTGGCGGCACGCAGCGGGTACTGATGAAACTCATCGTCTCTCAGGCCACGCGCAAGGTGCTGGGTTGCCATATTGTCGCCCCCGGTGCCGGCGAGATGATCCAGCTGGCGGGAATCGCCGTAAAGATGGGCGCGACCAAGGAAGATTTTGACCGCACGGTTGCAGTTCACCCGGTCATGGCCGAAGAACTGGTGACAATGCGGCAACCTGTGCGCACGGCTTGATTTGCAAGCGCGCGCACACAGGTTACAAGGGAACCCGTGATCACACGGTCCAAAACGAAGGAAAAGATACATATGGCGGGCAACAGCGGCGGCCCCTGGGGGGGCGGAGGCTCATCCGGTGGCGGAGGAAATCAGGGTAACAACGGGAACGGGCGCAAGCCTCCCGAAAGCGATGGCCCGCATATTCCCGAGATCGATGAACTGATGAAAAAAGGCCAGGAGCAGCTGCGCGTCCTCATGGGCGGCCGTGGCGGCGGTGGCCGTGGCGGTAGCGGTGATCAGGGCGGTGGCGGTCCGGCCTTTACCAAGGGCACCCTGCTGCTGGGTGGCGTCGCCGCTCTGGTGATGTGGGGCGTGGCCAGCGCCTATACGGTCAAACCCGAAGAGCAATCAGTTGAACTGCTGTTTGGCCGCTTCTCGGGGATCGGTACAGAAGGTCTCAACTTTGCCCCATGGCCGGTTGTGACGGCCGAAGTTATTCCGGTGAAGGTCGAACAGACGGAAACCATCGGCTCGGGTGGTCGTGGAAGCGATGCGGGTCTGATGCTGACGGGTGATGAAAACATCGTCGATATCGATTTTCAGGTGGTCTGGAACATCTCCAATCCGGCAGATTTCCTCTTCAACCTGCGCGATCCCAGACAAACGATTCAGGCGGTTTCGGAATCCGCGATGCGCGAAATTATCGCGCAATCTTCGCTTGCGCCGATCCTGAACCGCGACCGTGCGGTTATCGCGGAACGGCTTGAGGAACTGATCCAATCCACGCTCGACAGCTATAGTTCAGGCATCAATATTGTTCGTGTGAACTTTGATGGTGCCGACCCGCCAGAACCGGTCAAGGACGCATTCCGTGAGGTACAGTCAGCGGGTCAGGAACGTGACCGGCTTGAAAAGCAGGCTGATGCCTATGCCAACCGGGTTCTCGCCGGTGCCCGTGGTGAAGCGGCGCAGGTTCTGGAAGAAGCCGAAGCCTATCGCGCCCAGGTCGTGAACGAGGCGCAGGGTGAGGCCAGCCGCTTCAGCGCGGTTTTGGCCGAATACGCCAAAGCGCCGGACGTGACGCGCAAGCGTCTGTATCTTGAGCGGATGGAGCAGGTCCTTGGCGACGTAAACAAGATCATTCTGGATGAGAATGCCGGTGGGCAGGGGCAGGGCGTGGTCCCGTATCTGCCGCTGAACGAATTGCGCCGCAACTCGGGCGAGGGGAACTAAAAGATGCGTAAATCAACTTTTGTTCTGCCCATCATTTTTGTTCTTGTGGTGGCTGCGCTGTCCTCGATCTTCATCGTCGATGAACGTGAAAAAGCACTGGTTCTGCAATTCGGTCGCGTCATTGATGTCAAGGAAGATCCGGGTCTTGCGTTCAAGATTCCGGTCATTCAAGAAGTCGTCCGCTATGACGACCGTATTCTGAGCCGCGAGGTCGGACCACTGGAGGTGACACCTCTGGATGACCGCCGTCTGGTGGTTGACGCATTTGCACGTTATAGGATTACCGATGTGCGCCAGTTCCGCGAAGCGGTGGGTGCGGGCGGTATCGATACCGCAGAACAGCGGCTGGATTCCATTTTGCGGGCGAAAACGCGCGAAGTTTTGGGTTCCGTCAGCTCGAACGATATCCTCAGCTCGGACCGGGCGGCGCTAATGCTGCGCATCCGCAATGGGGCCATTACCGAAGCGCGTGATCTGGGGCTCGAGGTGATCGACGTCCGGCTCAAACGCACTGACCTGCCGCAAGCCAACCTCGAAGCCACCTTTGCGCGTATGCGTGCCGAACGCGAGCGTGAAGCGGCAGATGAAGTGGCCCGTGGTGAGGAAGCTGCACAGCGTATCCGCGCGCAAGCCGATCGTACAGTGGTGGAACTGGTGTCGGATGCCCGTCGCGAATCTGAAATTGTTCGCGGTGAGGCCGACGCCGAACGCAACGCGATCTTTGCGGATGCCTACGGAGCAGACCCCGAGTTCTTTGAGTTCTACCGCTCTCTGTCAGCCTATGAAAATGCGCTTCAGGGCGGAAACAGCTCGTTGGTGCTAAGCCCGGATTCGGACTTCTTCAACTACCTCAGTTCGCCATCAGGTCGGCGGGCACCGGTGGCGGCGCCGTCCGAATGATGGGCATGATCCTTCTGGCCTTCGGGCTGGTACTGATTGTCGAGGGGCTGGCCTATGCGCTGGCCCCTTCGCTTATCGAACGGATGCTGGAGGCGCTGCGCGCCATGCCCGTACAGGCCCGGCGTCTGGCCGGGTTGCTTTGTGTTGTCAGTGGTTTGATCCTGCTCTGGGGGGCATATCAACTGGGCTTTTGACGGGGCGGTTTCACGTGCGGGTGATTTCGCTGCGATCCCGAGTTGCTCACCGGGTTAAACTGACTACATTGGAAACTAAGAAAGGCCGATACAGGCCTTGGCAAGATTGTCGACAAGGAGAGCTCAAGTGCAGGCAAAAGCGCGCAGTTTATCCGTCCGATGGGACGACGTGAGTGTTTGGATGCGGCTAATGTGGCTGGCCTTTGCTGGTACACTGCTTGTGCTGGCGCAGTCGGTTTCCGCTCAGGCCAGAAGCGAAAGCCTTGCGCCCTTGGCGGAAAAGATCAGCCCGGCCGTGGTGAACATCACCACAAGCACCCTGATCGAAGGTCAGACAGGTCCGCAGGGCATCGTGCCCGAGGGGTCTCCGTTCGAGGATTTCTTTCGCGAGTTTCAGGATCGCAACGGCGGCAATGACAACGGCCCGCCCCGACGCAGCAACGCCCTTGGGTCGGGTTTTGTGATCTCTGAAGATGGCTACATTGTCACCAACAATCACGTCATTGCGGAAGCTGATGAAATCCTTGTGGAGTTCTTCCCCGGCGACGGGCAGCCCAAAAAAGAACTGGTGGCCAAGGTCATCGGAACCGATGAGAAAACCGACATTGCACTGCTCAAGGTCGAGGCATCCGGCCCCTTGAAATACGTGCAATTTGGCGACAGCGACGTGGCGCGTGTGGGTGACTGGGTTATTGCCATGGGCAACCCGCTGGGCCAGGGCTTTTCTGTGTCCGCTGGTATCGTATCGGCCCGCAACCGGGCGCTCAGCGGATCTTATGACGATTACATCCAGACAGATGCGGCGATCAACCGGGGCAACTCGGGTGGTCCGTTGTTCAACATGGACGGCGAAGTGATCGGCGTGAACACCGCGATCCTGTCGCCCAACGGTGGCTCGATCGGCATCGGCTTTTCGATGGCGTCGAACGTGGTAGTGAAGGTTGTCGATCAGCTGCGCGAGTTTGGTGAAACCCGGCGCGGCTGGCTGGGTGTCCGCATTCAGGACGTGACCGAGGACATGGCCGAGGCCATGGGGCTGGAAAAGCCCGGTGGCGCGCTGATCAGCGATGTTCCGGAAGGCCCCGCCCAGGAGGCCGGTCTGAAAGCAGGCGACGTGATCATCAGCTTTGACGGTGTCGAGGTCGAAGACACCCGTGGTCTGGTCCGTCAGGTTGGCGAAACAGAAGTCGGCAAAGCTGTCCGGGTCATTGTGCATCGCGATGGCGGCACGCAGACAATTCTGGTCACGCTGGGACGCCGCGAAGACGCAGAAAGCAAAGAAGATGACGAAGAAGAAACGCAGGATGCTCCGGTCGAAGAAAACGCCGATATTCTCGGGCTGACCATCTCCCCGCTCACAGATACGCTGCGTGCGGATATGGGATTGGATGCAGATGCCCAAGGTCTGGTGATTTCGAGTGTTGACGAAGCGTCTGAGGCTTACGCGAAAGGGTTGCGCGCGGGTGACCTGATTACGGAAGCGGGTCAGCAAAAGGTGGAAACCATCGCGGACCTGGAAGCCCGAATGGACCAATCGCGAGAGGCTGGGCGGAAATCCCTGCTGCTTTTGGTCCGCAGGGGGGGCGAGCCGCGATTTGTGGCGCTAAGCCTGGAAGAGTGATTTGAAAAGGCCGGGACAAGCGCCCGGCCTTTTTCATTGCCTGAACACCTGAAGAGGCATGCAGAAAGAAAATGAGCCATACGCAGTAATTGCGTATGGCTCAGATACAGGGAGAGATCAGTGGACAGATATCGGGGATGATTCTCTGACCTCCTACGGTAACAACTTCACCTTAGGTCAACACGAACCCTCTCGTATGTGAACCAGATCACACTGGTTCAGATAAGTTCGGAATCGGCCAGTTCCCGCAATGCGTCGAAATCCTGAATCAGCAATCCGCCGCGCGAGGATTCGACAATATTGTCGCGTTTCCAGATCGAGATTGTCTTGGAAACGGCCTCGCGCGTAGCCCCGACAAATTCGGCAAGCTCGCTCTGCGACAGGGTGATGCGCTGCGTTGGGTCGTCCTGCAATTCCGACAGATGCAGCAGCTTTCGGGCCAGTCGAATGGGCATGGGCAAAAAGACCTGCTCGTTCAGCTGCAACCCCATCCATCGCATCCGCAGCCCGGCCAACCGGATCAGATCCACGGCAAGGTCAGGCTGTTTTCTGATCTGGTTCATGACGTCATTGCGACGCACACGCAGGACGCGCGATGGCTCGGCCGCGGCAATAGTCGCCGTACGCGGGCCGTTGTCAAACAGAGCGATCTCGCCAAAAACTTCACCTGGGCGCATCAGCGTCAATGTCAGTTTCCGGCCGCTCATCGCCAGAAAGGACACTTCAAGCGTGCCTTCCAGAATGGCATAGAGCGAATCCCCTTCATCGCCTTGTTCGAAAAGGGTTTCTCCTTGAGCCAGCGAGATGTCGGTCGCTTGCGCCGAAAGCATCTCTCTAAGCCCGTCGGAGGCTTCGGAAAGGAAGCCGCTGGTGGGAAAGGCCGTCATGTATACACCGATCTTGGGCAAGGTGTGAGTGTGGGTGGTGATACAACTTCCCATAGCTCGGCGGCTAAGCCAAGAATTTTGTTTGTTTTTGCAGGTATGGCGACGTCAGGGCAGTTATTTCTGTTCCGGGTCGTCCATGTAGCGTTGCAAGATGCTGAATTGCAGCATCAGGAAGGCCATCAGCGCGATGGGAAATCCGAAGGTTTCGATCTTGACCCAAAGGTCGGTCGACATGGTGCGCCAGACAAACTCGTTTGCGGCGGCCAGAACAGCGAAACAGGCGCATAGGCGGCGCGTCAGAATCATCCAGCCCTCGTGCTTCATCGGCAGCATTTCATCCAATACGTAGGCCAGATAAGATTTCTTTTGCAGCAAGCCGATGCCAAGGATCAGGGCGAACAGGCCATAGACAAGCGTGGTTTTCATCTTGAAAAACCGCTCGTCATTGAACCATGCGGTCAGGCCGCCAAAGAAAATGACCATGAAGGCCGTGAAAATCTGCATCCGGCTGAGTTGGCCGGTGAGGTACCACAGGATACCCATTGCCCCCAGCATCAGGGGGACGAAGATAATCGTGGCGATGATAAAGCCGGAATATTCGGTACCACCGATCAGAAAGCTGTCATCACGCAAGCGCAGGTAGATGAAGAAGAAGGCCAGCGGCGGGCCAAGCTCCAGCACCTGTTTCAGAAATGGGTTGATGTCTTTTTTGCCTGTCATCGGTATGTCCTGCTGCTTACCCGCCCATTTCAACTATTACTGCGCCGAGTGCAATCAATGCCATCAATGCAATGCGTCTTGGGCCAACGGTCTCCTTCAGGACAAGCCAGCCGATCAGCGCCGCAAAGACGGTTGAGGTTTCGCGCAGCACGGCGGCTTCGCCGACTTTGTCCAGCCGCGTGGCCAGCATGATCGACCCGAAGGACAAAGGCGCGATGATGCCGCCAGCCAGACCCCGCAGCATCAGCGGGCCGGGCGCAGGGCGATGTGTCATCGCGCGCCATCTGAGGAAGGCGTAGACCGGCATCGCCGCGCCGTCGATCATGAAGAACCAGGCCAGAAATGTGAACGGGTCGGCGGTGGCGCGAATGCCATAGGCGTCATAGGTGGTGTAGAGGGCGACAAACAGGCCCGTGATGATCGCCAGGACCAGCGCAATTCCCAGCGTGTCCCGGTTGGTTTCAAGAAACCGGAAATTATAGGCGGCCAGGCCGAATATCCCGGCCAGCAGGGTTGCGACGCCCAGCCACTGCACGGTCGAGAATGTTTCACCGAACAGAAGATAGGCACCAATGACCGTAAACAGCGGGCCTGTCCCGCGCACGACGGGATAGACGACCGTGTAGGACCCTTTGGTGTACGCCGCGGCCTGCAGCGTCTTGTAGGCAATGTGGATCAGCCAGACGAGGGCGAAGATCGGCCACATATGAGGTTCAGGCCAGGGCACCACGAAAAAGGCAAACGGGGCGGCCATCAGACCATAGCTGGCGTCAATGGCACCGCGGGACAGCCATGGATCATGACGGCCTTTCTGCAGCGCCCCGAACGCGGCGTGCAGGAAGGCGGCCATCAACGCCAGTGCCAGCGCCAGTTGGTGACCGGCTTCGGTGCCTTCAAGTGAGATCAGCCAGTCGCTCAAATACGCAGACCTTTTGTAGGGCGGAGAGGGGTGGGGGCTGTCTGCCCCCACACCCCCGAGGATATTTAGGGCCAGATGAAGAGGCGGATCAGCCTTTGTCGAGCCCGGTCAGGGCGGCGGCGAATTCTTCGGGGTCGAAGGGGGCAAGGTCATCGATTTGCTCGCCCACACCGATAGCGTGGATCGGCAGGCCGAACTTGTCGGCCAGAGCGACCAGCACGCCGCCCTTGGCGGTTCCGTCCAGCTTGGTCATGATCAGGCCCGAGACATCGGCCAGCTTGCGAAAGGTTTCCACCTGGCTCAGCGCGTTCTGGCCTGTGGTGGCGTCGAGGACCAGCAAGGTGTTGTGCGGCGCGGTCTCGTCAACCTTGCGGATGACGCGGACGATCTTGGCCAGTTCCTCCATCAGGTCGGTGCGGTTTTGCAGGCGTCCGGCGGTGTCGATCATCAGCAGATCCGCGCCTTCGGCCTGAGCCCGGGTCAGCGCGTCAAAGGCGAGGCTGGCTGGGTCCGAGCCCTCGGGCGCTGTCAGAACCGGAACCCCGGCGCGGTCGCCCCAGACTTGCAGCTGTTCGACGGCCGCAGCACGAAAGGTATCACCGGCGGCGATGACGACTTTTTTGCCAGCCTGCTTGAACTGGCTGGCCAGTTTGCCGATGGTCGTGGTCTTGCCCGAGCCGTTGACACCGACGACCAGCACCACTTGTGGACGTTTGGGATAGATCGGCAGAGGCCTGGCCACGGGTTCCATCACGCGGGCCACTTCCTGCGCCAGCAACTGTTTGATTTCCCGGGTCGAAAGTTTGCGCCCAAAGCGCCCCTCGGCCATGTTCGAGGTGACACGCAGGGCGGTGTCGACGCCCATGTCAGAAGCAATCAGCAGCTCTTCGAGTTGCTCGAGCATGTCGTCATCCAGCGTGCGTCGCATTTCTGTGGCAGGGCTGCCACGGCTGAACAAGCGGTTCAGGATGCCTTTGGATTCAGGGATTTCTGGTGGCGGGGCAGCTGGTGTGGGATCCGCCGGGGCGGGGGCAGGTTGTTCAGCCGGTTCCTGCGCCGGTTCAGGGGTCGGGATTTCGGGAACCGGTTGCGGCTCGGGCTCAGGTTCGGGGAGGACAGGGTCGGGTGCGGCGGTTTCCTCGCCACCATCCTCGACGATGGCGTCCAGCCCCTGTTCGAGGCGGGATGAGGATTTGAACAGCTTGTCCTTTAGCTTTGAGAAAAACGCCATATTTGGTCTCCGCAGGTGTTCCTTTCACCTAATGCGGATTTGCGGCAGTTGCAAAGGGTCACGCAAAAGCGAAGACGAACCCAAATTGCGCGCCCCAGTAGAGCGGCCAGATCAGATAGGGAGTCAGCTTGTGGGCGGGATGGTTCGCAGGCAGCAGGAACTTTTCCGTTGCAAGGATCAGGTCGGACGCGATGAAGGCGATTGCAGCCGGAAACGCCCATCGCAGGGCACCTGTCTGGGGCAGCGCCAGCACGGTGATCCCCATGCCAAGGATGATCGGTATATAGGCCAGAACAGGGCCTTTGAGATCTCCGGCCCGAGAGGCAAGCAAGGTGGCCATGACAATGCCCAGAATGATCAGAGACCACACGATCGCGGGGGCGTCCCAGATCAGGCTGGCGGAACTGGCGGGATGCGAAAGAAACAAGGCGATATAGGCCAGATGCCCGGCGGCAAAAGCGGCAATACCAGCCATGAACGTGGCATCCGTTTCACGCGACAACAGCGCGTCCCCGGTCGCGCACAGTGCAAGCGCAACGGCCAGCATCCATGGGCCGCCCTGCAGAACCGCAATGACTGCCAACACGGCGACCGAGGTGGTTTTCAGCACAGTGCGCAAGGAACTGGCTGGTCGGGCCGTCAGGGGCAGGTATCCCAATGCGCAGCCTAGGGCGATCCAGAAGAGAAGGGTTGTCATGTCACCTCACCGCGGTTTTCGAATACCATCATCCCGAGTGGGGCAAATAATCAAGCGCTTACGTGGAGTTAAGCGTGTTTCGCCAACCCTCGGCCAAAGGGTGAATGGCATAGCGGGATCGCATCTGACACAATGGGCATATGTTCCGAGCGCTGATGATTCTCGCCTGCTTTGCCACGCCGCCCGCTGCGGCCCAGACCCCTTTGTCCGGCCCCGAATTCGACACCTATACGCAGGGCAAGACCCTGTTTTACGGGTTCGAAGGGCAGGTCTACGGGGTCGAACGTTATTTGCCCAACCGCCGCGTGATCTGGTCTTTTCTGGATGGCGATTGCAAGGAAGGTGTATGGTATCAGCAGGAAGAGCAGATTTGTTTCATCTACGAAGACCGGTTTGATCCGCAATGCTGGGTCTTTACGCGATCCGGTGGTGGCCTTGTCGCGCAGTTTGAAGGCGACCCGCAGGCGACCGAGCTGTACGAGGCGGAAGATATCGGGGAAGAAATGGTGTGTTATGGCCCCGACGTCGGTGTCTGACTAGGTTACCCGAAGCTCATCATAGCTGAGCATGACATGCTCCTGATATGCAGGTCTTTCTGTCAGCCTATCGTAATAGCGCCGCAGGTTGGGCAGGACCGCGCGGGATGTCGCGATGTCGTAATAGCGATAAAGGATATGTCCCAGCTGAATATCGGCCAGCGTCAGATCGGGCCCGCACAGGTAGGTGTTTTCTGACAGCCGGGTATCGGCAAGTGCCAGTTTGCTATCCAGCGCGGCAACGGCCTGCTCAATCGCGTTTTGGTCTTGCTGCGCCGGGGCGGTCCGGACAACCTGCCAGAACACAGGCACCGTGAAATCCATCGCAACGTTGATCTTGGCCCATTCCGCCCATTTGTCGACTTCGGCCCGTTGAACCGGGTCGCGTGGCCAGAACGCATTCCCGCCATAGGCATTCGCCAGATAGCGCAGGATTGCGCCGGTTTCCCACAGCGGTGGGTGATTGTCATCCTGTAGTACTGGGATGGTGCCGTTCGGGTTCAGCTTGCGAAAGGCATCGGTGTCCAGCCCGCCGAACCTGTGCCCTGCATCGTGGCGGTGAAAGCGCAGATCCAGCTCTCCGACGCACCACATCAGGGCCTGAACATTCGATGACGTTTTGCGGCCCCAGATTGTCAGCATGGCTTAGAATAACGATCCCTGATCTGGTGCATCCGGTTTGGATTTCCGGTTGGTCTGCTTTGCGGCTGTCCCGGTGCCAAGAATGCCATCGGCGAACTCGATGTCCAGCACCGTGTGTTTTGCGGCCTCGGCCTTGGTCGTGATGACATTCCCATCTGCGCGGACCACAGCATATCCGCGTTCCAGCGTCGCCTTGTAGCTGAGCGTTTCGCGCAGGCGGTCGGTGGCCTCCAACTGATGTTTCAGACGATCCAGCCGCGTGGTCTGCGCCGCGTTCATCCGGTCACCAAGCCGGGCAAGGTTTTGCGCGTGCAGGCCGATCTCGCGTTGAATCGGGCGCAGGGACAGGCGCGACGACAGGTTGCGCAGTGATTCCTGCCGGGCCGAGACCAGACCGCGCAGAGTTGACGGGCGCAGATGGGCTGACAGTTCCACCACTTGCAGGCGGCGGTTTTGCACTCCTCGCGTCAAAGCCGGGGTCAGGCGATCCGCAATCAAATCAAGGCGTTGCCGGGGGGAGTTCAACAGGCTGTCTGGGCGCGGCAGGGCGCGGGACAAATCGCGCAGCCTTTGCGAACGGCGCTGCACCGTGTCCGTTGCCGCGCGCGACAAGCGGGCGCCTTGCTCGCCGGTCCAGGCCAGCAGTTCGATGCGGACCGGCACGGCCAGCTCTGCCGCAGCTGTGGGTGTAGGCGCGCGGCGGTCCGAGACGAAATCGATCAGGGTCGTGTCGGTTTCATGCCCAACGGCCGAAATCAGCGGTATGTCCGATGCGGCGGCGGCGCGCGCGACACTCTCTTCGTTGAAGCCCCAAAGATCTTCGATCGACCCACCGCCACGGGCCACGATGATCAGGTCAGGACGGGGCAGTGCGCCGCCGGGTGTCAACTGGTTGAACCCTTCGATGGCGCGGGAAACCTCGGGGGCGCAGTTTGCGCCCTGCACGGCCACGGGCCAGATCAGCACCTTTCGCGGGAACCTGTCCCGAAGCCGGTGCAGAATGTCACGGATCACCGCGCCCGAAGGCGATGTCACGACGCCGATGATCTGCGGCAGATACGGCAGGGGCTTCTTGCGCTCGGGCGCAAACAGACCTTCGGCCTCAAGCTGTTTCTTGCGCTTTTCCAGCAAGGCCATAAGTGCGCCCTGACCGGCAACGGCAACTTCATCGACATTCAGGTTGTATTTGGACTGTGCGCCAAAAGCGGTCAGGCGACCGGTGACGACAACCTCCAGCCCTTCCTCTGGCACGACCGAGAGGCTGGAAACCTGACCTTTCCATGTCGTGCAGGCCAAAACGTTACGGTCGTCCTTGATGTCGTAGTACAGGTGCCCGGACCGGGCCTTGAACACGCGCCCGACTTCGCCGCGCACGCGGATTCGCCCGAACGCGCCTTCCAGCGTGCGCTTCACCTCGCCCGATACCTCGGAAACCGTGTATTCAGGGGTGTTTTGGCCCGGAATCGGGTCATCAAGCAGGTCGGACATTTCAGCGCCTTGTTTCAATTGCTCACCCAGCTTAGAACGCCGCGCAGGCGAGGCCAAGCAGATCGGAGACGACCCCATGAACATCCTTATTCTCGGCAGCGGCGGGCGCGAACACAGCCTGGCCTGGGCAGTGATGCAAAACCCAAAATGCGACCGACTGATCGTGGCGCCGGGCAATGCCGGGATCGCTCAGATCGCGGATTGTGCCGCTCTGGATATCGAAAACGGCGGGGCCGTTGTCAGCTTTGCCGAGGAAAACGCGATTGATTTCGTGATTGTTGGCCCCGAGGCGCCTTTGGCGGCCGGAGTGGCGGATCGCCTGCGCGAAGCCGGGGTGCTGGTTTTCGGACCGTCCGCCGAAGCGGCCCGGCTTGAGGCCTCGAAAAGCTTTACCAAGGAAATCTGCGACGCGGCACATGCGCCCACCGCTGCCTATGCGCGGTTCACCGCGCCCGAACCCGCCAAGGCCTATATCCGCGAACAGGGCGCGCCCATCGTGGTCAAGGCCGATGGTCTGGCCGCGGGCAAGGGCGTGATCGTGGCCATGGACGAAGACACGGCGCTTGACGCCATTGACGACATGTTCGGCGGTGCCTTTGGTGGCGCGGGGGCCGAGGTCGTGATCGAAGAGTTTATGGACGGCGAAGAAGCGTCTTTGTTTGTTCTGTGCGACGGCCAAGACATCCTGTCCATCGGCACGGCACAAGACCACAAGCGGGTGGGTGATGGTGACACGGGCCTGAACACCGGGGGGATGGGTGCCTATTCTCCGGCGCCGGTTCTGAGTGCGGAAGTTGAAGCGCGCGCGATGGAAGAAATCGTGCGCCCCACCATTGCCGAAATGAAGCGCCGGGGCACACCGTTTCAGGGAATTCTCTATGCGGGGCTGATGATCAAGGACGGCCAGCCGCGCCTTGTGGAATACAACGTCCGTTTCGGGGACCCGGAATGTCAGGTCCTGATGATGCGTCTGGGCGCGCAGGCGATGGACCTGTTGCATGCCACCGCCGAAGGGCGGCTGGGCGAGATGCGGGTCAACTGGGCCGATGATCACGCGATGACGGTCGTGATGGCGGCCAAAGGTTATCCGGGAACCTACGAGAAGGGCACGGTCATCAAAGGATTGGACGGCTTGCCCGAGGACAGCAGCAACATGGTGTTTCATGCCGGCACTAGCGAGGCTGCGGGGCAGGTGCAGGCTGTCGGCGGGCGCGTTCTGAACGTGACCGCGCGCGGAAAAACGCTGCAAGAGGCGCGCGACCGGGCGTATCAGATGGTTGATGCCGTGGATTGGCCCGAAGGGTTCTATCGCAGCGATATCGGCTGGCGCGCTTTGGAGGGATGATCGGGCAGGGGGCTTTGCCCCCTCGGCCTTGCGGCCTCCCGGCGCTGCGCGCGTTTGCGGTCGAAATCGTCCGCTGGACGATTTCTTTTCAACCACTCACCCTCCAGGATCTTTTGGCCAGATGAAGAAGCGGATCAGCAATTCAGGGCTGATGTGAGATTGTCGCGGTGTTTGAGCGGACCGAGGTCCGTCAGATGCCAGCCATCCTGATAGGAAACACGGATGATCCGCGACCAGTCTGCGCTGGCGAGGATCATTTCGGGATGGTCGCCACAGCTCCTCAGGCCGCCGGAAATGAAATCCTCACCGATCTTGTGGTTGGTCAGGCCGGGCAGAGCAGCGATTTCGGTCAGTCCACCATCTTTGAAGCGCCAGATGCGCAGGGTTTTGGCCAGGTGGGGGCGATCAATATAGGCGATCTCGATATTGCCGTCACCATCCAGATCAGCAGCACCGACCGGGGCGAGCCAGCGGAATCGTGCGCCGATATGAGGTGTGGCTGCGATTTTTTCTCCAGCGGCGTTGTAGATCGCAAGCTGAGCGCCGGTTGTGTCCTGCGTTTCAACGACAATTGTTTCAACCGCGCCGTCCCTGTCGATGTCTGCCAGACGCGGCGCGAGGTCTTCGAATACACGGTCCTGTGGCAGGCGAACCGTTACGACTGTGTCATTGACCACAAGTTCCAGCGCGCCGTATTCGATATTGTCACCCAAAACGCCATGCGCGTATCGCGTGGTTGGTTCCGTGAAGCGGGCGTCGGTGATGGTATCCGCCGCGACGGCGATTGGCAGCGCGCACCACAGGCCAAAAGGGAGCAAAGCGCTGCGCACCCGACATTGCCACAGGCGGGCGGGCTGACGCGGCGCTTTGTTGGGCATCAGATCTGCTTTTCAGGCATCTGGACAATCAGGCCGTCCAGCGCGTCGGTCACCTTGATCTGGCAGGTCAGGCGCGAGCGGGCCGGGTCGGGCTCATAGGCGAAATCCAGCATGTCCTCTTCCATGTCGTCCTTGGCCGGGATTTTCTCGACCCAGTCGGGGTGAACATAGACATGGCAGGTCGAGCAGGCGCAGGCACCGCCGCAATCGGCCTCGATGCCGGGAATGTTGTTGTCACGGGCCCCTTCCATGACGGTCAGTCCGTTGGCGACCTCGACAGTGTGCTCGGTACCGCCATGCTCGACATAGGTGATCTTTGCCATTGCGTGCGTCTTCCTTTTGCGATGTTCGAAACCTTCCTTAGTGAAGGGAGTTAGGTGTTTCCAGCCTCATTTGCGACTCCTTACGCCGTGTCTGGACTTTCCTGTATTTTGTTCTATTTTTGTTCTTATGTTTACTGCCCCTTTTCACCGCGCGATTTCAAACCGGGACTGGCCGCGACCGCCGTCCTGTCTGCCCTCCGCCCAGCTGGAGGCCCCGCCCGAAGGGGCGCGTGTGGCCGTGGCCGGGCTGGTGATCCTGCGGCAGCGGCCGGGGACGGCCAAAGGCGTGATCTTTCTGACGCTTGAGGATGAGACCGGGATCGTCAACGTGGTGGTCTGGCGCAAGATCTACGAACGCTTCCGCCGTGCGGTGATCTCGGGGCGGTTGCTGAAGGTGACAGGCCGGATGCAGCGGGCGCATTCGGTGACCCACGTGATCGCGGAAGAGATCGAGGATATCTCGGGCATGCTGGACCTACTGGTGCAGGGGCAGGGTTAGGTCTGTCGTGCGGATCAATCCTAAACTGCCCGTCGCAGTGCCGCAAACCCGCGCCTGAAGAACGGGCGATATGTTTTCTTTGCCTCAAATGTGTGTTTAAGGCGCTTTTCCGCCACTTGAACGCGGGATGGTCGACTCTCCGGCGCCGGGCGCGTAGTGACACGCATCTTTGCGCATCGGCTTGCGTCAAAGCTCGGGCCGGATTGCGCATCACTCAACGTCTTTTCAGAGTCAGTTCGGATGCCCAACGCAACACACCAAGGATCGCTCGAAAAAACCGTCTCACGGGACGAAAGCCGGATTTCCGACCGTCTGGCAGAGCTCTCGGAACTCACACGTTCTGCGGGGTATGTTCACACCGCCCGAATGATTGATGAGGCGTTAAGCGCTTATTCCTTTGAACGCAGGCAGGTTGAGACTGCAAAAAAGCTTCGGTCGGAGTTGCAGCAACTCAAGCGGATTGAAGCGTCGCGCTCGTCTGACGAAACGGATCGAAAGCCGCATTTGGTTCCGAACTTTCGGTCCCGGCGGTCGGCAAAACCCGATGGTATGCTTTTCGACGGGGCCGAGCGTTCTGACGGCGCAGCCCAGAAAGCCGGAGCGAACAAAGGGCAGGCCGCATTTGTCCTGACAACCCGGATGCGTGTTGACGGGCGGAACGTTGCAAGGCTGCGCAATGGGCACTGGACAGGTATTTCCATGTCTTTCCCCGCGGAACCTGAATTCCAGTTTCGCTGATAAGTCGCGCCGCCGCCACGGATCCGCCGCCGGGGGCGTTGCAGGGCCGGATGCAGAGGGCGCATTTGGTAACCCATGCGATCGCGGCAAGGATCGAGGATATTCCGGAGATGCCGGGCCTGTTGGCGCGGGGGAGGAGTAATCTGGGATGGGGCCAAAGTGTGAATTCGCTTCTGCTACGCCAAGGCGACTTTCGGATGGTCAAGAAGAAACGGTCCCTTTTGGGAAGGCGCTGGGGTCTATCCACGAGGCCAAGGATAACCTCGGGGGCATTCAGCCCCCAACGGAGCTGAGGATATTAATCTCTCTTGAGAACTTCGATTATCTCTTCGACAGTCATTTCACGTCCAACCAGCTTGGCGCGGATAGGTTCAAAGACCTGATACATCTTTGCGTACCTCTGGACCTTCGGCATGTGTGAGTTGAGTTCACGAGAGTTGAAGTTTGTGAAGCGCTCCATCTGATGGATGAGGAACATGGCGATCCCCATGTAGTCGGTTTCATTGTTGCCATCAAAACCGATGAACTTTGGGTCTTTGCCAATGTAAGGAACTTCTTTTTCGAGCTTGGCCTTGTCAGCGTCCGATAGCTTGTCAAAGGCGCGCTCGATGAAAGTCCACATATCCAGTACATTGACAACGAACTTCACATCCTCAGGTTTATCTGTGTTAGAATGCATGAGACCTGTCAGTTCCCAATCGAGTGCCCACAGATGCCCGCCATATATGGCCTCTTGGATGAGAGAGATACGGTGTCTGTCCCCACAGCCTTCTTGGGTTTTGAGTATCTCCGTGAGGAGCCAAACCATCAGGCGCTGAGGTTTGTCGAGCTGAGTTTCCTTTTTTAAGGTGCCCGACAGAGCGTACTCCAAAAGCTGACGCACCGCCTCGGCGCGGGACGGTGCGTCGGACTGAAGATCTCTCCATTCGTCAATCTGATCCAAGAGCGCGCTGTCCAAGCGCATTTCAAAGCGTTCGTTTCTTGCCATTTTTTGCCTCCATTGCGGTTTGTTGTCTTGATTACGTACATTTTACCGTACATTAATACATTTGTACGTATTTGGCAATGGGCGTAAAGGGGCGCTAGATGGTGTCTCATCGTTTATTGCTGGACTTTGGGGTACTATTGACGCTGTGTGGGGGCGCAGGTGCTCAACCTAAACCCGTTTCACTTAACGGTCGTTTTCTCCAAGCTGCGCTGAGCGCCCAATCGCAAGAGACATCTTGGACACATTCCTTTCGCAAAACCTTCACAAGTATTGATACGGTTTTGGTATATCGAACATACCTACCGCTTGAACAAAACGCTCTGCGCCTGCTTGTCCCGGTGATCCCCTCGCAACTCGGCATACAGCGCGCGTCCGGCCTGAACGGCTGGGCGGGCGCTGACGGTCTCCAGCCAGCGGGCAAAGTGCGGTTTGTCCTCCAGCACCTGCTGCTGGCCTTCCCACAGGCTGGCCCAGCCCCAGATCGACATGTCGGCGATGGAATAGAAATCGCCCGCGACATACTCGTTTTCGGCCAGCCGCCTGTCCAGTACGCCGTACAGGCGCGCGACCTCGGCGCGGTAGCGGTCCTTGGCATAGGGCAGGTCCTGCGGCGGGTCCAGTTGCGGGGCGTATTTCAGGAAGTGATGCGCCTGACCGGCCATCGGGCCAACGCCGCCCATCTGCCACATCAGCCATTCCTCGACCGCGATCCGGTCGCGTTCGGTCGTGCCATAGAACCGCCCGGTCTTGCGGGCCAGATACATCAGGATCGCGCCGCTTTCGAAAACCGAAACAGGTGCGCCGTCCGGCCCGTCGGGATCGACGATGGCGGGCATCCGGTTGTTGGGCGCGATTTTCAGGAACGCGGGGTCGAACTGGTCACCCTTGCCGATATTGATCAGATGGGTGGTGTAGGGCAGCTCCATCTCCTCCAGGGCGATGGAAACTTTCCAGCCATTCGGTGTCGGCCAGAAATACAGATCAATCGGGTCAGCCATGCATTCTCCTGATGTTGACAGGGATCATGCGGGTTTCTGCCGGTTCGGCAAGTACCGCTTACGAAAGCGTGACCGAAGCGCAGGCCGGGCTTGACCGCGAACCGCCCGAGGCGTATTGCGATCCTGAAGCTACGTGGCGATTTGTTACCGGATTGCGGGCCACGCTAAACAACACCGCTAAAAGGTCAGGATGAAAGACCCCTTTCGCTTGGCCGCGTCTGGGGTTTTTTGTTTGCCTCCCCCGAGGCTGAAAGGAATGAGATGAGCGAGAACTGGAACAAACGCACCCAAGCCGTCCATGGCGGCATCCGTCGCAGCCAGTATAACGAGGTGAGCGAGGCGATTTTCCTGACGCAGGGTTTCGTCTACGAAAGCGCGGAACAGGCCGAGGCCCGGTTTCTGGAATGTGGCCCCGACGAGTTCATCTATGCCCGTTACGGCAACCCGACCGTGTCCATGTTCGAGCAACGCATCGCGGCGCTGGAAGGCGGCGAAGATGCCTTTGCGACGGCCTCGGGCATGGCTGCCGTCAACGGCGCGCTGACCTCGATGCTGAAGGCCGGGGACCATGTTGTTTCGGCCAAGGCGCTGTTCGGTTCGTGCCTCTATATCCTTGAAAACATCCTGAGCCGCTATGGCGTGGAGGTGAGCTTTGTGGACGGCACCGATCTTGAGCAGTGGAAGGCTGCGATCCGCCCGGACACCAAGGCCGTTTTCTTTGAATCCATGTCGAACCCCACGCTAGAGGTGATCGATATCGCTTCTGTGGCCGATCTGGCCCATGCGGTCGGAGCCGTTGTCGTGGTGGACAACGTGTTCTCGACCCCGGTGTTCTCGCGCGCGATCCAGCAGGGTGCGGATGTGGTCGTCTACTCAGCGACCAAGCATATCGACGGGCAGGGCCGTGCGCTGGGCGGTGTGATCATCGGAACCAAGGACTTCATCCGCGGAACAGTTGAACCCTATCTCAAGCATACCGGTGGCGCGCTGAGCCCGTTCAATGCGTGGATCATGCTCAAGGGCCTTGAGACGATGGCGCTGCGGGTCAATGCACAGGCCGAAAGCGCGCAAAAGATTGCCGAGGCGCTGGAAGGGCACCCGGCATTGGAACGGACGCTTTACCCCGGTTTGAAAACCCACGCCCAGAACGCACTGGTTCAGACCCAGTTGGGCGGCAAGGGCGGGACTGTGCTATCGCTGGACATCAAGGGCGGCAAGGATGCGGCGTTTGCCTTCCTGAACGCGATGACCATCCCGGTGATTTCGAACAATCTGGGCGATGCCAAATCCATCGCGACGCACCCGGCGACAACAACGCACCAGCGTCTCAGCGACGCGCAGAAGGACCAGCTGGGCATTACACCGGGCCTGATCCGCTTTTCCGTCGGGCTTGAGGATGCCGGTGACTTGCTGGCCGACATTCAGCAAGCGTTGGAAGCCTCGCAGAAATAAACCAAAGCCCCCCGCGCCCTTTTCGTGCGTGGGGGGCAGGTTGCCTGCCCACGCGGCCATTTTGTTTCGGGCGGCTGACAGGCGTGCCACCCGCTGTTCCCACCTTCAAAAGGCGCTAACTGTTGCGAGATGACGGTTTTGCGCCGGATTTTTCAATCCGGGCTGCTATTGCCGACGTATCGGGTTAGACTGGTAATAGACCATCAGTCATATATAGTCCGACGACCAACCAAGGAACTGCCGCTGATGAATGTTCACCCGCGCGACATTGATGAAAAACCGGATCGGGACAAGGCTGCCGAGGCTTTGAACGTTTTGCGGCAATGGGCCAAATCTGCCTCGGAAGCCGAGATAAACCAGCTTGACCCGGCTGTGGCCCGGCTGCTGCCCGGTCTGGCGGCGGGCAACTATCCGCCCTTTTCGCGCGCTTACCCCGATGACTTTACCGTCGATGCGGCGTACCGCGCATCCTTGCCGGATTTGCAGAACGGCCCGTCCAGCCTGATCCGTGGGGCCAAACAGCAGATCCAACATGTGGGTATTTCGAACTTCCGCCTGCCGATCCGGTTCCACCGGAAAGAGGGCGAAGACCTGACGCTGGAAACCTCGATCACCGGTACCGTCAGCCTCGAGGCCGAGAAAAAGGGCATCAACATGTCCCGGATCATGCGGTCTTTCTACAAACATGCGGAACGGACCTTCAGCTTTGAGGTCATGGAATCCGCCCTGGACGATTACATGTCCGATCTGGACAGCTTCGACGCCCGTATCCAGATGCGCTTTTCCTACCCGGACAGGATCAAAAGCCTGCGCTCGGGCCTTGAGGGGTATCAGTATTACGATATCGCGCTGGAACTGGTCGAACAGAACGGTGTGCGTCAGAAGATCATGCACCTTGACTATGTCTATTCCTCGACCTGCCCCTGTTCGCTGGAACTCAGCGAACATGCCCGGTCGATGCGCGGTCAGCTGGCGACGCCGCATTCGCAGCGCTCCGTCGCACGGATCTCGGTTGTCGTGGACTGTGATGCGGATTGCCTTTGGTTTGAAGACCTGATTGCGCTGTGCCGCCGTGCGGTTCCGACGGAAACGCAGGTGATGGTGAAGCGCGAAGATGAACAGGCTTTTGCCGAATTGAACGCAGCCAATCCGATCTTCGTCGAAGATGCCGCGCGCCTGTTCTGCGCCGAGTTGCTGGCAGATCATCACGTCGGTGATTTTCGCGTTGTCGCAAGCCATCAGGAAAGCCTGCACAGCCATGACGCCGTGTCGATTCTGACCGAGGGCCCAACCTTCGCCGCGTCCAGCCTTGACCCGAAACTGTTCACGACCCTGTTTCACGTTGGCTGAACGTCTCGGGTAAGTGGCTAGAATTTAATCAGAGATTTTCCTGATCGGCGCTCATTCGCCGCAGCGCAGCAAAAATGCTGCACTTGCGTGAAAAACTCCTGTATCCTGACGGGGAATGCAGCTTCGGCACACCGGCGCGCTCAATGGTGTGTCACCCCGAAAGGAAGCCGAGACGTGAGACGCCTTGGACTGCAAGACCCCAACCTCCGCCCGGACCACCCGAGCGGGCAGGGCGCTTTACCCTCTCTCTCCGGGCTGCATCGTTTTCACAGGAGATCTATGGAATGAATCCGATTACCCAACCGCTGGAGCTTCAGGCCGCGGCTATACGCATGGCTGGCTATGCGATCGTCAACCAGATCAAGATCGCACAGATCATGACCCGTTCGGCACTTGAACTGCCGATGGTGCCGGTCCATGCCCTGCACTTGGCAGCATCAGCACCGGGTCCAGTGGTGAAAGCTCCGGCGGAAAAACCGGCGGCCAAACCCAAACCCGCCGCGACGCGCACGAAACGCGTACCGGCGAAATCGTCAACGGCCAAGAAAAAGCTGGCCCGCAAACCTGCGCCGGCCAAGCCGACGGCCAAATCGGTTGAGTTTTCAGCCAGTCCGCGGCCCAAGGCAGCACCCCCGGCGGCAGCCAAACCGACACCAGCGGTTAGTGATGAAAAAGCAGTAAAACCTGTTGAATCCGCGGCGACACCTGCGACCGAAAGCGTGTCGCCCGTAACGCCCAAGCCCGCCCCTGCGACACCGGCGCCTGTTCAGGCAGCGCAGGTCAGGCCGACACAGGCCGATCCTGCCCCGGCCAAGGTGCAGGCGAAACCAGCCCCGGCGACGGAACTGCGCAAACCGCAGGCGCGAAAATCACGCGCCCCGTCCAAACCGCCTGTGATGCCCGGAACAGATGTCAAAAACTGACAGGTAAACCGGGATCATCTGCTTGACACGGTCGGGTTGGCACGCCAACCCTGCGCGTCATGATGGATCTTCGCCCGGTCGGATATGTGATTGGCTTGCTGGTCGCCATTCTTGGGGCGACCATGCTGCTGCCTATGCTCGCGGACCTGATCGAGGGGCGCGGCGAATGGCCGGTATTTCTGGAAAGCGCCATTATCACGACGCTGACCGGGACCGTTCTGGCGATGAGCTGCTCGAACGGTGTGGGCGAAGGGCTGACCATCCGCCAGACCTTCCTGTTGACAACCGGTGTTTGGGCGGCGCTGCCCCTGTTTGGGGCAATTCCGTTTCTGTTCGGTGAAACCGAGCTGCGCTTTGTCGACGCGTATTTCGAGGCGATGTCCGGCCTGACAACAACAGGTTCAACGGTGATTTCCGGGTTGGATACCCTGCCGCAGGGGCTATTGCTGTGGCGTGGTATCCTGCAATGGCTGGGGGGTATCGGGATCATCGTTGTCGCCATGGTGTTCCTGCCCGAACTGCGTGTCGGCGGCATGCAGATCTTCCGCTCGGAAGGCTTTGAAACAATGGGTAAAATCCTGCCTCGCGCGCAAGAGATCGCGGGTCAGATTTCGCTCATCTATGTTTTCCTGACACTGGTTTGCGCGCTGGTTTACGCCGGTCTGGGAATGAACTTTTTCGATGCGCTGGTACATGCGTTGACAACGCTTTCGACCGGTGGATTCTCGAACTATGACGCTTCGTTCGGAACCTTCTCAGGCCCCGCTGAATATGCGGCGTCGGTGTTCATGATTTTGGCGGCGCTTCCTTTTGTGCGCTATGTCCAGCTGGCAAACGGCCATACAGCGTCCCTGTGGAAAGACAGTCAAATTCGCGCGTTTCTGGCGACCATTCTGGTTCTGGTCATCATCATGTCGATTTTCCTGACATCGGTCTTTCCGCATCACTGGGAACAGGCGTTTCGGGAATCTCTGTTCAACATCACCTCGATCATCTCGGGCACCGGCTATGCCAGTGTCGATTACATGGGCTGGGGCAGCTTTCCGATCATGATGTTCTTCCTGATCGGCCTGATTGGCGGCTGCGCGGGTTCGACCGCATGCTCGATCAAGATATTCCGCTATCAACTGCTGTTTGCCTCGATCAAAAGTCAGATCAAACGGATCAGGTCTCCGCATGGCGTGTTCGTGCCGCTCTATGATGGGCGGCCCGTGGGGCAGGGTGTTCTGACCTCGGTGATGAGCTTTTTCATGTTCTTCGTCCTGTCGATGGGCGTGCTGTCCTGGGCGCTGGCGCTGACCGGTCTGGACTTCATCACAGCCGTTTCAGGGGCGGCGACCGCGCTGGCCAATGTCGGCCCCGGTCTGGGCGATCAGATCGGACCAGCGGGCAATTTCGCAAATCTCAACGACACGGCCAAATGGTTTCTGACAATCGGGATGCTGGTCGGGCGGCTCGAGCTGTTGGCCGTTTACGCGATCTTCACCGTTCAATTCTGGAGAGGCTGATGAAAAGACCCCTTGGCGCGCAGATTTCGCATATGCTCAAGGATCGTGGCGTGGACGTGATTTTTGGCATACCCGGCGTTCACAATCAGGAAATGTACCGCGGCATCGAAGAGGCTGGCATCCAACATGTTCTGGCCCGTCACGAACAGGGGGCGGGGTTCATGGCCGATGGGTATGCCCGCGCAACCGGCAAGCCGGGGGTTGCCTATGTGATCACCGGGCCCGGCCTGTGCAACATCATGACGCCGATCGGGCAAGCCTACAGCGACTCGGTGCCGATGCTGGTGGTGTCGTCCTGCCTTGATGAAACACAGGCCTTGCGCGGCCAGTTGCACCAGATGAAGGACCAGCGCCTTGCGGCCGGAACCGTTGCCGACTGGTCGGCACAGGCCAATACGGCCGAGGCCGCCTATGCACTGGTCGAACGCGCTTTTGAAGAATTCGAGCTGTCGCGCCCGCGTCCCAAGCATATTCAGGTGACTATCGCGCAGTTGCAGGCCGAGGCTGACCCGGCACCTTTCCCCATCCAGCCCGCGTTGCGCACCAAGGCGTTGCCACCCGACGTATCGCCGGTTGTCTCGATGCTGAACCTTGCGCGCAGGCCGCTGTTCATTCTGGGGGGCGGTTGCAAATCCAATGACTGGCGGCAGATTCTGACACAGCTAGGGGCGGCCTGCTTTACCACATACGCAGGGCGCGGGTTGCCGGGCGCAAACTATCCGCTGGATTTCGGCGCGTCGCTGCCGCGCCCCGGCAGCGCCGAGGTTATCGCCTCGGCGGATCTGGTCATCGCGGTCGGCGCCGAACTGGGCGAGGTCGATCTGTGGCGCAGCGACCTTGGGCATTCGGCAACATTGATCCGGGTTGACCTTGATCCCGAAGTCCTGTCCGACCACCATCGCGCCGCGATCAAACTGCAAACTGACAGCGAAAGCTTTGCCCGCGCTTTGTGGCAGGCGACCGAAAACCTGAAACCGGCAACCGGCTGGTCGCCCGATGAAATTTCCGAAACCCGTGCCCGGTGGCGGGCCGAGGTGGATGCCGAACGGCCCGGAATTGTAGCAGTGGCCGATGCGCTGCGCGCGGCGATGCCCGCAGATACCATGATCTATTCCGACATGACCCAATTCGCCTATGTCGCGAAAGAGGTGTGGGACATGGCCTATCCGCATCACTGGCACCATCCGACCGGGTTCGGAACGCTGGGCTATGGTTTGCCAGCCGGAATTGGCGGCGCAGTGGCGCGGCGCGGCAAACCAACGGCGGTAATCGCCGGGGATTTCGGGTTCCACTATACGATGCAGGAACTGGGTGTTGCGGTCGAACTGGGATTGTCGCTGCCGATCATCCTGTGGGACAATGGCAAGCTGAAAGAAATCGAAGACAGCATGGTCCGCAGCCAGATCGCGCCCAATGCGGTGGTGGCGCATAACCCGGATTTCTGCAAACTGGCCGAGGCTTTTGGCGCGCTTTCCTCAGCCCCTTCATCTCTGGCTGAGATGCAGAGTGCGGTTCGCGCGGCGTTTGATGCACCTGTCCCGACCTTGATCCACGTGACCCCGGACATTCTGTAACAAAAAGCGCCGCATGGTCATGCGGCGCTTTGGTGTTTCAACGTCTGGTTTCAATGTCTGCGCGGGCTTAGTCCCAGCAGTGCACCAGAACCGTCATTCCGGTCGCGCGCCGGTTCAGCTCGTTGGGGGAAATCCGGGTGGTTTCCTCGCTCGACTGCCCGGAAACACCGGCTTTCGTCAGGATTTCTGTCAACCGCTCGACCGTTGCCGCAAGGCTGACAGACGCGGGCAGGGTGCGCCCCTCGGACGGTGTGGGCAGCAGCATACCAACCACGTTGCCGCTGTCGTTGAAGACCGGCCCGCCCGCATCGCCGGGCTGTGCGTTCAGCGCCAGCCGTTTGACACTTGTCTCGCCGTTCAGGCCGCGGATATCCGCGATTTGGCCGTAGGTCAGCGTCGGTGCGCCCAAAGCCCCCTGATAGGAAAAGCCGGATACGGCCACTTCGGACTGGATGCGCGGCTGGGTGGTACTGAAAGCAGCAACACTCATCGGTGCAAGGGCTTTTGCAGGGCGCAGGACCGAAACACCAAGCTCCGGGTCGGTCAGCGCCAGCTGAACCTCCTGATCCCCCTCCAGGGTGATCCGGGTGCAGCTTTCGGCGGCTTCAGATACCGTCAGAACCGTACCGTCCGCGCCAGCGAAAAAGCCCGACCGCGACAACCGGGGCTTGCGGATCTGAAGACCCGAGACCAGATCGATGCGCTGTTCCGCATCCGCACCGGCGGCGGCATCCAGAACCGCGTCCGTTGTGCTCAGGCTGGTCGCCATCGCAGCCAGAACACGCAGGCGGCGCGCCTCGTCCCCTTCGGGCCAGACCAGCGTAAAGCCCTTGATTTTCCCATCGGCCAGCCGCGCCTGCGTGAATGACACGATCCCATTGCCGCGCCCTTCAAGGGTGAACTGGTCGCGGCCCAGCTCGCGCGGGCCGTTCAACGGTACAATCTCAAGCGACTGCATCACCTCGTAAAGGGCGCGCAACGTGTTCTTGTTACCCTCCTGACTGATCAAAAGGGCCTGGGCGTTCATATCCGAGGCGCTTTTGAAATGCACGAACGGTGCCTCATAGCGGTCAAAGCTGACTGTACCCAACGGCATGTCCAGCGCAATTCCGGCCGCGTCATCGGAATACCGGTCCATCCCGGCCGAGATCAGCGGCGCGTTGTATTCATCCATCAGGGCCTTGCGCTGAGCCGTGGTCAGAACGCCCGTCGCCTCATATCCGTTGAACCGCTGCCAATCGCCCATCGACCGGCGGGTTCCCTGACCGAAAGCACCATCAATGGTCGAATTATAGAACCCAGCCGCTTGCAGGGCCGTTTGCAGGTCTTTCCGTTCCTGCGCGGTCAAAAGACGCTCGGACTGCAATGCTTGTGCGCGGGTTTCATCCGAAACCTGTGGGGTCGCGATTGTCAGGGTTTCTTGCGGCTGCGCTGCCGGTTCCGTCGGCGCGCTTACAGCGTCGCGGTTCAGGGTGTTTTCGCCGACGGGCCAGAACTGTTGCCCCAACGCGCTTGAAAACGCGACAAAGCTGTCACGCGGGATCTGCCCCTCGGCCCGGTATACGCGCAATACCTGCTCGGCATCCCCGCGTGCATAAGGGCCGATCACGATGGCATACCAGCCACTGTTCAGCCGAAACCCGTTCACGTCGGGCAGGGTGCTGGCATAGGCTTGCGCCCGGTCCTGCGCTTCGCGCAGCGACGGCTGCGCCTCGACCTGAACCCAGACGCCGGGGTCTTGTTGAGCGGTCGCGGCGCGCAGGCCGACCAGAAGAAACAAAAGAATTGCTGAAAATACGCGTGTCATAGTCTGCCCGTGTTATGCGGTGTTTGTACTGAGGGGCAGAATACGCGATTTCATTTGCCAAATACCATGCTGTGAATGCGGGGAATTTGTGGTGTGGCCGCGCAGATACAGCCGCAGCCCAAAGCCCCGTTGACGCCCCTCGGCCCCTTGCATAGGAAGGGCCAAACCGACCGGAACCGGGCGCACGGGGCGCCCAGAGGGAATGTCATGACCGAACCGACCAGCGCACCGCGTTCATTTCAGGAAATCATCCTCAGGCTTCAGTCCTACTGGGCCTCGAAAGGCTGCGCGATTCTGCAACCCTATGACATGGAGGTCGGGGCAGGAACGTTCCATCCCGCAACCACCTTGCGGGCGCTGGGATCCAAGGCATGGGCCGCAGCCTATGTTCAGCCGTCGCGCCGCCCCACGGACGGGCGCTATGGCGAAAACCCCAACCGGCTCCAGCATTACTACCAGTATCAGGTGCTGATCAAACCCAGCCCGCCGGATTTGCAGGATCTGTATCTGGGCAGCCTTCAGGCTATCGGCATCGACATGGATCTGCACGACATCCGCTTTGTCGAAGACGACTGGGAAAGCCCGACACTCGGCGCGTGGGGGCTTGGCTGGGAGGTTTGGTGTGACGGAATGGAAGTCAGCCAGTTCACCTACTTCCAGCAGGTCGGCGGCCATGACTGCGCGCCTGTCTCGGGCGAGCTGACCTATGGGCTCGAGCGTCTGGCCATGTATGTGCTGGGCATCGACCACGTGATGGACATGCCGTTTAACGATCCGCAATCCCCCAGCGCTTTGACCTATGGCGACATCTTCAAACAGACCGAAGAGGAATACGCCCGCTGGAACTTTGACGTCGCCAATACCGAGGTTCTGCTGCGCCATTTCGAAGAGGCCGAGGCTGAATGCGCCACGATCCTGGCGCAGGCGCATGACGACCCGAAAACCGGCAAGCGCATCATCATGGCGCATCCGGCCTATGACCAGTGCATCAAGGCGTCACACATCTTCAATCTGCTGGATGCACGGGGTGTGATCTCGGTCACCGAACGGCAGGCCTATATCGGGCGCGTGCGGGCGCTGGCCAAGCAATGCGCGGATGCCTTTGTGCAGACCGAGGCCGCCGGGTTCAGCGCCGGATGAGGCGATCAGGCCAGTCCCGGCAACAGGGCTTTCAGGCCGTCCGCGATCATGCTGACGGCGATAGCCGCAAGAATCATCCCCATAAAGCGGCTCATGATCACGCGCGCGGTGTCGGACAGGCGTTGGGCCAGCCAGGCCGCATTCCAGAACGTGATCAGAAGCAGGCCAACAACGGCAAGGAATACGCCTGCATAAACAAAGGCTTCTACGGGCTTCTTGATCTGGTGTGCATACAGGATCAGCGTGGTGATGGTGCCGGGGCCTACCAGAATGGGAAAGGCCAGCGGATAAAAGGCGACGGTGTCGGCTTCGGGGTAAGCGTCCTTCTCCCCCTTCGTCCCGTGGTGAGAGGTGCTTTCGTGCCCGTTCAGCATGTTCAGACCGATCATCATGACAACCAGACCACCGGCGACGCGCAGATGATTGACGCTGATGCCAAAAAGGCCAAGCGCCTGACTGCCGACCAGGGCAAAGGCACCGCCAAGGATCAGGCAGTAGATCACGGTTTTGACCGCAATCTTGCGCTGTTCGGCGGCAGACAGGTCCTGAGTGACGCTCAGAAACACCGGCAGGTTGGTGACCGGGTTCATGATCGCAAACAATGCGCCGAAAAATCCGACGGCAAGGGTGGATTCCATCGTGTAGACCTCGTTTCTGCCTGTTCCCCGATGAAACCTGTCCCATTTTACAAGAACTTGAAAGAGGCGGCCTGAAAGATGACGGGAAAACTGCTGGCAATTCTTCTGCTGCTGTCGGCCATCGTGGCAGGCGTCGGCATGTATTATCTACAGGTCTACGGCTATTATTATGAGGTCGAACCGCAACCGGGGCAGGACGTTGCCCTGATGACGGATGCAGGCGGTGTGCCGGAACCCATCGCCTATTCCGGGTTTCAGGCAATCGACGCCGACAGTTCGCCTATCCGGTATCGCGCCTGTTTCGAGACCGAATTGTCGCCGGACCAGATGGCTGGATACGTGCCTGTCGAAAACTCCGAACCCCTGACCGCACCGGGATGGTTTGATTGCTACGATGCGGTGTCTTTGGCGGAAGCGCTTGAATCCGGGCAGGCGCGGGCGTTCATGGGGGTGAAGAACATCCATTTCGGTGTCGACCGGATTGTGGCGATCACCGCGGATGGCAAGGGCTATGTCTGGCATGCGTTGAACAATTGCGGTGAAAAAGCCTATGACGGTACCGTCGTGGGCGAGGAATGTCCGCCGCGCCCGGAAAACTGAAGGAGCAGACCGTGGGCCATGTCATAGAAATCCCCGATTTCCTGACGGCCACTCTGGGGTTTGCGGTCTATCTGATCGGGGCCGAGATCAACGCACGTGTGACAACCCTGCGCAATTTCAACATCCCCGAACCCGTGACAGGGGGCCTGCTGGCCTCGCTGGTGGTTCTGACGCTCTATCTGGTCTTCGGGATCGAACTGTCCTTTGGCCTGACAGCCCGCGATTTCCTGCTGGTCCTGTTTTTTGCCGGGATCGGCCTGAACGCCCGTCTGTCTGACCTCATTGCGGGCGGTAAGCCGTTAATCTTGCTTTTGATTCTCACTCTGACGACGATAGTCTTTCAGAATGTGATTGGCGCGGCTGGGGCGGTGATCTTCGGCTATCCCGCACAGGCCGGTGTGTTGTTCGGATCGGCGGCCCTGATCGGTGGGCACGGTACGGCAATCGCATGGGCGCCGGATGTGGCGCAGGCAACGGGGCTTGACGGCGCGACCGAACTGGGTGTGGCCGTCGCCACCCTTGGATTGGTGCTTGCCGCGCTGGTTGGCGGCCCGATCGCGCGCCTGCTGGTCGAACGGCGCGGCCTGACGCCTGACCGCCCTGACGAAGAACCCAGCGTCGGATTGCCGGATGAGCATGACGGGCACACCACAAGCATCGATCATCTGACCGTCATGCGCGTCCTGCTGCACCTGAACCTGGCGATCATCTTGGGATATGCACTGAATGAATCAATTGCCGCCGCCGGGCTGAAACTGCCGCTGTTCGTGCCCTGCCTGATCATGGGCATCGTGATCGCCAATCTGCGGGACGCGCTGTTTCCCGATGCTCCGAAAGTGTCGCGCACACCATCGCTGGCGCTGATTTCGGAATTTGCGCTGGGCGCGTTTCTGGCAATGTCGCTGATGAGCCTGCAACTCTGGACCATTGCGCAGCTTGGCATGGCCATTGCCGTGATCATGACAGCGCAGACGGTGTTCGCGGTGCTGTTCGTCCTCTGGGTGCTGTTCCCGGTCATGGGGTCCAACTATCGCGCTGCTGTACTGGCCGCCGGGTTTGGCGGCTTTGCGTTGGGGGCCACACCCACCGCAATCGCAAATATGACAGCCGTGACCAAGCGATATGGCCCATCGCCTATTGCCTTTATCGTGCTGCCCCTTGTATCCGCCTTCTTTGTGGATATCGCCAATGCCATCGTCATTCAGACGATCGTCAATTTCTAAGGACCGACAATGCCCGACCTGCTGATCGAACTGTTCTCCGAAGAGATCCCTGCACGGATGCAAGCCCGTGCCGGCGAGGATCTGAAAAAGCGGATTACCGATGGTCTGGTCGAGGCCGGTTTGACCTATGCAAACGCAGCCGCTCTGACCACGCCCCGCCGCCTGACGCTGGCGGTCGAAGGGCTGCTGGCGAAAAGCCCCACCATCCGGGAAGAACGCAAGGGTCCAAAGGTCGGCGCGCCTGATAAAGCAATCGAAGGGTTCCTGCGCGGCGCGGGCCTGACACGTGATCAGCTGGAAGAACGCGAAACGCCCAAGGGGGCCATCTATTTCGCCACCATCGAAAAGGCCGGTCGCCCCGCGGCCGAGATCATTGCCGAAGTGCTCGAAACCACCATCCGCAATTTCCCTTGGCCAAAATCCATGCGCTGGGGCAGTGGCAGCTTGCGCTGGGTGCGTCCGCTGCATTCGATCCTGTGCATTCTGACGGATGAGGCCGGGGCGCAGGTCGTGCCAATGGATGTCGATGGCATTTCGTCCGGCGATACCACAGCAGGACACCGCTTCATGGCGCCCAGCCGCTTTTCGGTCACGTCCTTCGACGATTACGCGGCCAAGCTGAAGCGGGCTTTTGTCGTCCTGTCCCCCGAGGAACGCGCCCGGCACATCTGGAACGACGCCCAGAACATGGCCTTTGCCGCCGGTCTTGAACTGGTCGAAGATCAGGGCCTGCTGGCCGAGGTCGCCGGTCTGGTCGAATGGCCGGTCGTCCTGATGGGGCGGATCGACGACGAATTCCTCGACCTGCCACCCGAGGTGCTGCAAACCTCGATGAAAGAACACCAAAAGTTCTTCTCGGTCCGCAATCCCAAAACGGGCCGGATTGAACGGTTCGTCACTGTTGCGAACCGCGAAACGGCTGACGATGGCGCGACCATTCTGGCGGGCAATCAGAAAGTGCTGTCGGCCCGTCTGGCCGACGCCAAGTTCTTTTGGGAAAATGACCTGCGCATTGCCAAATCGGACATTGCACAATGGACCCGCGCGCTGGAAAACGTCACCTTCCACAACAAACTGGGAACGCAGGCCGACCGGATCGGGCGCATCGCCGCCCTGGCCCGCGAACTGGCCCCAGTGACTGGAGCCGATGCCGATCAGGCTGAAAAAGCCGCGCGCCTGGCCAAGGCCGACCTCAGCTCGGAAATGGTCTACGAATTCCCCGAACTTCAGGGCCTTATGGGGCGGTATTACATCGAAGCGGCAGGCGAAGATGCCGCCGTGGCCGCCGTCGCGCAAGAGCACTACTCGCCTTTGGGGCCATCAGACGACGTGCCCACGGCTCCGCTGTCGGTAACCGTTGCATTGGCCGACAAGCTGGACACTCTGGCGGGGTTCTGGGCGATTGATGAAAAGCCTACCGGCTCAAAAGACCCGTTTGCCCTGCGCCGTGCTGCGTTGGGGGTTATTCGGTTGGTGCTCGACAATGACCTGCGCCTGCATCTGGATCGGTTTTTCGACGGACAGCTGCTGCGTGCTGAAAGCGCTGCAAACGAGGCGCTGGCGGCGGAAAACGTTGACGAACTTTTGGATGAAATCGCAGATCACGGCGTGTTTGGCGCAGCCTTCCAGACTGTCAAGGAAAGGCTGGGCGAAGTGTCGGGTGCCGATTTCCTGAGCCTTGAAAAGAAGATCCCCGACGCATCCGACGATCTCCTCTCGTTCTTCCACGACCGCCTCAAGGTCTTCCTCCGCGACGAAGGCATCCGCCACGACGTCATCGATGCCTGTATCGCGATGGACGGCAATGATGACCTCAATCTGCTGGTCAAACGCGCCCGCGCGCTGAACGCGGTGATCGCGACTGAAGATGGCGAAAACCTCGTGCAGGGCTTCAAGCGCGCCAACAACATCCTGACCCAGGCCGAGGAAAAGGACGGGGTGGAGTATTCCTACGGTGCGGATGTGAAATTCGCCGAAACCGACAGCGAAAAGGCATTGTTTGCGGCCTTGGGTGCAGCACAGGCGCAAATCGAACCCGCGCTGACATCCGAAGATTTCCCCACGGCCATGGCCGCCATGGCGGGGCTGCGCGGGCCGGTGGATGCGTTCTTTGAGGATGTGCAGGTCAACACCGACAATGATATTGTTCGCCGCAACCGGCTGAACCTGCTCAGCCAGATCCGGCAGATCTGCTCCAGCGTGGCCGATCTGACCCGGATCGAAGGGTAAACGACCGGGCGCGCTGGCAGGCGCGCCCACAACGCTCTTGCGTGAAGGGCGCAAGCGCTTATGCTGCAGGCAAACCAAAAGGTGCTGCAGTGCAGAATAATCCGAATACGACGCTCATCACATCCGACGCGCCTGTCACCGCCCATAGGCATGGCGGGCGGGCCAAATGCCTGCAACGTCTGGTCCGGCTGGACCTGCCGGTGCCCCGAACAGTTGCGTTGTCATTTGATGCCGTTCACCAGATCGCAGAAGGGACAACCCCGGATATTGCGGCGATCCTCGAACAGTTCGATCCGACCTCGTTGCTATGCGTCCGGCCCAGTTCCGAAGACCCCGATTGGGGTGGTCCCGGCGCGGTTCTCAATATCGGAATGAACGATGCCCGTTATGTCGACCTGTCCGACACCATGGGGGCCGAGGCCGCCGCAGCCCTGTATCTGAGGTTCGTTCAAAGCTATGCGATCCACGTGGCGCGGCTGGATGCGGATGTGTTTGATGACATTGACGCCGACGGCCGCGAAGGGCTGCGCCATTCGCTGCGCGCCTACGAGGACGAAACCGACGAGGTCTTTCCGCAGGACAGGGGCGAACAGCTGATCGGTGTTCTGCGCTCGATGGCACGTGCATGGGACGGGACGTCCGCGCGCTTGCTGCGGCAGGCCAAGGGGGCACCCGCTGATGCCGGGCTTGGGTTGGTCATCCAAGAGATGATCCCCGGCGTCGGCAAAGGGGAATGCGGATCGGGCGTTCTGCAACTGG
Organism: Ruegeria sp. L11; assembly: GCF_056531755.1. Classification (NCBI taxonomy): domain Bacteria; kingdom Pseudomonadati; phylum Pseudomonadota; class Alphaproteobacteria; order Rhodobacterales; family Roseobacteraceae; genus Ruegeria; species Ruegeria sp. L11. Next base: position 626,322 of record NZ_JBQFMI010000002.1, read on the forward strand.
TTGATTCCACAACCGGAATGCCACAGATCACCGGTCGCTACCTCAGCCAGAGCCAGGGGCGCGATGCACTGGGCAAAGATGTGGCCGCCCTGTTTCTGGAAAAAGACCCACGCGGCCCCTCGCTGGAAGAGGTCGCGCCCAATGCTTTCGCCGATGTCAAAACGCATGCTGCCCTGATGCGCGAGAAACTGCGCGAAGAGATGCAGGTCGAATTCGTCATTCAGGACGGCACTGTGCATATTCTGGATGGTGTCCGGGTGCAGCGATCGGCCCGCGCGGCCATGCGCATTGCCGTACGTCTTGCCGAAGACGGTATCATCCCGCCGCAAGAGGCGGTGATGCGTGTCGACCCGCACGCGCTGAACGAACTTCTGCACCGTCAGGTACACCCCGATGCACGCCGCGACGTGCTGACCACGGCCATTGGTGCCAGCCCCGGTGCCTCGACCGGCAAGATCGTGTTCACCTCGGCCGAAGCACAGGCCAGTGCCGCTCGGGGCGAGGCGTGTGTTCTGGTGCGCCGGGAAACCTCGCCCGAGGATGTGCGCGGGATGCACGCCGCTGTAGCGGTTCTGACGGAAAAGGGCGGCATGACCAGCCACGCGGCCGTGATCGGGCGCGGATTGGGCCTGCCCTGTATCGTCGGGGCCTCGGAAATGCGGTTTCAGACGAAAGACAAGATGCTGACCGCACCGGATGGGCGGGTGTTTAAAACCGGCGATATTGTCACCATTGATGGCAGCTCGGGTCAGGTACTGGCCGGTCAGCCCGCCATGCTCGAGGCCGCGTTGGATGACTGTTTCCAGACGCTGATGGGCTGGGCCGATGCCGAGCGTGACATCGACATCCGCGCCAATGCTGACACACCGGCTGACGCGCAGACGGCCCGGAACTTTCAGGCTCAGGGGATCGGTCTGTGCCGGACCGAACATATGTTCTTTGATCCCGGTCGTCTGATCGTGATGCGCGAAATGATCTTTGCGCAAACCTCGGCGGGCAGGGCGGCAGTGCTGGAACGCCTGCTTCCGATGCAGCGCGAGGATTTTGTTCAGCTGTTCAGGATCATGGAAGGCCAGCCTGTCTGCATCCGCCTGTTCGATCCCCCCTTGCATGAGTTTCTGCCGACAACGCGCACCGGGCAACGGGAACTGGCCGAGGCGCTGGACCTGCCCGTGTCTGACGTCGAACGCCGGGTTGAGGCGATGACCGAATACAACCCCATGCTTGGCCTGCGCGGCGTTCGTCTGGGTGTCACCGTGCCCGAGATCTACGACATGCAGGCGCGTGCGATTTTCGAAGCCACGCTTGAGGCCCGAAAAAACGGTGCCCCGGTGGTACCCGAAGTGATGATCCCGCTGGTTTCCGCCAAGCGCGAGGTTGAACTTGTCAAATCCCGCATCGACTCGGTTGCCGCCGCCGTTGAATCGGAACGGGGGCAGAAGTTCGAATACCGGCTAGGCGTCATGGTCGAAACGCCACGCGCCTGTCTGCGCGCGGAAGAGATCGCGCCGCAGACCGCCTTCATGAGTTTTGGTACAAACGACCTGACACAGATGACTTATGGTCTGTCCCGCGACGATGCCGGTCGTTTCATGTCCGCTTACGTGCGGCAGGGGGTCTTTACCGAAGATCCGTTCCACGTCCTTGATCCGGACGGGGTGGGTGAGTTGCTGAAACTCGGGGCGGAACGCGGACGTGCCGCGAAGCCGGATGTGACCCTTTCGGTCTGTGGCGAACACGGTGGAAACCCCGAATCAATCGCCATCTGTCGCGATCTTGGATTCGACTATGTGTCGTGCTCACCGTTCCGGGTTCCGGTCGCTCGGCTGGCTGCCGCTCAACTGGCGATTTCCTCCAGACTTGGGGGTTGACACTGCGCTGAACCCCAAGGAATAGTGGGTTATCCGGTCACTCGTAGGCGAAAAATATTTTCGCTACGGGCGATTTTCCACTTGCTTTTTTCAAGATACTGGACCTTTGCCTCAGTCTGGGGTATCAGCCTCGTCGCGCCCGCCGGGGGAGGGTATGGCGCGTGATGTGCCTGTGCGAGGTTATCTGATGCTACGTTACATATTGGCTGTTGCCGCAGTGGCGGCAACCGTGCTGCCGAGTGCGTCCTTCGCCGAGAAGGAAGCGACTGATACTGCAAAACAAGAACTTGTCGCCCGCAGTGAACTGCCGGCGCAAAGTTTTCGGGACTATTTCAAGCTGTTCCAGCCCCGTAAGGCGGCTGAACCTGTCGAAGTGTCCTTCTCCAAAGACTGGCTTGACCAGCAACCAAAGGCCTCTGGTGGTGAAAACTGGAAATGCCTGTCCGAAGCCCTGTACTTCGAGGCGCGCGGCGAAAGCGTGCGCGGCCAGTTCGCGGTTGCCGAAGTGATCCTGAACCGGGTCAAAAGCAGCCGTTTCCCGGATTCCCTGTGCGGGGTGATCCATCAGGGGACCGGCAAGAAATACCAGTGCCAGTTCACATACACCTGCGATGGCCGCAAAGAGGTCATCCACGAGAAAACGGCGTATGAGCGTGTGGCAAAAGTCGCGCGGGCAGCCATTGATGGTGTGGCGGATGAGTTGACCGAAGGGGCGACGCACTATCACACGACGTCGGTTCGCCCATCCTGGTCGCGGGTCTATAAACAGACGGCGAAAATCGGCGTGCATGTTTTTTACCGCCACAACTACCGGACAGCGAGCAACTGATTGACGCACCCGCGCTGGAAGCTTGCTGGCGCGGGGCAGGTTGCATCCTATATTGCGGGCCAGGAGGCCCGTAATGAATTTGAACCGCAGACACCTTTTGCAAACGGCTGCAGCAGCACTGCTGATGCCGCGTGTGGCCAGTGCGGGTTTTGCACCGCTTAATGCGCGTGTAACCAAACACCCGATCGCGCCGGCAAGTTATCCTGAAACGGCAGTCTGGACATATGACGGGTCTGTCCCTGGCGTTGAACTGCGCGTCAGGCAGGGCGGCCGCATCCAGCGCACCCTGATGAACCAGCTTCCGCAGGCCACGTCGGTCCATTGGCACGGTATTCGCATCGAAAACGCCATGGACGGTGTACCCGGCCTGACGCAGGACGCGGTCGAGACGGGCGCAAGCTTTGATTACTCCTTCGTCGTTCCCGACGCAGGGACCTATTGGTATCATGCGCATAACCAGTCGATGGAACAGGTTGCGCGCGGGCTTTACGGGCCGCTGATCGTCGAAGAAACTGCTGCCCCCGATGTGGATCAGGATCTGGTGCTGATGCTGGACGACTGGCGGCTTGATCCGGAAACCGCCCAGATCACGGATGATTTCGACAATGGTCATGACCTCAGCCACGCTGGTCGGCTGGGGAATATCATCACTGTCAACGGATCCCTTGACCCGCGTGTTCAGGTGCGACGGAACGACCGTCTTCGGCTGCGCCTGATCAACGCCTCCAACGCGCGAATTTTTGACCTGGATCTCGACGGATTGTCGGGTTGGATCGTCGCCCTTGACGGTATGCCACTGGAAACGCCGATCCCATTGTCGGGGGCTTTCCCAATCGCCCCCGCACAACGTATCGATCTGGTTGTGGATGTCGTGGCTGCGGGCGATACGGCAAGTCTGGTGAGTGTTGAACGCGACGGTGCCTTTGGCATCGTTCGGTTCGATGTCGACGAACCTCTCGCACCCGCGCCACGACAAGGCGTGGCGGCGCTGCCGCCCAACCCTTTGCCAGTCATCGAGGATGTCTCATCCGCACCATTGCACCGGATGTCCCTGCAAGGCGGGGCGATGCGCTGGCTGGACAACGCCCGGATCGGGGACACTGAATTGTCAGGCCAGGAACTGGCGCAGTTGGGCCGGTTCTGGGCCCTTAACGGTTATGCGGAACGCCCGTCCGACCCGTTTCTGGACGCCCGGACTGGCGGCCTTCACAGGATCGAGTTTGTCAATGAAACAGTCTTTCCACATGCCATGCATTTGCACGGCCACCACTTCCGACTGATCCAGCCGGACGGATCGCTTGGCCCGTGGCGCGACACTGTTTTGGTTGATCGCGGACAAACCCGCCAGATCGCGCTGGTCACGGATAATCCGGGGGACTGGCTGTTGCATTGCCATATGCTGGGACATGCCGCTTCGGGTATGATGAGCTGGTTTCGCGTCACCTGACGCCGCATTCGGCGGTTGGAATGGCGTTTGTTTGAATGTTATAGGCCCTTGCAACGCCTATAGTGGGCAAGCCCTGCAACAAGCCGAAAAGGCCGGACCCATGAGTTCTGAAATCCGACTGGCATTTGCGCACCCGTCCGAACGGTCCGAGGCGACCTCGCCCCGAGGGCCGCTGGACCGCATTTCCCTGCGCGACCATATTGTCGAGGTTGAAATCGGTGCGTTTCAGGCCGAGCGGGGAACAACCCAGCGGATCTGTTTCAATATCGTGGTCGAAGTCCGGCCTCTGACCGACCCGATTGACGACGATGTGGATCGCATCCTGTCTTATGACCGGGTAACGGAATCCATTGCCTATGAGCTCGCGGCCGAGCGTCTGAACCTGCTTGAAACCCTGGCCGAGCGTGTGGCCGAACGTATCTTGCATGAACCTCAGGCTGTAAGGGTCTTTGTTCGCATCGAAAAACTGGATCGCGGTCCGGGCGCTCTTGGGGTCGAGATCGTGCGCGGGAAAGACTCGGTTCATCACGACGTGACCGAGGAAGACCGCCCGCATCCCCGTCTGGTCTACCTGTCGAACGACGCCATCGCCTCGGACAATCTGACCGGGTGGATCGACCAGTTGCAGAACCGCCAACGCCCGCTGATCCTGTGTGTGGGGGCGTCAGACCTGGCTGCACCGCAAACCGGCCACGCAATGACACAGCGCCGGATTGACCTGCTTGCGATCGAGCAAAACGCGTGGGTTCTGGCCGCACGCGATCACCGCTGCAAGGTGGTTTCAACTCGGACGGAACTGGACTGGGCCATGAAGAACGGCCAGATCTGTGTTTGGGCCCCGTCCAAGATCGTTCTGGACGCGGTGGATGGTCCGTCCGCCGCGCCCTCCGACGCCGTGGCTCTGGCCGCATGGTTTGCCGCGACCTTTGAAGCCAGTGAGATGATGGTCATCGGCGGCGAATTGCCGAAAGCGCCCAAAACCCCCCTGCGGGCTGTGGCCGTGGATCAGGCCCAATTGTGAGCATCTATTTCAGACCGCTGGTTCAGCACGGCCAGACCCGGCCCGCTGGCGCGTTTTCTCTGGCAGGTCAACCCCTGTGGTTTACCCATGTCGAAGCGCTTGGGCGCGATACCGCTCCGCAGGTCATGGCGGCATCGGACATTCCCGGTGGGGCGTTGGAGCGCTTGACCGGCCCGCGCGCACCCATCGCCGGGCTGGATATGCAGGTGCCGCATATCATGGGCATTCTCAACGCCACGCCTGACAGTTTCTCGGACGGGGGCGTTCACAGCTCGGTCGAGGCCGCCCGCGATGCCGCCGCCCGGATGGTGGCGCATGGGGCCACCATTCTGGATGTCGGCGGGGAATCAACGCGCCCGGGTGCGGATTTCATTCCGGCAGATCAGGAAATTGCCCGCACCCGCCCGGTGATCGAGGCGATTCGCGCGCAAACGGATGCCCTGATTTCAATCGACACCCGCAAAGCCAGCGTCGCTAAAGCGGCGTGTGCGGCGGGCGCGGGGCTGGTCAACGACGTCTCGGGGTTCACCTTCGATCACGAACTGGCACCGTTTTGCGCCGCCAAGGGCACACCGGTCTGCGTCATGCATATGCAGGGCGATCCGGCCACGATGCAGGAAAACCCCAGCTACGACAACGTGTTGCTGGATGTTTACGACTTCCTCGAAACCCAGATCGCTCTGCTGGAGAACCTGGGGCTTCGGCGCGACCTGATCATGGTCGATCCGGGCATCGGTTTCGGCAAGACCGAAGACCATAACTTGACCTTGCTGCGCAATCTCAGCCTGTTTCACGGGCTTGGCTGCCCGATCCTGCTGGGCGTGTCCCGCAAGGGCTTTATCGGAACAATTGGACGGGAACCGGACAAGACTGCCCGCGCTCCGGGTTCAATTGCCGTGGCTTTGGCCGGATTGTCCCAGGGCGTGCAGATCATTCGCGTTCACGACGTCGCCGAGACTGCTCAGGCCTTGCGCCTATGGGCTGCTGTCCGGTAATCCGGTCTCACGGAAAATCACGGAGTGACACCAATGCGCAAGCTGTTCGGAACCGATGGGGTGCGGGGCACGGCCAACACGCATCCGATGACAGCGGAAATGGCGTTGCGCATCGGGGCTGCGGTGGGGCGCTATTTCCGGCGTGATGCGACCGGTGTGCACCGGGTCGTCATCGGCAAGGACACGCGCCTGTCCGGCTATATGCTGGAAAACGCGCTGACCGCCGGTTTGACGTCGACGGGAATGAATGTGCTGTTGCTGGGGCCGGTCCCCACGCCTGCGGTGGGTTTGATGACCCGGTCGATGCGGGCCGATCTGGGTGTCATGATCTCGGCCAGCCACAACCCGGCAGAGGACAACGGCATCAAGTTCTTTGGCCCCGACGGCTATAAACTGTCCGATCAGGCCGAGATCGACATCGAAAAGCTGATCGACGAAGGTGTCCGGCCTGCTCAGGCCCAGAATATCGGACGGGCGCGTCGTGTTGATGACGCCCGGTTCAGATATGGCGAGCGTGTGAAATCCTCGCTGCCGCGCGATGTGCGTCTGGATGGCCTGAAGGTGGTGATCGACTGTGCCAATGGCGCCGCCCACCGCACCGCGCCCGAGGTTCTTTGGGAACTGGGCGCAGACGTGATCCCGATCGGGATTTCGCCCAACGGGAAGAACATCAACCTCAACTGCGGATCGACCAAGCCGCAACTGGCTGCCGAAACCGTCGTGGCGCATGGCGCTGACGTTGGTGTCTGTCTGGACGGCGACGCGGATCGGGTCGTTATCGTCGACGAAACCGGTCAGGTCGCTGATGGCGATCAGCTTATGGCACTGCTGGCGACGGCCTGGAAAAAATCCGGGCAGTTGAAAGGCGATGCCCTAGTGGCCACCGTGATGTCCAATTTGGGGCTCGAACGGCACCTCTCGTCACACGGTATGCGGCTGGAGCGCACAGCCGTCGGCGACCGCTATGTGGTCGAACGTATGCGCGAAGGCGGCTTCAACCTGGGTGGTGAACAATCCGGCCATATCGTGATGAGCGATTATGCCACCACCGGCGATGGCCTGATGGCCGGTCTGCATTTCCTGGCCGAGATGGTTCTGTCCGGTCGCAAAGCCTCGGACTTGTCCAAGCAATTCGAAACTGTGCCGCAGCTGTTGAAGAACGTCCGCTATGCCAACGGTCAAACTCCGCTTGAAGTTCAAAGCGTTAAAGCCGCCATTGCCGATGCCGAGGCGCGGCTGAACGGGCAGGGCCGGTTGCTGATCCGCAAATCCGGCACCGAACCGCTGATCCGTGTTATGGCCGAATGCGAGGATGACGCGCTGCTGGTACAGGTCGTCGACAGCATCGTGGCCGAGGTCGAAGCCGCCGCAGGCTAGCGCCCGAACAGAACCTTGCGCAGGCTGAACCACTGGCTGATGGCCATGCCCGTCAGGATCAGGGCCAGGGCGACGTAGAACCGCAGGGGCAGGGCCTCGGACAGGATCCAGGCCCCGAACACCATCGACCAGATCGGCACCTGATAATTCACCAGTGTCAAAAACACCGATCCGGCGCTGCGGGTGATCGAAACCCGCAGTAAGTTGGCGAATGCTGTGGGGATCAGGCCAAGCACGATCAGGGCCAGCGATGGGCGGTTGCCCTGCCACGTGGGAACACCTTCGATCAGCAGCATGATGGGCACCAGCAGAACAGCGCCGACCAGCAGGGTCAGCGCGGCCAGCGCCAGCGGCTCGACCGGCGGGCAGCGTCGTGTCAGAATCGACGTCGAGGCATAGCAGAGGGCAGCCGAGACACAGGCCAGCTGCGCCAGCGGCTCGGTCCCCTGACCCAGCTTTGCCAGACCGGGTCCGATCAGGACCAATGCGCCGGAAAACCCAAGGCACACGCCCAGAAACCGACGCAGGTTCAGCGGCTCATCTGAAAAGAAATGCGCCAGCGGCAACACCATCAGCGGAATTGCAGCCATGGACAACCCTGCAAAAGCCGAGGGTACATATTGCTGCCCCCAGCTGAGCAGCATGAAAGGCACCGCAGTCGACAGCACGCCAATCAGCAGGATTGATGTAGTCAGCGCGGGTGTCAAAACCGGCATGCGGCGCCCGGTGATCCGCATCAGGACAAGCAACGTCACCGCCCCCAATGTGGTGCGCGATGTCGCCACGGTAATCGGGCCATAGCCTTCCAAAGCCATCGCGACGACCATGAATGTGCCGCCCCAAATAAGCCCCAGCGTGAAAACGCCGCTCCAGTCCTGCTTCGTGGGTTGTTCAACCATTCCATCCCCTTATCCCGCGTGCGCGCCGGTGTCACGGGCTGATCTTGACTTAACGTTAGTTTGAACTTACCGTAAGCAATGACTTACGATTCGACATTTTCAGCTTTGGGCGATGCGACCCGCAGGCAAGTGTTCGAGGCCGTCGCCAGCCAGCCTCAGGCAGTGGGTGAGCTTGCGTCAAAGCTGCCGGTAAGCCGACCGGCCGTCTCACAACATCTCAAGGTGCTGTCGGATGCCGGACTGGTGACATGCCACGCGAAAGGGACGCGCCGGATCTATGCGGTGCGCACCGAGGGGCTGGCAGAGCTGCGCGCATGGCTCGACCGGTACTGGACCGACGTGATGAACAGCTTTGCAGATGAGGTGAACAGAGCCGGAGAGGGGCCATGACAGACCCGATTGTCAAAACAATTGTCGTAAGTGCCTCAGCTGCGCGTGCGTTCGACATCTTCGTCAACCGCATCGGTACATGGTGGCCGCTGGACAGCCACGCGGTGTCCGCATCGCAGGGACAACCGGCAAGGGACGTGGTTATTGAACCCCGGATCGGTGGCGCGGTTTATGAGGTCATGTTCGACGGAACCCGTGCCGACTGGGGTCAGGTGCTGGCGATCGAGCCCGGCCGATCCGTGGCATTCACCTGGCATCCGGGCACCAACAGCGGGTCTCCAACGCGCGTCGATGTGCGTTTTGAGGATTGCGGTTCGGGGCAGGCCAAAGTCACCCTGACGCATTCCGGCTGGGACGTCTGGGCAGATGAAGCGCCCCAAAAGCGCGGCGGCTACGATACGGGATGGGATTTCGTACTGGGCGAATGCTTTGCCAATACGGTCTAGAAACGAAAAAGGGCGACCGCTTAGGCCGCCCTTTGACTGACATCCGTCAGGTTTAGTTCTTTTCTTTGTCGACCATCTTGCCGGCCGAGATCCACGGCATCATGCCGCGCAGCTTAGCGCCGGTCTCTTCGATCATATGCTCGTCATTGGCGCGGCGCGACGCTTTGATGGTCGGCTGGCCAACGGCGTTTTCCAGCATGAAGTCACGGACGAATTTGCCCTGCTGGATGTCGTCCAGAACCGCTTTCATGCGGGCCTTGGTCTCGTCGTATTTCAGGATGCGCGGACCGGTGACATACTGGCCATACTCAGCCGTGTTCGAGATCGAGTAATCCATGTTGGCAATGCCGCCTTCATAGATCAGGTCAACGATCAGCTTCACTTCGTGCAGACACTCGAAATAGGCCATCTCGGGTGCGTAACCGGCCTCGACCAGAGTTTCAAAGCCGCAGCGGATCAGTTCGACCAGACCACCGCACAGAACGGCCTGTTCGCCGAACAGGTCGGTTTCGCATTCTTCGCGGAAGTTGGTCTCGATGATGCCCGAGCGGCCGCCACCGATGGCCGAGCAGTAGGACAGGCCGATTTCCAGCGCCTTGCCGGTTGCATCGTTGTGAACCGCGACCAGGCAGGGCACGCCGCCGCCTTTGGTGTATTCGCCGCGCACGGTGTGGCCAGGGCCTTTGGGGGCCATCATGATGACGTCAACGCCGTCTTTTGGCTCGATCAGGCCGAAATGGACGTTCAGGCCGTGGGCAAACGCGATGGCGGCACCGGGCTTGATGTTGTCATGGACGTATTTCTTGTAGGTCTCGGCCTGCAACTCGTCGGGCATGGTGAACATGATGACGTCGCACCAGGCAGCCGCTTCGGCGATGCCCATCACTGCCAGACCTTCCGCTTCGGCTTTCTTGGCCGAGGGCGAGCCTTCGCGCAGGGCGATGACCAGGTTCTTGGCGCCCGAGTCGCGCAGGTTCAGCGCGTGGGCGTGACCCTGGCTGCCATAGCCCAGGATAGCCACTTTCTTGTCTTTGATCAGGTTGATGTCGCAATCGCGATCGTAATAGACGCGCATTTTGCCGGTCCTTTCTGGTTTGGTTGGGGCGGTTCTACCTGCCGCGCGTCGGATTGGCGATAGGGTTGGGCTTGAGTATTTGTAAAAAAGATGAAGAATAATTCTTGAAAACGGAAAATACTGAAAAAATCATGCTTGATGATATCGACCGGCGCATTTTGCGTCACTTTCAGGCGAACCCCAGCCTGACCACCGCGGAACTTGCCGATCTGTGCCGGATCAGCGCAGGTGTTTGTTGGCGCAGGCTGGAAAAGATGCAGGCAGCCGGGATCATCGAAGGGCAGGAGGCGGTGATCGACTGGACCGCGATGGGCTATGCTGTCGAAGTCTCGCTTCGGATCACCCTGGACAAGACACAGGCCCGCGCCTTTGACGAGTTTATGGAAGAGGCCCGCAACGTGGCCGAGGTGATCGAAATCCAGACATTTCTGGGCCGGGTGGATGTCCGCCTGTCGGTGATAGCGCGGGATATGAAGCACTATCAGCAGCTTTATCGGGACCGGATCCTGACCCTGCCGCATATCGCCGATATCGAAGCGCTGATGCATATCGCGCGGGTCAAGCGGGACGAGGTGTTACCGGTATGATCGAGCTGGACGAGATTGACCGCCGTCTGCTGCGCGCGCTGCAACAGGACGCCACCCAAAGCGCAGGTGCCCTGGGTCGGAGGTTCAACCTGTCTCAGCCCGCCACCTGGCGGCGTATCCGCAGGTTGGAGGACGTCGGGATCATCAAGGGCCGAAGGCTGCGTCTGAATGCCGAGGCGCTGGGGTTCGGCGTGACCGTGTTTCTGGGGGTCAAGCTGGCGCGCAAGGGACAGATCAGCCTTGAGGATTTCGAACGCGCCGTAAGTGCCATCCCCGAAGTGCAGACCGTCGAGCACGTTCTGGGATTGTACGATTACCGCTTGCGCGTTGTGGCGCGGGACCTGTCCGATTTCGAACGCGTGTTGCGGCGCCGGATCATGACGCTGCCCGGCGCTGGCGATGTCGAAGCGAACGTCCTGCTGAGCGAGGAACGGCTGCCCGGACCGATTGGATGACCTGCCTTAGTATCTGGTGCGGATGTAATACCCGGGATGATGGGTCAGGCGGGCAAACGTGATCGGTTTGTCTTCTTTCCAGGTGGTACGCTCCATCTGGATCATCGACGCGCCCGCCGTGGTGCCCATGAATTCCGCCAGCCTTGCGTCAGCGGAAATAGCGCAGAACGCGACCTCGGCATCGTTGAACGGAGCGGCATTCAGCAGCCACTCATGCGGTCCTTGCTGGGTCAGGTCGGCGTTTTCCACATCGGGGACGGTTTCGATATTGATCCAGCGCTCTTCAAGTTGGAACGGGCGGTTGTCCGCGTAATGCATACAGACGACATGCAGAACCCGCGTCTCGGCGGGGACATCAAGCTGAGAGGACAGCCAGCGGGGGCAGGGCTCGACAGTCCGTTCCACCAGCGCATAGCGATAGGCGGCATTCTGGCTTTCGACCATCTGTCTCGCCAGTGAGAATTCCAGCTTGGCGTGTTTGCTGGGCTCTTTCTTGACCCGCGTCCCGCTTTTGCGCTTGCGTTCGATGAAACCCTGATCGGCCAGTTCCCTGAGGGCACGGTTCACCGTCGCGCGGGCGCAATTGAATTCTTCGGCCAGTTGCGTTTCGGTCGGCAGTAATGATCCCTGAGGCCACACGCGGCTTTCAATACGTCGTTTTACTTCATCTCGAACGGACTGGAAGTTAATACGCTTTTGTATCGTCACAGGAAAAATATCCCTTCAAGTAAAAAGTGTGCGCATCTGTTCAGAAGCAAGCAGAAGTGTAAAGGGGAAGTGACACTGGTTGGCGTCATTTTCTTGTGTTCCCAGTGTTATACAGCACCGAATGGGTCGATTTTACCCGCATTCCGTCGCGTCACTTTTTGTCGCGAAATGGCTTTACTGGCCAAGGTAAAGAGACCAAGACTGCACTGACGATATTGAAAGGACGCCATATGCCTGCCTTGCTGAAGAACGTTGACCCGAACGGGCTCGAAGAATTCTCGGTCGTATTCACCGATCGCTCGCTGAACCACATGTCCCAAAAGTTTCAGGGGGTAATGCGCGACATCTCGGCCATGCTGAAAGAGGTGTACAAGGCAGACGGGGTGGCCATCATTCCGGGCGGCGGTACCTATGCGATGGAGGCGGTTGCCCGGCAATTCGCGCGCGGGGCGGATGTTCTTGTGGTCCGGAACGGGTGGTTTTCGTACCGCTGGAGCCAGATCATCGAAAGCGGCGCCCTGACCAGCTCGACCACCGTGATGAAGGCGCGCGAGACCGGAAATGCCAGCCCGTCCCCCTTTGCGCCCGCACCGATTGACGAAGTCGTCGCAACGATTCGCGAACAGAAACCCGGCGTTGTGTTCGCACCGCATGTTGAAACGGCGGCGGGTGTCATCCTGCCGGATGACTATGTGACCGCCCTGGCCAGCGCGGCGCATGAGGTGGGTGCATTGATGGTGCTGGATTGCATCGCATCCGGGTGTGCCTGGGTGGATATGAAAGCCACCGGCGTCGACGTCCTGATCTCGGCCCCGCAAAAGGGCTGGAGCGCATCGCCTTGCGCCGGTCTGGTCATGCTGTCCGAACGGGGCGAGGCGCGTCTGGAACAGACGAGCTCGGACAGTTTCGCCATCGACCTGAAGAAGTGGCGCCAGATCATGCAGGCCTATGAAAACGGTGGTCACGCCTATCACGCCACAATGCCCACCGATGCGCTGCTGGCTTTCCGCGATACCATGGCAGAAACCAGGGGGTACGGGTTCGAAAAGCTGCGCAAGGCGCAATGGGCATTGGGCGACGGCGTGCGGGCGATGTTGAAGGAGTATGGTATTGTCTCGGTGGCTGCTGACGGTTTCGGCGCGCCCGGCGTTGTGGTCAGCTACACCTCGGACCCCGAAATCCAGAACGGCAAGAAATTTGCCGCTCTGGGGATGCAGATCGCGGCCGGGGTGCCGCTGCAATGTGACGAACCCGAAGGCTTCAGCACCTTCCGTCTGGGCCTGTTCGGATTGGACAAGCTTTATGATGTGGACGCCACCATCGCGCGCCTGAAGCGTGTGCTGGATCAGGTTCTGTAAACGGGCCGGGCCTTAGCGAACGCCAAGGCCCATCTGCATCAGCGTCTTGCGCACAGGCGGCAGGGAATACAGCGCGCTCAGCCCCATTGCGCGCGCATCCCGCAGCGGGCGCGCCTCGATCATCGAGGCGCGGTTCAGCAGATCAATCCCTTTGACCCGCATCTCGATCTCGGTGTGGCGCGCCTTGTGATAGGCGTCCAGCATCTGCGCGTCGCCCAGATCTTCGGGCCGGGACTGCGCCAGATCCAGCAGGCAGCGCAGATCGCCCAATGACATGTTCAGCCCCTGCGCGCCGATCGGTGGCACCACATGCGCGGCCTCGGCCATCAGGGCAATGCGCTCACCCGCCAGCCGTTCCGCGGACTGGCTGATGATCGGCCAGATCGTCCGGCGCGATGCCAGCCTCAAGGGGCCAAACAGGCCACAGGACCGTTCCGTCATCGCAGCCTCAAACGCTTCGGCATCAAGGGTCAACAGGTCAACGGCATTCGGCCCGCGTTCCATCCAGACAATGGCGGACGAAGGCTGCCCCTGCCAATCGGGCAGCGGAACCAGCGTGAACGGCCCGCCAGACCTGTGTATCTCGGTCGAGACATTCTCGTGCGGAATAGGATGCGTCACCGCAAACGCCAGCGCTTTCTGCCCATACCGTGTTGTATGCACATTGATACCGGCGGCCTCGCGCATGGGTGAGTTGCGCCCATCTGCGGCCAGCACCAGCTTGCAGCGGATGCGGCTGCCGTCGCTCAGGCCAACGCGGGCTTCGGCAGTGCGGGTGAACAGGCTGACGGTCCCGGTGCCGGGGCGGAAATCGACATTCGGCAGCTCTGCCAGCCGTGCGACCATCTCCCGGCGCAACAGCCAGTTGGGCAGGTTCCAGCCAAACGGTTGCTCGGAAATGTCGGCTGCGTTGAAATCGCGTATGACGCGGGGTTCGGGCACGTCTCCCCCGGCATCGACAATACGCATGATCTGCAAGGGGGCCGCATGGGCATCCAGCCGCGCCCACAGGCCGCATTGCTCCAGCAGGCCGCGCGCAGGTTGCAGAAAGGCGGTGGTGCGCAGGTCGGACCCGTCCACATCCCGTTCGGTGATCGGTGGCGCGGGATCTACGCACACCACGTCAAACCCGGCGGTTCCAAACGCCGCCGCTGCGGTCAGACCGGCGATTCCACCGCCGGAAATCAGGATGTCACAACGGTCAGTCATGGCGCCTCTCATCAGTTCGGGCAGACCCTAGTTCGGTTCCACTCCCTGTGCCAAGTGACATCCTGTCCCGTATCTCAGCCGCGTGAGATCAGTATCAGGACCAGGAACATCACCGGCACCATCATCAGGGCAGGGATGTAAAGGCCGGGAAGACCAAACACCATGGCCGAACAGCCCCACATGCTGAGGACCGCGCCGACGGTATAATACAGGTCCTCCGCCTTGGCGTTGGCGGCGTCGCGGGCCAGCCACCCGAAAACCGGAATTGCAAAGAATAGGCGCTGCCAAACCGGCAGGCGTCCGGGCATCTCGATCGCACTCATGGGGCTCTCCGTTCTGTTCGTCGCTCCAGCGCATATAGGGCTGCGCATGCGGGTGCAGAACGTACGGATCGTCGCAGTGTGACAGGCTACCGCAGGCGGGCCAGAAATGCGGTCAGATCATCCGTGTGATGGTGGATGTGATCGGCCTCATGCGGGTCCGGGGCGACGTGAACCGTGCGCATGCCCATCTCATGCGGGGCGGCCAGATTACGCGGGTCATCCTCGAACATCGCGGCCTTGTCAGCCTGAATGCCATCCTGTGCAAAGATGGCTTCAAAGGCGACTTTCTCGGGCTTTGGCCGATACCCGGCATGTTCGACGCCATAGATTGCATCAAACAGCCCCGAAAGCCCGCGCGCCTGCAAAACCCGCTCGGCGTAGGGTGCGCTGCCATTGGTGTAGACGATGCGCCGTCCGGGCAGGGCGCGAATGTGATCGGCCAGCTCTGCATCCGGGTCCATATGGCTCATGTCCACCTGATGCACCGCGTGCAGATAGGGCTCGGGGTCCAGATCATGTTCGGCCATCAACCCGGCCAGCGTAGTGCCGTATTGGCGCCAGTACTGCCCGCGCAGCCTGTCGGCCTCGGCCCGGTCCACGCCGATGGCCTGCACCACGTAATCCGTCATCAGAACTTCGATCTGATCGAACAGCTGCATATGCGGCGGATAGAGGGTGTTATCCAGATCGAACACCCATTGCGTGACATGACTGAAGGACGGTTTGACCATGGCTTGGGTTTAGGGCGCGGGCGGGGTGTTTTCAATGCCGTACTTGATTGACGCCCCCAGAGACGGATAGACATGTCCGAACGAGGAGACAGAATACCCCATGAGCCAGACCCGATCCCCCACCAAGGATGCCTATAGCCTGATACTTGAAGCCATTGATGTCGGCGTCTACAAGCCCGGCGATCGTCTGGTTGAAAGCGAGTTGGCAGAACGGTTCGGCGTGTCGCGCACCCCGATCCGCGAAGCGCTGCAACGCCTGGAAACCCAGTCTCTGCTGGAACGGGACGGGCGGTCGCTGATCGTGGCGTCGCTGGACCACAACCAGATGGCCGAGCTTTATATCGTGCGCCGCGAACTGGAAGGGCTCGCCGCGCGGCTGGCCGCCAAACACGCCACCGAGGAAGAGATCAGGGTTCTTCACGACATGGTCCTCGAAGATGACAAGCTGGTGGGTGATCCGATGGCGCTGTCACGTGCCAATCGGCGCTTTCACGAACAGATCCATCTGGCCTCGCACAACCGCTACCTTGTCCAACAGCTTGATCTGGTGCACCGGACTATGGCCTTGATGGCGACCACGTCGCTGGCCGTGCAGGGGCGCGGAGAAATTGCCCAGAGCGAACATAAAGGCATCGTCGAAGCCATTGCCGCGCGCGATGAGGAGGCGGCGGGGCGGGCGCTCAAGGACCATATCTCGATCGCGTTCATGACGCGCCTGAAACAGGACGCAAGCCGCCGCGACAAGTGATTATCAGGCCAGCGGCTCGTCTTCGCTGGCCTGTCCGTGCTGGGTCTTGTCCCAGAAAAACGGGTTGGTCGCCAATTCCCACAGCGCCTTGTAACCGGCAAGCACGCCCAGCGGGAAATATAGAAACATCGTCGGAACCCAAGGCAAAAGAAACCGCCGCTCGCGTGCGGATACAGCGATCAGACCAACACCGATACTCAGCCCCTCTGCCATCAAAAACAGCCCGATCAGCGCGGTAGAGGTTGAATGCGGCACGATATTATCCATCGGATTGGCCAGCCCCAGGCTTGACAGCCAGAATACCCAGAGAACGGGCGCCAGCAGAAATTGCCCCAACGTGCCCAGAAAGAACGCCTGAAGGCCCAGAAATCTGGCACCTCCAAGGTCACGCCACAGCTTTTGCGGGCTGCGCATATGCACCAGATACGTGACCATGAACCCCTTGAGCCAGCGCGAGCGCTGTTTGACCCAGGGCCAGGCCCGGAAATTCGCCTCTTCATATGTTGTGGTATCCACCATTTCGGTCCGGTACCCGGCCCGGCACAGCCTTACGCCCAGATCAGCATCCTCGGTGACGTTATGGGCATCCCAACCGCCAAGTTCCAACAGCTTGTCGCGACGGAAAAAGAACGTGGTGCCCCCAAGTGGCACCACCAGCCCCATGCGGGCGATCCCCGGCAGGATCACGCGGAACCAGCTGTTGTATTCGATGGTAAAGCAGCGTGACCGCCAGTTGGTGCGCGGGTTGTAGTAATCCAGAACTCCTTGCAGGCACACCACATCCGGCGCGGCCTGGGTGAAATGCGCCACCACGCGCTCGATCTGATCCGGTTGTGGAGCGTCCTCTGCGTCCCATACGCCGACGAAGTCGCCCCGGCAGAAATCCAGCGCGTAATTCATGGCGCGGGGTTTGGTGGTCAACCCGTTCAGCTCGGGCACCTCGACGATGCGAAACCAGCTGGGCAGGCTCACCTGCGCAAGGGCATTGCGCGTCACGTCATCCTTTTCCTCAAGCACAAGGATGAGATCCAGCAACGCCTTGGGATAGGTCAGCCGCTGTAGTCTCTGCACCAGAGCGTTCGCGATCTCGCGCTCCTTGTACAATGGCACCATGATCGATACGCAGGGTTGCCGCAATGTGATGGCAGCTTCGGTGTGGTCCGGCTGCGTTCTCAGGCGATGCCAAAGGTAAGCCAGCGTGCCAGCCATCCGAAAGGCTGCAAAAAGCGCCAGAGTTCCCACAGCCATGCCCAGCACCGCCAGCAGGCCAAACGCCGGGAACATGGCAAACAGCCCCAGCACACACAACAGGGCCACCGAAGGTCCCACGCGTGACCTAAGGGTCCAGTTGCGGCAGCTTTGCGCGGGATCAACCCGCGTTTCCGCCGATCTGGCCAAAGACCCCGAGAATTGCCGTGCAATCGTGCGGTCGATCTGATCAGAGGCCGCCAGCACCGGGATCACGGCATATTCGCATTCGCGCATTTCGGCGGTCACGGTTGCGAACCGGTCGGGCCGGGCCGTGGCCACCAGAACAAGGGGGCCAATCCGCATCCAGGGGATGACATTGTGTTTCAGCCAGAAGTCGACCGGCATCAGCCCGCTCAGTTCCGGCATCGGCGGGATTTGTTCAAGATCTGCAATCTGCCAGCCGGATTGCGCGGACAGCGCGCTCAACACGTCCTGCCGGGTGGCATAACCTTCGCCGACCAGTATCTCTCCCAGCGGAGCGTTCTGTCTGGTTTGCTGGCTTAGCGCATGGTCCAGCTGGGATCGGGTGATGGTTCCGGTTTCCAGCAGGCAGGTGCCCAGTGGTTTCCGATACCCGGGCGCAGGGATCGGTGCGGCGGACGTGAAATCCAGAAGATCAAGCTCAGCCATAACAAAACCCTGGCGCAGTTACCTGCGCTCAGGGTTGTTCGATCAGGGTTAACACCCGGTTAACACTGCACAGACAAGCAGTTATGCCTGAATTTTCTTCTTTTCCATGGCCTCGGCGAAACGCTCGAACAGATAGAAACTGTCCTGCGGTCCGGGCGATGCCTCGGGGTGGTATTGCACCGAATAAACCGGCCTATCCGCCATGCGGATACCGCAGTTCGAACCGTCAAACAGCGACCGGTGGGTTTCCACGACGCCATCCGGCAGGGATTGCGCATCGACAGCAAAACCGTGGTTCATCGACGTGATCTCGACTTTGCCGGTGTCCAGATCCTTGACCGGGTGGTTCGCGCCATGGTGGCCATGGTTCATCTTGACCGTCTGACCTCCCAGCGCCAGCGCCAGCATCTGGTGTCCAAGGCAGATGCCGAACACAGGCAGGTCTGTCGTCTCCAGAATCTCTTTGATCATCGGCACGGCGTATTCGCCTGTTGCTGCCGGATCGCCGGGACCGTTCGACAGGAACACACCGTCGGGCTGATGTGCCAGCACGTCGGCTGCGGTCGCGGTTGCGGGCAGAACGGTAACATCACATCCGGCGGATGCGAGGCAGCGCAGGATGTTGCGCTTGGCGCCATAGTCTACGGCAACAACCTTGTGGGCAGGGGCCTTCTGACGCTGGTACCCATCCGGCCAGGCCCACCGCATCTCATCCCAGCGATAGCTTTGGGCGCAGGTGACTTCCTTGGCCAGGTCCATGCCCTCCAGCCCGGCAAAACCGCGCGCGGCGGCGACCAGCGCCTCGATGTCGAAATTTCCCTCGGGGTCATGGGCCAGCGCCACATGCGGCGCACCTTGCTGGCGGATTGCCCGGGTCAGGCGGCGGGTATCGGCACCCCCGATGGCGATGCGCCCCCGGCGGGCCAGCCAATCCTTGAGCTCCTCGGCCGAGCGCCAGTTCGATGGCTCGGTCGGATCCCATTTCACAACCATGCCAGCGGCGACCGGATCACCGGTTTCGTCATCCTCGGGGTTCACGCCGACATTGCCGATATGAGGGAAGGTGAAGGTCACGATCTGCCCGGCATAAGACGGGTCGGTCATGATCTCCTGATATCCGGTCATCGCCGTGTTAAAGCACAGCTCGGCCACGGTTTGCCCGGTCGCGCCGAAGCCTGCGCCGTAAAACAGGGTTCCATCGGCCAAAGCCAGACATGCGGTGGGCTTGGACGGGGCATTCGGGGCCATGGCGCGACTCTCCTGTAGGGTAAATCGGCGCATACCTAAGGGGGTTGCGCGTCTGGGTCAAGTCTGTTCAATTTTTGGGCTATTGTTGTTTTTCAATAGGTTAGCTGTATTCACCCCCGGTTGTGTCAGGCTTTTTGTTTCGATATGGTCGGGGTTCCGTTGTCATGGGGATGGACAAACCGAATGGACATGCGATCACGGGTGAATGCCGCCCTGAAGCAAGCAATGAAAGACAAAGCAGCCGAGCGTCTGTCGACGCTGCGGTTGATCAACGCCGCCATCAAAGACCGCGACATCGCGGCACGTGCGTCCGACAATGAAGAAGCAAAGGGATGCAGCGACGCAGAGGTTCTTGAAATCCTTGGTAAAATGACCAAGCAGCGCAAGGAAAGCGCCCGCGCCTACGAAGAGGGTGGTCGCCTGGATCTGGCCGAACGCGAGATTCGCGAAGTCGAGGTGATCGAGGAATTTCTACCCAAACAGCTAGACGACGATGAGGTCAGCAAGGCCATTCAAACCGCCATCACGGCAACCGGCGCGGGTTCGATCCGCGATATGGGTAAGGTGATGGGCGAGTTGAAGACGCGCTATACCGGCCGGATGGATTTCGGCAAGGTCGGTCCGATGGTCAAGGATCATCTGTGCGCAGCCTCAAACGGCGATTGCTGAGGCACTGGGCCCCGTGAATTGCTACTGTGCGACTGGCTCGCGCAGTCTTAGGACCAGTTCGTCATAAAGCGTGATCCGCTCATCTTCGGACAGAAACGCCCCGATTTCGACCTCGCGCCCGTCTCCGACAAGGGTGACATAATGCGGAACCGGGCCGCCTTTCTCGTGCATCGCCGGCCGCGCCCAATAACGGTTGCAAGACCATTCGTGCTGCTCTTTGCCGGGGGTGTGGTGCACCAGCCGCGCATGTGTGCCCGACAGGGTCAGTACCTCGAACACACTGCGGGCGCGGTAGTTGGTCTTGATGGCCAGCCACAGCCCCAGCACAGTGATCAGCAGAAACGGCAGCAGCCCCCACAGGATCACGGAACCAAGCGTGGCCAGCAGCGGGATCAGGCCAAACAGGAACACCGACAATATCGTGATCATCGCCCCCCGCGGCGGCAGCGAGTTATGCGGCCAAAGCCGCAGTTCCTGTTCGGTTTCCGAGGTCTGATTCCACGTATAGGGCATACCGCGAACATAGCGCAGCGCCGCCTCATGTCGACGGGTTTTGATCAGACGACGTGGCCGACCCGAGACCAGGACAGGGCGTCATCCAGACGATCGTCACCCCAGAACACCTCTTGCCGGACAACAAAGCTGGGGGCGCCGAAAACACCCAGTTTGACGGCGGTTTCGGTTTCCGCCTCAAGGGCCGCGACGATGTCGTCGCCCTGCGCGCGTGCCAGGGTCAGTCGGGGGTCCTGCTGACACCGCAAAAGCGCCTCGGACAGCGCACTTTCGCGACCGGCTTCCACCCCTTCCTCGAACCAGATGCGATAGAGCGTTTGGGTGAACGTCACGCCCCAGCCATCCATCATTCCAAGCAACGCAACCTGATTGGCCAGTGGCAGATTGGAAATCGGATAGGGCGCGGGCAGGTTGGCGTGGATGTGGTACTTGGCACAGCGGCGTTCGATATCGCGCCACATGTAAGCCGATTTCACAGGCTTTCCGGCAAAAGGGATGTTCTGCTGGGCCGACATCACCGTACGCACGTTGAACGGGCGCCAGTTCACCGTGGCGTCATGCTGGGCGCACCATTCCTCCAGACGCATCACGGTCAGGAAGCTGTACGTGCTGCCAATGGAATACCAAAAGTCGATCTCGGGCATTGCCGACCCTCCGACTGTTCCGTCCGCACATCATAGCCGATTTCGTCGCACTTGGCGAACGCAGGGTGAGGGCAAAGAAAAACCCCGCCACGTGGGCGGGGTTTTCTTGGTTCAGATCGGGATCAGTGCGCGTGGCCCTTGTCCCAGTCTTCCTGCTTGGGCAGTTGCTCGAACGTGTGCTCGGGCGGCGGGGTGGGCAGGGTCCATTCCAGCGTATCGGCATACTCGTTCCAGTAGTTGGGCCGTGTCTCGCGTGCGCCACGCAGCAGGGCGTAGATCACGATGCCGAAGAACAGCAGGAACGAGGCGAACGAGATGAACGCGCCGATCGACGAAACATAGTTCCACTGCGCGAACGCTTCGGGATAGTCGATGTAGCGGCGCGGCATGCCCTGACGACCCAGGAAGTGCTGCGGGAAGAAGGTCAGGTTGGCGCCGATGAAGAACATCCAGAAGTGAACCTTGCCCCAGAACTCGGAATACTGGCGACCGGTCATTTTTGCGAAGTAGAAATACATCCCCGCAAAGATCGCAAAGACAGCACCCAAGCTCATCACATAGTGGAAGTGTGCCACCACATAGTAGGTGTCGTGATAGGCACGGTCCACGCCAGCCTGCGACAGCACCACACCGGTCACACCGCCAACGGTGAACAGGAACAGGAAGCCAAAGGCAAACAGCATCGGTGTCTTGAACTCGATGGAACCGCCCCACATGGTCGCGATCCACGAGAAGACCTTAACACCTGTCGGAACCGCGATGACCATCGTGGCCAGCATGAAATAGGCCTGCTGACGCAGCGACATGCCAACGGTGTACATGTGGTGCGCCCACACGACAAAGCCCAGAACACCGATAGCGATAATCGCCCAGACCATCGGCAGATAGCCAAAGATCGGCTTGCGCGAGAAGGTCGCGATGACATGGCTGATGATGCCGAAACCGGGCAGGATCACGATATACACTTCCGGGTGGCCAAAGAACCACAGGATGTGCTGATACAGGATCGGGTCACCGCCACCGGCCGGATCAAAGAAGGTAAAGCCAAAGTTGCGGTCCATCAGCAACATGGTGATCGCGCCCGCCAGAACCGGCAGCGACAGCAGAATCAGCCACGAGGTGACGAAGATCGACCAGCTGAACAGCGGCACCTTGAACAGGGTCATGCCGGGGGCACGCATGTTCAGGAAGGTGGTGATCATGTTGATCGCGCCGAGGATCGAGGAGGCGCCCGATACGTGCACGGCAAAGATCGCAAGGTCCATGGACATGCCGCCCTCGGTCGTGGACAGCGGCGGGTACAGAACCCAGCCCACGCCCGAACCAAGCTGATCGTTACCCCCGGGGCTGAGCAGCGAGGCCACACCCAGCGAGGTACCGGCAACATAAAGCCAGAAGGACAGGTTGTTCATCCGCGGGAACGCCATATCCGGCGCGCCGATCTGCAACGGCATGAAATAGTTGCCAAATCCGCCGAACAGGGCAGGGATGACAACAAAGAACATCATCAGAACACCGTGATAGGTGATCATCACGTTCCACAGATGCCCGTTGGGCGTACACGGGTCGGCCATGAAGCCTTCCAGGCACATGTACTGAACACCGGGGTGCATCAGTTCAAGCCGCATGTAAACGGTCATCAGAACCGAGATCAGACCGGCCAGAGCCGAAACGATCAGGTACAGAATCCCGATGTCCTTGTGGTTGGTCGACATGAACCAGCGCTGGAAAAAGCTGCGCTGGTCTTCATGGTCGTGACCATGAATGGCTGCGTCTGCCATTATAGGTGCCTCCTGTTGCAACTACACCGCGTAGCCGGACCTCTCCAACGCGCGGGATTCCTGCTGGTTTTAGAATGCGTAGGGGCGACCTTCAATGGCCGAGTTTGATCTGGATCAAGATAAATGGCCGCACCCCCCTTGAAAACGGGTGTTCGAGAAGCCGGGATCTGAGCGTTCGGGGGGGCTGGTGATACAGCGGGCCTAGCGCCTGTGTTCAGGTCGCCCGCAATGGGTCCGGCTCTCAAAGCTGACCCGGCAGGCGTGAACCTTTGCCTCTAGCCCACCCCTCAGGATCAAGGACAGGGAAGGGGGGTGTTGAGGCCCGAGTAACAATTGCTGCTCCCTGTCTGATTGACGGGAAAGGAGCTTTACGAGTTCTAGGTGTCGGGGCGAATTGGGTTTGTCGATGAAACTCGTGGAAACAGAGGTTGTGAAGTGGTCAGGTAAGGTAAACCCGACTGGTAGCACAATGATTTGTGCCCATAAGGAGAACATGAATCAGGCGCACCGCCTGTGGTTGAGTGAGTGTTTTTATGACAAAGCAATGGGCTGGATATTTGGTGGTCGCATCGTCACTCGTGTGGTTTTGCTCCGGGTATGCGGCTTTGTCTGAGAGCGCCCCTGTTGACGTTTGGGAGCATTGCCGGTCTGACGATAGCTGTACGATTGAGTATGACCGTTTATCCACCCAAGGAGACGAGCCATACATGTTTCTCGGATATGTAATGGACTCTGAACAAGCTCGATGGAACCAGTTTCGAAAGGCAATTCACGCATATCCAGATGTGCAGAGTTGCCTCGTAGAAGAAGAACGAAACAAAAAACAACCAAACCTACTTAAGTTTGATTGGGACAGTGTTGGTACGGGGCAGGAAGCCGCAGTCTGTGTATTTCGGATAGCTAGAAGCCTGTCAAATCAAGATAGGATTCAAAACTGGTTTGCATACCATCAATTTGAGGTTGCAGGACCTCATAGGTATCGAAGCAAAAGCTTCGTGCCGACTAGAGAAAATCAACCGGTGGCATCAATGACCGGCTATTGGACGGTAGAGCAGTACCGCAAACAAACACCATCAATGATTAGAACCTTTACCGGTTTTGACACGGTAATAAGGTACGAAGTGATATTGAGCTTTTCTGAAGAAAATCAAACTGTTGGTGCATCAGTGCTTGCGACAACCAAGTAATTTTTCGGAGGGAAACCCATAGCAAACCTCCAACTTAGCCTTGAACCATATTGAGTTGACCTAAACGGGCGGTTTTCCTTACTTCTTGTAATGCGAACACTTAGGCAACTCGTAGAATACTGAGCAACTCCCCAATGTTTGGACAGATTTCGGTGTAATTTAAGCTACTTTTTGCTCCTGCTGATCGGTTTGGATTTCTTCTTTTCTCAGCCAATAG